>NC_011566.1:4152500-4774488 GCF_000014885.1 Shewanella piezotolerans WP3
AGTGAGTTAGAAAAGATTGCAACTTCTATAAAGGGTTCAGATAATGCACAAGCTAAAGTCATTTGCGATAATGCGAAACACAGCTTAAATGTACTAATCAGTCATTCAAAATTGAATAAGCAGAATAAAGAAACAGGCGAAAGCATTGCGATGACAGAAGAGCAGCGCCAAACTGCGATTAAAGAGCAAAAACAACGGATCTCTTTATTTTGCTCAAAATAACTCATGCCTTGCTATTAATTTAGGGAGACAGACTCACGCTTAGTCTGTCTCGTTATTATTGACTACTGATTGGCAGTCAAATTATACATTGACCGAGCGACTCCATCTTCACACGCCTTTAGGCCAGCATCCCAACCGTCATCAAACTTATCTAACCCGTCAAGCGCAGTATCTTTAACAACTGAACCGTAAAGCTCTATTTTCTGCTGCTTCATTACATAAGCATTTTTGCAGCCACGATAGTAACCATAATGATAGAGGCTCTCGTACTCTTGATTACCTTCTCCTATGTAAGGTGCTGACGCTAGCTCACGCTGGTCATCGTTTGCACAACCTACTACTGCCATTGAAAACAAAGCTAGAATTACTAATCGATACTTCATATGAACGTCTCCCTGTCTTATAACCTTTGGCCTATATATTGTGCTTTTAACACTCATATCGACCAAAACCATTTCATTGAGTATTGACGAAAAACGGAATAATACAAAGATATCGCAAAGTTAGGGCTATACAAGGCGTGCAAATAGCGTAAAAAAAGACACCTTTTTTCAAAAGTGTCTTTTGATGATGGGTTAACAGGCTGCACTATTACTGAGTGAAAGTCAGTTCGTTTTCTGAAACAGATATATTAATAGCTTTACCTGGTTGCAACTGACCACTTAAGATTTTTTGTGCCAGTGGGTTTTCAACTTCCTGCTGCAATGCCCGCTTGAGTGGTCTAGCACCATATATGGGATCATAACCAGCCTCTGCAATAATCGCTAAGGCGTCATCACTTATGCTTAACTCGTAGTCTTTGTCTGCTAGCCTTTGCTTGAGTCCGTCAATTTGAATTGATGCAATATGAGCAATATTTTCCTTATTCAATGGATGGAAAACAACAGACTCATCGACTCGGTTCAAAAACTCTGGTCTAAAATGTTGTGTGACCACCTGCATAACGTTAGATTTCATTTCATCGTAGTTTTGAGAACCAAAACCTGCTTGAATCGCATCAGAACCAAGGTTTGATGTCATAATCACAACGGTATTACGAAAATCTACAGTGCGGCCTTGGCCATCGGTCAAGCGGCCGTCATCGAGTACCTGTAGTAAGATATTGAACACATCTGGATGCGCTTTCTCCACTTCATCAAGCAAAATCACCGAATAAGGCTTACGTCTTACCGCTTCAGTTAGATATCCACCTTCTTCATAGCCAACGTAACCTGGTGGTGCGCCAACTAAACGCGAAACAGAATGCTTTTCCATAAACTCAGACATATCAATTCGAACTAGCGCAGATTCTGTATCAAACAGGAATTTTGCTAGCGACTTACACAGCTCTGTTTTACCTACGCCTGTGGGCCCCAAAAATAGGAAAGAACCAATAGGACGGTTAGGATCTGCAAGCCCAGCTCGGCTACGACGAATTGCATTCGATACCGAATCGACGGCTTCGTTTTGTCCAATGACACGCTCATGCAATGCATCTTCCATCTGCAGTAACTTTTCACGCTCACCCTCTAGCATTTTAGATACAGGGATCCCAGTCGCTTTGGACAACACTTCTGCAATTTCAATATCGGTGACCTTGTTGCGAAGCAAAGTCATATCTTGCATTTCAGCTTGCGCCGCTAAATCTAGCTGCTTTTCAAGTTCAGGAATGCGACCATATTGAAGTTCAGACATACGTGTTAAATCACCTGCTCGCCTTGCAACCTCAAGATCCATTCTCGCTTGTTCAAGATCTGCCTTGATATGCTGAGTACCTGCAAGTGCTGCTTTTTCAGTATGCCAAATCTCATTAAGCTCGCCTGCTTTACCTTCAACCTCTTTAAGTTCAGAGCGCAACACATCCAAACGACGCAGGCTTGCTTCATCTTCCTCTTTGCTTACAGCTTGTTCTTCAAGTTTTAACTGAATTGCACGGCGTTCAAGTTTATCGAGAGATTCAGGCTTAGAGTCTATCTGTATTCTAATACTTGAAGCGGCCTCATCGATCAAATCAATGGCTTTATCAGGTAGCTTACGATCTGATATATAGCGGTTAGACATGCTCGCAGCTGCGACAATAGCGGGGTCAGTGATCTCCACATGATGATGCAGCTCATAACGCTCTTTTAGTCCACGTAAAATAGCAATGGTATCTTCAACATTGGGCTCATCCACCAGCACCTTTTGGAAACGACGCTCAAGCGCAGCATCCTTTTCAATATACTGACGATACTCATCTAACGTCGTCGCACCAACACAATGTAAGTCACCCCGAGCCAAGGCAGGCTTAAGCATATTCCCTGCATCCATGGCACCATCGCCTTTTCCGGCACCAACCATTGTGTGCAGCTCATCAATAAAGAGGATAACTTGGCCCTCTTCCTGAGATAGTTCATTTAGTACAGCTTTTAAACGCTCTTCAAACTCACCACGGTATTTAGCACCTGCAACTAATGCGCCCATATCCAAGGACAAGACTCGCTTGTTTTTAATTCCTTCAGGTACTTCATTATTAATAATGCGTTGTGCTAGCCCCTCGACAATAGCGGTTTTACCCACTCCTGGTTCACCGATGAGTACCGGGTTATTCTTGCTACGACGCTGCAGCACTTGGATAGTACGGCGAATTTCATCATCCCGACCAATCACAGGGTCTAGCTTTCCCTGCTCGGCACGTTCTGTCAGGTCGACGGTAAACTTTTTCAATGCTTGGCGTTGATCTTCAGCATTGGGATCATCAACATTCTGACCATTACGGATCTGATCAATTGTGTTTTCCAATAGGGCTTTATCTGCCCCCGACTTTTTCAAAGCTTTGGCCAATACATCATTGCCATCCAGCGCGGCGAGAACAAATAGTTCACTAGAGATAAACTTGTCTTTACGCTTTTGCGCTAGCTTATCGCACACATTAAGAAGACGTATCAATGCTTGAGATAGCTGAACATCTCCGCCAGTGCCTTCAACCTGAGGCAATTGCTCCAACTCTTTACTTAATAAAGAACGCAAGCTACTGACTTGAATTCCAGCTTGGGTCAATAATGGGTGAATAGAACCGCCATCTTGATTAAGCAATGCCATCATCAAATGTACGGGCTCGATAAATTGGTGATCTCGACCCAATGCCAATGATTGAGCGTCCGAGATAGCAATTTGGAATTTATTGGTCATACGATCTAATCGCATCATTCCTCCGGTAACTCAGTTAGGTTTGTATCATTGCCACAAATCGTCACGCAAAACTCAATACTCTTTGAGCACTGCATTTGGCTTAATACAAACAGAAAATAATAGATTTGCTCTACTAGAACGTAAAGCATGTGATAACTAAAATATGGGGGCTATTTGAACAATTTCAAGTAAGGAGTTATGCATTGAGCCAAATAAATGAGGCCATTCTGCCGGTGACACCATCACGGCGGTAAGAGAAAAAAGATTCAGAGTCAGTCACTGTGCAGCGTTTATCTGCATAGACCTTATTCACGCCGAGTTTGCGTAAGCGGATCTTTGCTAGCGCATGAATATCAGCCATATACTTGTCGCTGCCTTTTTGTTGACATGTTTGTTTAAAACAATTTTCAGCTTCAAGATCATAGGCTACAAACTGCTGCTTTACCTCTTCACCCACTTCAAAAGCACTGGGGCCAATAGCGGGGCCAAGATAAGCGACCAGCTCTTTTGGCGAATGACTAAACTTGTTAACTGCGACTTCTATAATCCCATCACATAACCCACGCCAACCAGCATGTACTGCTGCGACTTCGGTGCCATCAACATCACACAATAAAACCGGAAGACAATCTGCTGTCATCACCACACAGACCTGGTTGCTACTATTGCAATAACTACCATCGGCATAATGAATATGATGATTGTCGGCATTAACAACCTCTATACTATGAGTTTGTTCAAGCCAAGCAGGGCTTACAGGCAGGTTTAATCGTTGTTCAATGATCTGTCGGTTTCGATTAACATTAACGAGAGCATCACCAACATGTGTACCGAGGTTTAAACTGTGGTAAGGCGGTAAACTGCAGCCATCTTGACGAGTAGAAAAAGCAAGATTTACTCCCTTAGGAATAAACCATGCTAACTTCTCATCAACAACATCAACCATTAAATTACGGCTGGATTATCGAGGGTATCTTGACGCAGTGCCTTGGTCAGCTTAACCATATCGTCAGGGACAGGTGCCTGCCAGCTCATAATTTCACAAGTGAAAGGATGCGCTAACTCAAGACGTATTGCGTGCAATGCTTGACGCTTGAACCCCATATAGGTTTCAAAAAAGTCAGGCGCTGCTCCTTTAGGTGGACGCGGACGTCCTGCATAAACAGGATCACCGACCAATACATGACCGATGTAAGCCATATGCACACGAATTTGGTGTGTACGACCAGACTCTAGGCGAAGACGTAAACGGGTGTGAGCTCGGAACTTCTCAGCCACGCGGTAATGGGTCATCGCTGGCTTACCGTTATGGACTACAGCCATATGGGTACGCTTAGTTGGATGACGATCGATAGGTTCATCGACAGTGCCGCCCGCAATAATGCCGCCTTGAACAATCGCTTCATATTCACGAGTGATCTCACGAGCTTGCAGTGCTGTGACCAAATGTGTCTGTGCTTCAACCGTTTTAGCTACAACCATTAAACCAGTCGTGTCTTTATCTAAACGGTGAACAATACCAGCACGAGGCACCAATTCGATACCAGGACAATGATGCAGCAAAGCATTCATCAAGGTACCATCTTGGTTACCAGCACCAGGATGCACTACCAGTCCAGCCTGCTTATTAATAACCAAGATATGGTCATCTTCATAAACAATATCTAGATCGATAGCTTCAGCTTTTGCCGATGTTTCTTCTTCCAGTGTTGCTAAGACAATGATCTCCTGACCTTCTAAAACTTTGGTTCTAGGTTTGTCAGAAACATTACCGTCAATGCTAACTGCACCGGACAGAATCCACTCTTTAATGCGTGTTCGCGAGTAATCAGGGAACAAATCAGCCAAAGTCTGGTCTAATCTTTGCCCTGTTTGTATTGATGTTATCTCGCTTTTTAGTTTAATCTCTTGAGTCATATGAACCGTACCCACGTTTCGGGGTCCAAAAATGTTTACTATCTGTTACAATCGGATTGTTTCTATTTTATCGTGAAATGGAAAAATTCTTAACTATAACTTTAAAAGAATCGAATTCAAGTATGCATAAAATTGCTAAAAGTGTTGCTGTAGTCCTAATATCGCTTGCTGTTACGGCCTGTAGTAGTAAACAGGGCGAAGACCCTGCAATGATCAAAAGTTCGCCTGAAGTGCTTTATTCTCAAGCAAGAACCTCTATGGAGCTGGGAAATTACAGCAAAGCAGTTCGTTCTTTAGAAGCTTTGGATTCCCGTTTCCCATTTGGACCTCATAAAACTCAAGTCCAACTCGATTTAATATTTGCTTACTACAAGCTCGATGATCCAGCTTCAGGCATCGCTAACATAGACCGTTTCATTCGATTAAACCCAACACATAAAGACATAGATTACGTTTACTATATGCGCGGTCTAGTCAATATGCAGTCTGATCGTTACCTTTTCCACGATATGTTAAACATCGATAGATCTGATCGTGATCCTAAAGCGGCTCAAGATGCATTTAAAGATTTCGATAGACTGGTTAAGGCTTATCCAAACAGTAAGTATGCAGCAGATGCTCAAAAACGCATGCAACACTTAAAAAATAGACTGGCACTTTACTCGATCAAGGTAGCTGAATACTACATAAAAATGAATGCATGGAGTGCAGCAGCCATTCGAGCACAGCTCGTTATGGAAGGTTTCCCTGGTACACCATCAACAGAAAGAGCTTTAGAGATCATGTCTCAAGCATATGGCGAACTAGGACAAGATAAGCTTAAAGAGCATACACTTATGGTGATGCAAGCTAACTTCCCTGACAACAAATTGGTTGCTCAGCGCTAATTATCATCGCTGTTTTGTCACCCGTTATTATCAATAAAGGCCTCATTAGAGGCCTTTATTTTTTTTAGAGATAGATTTACAAATGATGGTAAACAAAACCGCCATATAGATATTTTGTCGCTTCAGCACCTAATACCATCACCTTATCACCGCAGTTCAACACGCCAGAGTTAATCAATTTAGCTAAACTAACCCATATCGCTGCCGAACCTAAATTCCCAAGTGATTTTGCATCATTAATAATCCGACTAGATTCAATAGATAACGCATCACCAAGTAATCGATCAATATGGCCATTCGCTTGATGCGGCAATATAAAACGAAAGTCATCAAGGTGGTGCCCCCGTGATTGTAAAGCAGCCAAACCAAGCTCAAATAATTGGCTGCCCTGCTGCCTTACCGCCTGAGTATTATGATGAAACCTAGCCATCTGCTTATTGGCGACATCGTGCGAACCTGAGTCGAGATAGAAACCAGCCTCTTTACCCACGCCTATATGGCCCAAATAGATATCAGAAATAGTGCCAATCGAACCCGCTAATTGTTCGGCAGGTGCTAGCACCACAGCCGCTGCGCCATCTCCCATTTGCACGTAGTTCACCAACTGCTCTGTATCAATGAATTGATTATCCATATCAAAATAGACAGAACCGGTCTCACAACCAACAATGGCCACCGGCTGTTGATTCACAGCACAAAAGCTAGAGGCTATCTGCAACCCATTAGCAAAGCCAGTACACGCTTGGCGTAACTCCAAATAGGGGCCATGATATGCCAATTTATCCGCAACCCAGGCAGCATTGGGGGGGACTTGAGTATGTGGTGTGCAGGTATGAGAAAGTAAATAGTCAAGCTGGCTGATTTCAATATCTGCAGCTAACAGCGCCCCATTAAGAGCTTGAACGCTCAACTCTATACTGGTTGGCGAGGGTTTACTTGTTGCGACATTAAGATCACGGCACAAATGCCGCCCCTCTATTCCGATTCGCCGTGCAATCGCTTTCGCTTTTCTAGCCATCAGTAAACCGCACTGCAGCTTTAGCTTCTCTAACAGATATTGATTATCAATATTGTGATGAGGTAGCGCGTGCTCAATTCCTTTCAATGAGAGCGAATGTTTAGCAAATTTTACCGCCATTTAGCCTCCAGCTTTCTTGTTACACCGTCTAAACACACTCCCATAGACTCAAATGCCCCACCTTGAGTCAGTAGCAGCTGCATCAAGTTACCCACCACTTGCTCATGTTGCTCAGCAAACTGGTTAGCACTCGCACCAAGCGCCATTGCATGTTTGCGGCTAACGTAAACATGTTTAGCTTCATCTTTTTTAATTAGCCCGCACAATAGGGCAAAGGGATGCTCTCTGCCTAAATGGCATTGCTCAAACGACTGCATAATATGGGTGACACAGGTATCTAAGATGGAAATTCTGACAAAGTGTTCGCTGTAATTTTCAACTCGCCCTAAGCTGGCATAAAAACGCTTGGCTTTTCGTTGCACTAGGTTAAAGCTGGTAAGCTCCGTCAATTGAGTTGCAACTTGTTGCAAGGCTATGTCGTGCCGATATTCATCCGCTTCTACTCCATGTAAACAGTTTAGAATGAGTTTATGTTCCGAACCTGCTAAGCGGGCTATCTCGCTATTAAATACTAACTGCGCTGATTGTTCACCGCACAGTAATAAAGGCAGCAATCTTGCCATCGCGTCAGTCTGTTGATCAGAAAAGCGGAGAGGAGATACTGTTGCTGCTTTTAACCAGCTTTCGATTCGTTGACCATTAGCATGATCAGCCAATCCAATTGAGTGTTTGCCTCTCAATGGAAAACATCGAGGTAAATTTCGCTCAAGCATTTGACCTCCTTAACACCCAACGCTGATAGAGCACTGGTAACATCAATACATCAAAGCCCCAGGCGAAAAGCACTACCAGGCAAGACAACAAACTCAGTTGTGCTATAGGAGCAAAGTCAGACAATAAGCCAATGGAAAATCCAAGAGCTATCGTCAGCGTGGTAAAACTGATCACAGGTAGTACCTTACTTAACCCTTGCCACATAAGCGCTATGCTGTCTTCTGAACGTTCGCTCGGCAGTTTCAACATCAAGTGCAATGTATCGTCAACAATCACGCCCAACATCATACCGAGCACAACTGCCGTGCCTAAGCTAATAAAGCCGCCGTTAAGCTGCCACAAAGCAAATACCCACAGCAAAGGCAGAAAGTTAAGCAGCAACCCCATAAATCCAAACAGTAACGAATGCTTTAAAATACTGAGTAGCACAGCTAATGCGATTAAAGCCACACCAAATGAAGACAGCATATTATTGGCGTTATCAATACTTAGATGGGCAAACAGTAAGTTGCTACCAAGTGGTGGACTGACAGTAACTTGCGAAGCATTCTGTTTTAGCCAATGGTTAACCTTTGTCTCAAATGCGACCAACTCCATGGCCGTCATCGGTTTGAGGTACAGCGTCACGAGGGCTGCACTCTTGCTTGCGGACAGTTCACTTCGTAAATGCAATTCTGATGCTGAGTTATTAGCGAGTAAGCGATGAAACTGACGCTGCCCAAGCCCAGTACTTCTGATCCAGTCACCTAAATGCTGCACTTTATTGACTTCAGTCTGAGCTTTTAAAAAGCGTGCAAACTTATAAATAAAGCTCAGCTCAGTTTTATCCACTTGCTCACCTGAAACACTCTCAACAACATAATGTTGCAAGTTAATGCCAGCAAAATACTGACGCATTTTCTGGCTAGAAACGGTAAAAGGGTTGTCTTCATTGAAGTAACTTAATGGGTCGTCATTTAAGGTCAATTTAGAGACACTAAATGTGGCAGCGATACTGATAAGCACAATCCCCAACATAACCGAGTTGGGTCTTTTTACATTATATTTAGCTAACCCTATAACAGTGGTAAATAAACGGATTGGTTGAGGCTTTGCAACCGAGAACTTGGCAAAATATATAAGCGTGGTAAGGCTCAGTAAATAGTTACAGAGCACAGCAAAAGCTACGAGTAATCCAAAGCTTTGAATTGGAGGTGATGGACTAAAAGTCAGTAAACAGAAACCAAATATAGTGGTAATGGTTGAGTAGAAAAGTGGTGCCTGATTTACACGAACGGTTTCTTTTAGCGCTAATTCATTCGACAAACCATTATTCACCGCCCTGCGCCAACCAAAATACAGGTGCGATGCATAGGCAAGCGCTAGCGTCACAATAATCACCGGCACAAAAGCACTTATAGCAGCCAAAGTGAGCTTCAACCATGCAGCAACGCCAAGCGTCAGAACAAGCGCTATCAAACTATTAAGGCACAGTGCTGCAATCCATACTTTCTGCCGAATAAACAGAGCCGCCATAACAAAGATGACGAGTAACAAAGAGGGGGCAAACCAAGTAAGGTCATGGCGCAATACTTTGGCATATTGCCAGTTTAAGGCATGGGTACCATTGAGGTAACTATTAACCTTTAACGGTTTCCAGAACTGCTGCGATTGAAGTTTGATGTTATCTAACGTATCGATGAGCCATAAACTACGGGTTTTAAATTGTGATGCCTTAGACTCATCTAGCTGAAACTGTAGCAATATTGCATGGCCGTCATTAGACAAAACGGAATCTAGACGAGGATGCTTCTTATAGGGCAGGATTTTATTTAATTGAGCATGACCTTGCACGAATTGGTTATAGCCCTGCACACTGATGATATCTGACTGTTTATCAATTTGAGAGACAAACGCTAACAAGGAGTGGTTAAGCTCGCCGTCACGCCAGTCCTGCTTGCTCTCAAGCAATAACCACAACTGATCATGACGTTCGAAGTTATCACTCATGTTATTAAAAGCAATAAAACGTGGTTCCTCTGGAGAGAAGTAATCACTAAAATCGACATCAAGGTTCAACCTATGTAGTCCTAGCAATGAAAGCAACAACAGAAAAGCAATAGCTACGAGTAGCATTACTGGATAACGTTGAATTTTCCAAACTGTCTGAATATGCAACTAGCTTCACCCTCACTGATATTTTAGTTATAAATACTAGACCGTGTAACTCGCGATTATATTCACAGTTTTATAACAAATAGTAGTTCAATGGCTAAAGCTAGCGAACTGATAGACAATTTGCTCAGTTGTGCAGCTAAACGCTGAATTATTCAACGTCCAGCTAAAAAATAGTGATATTTAGCAGAAATTGGTTGACTCAAATCGGTAAAAGCCTTTTAATAGCGCCCGTTGCCCGAATAGCTCAGTCGGTAGAGCAGAGGATTGAAAATCCTCGTGTCCCTGGTTCGATTCCGGGTTCGGGCACCAATATTTCGTTTAGGTGTTGCAACATTTAAACATTAAGCTGAGGCAATTTAAGACCTTAAGCTTACAACTTAAACCTCGCTTAGCGAGGTTTTTTTGTATCTGCGGTTTGAAACCCTACAGCAACACACTCTTTAGTTAGGTTGCAGGCACAAAAAAGCCAGTCTGATTAAGACTGGCTTTTTTGATTTCTCAGCCGCTGTTAAAAAGCGCTATAGCTCACACTAAAGAATAACTCACGACCAGGGCTAATATAGTTGGTTGCAGAGATGATCTCTTCATCAAATACATTGTTAGCTTTTAAACGTAATTGCCAATTATCAGCCACTTGATATCCGATACCTAAATCTAACTGTTGATATGCCTCAAGATATAAACCGTAACCTGCGAAGCGTTTACCTTGATAATGATAGTTAGCTAATAAATCAAAATCATGCCACTGATAACTCAATGAATAGTTAACTTCATTCTCGCTACGACCAATTAGCATTTCTCCAGTTTTCTTATCCTCTGGCTCTAAGTAGGTATAAGCCAGCTGATTATCAAATCCAAATATTTCAAACTTAGTGAAAAATTCAACGCCTGAAATTTCTGCATTGTTTACATTGGCAGGCTTCCAAATATCCCAACCATTATCATCAACTTCACCAGTCGGTGCCCAAGCTATCAAGTTATCGATATCATTTTTAAAGACGCTAATATAAGCACTAACTGTGTTACGGCTATAATTTAGTGTCATATCATAACTTGTAGAAGTTTCAGATAGCAGATCTGGGTTTCCAGAATTGGGCCAGTACAGATCATTAAAAGTAGGCACTTTAAAGGCTGTGCCCGTGGTGGCAGATAAACGCCAGTGTTCATCAAACTGATAAGCGAAGCTGACATTATAAGTCGTTTCGCTGTCGATATTTTCAACATCGTCATAACGAACCGCTACTTCGGCTAGTAACTGCTGCCACTGCTTACCAACTAAAACATATGCGCCAAGAATGTCTCTCTCATCTTGAGCATAATCCCCCAGTACAGCCTCGTTTGACCAATCTAAGCCGCCATTAAGATTTAAACCATCAGCTAACAGGTACTGATTACTCCAACTAACCTGTTTACGCATCGTTTCAAAGTCAGCGCGCGCTACATCTTTATTATCGCCGCGAAAATTTTCATTATAATCCCTAGACTGATTAACAGTGAATTTGCTTGTAAGTTTGTCGCCTTGGTATTGAGCTCCTAGGTTCCAAATATAATTTGCATAATCCGATTCGTCCGCGCCACCACTGCCGTAGATATCGTCGTACTGAGTATTGCCTCTGTCGTATTGGCCACTCCATAGTGCTTGCCAATGCTGATCCAGCTGCTGCGAACCTTTAAGAGAAAGTGAGGTACGACTGTAGCCATCATCATCTTTCTCAGAGTCAGCGCCTCGATAAATATCATAGCCGTCAGATTGTTCGCGGTTTACAGTCAATGTGCTGCTGCCATTACCATGTTCAACACCAACTCCCGCAGAGCCTCGAATATAATCATTAGAGCCATATTCAGCGCCAACATACCATTCATCACTCTTAAGCTGGCGAGTGAAAATTTGAATCACACCGCCAATAGCATCACTGCCCCATACAGATGCTCTAGGACCTTTCAACACTTCAATTCGCTCAATACTTTCAGGTGATAATGTATTAAAACTAAAGTTACCGAGCGTCGCAGACCCCACTTTTACGCCATCAACAATGACCAAAACGTGGCTAGAATTGGTTCCGCGTAGGCTAATCGAAGCACTTTGCCCTGCACCACCATTTCGTACAACACTAACGCCAGGTAGAGTCTCTAACACGTCAGCGACTGACTTAGGATTAAGCCGCTCAATCTCGCTACGCTCAATAGTATTAATGACGGTAAGCTGCTGTTCGCTGGTTCTATCGAAACGGGTACCAGTTACGGTAATGGTTTCATCAATAGTAACGTCTTGATTGGATTCTGCTGCCACTGTTGGCAATGCAGTTAAGCTGAATACGCCGCTGATCAGCAACGCAATGTTTGATTGTTTAGTACCCATTTACCCTTGACTCCTAAAGGAAAACGGGGCAAATGCGTCACGGCACAGTAAATCAACTAGCGCATAGTTCCTTCGCTATATTTACAATTTTGCCGCACTTCGAGATCTGCCCGCCGAAATCATCGAAATCACTTTACGGGCCGGTCTCCGGACTTAGGTTCTATATTGAAGAAGTCATCAATATGCGATAACAAGCTTTAAAGCGCCTGTCTCTCACCATTCACCGTTGCGGGGGCAGTGTCAGAATTTAACTGACTTCCCGATTATCCTCAGCCAACACGCAAGTTGAAAGCAGAGGCACCAATAAAGTTGACTAGTTAGTTATTATGATTGTTACGCAGCGGTATTATCAGGTTACCGCTTTGTGCGCGCATTATAGACGTCTATACGGTTAAATGTCTAACTAATCAGTAAGTCGATTTGTTCTAGCTTAGATTGCAACTATTGGACTGCTGAGTATAGAGAGCGGGTATGACATTAGAGCTAGCAACTAATCCTTTAGTTTACCTTCAAGCCACTTTTTCGACAGACAAAATTATTCATTCAGAAGTCATATGAAAATGAGCAAACTAAGCCCAGTGATAGAGAATAATAAACATAAAACCGACTGAGTTCTGTATTGCTAACGCAATAGTCCGTTACGTTTAAGGAAGCAGTATGTACAGAACAAATAAACGCTCGTTCAAGGAGCTAAGAGATTATCTAATTCAGGTTAATGGGGCTAACCGTCGACATAAACTCACGATAGTTTGTCTTTTCAATCGGAGCGGTAATAGCTTTAAACTCAGCGCCTCTTAACGACTTATGAATAAGGTAAAGATCACGCTCACCGCTAACCGCTGTATAAAAACCTATCTCACTTAAGTGCGGTGGCTCACTGTAGAAATCGATTTGTAGTTCATTAAGATGACTATTAGGCATTTGTGTACAACCTATAATCGCACTCGCTGTTTGATACCCATTGATATACTCATCATCTACGCGCTGATAAATCACTTCACCGCTACAGCTTTCTCTGTAGGTATCGACCATGGTATCAAGGAACTCTTCGGGCGCAATATTTGCTGACAAGCCCTCAAATCCTTGGATACAAACCATTGAAGACCAGTTATGTAGCCCTTCGCTTTGAGGTAAAAACTCAGCAGAAAACATCCCATCTTCGAGGTGGGTGTAGGCTAGTTTCCAATCATTGGGAAGGAAAAAGCTCAACTTCTGGCTGAAAATAGGCAGAAGTTTAGGGGTCTTATTAAACGAACTATCAGTCGCTTCTGATGCATAAGCATTAACAGAAAAACCACAACAAAAAAGTACGGAACAGATTACCCTGCGAGATAGCTGACTTGCATTCATACCTTTACAATCCTTGTTTAGGGCACTCATTTTTAGCTTATTGTACCGTGGCAGCGCCTAAAGGCTATAGATAAAATTCAATAACAACTTATAAAACCAATCGAATTTCACCATTAGCTAATGTATTCAATAGTATACAAGCACATCCGACATCCACTACCAATTGATTATCAATTTCTTAACATTACAGCTTGCACATTATGATTACATCTGTAATCATAATCACATATTACAACTGTAATCGATGGTAATGATGAAAGAGATAAGTAATGCCGAGCTCAATGTACTCAATGTGCTTTGGCAAAAATCCCCAATAAGCGCCAGCGAAGTCGTAGCGCTTTTGGCTCAGAGTAATGACTGGCATGAAAAGACTGTTAAAACGCTGCTAAATAGACTTGTGAAAAAACAGGCTATCGGTTTTGAAAAACAGGGGCGTAGTTACTTATATCATCCATTGATCGATCAAAGTGATTATCAACTCAAAGAGAGTGAATCTTTTATCGAAAGACTCTTCTCTGGCAGGGTTGCACCACTGGTTGCAGGCTTTGCTCGTGAAAATAAGCTAAGTGCAAAAGATGTAGAGGAGTTACAGCAACTGATTGATACCTGGCAAGAGGAGAATAAGTCATGATCCTCTGGCTTCTTCAACAAACACTTTTGCTAAGTCTCGTTTGCAGCATACTCTTACTTAGCCATAGTCGATTGCAAAAACACCTAGGTGCGCACAAAACCTATGCTCTATGGATGCTTTTGCCGCTGATCTTACTAAGCTCACTGTTAGTCAATTACCTACCAACACAGCTTTTCCCCATTCAGTCCGATCAGATAGCTTACTACAGTGTTAAAGCTGGTAAGGTGATAAGCCAAAGCGAGTCTTCTTGGTATAGACAAACACTTATCTCCACTTGGTTGATTGGTTTTAGTTGTATGACTTTTGCCTTATTCCTGCAAAGCGCTTACCTACGCACATTGCTGCAGACTGCTATTAAAGTAAAAGGTTTAGCTTCATATCTGCCCACTTATAGCCACCCAAAAGTTCACAGTCCCATGTTAATTGGGATTATTAGCCCTAAGATCATTCTGCCACCTGATTTCGTCAGTCTAAGCCCATTAAAGCAGCGTGCCATTATTGCTCACGAACAATACCATCACAAAAGATTGGATCTGTTTTGTAATCTTTTAGCCTACGGGATCTTAGCCACATTTTGGTTTAACCCACTGTTTTGGCTAGCCTATAAACGCTTTAGAAATGATCAGGAGCTAGCTTGTGATGCCAAGGTGACAGCCACTCTCGATACTGCAGAAAAAATAGTTTATAGCAAAATGTTACTCGCTTACTCGCAACAGGCTAATCACGGTCTGTTACACACTCACTATGGAAATAAACACATACTCAAGGAGCGTATTATGCAAATGAAAACTCACCAAAAAGGCCAAAGTGGTCTAGCCGTTATCGGGCTGACAGTGGCACTTGGCTTAAGTAGCCTTTTACTAAACCAGCAAGTGTTAGCAGGAGATGATAAAAATCAGGATATTCATCCCGTGATTAGAATAGAACCCGTCTACCCTGCTGCGGCAGTTGAAGCTAACCAGAATGGATTTGTAGTGATGAAATTTGATATCACTCCCGCAGGTGAAGTGAACAATATTAAAGTGATCAAATCATCGCCAACGGCAGTGTTTGATGCATCAGCCATTAAAGCGTTAAAGCAGTGGCGTTATAGCGAGTCCAAAACTGGCGCAAAAGACTCACTAGTGCAGCTTGATTTTGTGGTTGAAGCTCCGGCTAGTGATATTGAGAAAATTCAGGTTAGCTCAAAGTAAACCCTAAGTTTATATTGAGATTAGAGCACGAACGATTAGATTGACGAAAAAGATAGACAGCAGTATTGCTGCGTTTATCAACAAAGAGCCTAGCTGCTCTTTTTGTCGTTATAAAAATCCATAAAAAAACCCGGTGCTAACACCAGGTTTCATTTTAACAAATAGCTTAGCGCTATCTTGTTATCGACGCTTGAGAATACTCTCGTTCAATACGCTCAGCATTGTCTCAGTGTCACCCCAGCCGATACATGCATCTGTTACACTCTGACCATAACAAAGTGATTGGCCTTCAACAGGATCCTGTCTACCTTCAACCAGATTACTTTCGACCATAACACCAAATATCGATGTTTCACCGGCGCTCAATTGGCCAGCCACATCATCGGCAACTGACATCTGCAGCGCAAACTGTTTACGGCTATTGGCATGGCTAAAGTCGATCATAATATTATTAGCAAGCCCTGCTTTTTCGAGCTGCTGATTGATCTCCGCCACATGCGCTGCACTGTAGTTAGGCTCTTTACCACCACGCAAAATGATATGACAATCAGGATTCCCCTTAGTTTCAACAATCGCTGAATGGCCAAATTTTGTCACCGAAAGGAAATGGTGTGGTGCGCTGGCTGCGCCAATGGCATCAATAGCGACTTTAATAGTGCCATCGGTACCATTCTTAAACCCTACAGGGCTTGAAAGACCAGAAGCTAACTCTCTATGCACTTGCGATTCAGTGGTGCGAGCGCCAATTGCGCCCCAACACATTAAGTCGGCAACATATTGCGGCGTGATCATATCTAAAAACTCACCAGCAGTTGGCAAGCCCATATCATTAAGATCAAGCAAAAGCTTGCGAGCTGTGCGCAAACCATCATTTAGCTTAAAGCTATTATCCATATTCGGATCGTTGATTAAGCCTTTCCAGCCAACTGTTGTGCGCGGCTTTTCAAAATAGACGCGCATAACAATCTCTAATTGATCTTTGTACTTCTCACGCAGCTCAACGAGACGTTTTCCGTACTCAACTGCTGCAACAGGATCATGAATAGAGCAAGGGCCGATAACCACTAAAAGGCGGTCATCCTTTTTTGCTAAGATATTATGGATGCTTTCACGCGCATTAAATACGGTCGCTGATGCGTTCTCTGTTGCCGGAAATCGCTCCAAAATTGCAATTGGAGGTAACAACTCTTTAATCTTATTAATTCGAACATCATCATTTTGGTAATACATGGTAATACTGCGCTCCGTCTAGCGTGTGAATTCTTATCTCTCGATTGCGATACTGCGTTCAATTTATCCAGTATCGCTTCACATTGCAATCAAGTAATTATAAATTACACAAAATAAACTTAACTACCTATTTTAAAAGGAATAATTAGAATGACTTTCACTATCTTTATTCTATATAAAGCCAATTAATTCCCACTAAACATCCTATAATGCTTTCAACTAACTAATAACGCGTTCAAATACTGCCGTGCACAAGTATACAAAATGTTACTCGTAGTTAGGATCGTGACAGTCGCTGCTGTAAAAATCAACGAAGATGGGCTGTTATGGTGGTTGGGCTGTCGGGGAGAACAGGCGTTATCCTATAAAAGACAAGCATTAGGTATCACTGCATATCGATAAAAACCGATGTCATTAGCAAGCAAGCTAATGACTTCTCATTGCATGAAGTTTTGATTGATAACGATGCTTATTGTTTAAGTCGTTGGTCAATGATAATGCCTTCTCCATGTTAACTTGAGCTCGACGTTCATCACCCGTAGCCCAATATGTTCTAGATAGACCAAAATAAAATTCATGACGGTAATCAGCCTTATCAATCGCTTTTTTATACCAGTTTAACGCGAGCTTATACTCTTTATCGAAGTAAGCTTGCTGTGCCATGCTGTAGTAATAATAGGGATTACGGATCCGAGCAAGCTCCATCACTTTGTGCACATCAGCCCACTCATCGAGCCTATTTTGCTCGCCAAGAATAATCGCATAGTTATACAGCGCATTCATATCATCAGGATCGATGGTTAACGCTAATTTGTACAAAGCCTCAGCCTCTTCAATCAGCCCCTTATACCGATATAGCACAGCTAGCGTATTAATCGCAGGTAAGAATTGATTATCCTGCTGCAAACTGAGCTTCAACAAGCCATACGCTTTATCATATTGTCCTTTTACCAAGGCTTCTGCGGCAACATTATTGTAATACATTGAGGCCACCATCGACTGACTCACTCGACGCTTGTCATAGCCTTGCATCGCTCGCTCAGGTAAAAAATCGATTTGAATTGCGCCGATAGAAAAATTAATACTGTTACGCTGCTCTTGAGGCAGTAACTTAAGGTTAATATGACCATTTACAAGATAAAATCCCCCTTGTTTATCCCAAACAGGCGGAACGTCAATCTCTTGGAATTGGACAGTTACATCTAGCTCATCGGCTATAGCGGCGGTTAATAGCACTAGAGATAAACAGTTCCCTTCTCTGTCATTGAAGGTTTCGCTAGCAGAGCGGGTCAAGTTATCGGCATAACGAAACCCTCCATCTTGAGCGTTAATATAGTTTGCTAACCATTTGTGGACTAAAATATTATTCGATTTAGACAACTTGGCTCTATTAAAATCCTTGCGAACTTTTCTAAGGTCGTTATCTGATAAATAAAATAGACTCTCGGCCGCTGGAAGCTCGGGGATCGCATGGAAGTGCTCATCATGATAATAGCTTTCAAGTGCATACTGTTTGCTTGGTTCAGAGGTCGAAGTACAAGCTTGCAGCAGAAAAAGAAATGATAATAGGCTTATAGAAACACTCTTCATAACACTCTCAACACAAGAAACCTTACCTATAAGCATAGTCGGTATGGCTTATTCTCTTTGCTAAAAACGTTACAAATCGTAAATCAAATGCATGAGCTCATTAGTCAATAACTAACATCTATCACTGCGATGTTATGGGAGACGGTTTATCTATTTCGATATAAAGTTGTTTATCTTGGTAACTATAAGGCCGATAAAATTGAGAACCACAAGTGAAATAGCGATAGGGTACCGCAATAGGTAAACAGCCTATCGGCAGCGCTTGTAGGATCTGAATTTGTCGTTGAAACCTAAGTGATTGTTGCCAATCATGCTCTAAAAGCACTTGGTCACGAACAGCAAAAGCATCAAATGGTTCACTGGATTTACGCACCACCACTTGACCCGATACAGCGCTAAAACTACTAAAGCACAACAATAGTAAACTGGTATTTATGATTTTTTTCATTAATCCATCACCAAGTAATACCTAAGATAAAGTTAACCCCATCCTATACTTAACGCTCCTGCAGATCCATTGGCCAAATATTATCTCCGCTCTTTTTTATCGCCTGTAACCAACTGGTTCTCGACACTTCAAGAAAACCTTTCCCCATAAAAAAGCAGAGCCTAAGCTCTGCTTTTTCCATCTCTATGAATAATTAGCTACCACTTTTTACTGAAACAAACTCAGGGTATGCATCGATGCCACAGTCTGAAGCATCCATACCATTATACTCTTCCTCTTCCGTAACACGGATCCCCATGGTTGCTTTAAGGCCAAGCCAAACAACAGTAGAAGCGAGGAACACCCAAGCAAATATCACCGCTGCGCCATAAAGCTGAGTGATAAAAGATGCATCTGCATTAGATACCGGTACTAACATTAAGCCTAATAGCCCAGCCACACCGTGTACCGAGATAGCCCCAACTGGATCATCTATTTTAACTCGGTCAAAGGCAACAATCGAAAACACCACCACGCCGCCAGCAACAATACCAATAACTCCAGCCATGGCTAGCGATGGCGATAATGGATCCGCCGTAATTGCCACCAATCCCGCTAATGCACCATTTAAAATCATGGTCAAATCTGCTTTCCCCCAAATGAGTCGACATACTATTAAGGCTGATATCGCACCAAACGCTGCTGCTGAGTTGGTGTTGACAAATATCTTTGCCACAGCACTTGCATTCTCAGCGTCCGATACCAATAACTGCGAACCGCCATTAAAGCCAAACCAACCCATCCACAATATAAACATACCTAAGGTTGCCATAGGTAAGTTGGAGCCCGGGATAGGATTCACTTGCCCGTTTGCACCATACTTACCTTTTCGAGCACCGAGTAACAGTACTCCCGAAATAGCCGCTGCTGCACCAGCCATGTGCACAATGCCACTTCCAGCGAAATCAACAAAACCCGCTTCAGATAAGAAGCCGCCGCCCCAAGTCCAGTAGCCTTCAACAGGGTAAATAACGGCAGTCATAAACACTGAAAATGCCAAGAATGCCCACAGTTTCATACGCTCAGCGACAGCACCAGACACTATCGACATGGCAGTTGCCACAAATACCACTTGGAAGAAGAAATCAGACTCAAGCGCATGATCTGCACCATCCGCTTGTGAACCAATCAGAGAACCAAATGAGGGTAACCATCCACCTTCACCGTTATCTACATACATAATGTTGTAACCAACGATTAGATACATTACACATGCGATTGAATATAAGCAGACGTTCTTAGTTAAAATTTCAGTGGTGTTTTTTGAGCGAACAAGTCCCGCTTCTAACATGGCAAAACCTGCCGCCATCCACATCACTAGCGCACCGGAGATCAAAAAATAAAAAGTATCCAGAGCAAAACGTAGCTCAGTTACTGTTAATCCAAGTTTAGTTAAATCGTCCATTTCCCTACCCCTTTAAAGTGCTTCGTTATCGAGTTCGCCAGTTCTTATCCTGGTTGCTTGCTCTAAGTTGGTAACGAAAATTTTGCCATCACCAATCTTGCCAGTACGGGCTGCACCGGTAATCGCTTCCACTAGCATTTCTACATTTTCCGCTTTGGTTGCTATTTCGAGTTTAACTTTTGGCAGAAAATCAACTTGGTACTCTGCACCTCGATAAAGCTCTGTATGGCCTTTTTGACGACCAAAGCCTTTAACTTCTGTCACTGTCATCCCTTCAATACCGACACTGGCGATAGCTTCTCTTACATCATCTAACTTAAACGGCTTAATAATGGCACTGACCAATTTCATGGCTATCTCCCTGAGACTATTTTAATTCTAATAAAGACAATTCAAGCATCAGGCCAAAAATACAAAACCATTAAAAACATACAGATAGCCTTTCACAGCCATTAAAATATAAATATAAATGCACCAATCGGGTGCATTTATGCAATAACTGCACTGCCATAAGGCACAGTCATTACGGCTTAGACTTATCGCCTATTGGCTACAACGCGGATTTGAGTTGTACTAGTGCAAATAATCCACAAGTACCAAGGACCTTGAATGTTGAAACCCGAAGATTGCGTATTAGTTGTTGTGGACGTGCAAGGGCAACTCGCACGAGTGATGCATCAAAGTGAAGCACTACACCAAAAACTGACCATATTGATAAAAGGGGTACAGTTATTCGACATACCGATTTTATGGCTAGAGCAACTTCCGGATAAGCTTGGTGCGACAACTGACGTACTCGCCACAGAGTTGATACGAACCACAGAGCCAATTGCAAAGCAGCACTTTAGTGGCTGGCAATGCCCTAAATTCAGAGCAAAGCTTTCCGCTATGGGACAGAAACATATATTGGTCGCAGGGATAGAAACTCATGTTTGTGTCTATCAGACCTGTATGGACCTTCTCGACAATGCTTACCCGACACACTTAATCGTCGATGCCATGTCTTCGAGAACACCTGAGAATAAACAGTTAGGTATAGAGATGATGCAGGAACATGGGGCGCTAAAAACAAATGTAGAATCATTGCTATTCGAATTACAGCATGAAGCAATAGGCGAACGCTTTAAAGCATTATTAGCGTTAATTAAGTAGCGGTGTTTAACAGAAGGCTAAACAATTTTTGACGCATAAAAAAAGCCCTCATAATGAGGGCTTTCTACAATAGAGCTATGCAGAGAAAACTTAGCTATATATAGCTGTTACTTGTAAGTCGCTTCACGCTTTTCAGCTTCAGCATCCCACTTAGGTAA
This sequence comes from Shewanella piezotolerans WP3, assembly GCF_000014885.1. Lineage (NCBI taxonomy): Bacteria > Pseudomonadati > Pseudomonadota > Gammaproteobacteria > Alteromonadales > Shewanellaceae > Shewanella > Shewanella piezotolerans. The sequence goes on from NC_011566.1 coordinate 4,174,241, forward strand.
CATAGTTTTCTTGAATTCAGCTTTATCAGCATTCATCTTCTTCATGTCCATACCTAGAGCTGCTTGAGCTTTAGCTTTGGTAGAAGTGTCTGGGTAAGCAATTGGTTGCTTAACACCTTTAGCAGCAAGTAGTTGAGCAAGCTTGATGCGAGCATCAGCAGCTTTGTCTACCGCAGTACCTAGTACACGAAGAGCTTCATCTGCAGCGTGAGCAGCAACACCGTGTGATGCAGTTGCATAATCCCAGCGCCATTGTGAATGACGGATATCCATAAGGATAGGCTTCATTTCGGCTTCAGTTGCACCAGCATCCCAAGCAGCTTTTGCTTCGAAGTGAGCTTTAACTAGCTGAGTTTCAGCACGCTCTTTAAGGTCAGCAACTTTATGCTTACGCTCTTCAGTTAGGTTAACCATGAACTCTTTGCTTTGCTCGTGACAAGTAGCACAAGTCTCTTCAAAGCGATCGAATGGGTTACCCACTTTATGGTCAGTAAACTTACGGCCTTCAGCATTCTTAACTTTAGGCATGTGACAGTCAGTACAACTTACGTTGTTCTTACCGTGTACACCTAACTGCCAAGTTTCATAACCAGGGTGCTGTGCTTTCAGCATTGGTGTTTTAGAAACGGCGTGAGTCCAATCAGAGAATTCGATGTTGTCATAGTAGACTTCCATCTGCTCAACTGTAGTGCCGTTATCCCAAGGGAACTTAACGAAACCTTTCTTATCTTTAGTCTTCTCGAAGTAGTACTCGACGTGACACTGACCACAAACCATTGATTGCTTGTCTTTGCGAGAAGCTTTATCAAATGGAGTGCCTAGTGTTTCCATAGCACGCTCGCCAAATGGACGAGAGATACGTAGCTTCGACTTACCTTTTTCGTGACAATCAGAACACCCTAGAACATTGACAATTTCAGGACCGCCTTTAGCCCACTTGCCAGTGAAATAACCATCTTCACCTTGTTCTTCGATCATACGAGGTACGTCTGGGCTCTTACAAGACCAACATGCCATTGGCATTGGACCATCTTCAGCTGAAGTTGGTGCGCCAGTACGAAGCGTGTTACGTACGTCTGTAACGGCGTACATGTGGCCACGAGGAGCGTTATAGTCTTTAGCAAAACCGTAACCAGCCCAAAGGACAACTAAGCTTGGTACTTCTTCAAGCATATCGACAATTTCTTTGCTTTCTGAAGTGTCATGCCAGCTATCGTATTGCTTTGAAAATTTATCTTTGTAAATTTCGTTACGTGGTTCAGTTTTATCACTTGCGAATGCGCTGCCAGCTAGTAAGCTTGCAGCGACCATTGCACTTACTGCAAAAGTCTTTTTAGTTAATGTTCTCACCATCTCATCTCCATGTTACTTTATAATCTTTATTACCCACCTATTACGAGAGTGAAGTTAGTCTCTAATCCCGAACAAAAACATACCCCTTATGGGGTATCCGCAGTGAAACTTGCGTTAGATCAACATGTGAACGTGTTGTTGCTCACATTTCTAGGTTTTTGTTAATGTATTCAACTATCCACTAATATAGAACTGCTATAAACGAATAGCACATAAACCCAATAATTGAGAGTTTTTAATGAAAAAAGGCAGACTTACATCGGCAATATGGGGATTCATGCTAACGCTAATTTTACTCTCTAGCGGACTGGCCATTTTTGCCATTGTTAATCTCTCATATAGTTTGGGCGACGCTAGAGCAATTAATGCATCGGGTTCACTTCGAATGCAGAGTTATCGGCTTATGTTTTATGCTAATTCTGGCAGTGAGTCTGCAGAAGAAAAAATTGCAGAGTTTGAAAACACACTAGATTCTCAAGCACTTAGAGCCTCACTCACTTGGTATACACCCAAAGAGCTTAAACAAAAATACTTAGCCGTCATCGATAAATGGCAAGTTATGCGCTATTACATTGAGTCGGAGAACTCTCGGCTATACGCGGCTGCACTAAAAGACTTTGTCGATACCATTGATCTTTTTGTATTAGAAACTGAACAACATGCAGCCTTCAAACTTAAATTACTGGCCATAAGTCAAATAACCGGTTTAGCTATAATGTTGCTTATTGCCTTTGTCACAGTCAGAATAGCTAAACGCAAAGTTGTTAAACCACTGCAACAATTGATGCAGGCTGCAGATACAATTTCACAAGGTAATTTTAATGTAGATATGCCTAAAACAGAGTATATCGAATTGAGTGCATTAAGCAGTGCCCTCGATACCACAGTAAAAAAACTTGCCAGTGTGTATCAGGGACTCGAGTCTCAAGTTCAAGAGAAAACGATTGCCCTTACTCGCGCTAATAACGAATTAAAATTACTCTACGATAATGTGGTGATGTTACATTCTAGTAAATTAGACATTAGTACATTAACTGATGCAATCAATCAGCTGCAGAGCCATAACCCCGATATCAACTTAAGGTTAGTGATAGTTGAAGATGAACAAGTGCAATATATTCTCGACGCACAAGGTGAATGGCCGCGTGATGTTAAAAGCACGCAAAAGTTTGCCCTGAAGTTTGAGCAAAATAACCTAGGCTATTTAGAGGTGATCTCAAAACAGCCCTTCTCAACGGCGCTATATAGTAACTTTGCCATCATGCTTGCCCGCTCTATGGTTATCCATAATGCTGGAGAGCAAAGGCAGCAATTAGCGTTAATGGAGGAACGTGGCGTCATTGCTCGTGAGTTACATGATTCATTAGGCCAGTTACTGTCATTTTTAAAGATCCAAGTAAACCTATTGTCCAAAGAGTTAGACAAAACCTCTAAGAGCCCCCGAGCAGCTGAACAGTTACAGGAAATCAATGAAGGAGTTAATACCGCCTATGTTCAGCTTAGGGAGTTATTATCAACCTTTAGACTAACCATTAAAGACCCCAACCTGGGCCATGCTATAGAAGCGATGATCGAACAACTTCGTGGCCAAACTGATGCCGAAATAACCTTAGACTACAAGCTTCCGGTACAATTACTTGGTGCACATCAACATATCCACATTCTTCAGCTCACCCGAGAAGCGACGCTCAATGCTGTTAAACACGCCAAGGCGAAGCATATTCATATTAGCTGTCAGAAGATCAGTGACGAAAAAGTGATCATCGATATCAGTGATGATGGCGTAGGTATCGAAAAGCTCAAAGAAAGAGACCAACATTTTGGCTTAGGGATCATGCATGAGCGCGCCAGTCGCCTCTCAGGTGTGGTAGAATTTAATCAAAATGAGGAAGGTGGCGCCACGGTGTCCTTAACTTTCCCGCCTCAACAAGAACCAGTATAAAACTATTAGCTTATAGAACAGGTTCATAAGGCATAGCAGATGCATATTTTAACGAATTACAAATTTACCTCAGCAGGAGGCCTTTAAATGGGTAAGCCTTATTCAGTACTCGTTATTGACGATCATCCACTATTACGTCGTGGGATCTGTCAGCTTATTACTTCAGACTCAGATTTCACTCTGTTCGGTGAAGCAGGAAGTGGCCTAGATGCGCTTTCAGCCGTTGCTGAAAATGAACCCGATATCGTATTACTCGATTTAAATATGAAAGGGATGACAGGCCTAGATACCCTTAATGCACTGCGGCAAGAAGGGGTCACCTCGCGTATTGTCATTTTAACTGTTTCCGATGCTAAGCAGGATGTGATTAGGCTTGTAAGAGCGGGCGCTGATGGTTACCTGCTAAAGGATACTGAGCCAGATCTACTACTCGATATGCTTAAAAATGCCATGCTTGGACACCGTATTATTAGCGATAATGTAAAAGAGTATTTGTCAGAGCTAAATAGTTCGGTCAACGAACAGGAATGGATTGAAAACCTAACGCCAAGAGAGCTTGAAATTCTGCAACACCTCGCAGAAGGCCAAAGCAACCGCGTCGTTGCAGAGCAACTGCACATTAGTGAAGGTACAGTTAAGGTACATGTGAAGAACTTATTGCGTAAAGCAAACGCAAAATCTCGTACAGAGATGGCAGTAAGATACCTTAACCAGTAATTATTTACCCAAAACTCAATAATAAAAGGCAGCCTAGGCTGCCTTTTTCAATCCGCAAGTAATACCAATTGCATTAAAAGTTTGACCATTCAGCGGGAATTCAAAACGCTGTAGGCAAGTAGTGGAATTTGAGCCAATAGTTATTCTCGGCTCTGGCATCCTGCTTCGCTCTCGATAATTGCTCCTGCATTATTCTACCTTCGACCATCCTTGGTCTCGTACCTCCTAAATCTGACCGCCAAGGAGGGCCGAAATGTCTTATTTTGTATGGAACAAAATAGACCATTTAGTCGTATATCCAAATCCCATAGCGAAGCATACAGCGTTTGCCAATTTGTTTAACCTCAGCCGCACTACGTGAGCCCCTCAGTCTTTCCACTTCTGCTTTGCATTGGCTTAAAAGGGAATAACCATTTCTTTACCAATGCGCTTTGAATTGAAAAGGCTGAGGGGCTCTGAAATGGCCAAATACTTAATGCAATTGGTATAACATAAGTCATCTAGCGTTCATCTAAAAATTCGCGCCAATTAATCAATACCTCGTAAAAATCTTCTAGCCCGCAAAAAGCTTCTGACTCACCATCATAAAATGACATAGATTCATCCATTTCAACATCATCGCTGTCACCTTCTGCGATATTATTAGCAAAGACCCTAGCCTGCTCACGATCTAACTCAATAGAAAGTGCCTTCCCAACTAGACGCCAATCACTTAATTGGCTAGCTTGCAGTTTTGCAATCTGTTGACAGATCTCAACATACTTACCAGCATCATCACCCAACTCTTCTGACAACCAGAATCCTAGTGCTTCATGATCCATACTAAACCGCGCAAAAGCAGTGCCGGTTACCGTATTGCGCAAAAAATCGTATTCCATAATCAGGCTCAAACTTAAGTAAAGACTCAACTGATACCATTTTAACTTAATATATGCCTAGCTGCCCTGTTCAATTATCTTTTCATCACTAATAAAGACGAGTCACCAGCAAATATTCACTTAGACAATAATCTTACACTTACCTCGATCAATAGAGTCACGTTATGTCGTGACTTAACTCTTTAGCGTATACTTATGCTGGATTGCTCACCTTATATCGCGATAGGAAGACCATGACAGCTATCAATCTGCAACAAAAAACCACACACGCAGACTTTCTGCCAGAAAACCAATTGATATTGAATGCCGTCAGTGAAGGGATCTACGGCTTTGATCTCGAGGGCAATGCGGTGTTCATCAATCCAGCCGCTGAAAAAATGACTGGCTGGAAAAACCAAGAGCTACTAGGCAAAAATATTCATGACTGCCATCACCATAGCCACAACGATGGAAGCCACTATCCCCAAGAAGACTGTCCTATCTATAGCACCCTTAAGGATGGCGTTGCACGTGAAATAAGCCATGAAGTGTTTTGGCGAAAAGATGGTTCGAGTTTTCCAGTGCATTACACTTCAACCGCCGTATATAAAGATGGTGTGATGATGGGGGTAGTCGCGATATTTCGTGACATCAGTATTCAAAAGCAAACTGAGCAATCTTTAAGGCAAGCGTTAGAGCAGGTTCAGGCGTTGTCGGAAAAACTATCTTTCGAAAATCAATACCTACAGCTAGAGCTTGCCGACAGAACTGGGGATGTAGGAATATCAGGTAGCAGCAATCAAATATCTCAGTTAATCCAACAGATAAAACTGGTGGCAAACACAGAGAGCACCGTACTCATTAGTGGCGAAAACGGCACAGGTAAAGAGTTGGTTGCGCGTAATCTACACCGTTTAAGTAACCGCTCCGACAAACCGTTAGTGAGTGTTAACTGCGCCGCATTTTCAGCAGCATTGCTAGAAAGTGAACTGTTTGGTCATGAAAAAGGCGCTTATACTGGAGCGACAAGCCGACGCAAGGGGCGATTTGAACTGGCTAACAATGGCACGCTGTTTCTCGATGAAGTCGCTGAGCTAACCCTTGAAGCTCAGTCGAAGTTACTACGCGTGATCCAAGAGCAAGAGTTCGAGCGAGTAGGCAGTAGCCAAACGATAAAGGTGGATATTAGATTGATTACTGCGACTCACCATGACCTACTCAAACGGGTCGAACAGGGATTGTTTAGAATGGATCTATACTACCGCCTCAATGTCTTTCCAATCATCGTACCGCCACTGCGTAATCGATTATCTGATATTCCAGAACTAGTCAGTCACTTAATTCAAGAACTTAATAGAAAGCTCGGTAAAAAAATCAGCAAAGTGAGCCAACGCGGCATGCAAAAGCTCATCAAACACAGTTGGCCTGGCAATGTACGTGAGCTGCAAAATGTCCTTGAAAGGGAAATGATTTTATCAAATGGCCCCGTACTAGAGTTTGGCCAGTTAACCACTGAATCACAAACGCAAACATCAAGCAGCAGCGGGACTAAGCAAACATTAGCTGAAATAGAAAAAGCCCACATATTAAAGATATTAAAGCAGAACCAATGGCGGATCTCTGGTGTAACTGGGGCTGCGGCAATACTCGGTATGCCACCTAGCACTTTGCGCTCTCGAATGAGCAAGCTGGGTATTAGCCGTCCCATTTAATTGCCTAAAAGCTCACGATATATCGTTACTTATCGATATATCGTGACAGGAATAGGTAGCAAAAGGAGTGAACACCTTGTTAATCAACAACTTAAAACATGGTCTAATGCTTGCTAAATAGACGCTGAGTGAACAATGTCAGTGTCTATAGAGAAGCCAATGTTAAATAGCAATAGTAACAGCAGTGCAGTAGAGAACAGCAACGTGGCTAAGAGCCGCCCACTAACAAGTCAGCGTATTCCTATAAAGCAGATCGACAGCCAAACCAGTGGCAAGATCCATATTCGCCAGCAAAAGGGATACTTTCAACGCATTAGAACCGGAATGAATAGTCTTCTAGTAGCGCTATTTTTCCTACTGCCTTTTATCTCCTATCAAGGCAGACAAGCTATCTTATTCAATATTAGTGAGCAGCAGTTTATCTTTTTTGGCACCACTTTATGGCCGCAAGACTTTACTATTCTCGCTTGGATATTTATTGCAGCCGCTTTCCTTCTATTTTTTGCCACGGTATTTTGGGGCAGAGTTTGGTGTGGATACTTATGCCCACAAACCGCTTGGACATTTATGTTCGTTTGGATTGAAGAGCGTATAGAGGGCAGTAGCAACAAACGTTTGGCGCTAGACAAGGCGCCAATGAGCTTAAAAAAGGCAAGCAAACGCATCAGTAAACACTTAGCTTGGGGCGCTATTGCTCTACTTACCGGCTGTGGTTTTATCGCTTACTTTATTCCTGCTCGAGAACTGTATTTAGACATTTTGACTTTCGAAGCCAGCTTTTGGATCGCCACCTGGGTATGGTTCTTCGCGATTTGTACCTACTTAAATGCAGGTTGGATGCGCGAACAGATGTGCCTACATTGCTGCCCGTACGCACGCTTTCAGTCTGTGATGTTTGATGCTAATACCAAGACAGTCACCTATGATGCCAGCCGTGGCGAAAGCCGTGGTCCACGCAAACGCAAACAAGAGACTGACTTAGGTGACTGCGTAGACTGTAACCTGTGTGTGGATGTTTGCCCAACAGGCATTGATATTCGTAACGGCCTACAGTATGAATGCATCAACTGTGGTGCCTGCGTCGATGCCTGTAATCAAACCATGGAGAAGTTCGGTTATAAAACTAACCTCATCAGCTATGCCAGCGAAAATGAGCTAGTCGATAAAGCTGTGCCTTTTTACGAGTCCTATAAATTCCTAGGCTATGGTATCGCCGCATTGATCATGCTTGCAGTGATTGGATTTGATATTAGTAGCCGCTCAGCCATTGAGCTTAATGTTATTCGCGATCGACAAACCCTTTACCGTGAAACGCTCACCGATGCTATCGAGAATAGTTTTACCTTAAAGATCCGCAATAAAACTCAACAGGCACGTCACTATCAAATATACGTATCGGGTAATAACAGCTACCAACTCGCAGGCAAATCACGAGTATTAATTGAGGCTGGCGAACAGCTGGATTACCCAGTAACGGTGTCAGCCGATCTCAACGCGCTTGATAAAAGCCGCAATGAAATAACCTTTGTGGTCGCCGAACAACACAGCCATAGTCAGGTGGCGCAAAACTCCAGCTTCTTTAGCCCGATTTAAACTCCAGCCTTCACTTCAAGCAATGAAAGGTAATGCGCGATTTGCATTACCTTTCATTTATATTGCCTCCGCCGCCAAGTAGAGTAAAAAGTCTAATCCTAACAATGCGATACTCCGCTTTAGTTTGATTTTTGCTGAAACAATTTATTTCACCGCTGACCATTGACCTTGGAGGGATATTCGCACTAATCTAAACACCTGTTTGATTTTTACCAATCCATAATAATTAGAAACTGGCTAACTAAGGTATCTCCATGGCATATGATTCAGACTCGACACTAGACCTTTCACGCTACGCATCGCTTAATGATCTGATAGAGCTTGCTAGTGCAAGATATAGTGATAAAGCCGCGTACTCCTGCTTAGGCCACGAGACAACCTTCAACGAAATTAACCACTACTCACGTCAATTTGCCGCTTATCTGCAGCAAGAGACCAATCTAGTGCAAGGTGACAGAGTCGCGATTCAACTGCCCAACATTACCCAATTTGTGATTGCCGCTTACGGTGCAATCAAGGCTGGCATGGTGTTAGTTAACACTAACCCACTCTACACCCAACGTGAACTTATCCACCAGTTCAATGACTCAGGCGCAAAAGCCTTAGTCGTGTTATCAGACTTACTACCGACGTTAACCGAAGTGGTCGCTAACACGGGCATTGAAACCGTTATCTCAACCCATGCGATGGACTTAATTGCACCGCAGCCGCAACCAGAAGTGCCATTTGCAACCGTACCTTTTTGTGATGTGCTCTCGGCAGGAGAGAAGCTTACCTATGCGCCGGTCATTAGTGTTTCTGGCCAAATCGCCGCGCTGCAATATACGGGCGGTACCACTGGCCTATCAAAAGGCGCAATGCTGACTCATGGCAATCTACTCGCCAATGCAATGCAGATAAAATCCCGCTTAGGCGATAGGTTAGTGGAAGGGGAAGAGATATTTGTCGCACCGCTCCCTGTGTACCACATCTACGCCTTTATGGTGAATTTGGTGCTCTACTATGAACGCGGCGGCTGCTCAGTACTTATTCCCAACCCACGTGATATTTCAGGATTAATATCCACCTTAGGACAATATCCTTTTACTGGCTTTGCAGGGCTCAATACTCTATTTGTTGGCCTCTGTCATCAGCCCGAGTTTAAAGCATTAGATTTTAGCCATCTAAAGGTCACTATCTCAGGTGGCACAGCACTTACCCAGGCCGCCGCCAGTATTTGGCAGCAAACTACTGGCTGCACTATCTCAGAAGGTTATGGATTATCAGAAACCTCCCCAGTAGTTTCACTCAATGCCCCAGGACTTGAGCAACTCGGTACCATAGGTAAACCCGTTCTTGGTACTCAAGTTAAGATCCTAGATATGGATGATAATGAAGTGCCTATCGGTGAAACAGGCGAACTTGCCGTCTTTGGCCCACAAGTGATGTTAGGTTATTGGAATAATCCCGATGAAACCGCCAAGGTGATGACCAGTGATGGTTACTTTAAAACTGGCGATATTGCCCTAGCGACAGACGACGGTTACCACAAAATTGTTGATCGCAAAAAAGACATGATAATCGTTTCAGGCTTTAACGTTTACCCTAATGAAGTCGAAGATGTGTTATCTAACCATGAAGCCGTACTCGAATGCGCCGTCATCGGTGTCGAAGATGAGCGCAGCGGCGAAGCAGTAAAAGCGGTTATCGTTCTCAGTGACAGCAATATAGAACACGAGCAAGCAAAGGCAATGGTCGACAAGTACTGCCGTGAACAACTCACGGCATATAAAGTCCCTAAGATCATCAGCTTTGTTGACGCCCTACCTAAATCAACCGTAGGGAAAATTCTGCGCAGAGAGCTGCGTAAGTAATAGATTTGAGTTAAGTTTTAGAGCAAAAGCAAAGGGAGCCAACGGCTCCCTTTTCGTATTTACTGCTTTATCGTCTTCCCCCTAATATCTGCAGGAAAATCAATTACGAGAATAAAGCCGTCGCAAATTAATTGGGCAGCCAATGTGCTATTAATCAAGTTTCTCGCTACATGTATAACAGTAGTCTGTTGGCAAGCGATACTTAAAAAAACCAAGCATTATTTGATGCTTTCCACAGTTTGGACAAGCGTAAACAATCGCCTTTAGTATCAAAAAAGCCCCAAGCGTCATACCTATTATATAAAAAGGGTTCATATAGAATGTGAGTTCGACAGGAATCACTTGGAACATTAAAGTGACAATGACATAGATAATCATCAGCAACTTGAATTTTCTAGCTCTGGTCATGATCTTGCCTTAGTGGGTAAATTTACGCTCATGAGTGACAACCTATTGCTGATTGAAAGTAATCTAACCGCAACTCCTTGCTTCTCTAGTTGGGTTATGTGGCCAACAATTGTTATATGCATATGCCACATGATACTTACCATTACCATCTAAGCTATCGCACTTTACTTTATATGGTTTCCCCTGCCCTGAGTCATTCGAAATAACTATATGGCTCATCGCCAAAGACAGTTAACTTTCCCTAGAACTGATACTCGCAAGCCTATTGATAGAAAACATGAACGCCAAAATAACAACGGAGCTCATAAACCAACCGAACACTTCTACTTTTGCAGATTGCAGCCAACGATTAACATCGACATTGAACGGCAATATAAAATCAGAATCCGATACCCCAAGGGCTAATGCGGATATTAACGCTAAAATAATAAACAAGAATTCAGCATGGCATTTAAAATGTAAAAACAACTTTTGCAAACACACGCAGATTAGCAGCGCAAAGACAAAACTCACCACACTAATCGCTTTTAAAGTAACAATAACACTCCAACCTGCCAGCTCAAAGGTAAGCCAACAAAAGTAGATACCTAATAAAATAACAATTAAACCGAGACGTCTTTTTACCTTAGTATGCATACGGTATTCCCTCAAATAACGGCTTCACCACATTAAGCACATCCTAAATCTGAAAGCTGCCAATAGTGAAATGAGCTTAATTATCATCAATAAAGCTTGAGACCAAGAGCTATTTTACGAATACCTGCTAACTACCAAGCTTCACTTTCAGCAATTTTACAAGCAAGTCAATTCGCTTATTGATTCTATAGATATCAGAAAAGGCTATTCCAGTTACACCGATCATATACATGGCTAAAAATACGAAGTCTGGGTCATCTTTCGTTGCTGGAATAAAAAACATATAAAAGTAAGTTAAACCTAAAATGCAAAGAAAATTTAAAAAAGTGACAAAAGGATTAGGTTTTAGCTTCTCAAGTTGTTCCGATATTTTTGCAACCCCAACAGCTTCAGTCATTTTCTCGAATACATCCATTTGGTTTTTATCATCCATAACAAAACTCCATAGCGTTAACCTTTCCACTCATTCATACACAGTCGCTACACTTAACAAAACGGCAGCAATCCAATCTAGCATTGCTATACAAAGACAGTAAACCGCTTATTTTTCATCATAGTTTAAGCAACACGTAAGTTTTAGCCGAGTCAATAAATCAAAAATAAGCCCAACACTCTACAGCTGGCGGTGTACAAAACAGTTAAACGCGTAGTTCGCAAATTATGTCCACTTTTCAATTTCAACTAACCCGCATAAATGGAGAAAGCCTCATGCTCAATATGGCTCAAAAAGAGTCTTAAAACCTGAGTTCTCAGTCTTAACAACTCCCCGCCTACAAAGTCCCTAGAGTCATTAACTTTGTTGATGCCAACCCAAGTCAACCGTCGGTAAGATCTTGCGTAGAGAGTTACGTAAATAGCTCAAGTTTAAGCTAAGTTGTTGAGCCAATACTAAGGGAGCCTATGACTTCCTTAGTAGTATTAATATCAAACTCCACCATTCAATATTAAGTGTCCTTTCTCGGGTTAATGTATAATAACAATCGTCGTGATAACTCCCGATCTTGTTAAAAAACTCGATAACATCGCTATAATTTTTGATTGTATAATAACTACTTACCGAAATTCCGCACCTTGTTCTCAAGCGTTTTCCCTGCGCTATTTCTGATCACCTATTTACTTTGATTACTATGAAACCCTGCTAGCTAAATTGAAGCTTTAAACTAGAACATTCGACAAGCTCACTGTTTCGCATAAAGAGTCACAGCGGCTCGAAATTATCACTTAGCTGAATAATTTTCATCGATTTTCCAGCAAATTATGTTGACTAGAACTTAACACAGCTTAATATTTTACGCTTAAAAACGACTAGTAATCAGACAATTAGGATGTTACGGAATTAATCATGGAAAAAAATGGCTTCACACTGATTGAACTGGTTGTTGTTATTATAATTTTAGGTATTTTAGCCGTAACAGCAGCACCTAGGTTTATTGACTTGGGCAGCGATGCTAGAAAGTCAGTCATGCAGTCTCTGCAAGGTAGTTTAAGCGACGCTGTTAAGATGTCGCATGCAAAAGCACTAATATCAAACAAAATGGATTCCAGTGACAGCTTTATCATTAGTGGAAAACACTATGGCTTACGTTATGGTTACCCTGACTTTGTGATCTATGGCGATGGCTCTACCAGTGATAAAGCACTCGCAGTAAACAGTTTGATAGAGTTAGATAGCGACGCTGACATTACCTATGACGATAGTTACTCACCAGCCGTATTCGAATACTCTTCAGCACCAACACCTGAGCGCTGCCGAGTAAAATACTTTCGAGCAGCAAGCCTAACTTCACCCGCAGTTATAGAAACAGATTTCAGTGGTTGTTAAGACATCATCAGCGATAGAATCATGTTGACTCATAGCATGTAAAATACCAAGCTGACGTTAGCTAAAACTTGTCACTGGCAGCAGCTAGTATGCTGTTATGTCAGTAACAATCTAAGTGGTTCTGAGTTAAGTTTTAAGTTTCACTAGTTAATACGATAAAGGGAGCCAATGGCTCCCTTTATCGTATCATTGCCTTTCTATTTTACAGCTGCTATCTCTTCAAATCAGCCGTACTGCCTACCTTTATTTGTTTTATTTTTAAGTGACTACAACCCCAGTTCTTTTATCGAGGTTGTGTCATAGAATTGAAACTGAATAGCACAATTATTTTTTATCATTTTACGCCAAACTTCGATGTAGCTTTTTGCACTTTCGGTATTCCAAAATAATTCTGAAGACTTCAAGTATTCTAGAACTGCATCATTATGACCTTGTTGATATAAAACCCTTATTAAAGTCTTATCAGGACCGAAGCTACCTAATACGGGGGACCCATTTGTATTAGTTGAATCGAGTAAATAACCAATTGCTGCTTCTTCATCTCCTTCATTCAATGCTATCCAACCTCGTGCAATATTAACTAAGTGTGGTATATCACCTGACTTAATATAAAAAGGCATATCCTCCTGAATCAATTCAATTCTATTGATGTTTTTTAATGCGACTTCTTTAGAGTCAAATCTTGCACTGAGAACAATGTTCGAATTTAAAAAGCGCCTTTTTTCTGATAGTCCCATATTTTCGTATGGACTATCATCTAGTTCATTCAACGCCTTGTCATAATGTTCTTTATAGGATTTTTCATAGAACGCTAACCTTTTGGCTACGTAAGCTTTGTATTGTGGATCCTCACAGCCAGAGTATTTACCTGCAAATGCAGGTAGAGACAGTAAAACTAAAAAAACTATTATAGTGAACTTCATTTGATATTAACTTCCATGTCGACAACTAGAGTAAAAATAAAACCTCTTTATAGTTATGCGCTCTGCTGCCTGCAAAGGCATAAGCTGCTTGTTGAGCAAGCTCAAACCTAGCACTACTAAGTAATTGCAGTAAAGGCTTATTTCTCATGTTGCAACCAATCCCCCCATAATATCAACCGGAGAAAAAGAGCTCTAAATAATTAGAGTAAACCTTAGATTTGCTTAACCGCCAGGATTTCATCCCTGAAACCGAAGGCCTCAATCGCATCTATAGATGGGGTGAAAAAGCATGATCATTTAGCATTCTACTTATCCATTGGGAAACACGAAAAATCAACGATAAATTCAATCTTACAGTTAAAACCTATTTTCCCCGTTGCAGCTTTCGTTTTTCAGAAACTTCGCAGGAACACTAAGGAATTGCCAAGGGTTGCAAGCACATTGCCCCTTGGCTCTGCTCTTGATTACGAGAATGGGCTAAGCGCCACTACTTTTACTTTTCAAACAAAGCGGAATAATTGCGTGACTTCACGAGAGAGCCTACGACTGACTAACCCAAATAATCTCATCCATCGCAAACCCTAACTCTTTAGCTTGCTTGATAAACTGCTGTTTAAGCTCCTCACTTACCTCTGGCGTTCTAGATAAAAACCACAGGTAATCGCGGTTGTAACTGGTGATAAAAGCGTACTGATAGCCCACTTTATCCAATTCATACACCACATAAGAGCCGTAAAATGGCCCAAAGAACGATACCTTTAAGTGGCCAATGTTAGTCTCATCAACAAAGAAAGCTTTGCCATCGGCGCTATTCCATGTTTTCTCGTCGGTTTTAAAACCACGATTAGTGACCTTAACACCGCCATCTTCACGCATCTCATAATTAGCGGTCACTTGTGTCATACCACGCTCAAAACTATGGTCGAGCCTAGCGATCTCATACCAAGTGCCGAGGTACTTAGGTAACTCAAAATCATCGACCGGTTGAATACCTTTTGGTAGGCCGGTACAAGCTGACAAAAACAACATCGATAACACTAAGAAAAACCGCATAGATAAGCCCTTAAGAGAATAATAGTCAACGACTATGATTCAATACGTTAACGACTAGAGTATGGTTCACTATGACCGCAAGTTTAATCTTAATACGTTTAGTATTAACCTGCGACTTGGCTTTCAAAGTAAAAAAGGGCGAGATAACTCGCCCTTTATAAACCATACAATGACACGGTTAACTCGTTGGCGCGGTAAGGTCTTCAGTTAATAGCTGTAAACTGGCAAATTCTCGATAAAGCTCACTGCTTTGCATTAACTCATTATGGGTGCCACTAGCAACCAACAGGCCTTTATCCAACACTAAGATCCTATCGGCATTAATGACTGTTGATAGGCGATGGGCAATGATTAACGTTGTTTTGTTTACCATCAAGCTATCAAGCGCTTGCTTAACCTTTTGCTCACTGATTGCGTCCAGTGCACTGGTCGCTTCATCAAGCAATAAGATTGGCCTATCCGCTAATATCGCTCGCGCAATGGCGATTCGCTGCTTTTGTCCGCCAGATAAACGCACGCCTCGTTCACCGAGGTAGGTGTGGTAACCATCGCTAAATTCAGTAATAAACTCATCGGCTCTGGCTGCAATGCAAGCTTGCTTCACCTCAGCCTCAGTTGCATCAAGGCGGCCATAACGTACGTTTTCAAGTACGCTGCTAGCAAAAATCACTGACTCTTGTGGTACTAATGCATATTGCTGCCTGAGGGTTTGCGGACACAGCTTGGAGATATCAACGCCGTCTAGCTCAATGCTGCCGCTGTTAAGCACATAAAAGCGCTGCAGTAATTCAAATAAGGTACTTTTACCTGCCCCGCTAGCACCTACAAGGGCTACCCGCTCTGCAGGGTTAATGTGAATATCAAGCCCACGGATCACATCATCTTCGCCTTGCTCTTCTATGCCACCTTCACGAATATTACTGTAAGCAAATCGAACCTGTTTTAACGCCAGTTCACCTTTAACCACCTCAGGTAAGGATAATGGCTCTGCAATAGTGGGAATATCTATCGGCGTTTCAACTAGCTCAATCAACCTTTCAGTAGCGCCAGCAGCTCGTTGTATTTCGCCAATCACCTCACTGATTGTTGCCACTGAACCCGCCACCATCACCGCATAGAACATAAAGGCGGATAGCTCGCCCCCGGTGATACTGCCATTCATTACATCATGTGCTCCCACCCAAGTGACTAATGCTATAGCTAAAATACTTAAAAACATCACTAGCGAAATAAGGATAGAGCGATACTTGATACGCCCTTTGGCAGCCTCCATAACTGATTCAACACGCTCACCAAACAGCGCGCGGTCTCTATCTTCATGAGAATAAGCTTGTACTGTGTGGATCTCATGCAAGGTTTCATCGACATAAGCGCCCAAGTCACCGACTTTGTCTTGGCTTTTACGAGATAAATCACGCACCTTACGGCCAAAAAAGAAGATTGGCCCCAGCACCATAGGTACCGCCAATAACACCAGTCCAGTCATTTTAAGGCTGGTGATAGCCATCATGACGATGCCGCCAATCACAGTTACGCTAGCTCTCAGTGCCATAGACAAACTTTGTCCAACCACTGACTGCAGCAATGTTGAGTCAGCCGTAAAGCGTGAGATCACTTCGCCGGTTCTTAGTTTGGCGTAGAAACCAGGCGATAACTTCAGTAGGTGATCATAAACTTTAAGCCGAATATCGGCGCTCACTCGCTCGCCTAACCAAGTCATCAGATAGAAGCGGCAAAATATCGCGCTACTGCTTAATGCGGTAATCCCGATAACCAACAAAATGATTTCATTAAGACGCGAACTATTGTCTTGCAAAAAACCCTCGTCAACCATCAAACGGACACCTTGCCCGAGTGAAAGCCAGGCTAAAGAGCCGATAAATAGGAAGATAATCGCAGCGATGACTCTCCCTCTATAAGGTTTCAAAAAAGCACCAATCCATGGTAAAACAGCGCGGCGACTAACCGAAGATGTGACGCTGGCAGTTTCTAGCGGCGCCTTATTGGGCGCGGTTGTCTCAGAGGTTCCGCTGGAGACAGAGGATGCTTGTTGGCTCAATGCAGTGTCCTAAATTTGAATGTAAACAAGATTAGAATAACAAAACCCGCTGAGTAGCGGGTAATGATTGTGTGAAAGAGTGCAAACAGCTTGATTTGATTAAGCTGCTATATGATTGGGATTAAGATATTGCTGTGTCAGCAAGCTCCGCTTTTGGTGTGCCATGATGACCATCGCGTTTCCAATCGACATCAAGCAGTTCCGCTCCTGATAGGCTAAATGCCTGACCAAAGCCTTTAACATAGAGCCCTTGATGGGGATTAAGCTTGAACAGGTTGAAATCGGTTAGACTGGCGAGGTTATCAATCATCTCACCAAAGCGGCCAGAGAGTGCCGCCACCCCTTTTATAAAAGTTTCGCTTTCACGTTCGACCAATTCAGCAGTGGCATCAAAGGTTAAGCGCTTACGGGCGAAAACACTCTTGGATTCATTTTCGTCTTCAACCAGCATCACAGACAAGATATTTGAGGCTTTTAGGTTAGTGCCGTGACGAGCAAGCTCACTGACTAAAATGTAAAAGCCATCATCGGCCAATGCGAATGGTGCATAGCTTGCGTTTGGAATACCACTAGCATCTTGTGTTGCAAGCTGCAGGGTTGAACGAGCACGCTTAAACTCTTCAATCTCTGGCAGTAGTTTGTCTCTTAATCTTTGCTCTTTTTCAGTCGTCATTGCGCTATTCTCTTATTTTAATTTGTAGCCAGTACTTCGGCTTTTCGAGCTGTGGCTATTAGGGGTTGTTGATCTTTCACGGTTGTTTTTGCCGCAGTTTATTGGCTATTTTGACAAGGCGGAGGCTATGCCGTTTAGTTATTCTCCACAAATAGTCTACAACACAGTAAAAATAGCCAAGAAACGCGGCCCTTTGGGTTCGATTCAATGCTTCTATTACGGTGTTATGAGCTTTTCACTTAGCCGGCTAAGCTTTATCGCTCAAGCCTTGTACTAGAAGCATTGAATTCGAACAAAAACTAAGCTCGAAAGTTCAACAGCCCCTAGGTTTGTTCCGCTAAAATATAGTATATAGCGTTAAGCCGTAGCAGCCTGTAGCTCAGCTTTTATTGCCTTAAAGCGAGCGACTTGCTCTGGCAGTAATACTCGTTTTTTGTCGCGACCTAAATACACTTTAAATACCACTTCACCAGCTGGACCAAAGAAGTTAATAGAGTGACTTTCTGTGCCGCGAAACGGTTTGCTGATTAAGGCAATAGCACTAATATCATCTAGCTTTAAATGACCGTGCAGACCATCACCTTTGGTGATGAGGTTGTAATAACCGTGGGCATACTTTCCTTTAGGAAACGACCCCTTAAACTCAAAAATACTTCCTGAAGCCGACACTATGGTGGTCATATTGCCCCACTCAGGCAGAGACGTTAGCAAGGCATCTTTTTCAGAGACGGGAAGCAACGCCAGTTGCTCGGTAGGCAATGCTGACACCACTTCAAACTCTGACACGTTTAATTCTGCTGCAATTTGGCTAGGCATTGCACTTGGGTTATCAATCAAATGCTGACGGATGGTTTCTACTGTAGCTGACATGGAATATCTCCAATTAGAAAAACAACAAAAGGCCAAGTCACCTATCGTTGGTGACTTGGCCTTATTCGATAGCTTCGTTAGAAGCTATAACGCGCAGACAATTTAACGTTCCTTCCCTGTTCATACAGGGTTTGCCACGCTTGGCGATATTCCTCATCACCGATGTTTTCAACTGCAAAGTCGACTCTTAAGCCTTCGAAAGTGCCCATTGCAGGTTCCCATGCAACATAGACATCCCAAAGTTTGTAAGAGTCATACTGATTAGTGTAATCCTGTGGTAACTGGTCTTGCTCTGCGACGTAAGTGAAACGAGTACCAAACTTCATATCACCTTCCATAATGGCTTGTGACAGATCGATGCCCAACTTTTTAGCTGGTATGTTAGTCAGGTAGTCGCCTTCGGTTTTGTCTTTACCCTCTGTTTGACCATAATTCAAGCTCAATCGAGTTTGCTCATAACGGTAGCGAGTGCTGAATTCAAAACCTGTGAGCTTGGCTTCATCAACGTTATTCCAAGAGGTGGTTTGTTCAAAACCTGGGATCCCCATCAGCGGATCAGATACTGATTGCTCGATAAAATCATCAACATCATTTCTAAATACGCTTAGCGTCATTGCTAATTCGTCGTCACCGGCGAGTTCGCTAAAGCGAAGATCTGCTTTTATCTCCTTGTTTTGTGCCTTTTCAGCTTGTAAATCAGGGTTGATTTCAAACGTATTACAAAGCCCACCAGGCAAGAAGCCGGGGATCGGTGGGATGCAGTAATGAGTACCAGTTGAATACATCTCTTCAATACTTGGTGCGCGGAACGCTTGATCAAATCGAGCACTCAGCGTTAACCAATCAGTTGCCGTCCATACCAAACCTAAAGAGGGTGAAAATGCACTATCATCTGATTCTTGGTTTAAGTTATTACTGGTGTTTTTAAATGCGTCATAACGCACGGCAGCATCAAGTTTCCAGTTATCAGATAGGCTAATATCAGCACGGGTGAATGCTCCCCAAACTGCAGTTTCACCGTCAATATCATCCGGCCTTTGCCCAGCTTGACCACTGTCATCACGCACTGTTTTAATCGTATCTTGGTATCCATCTACACCGTATGTCAGTATGGTGTTAGCAAACTTAGAACTGTTATTAATGCTAAAGCCTAGAGTGTTATATTCAGTGCTATCCACTTGATTTTTAGTGACGCGGTCTTCATCGTAATCAGTGCCATTCCAATACAGTGTGGCATTAAGATCGAGCAACGGATTCATTTCTGGATTGAAGCTGTAATCTAAGGTGACGTTTTGATCGTTTGTTTTACGCTTCACCAGTGGTACAGAACTGCCAACTTCAGTGCTAGGATTACTCGGAACTAATTCATCGATTTTTGAAAATCTTGCAGAAAGCTGTAAGCGCTGCTCATCTGTCGGCTGCCAACCAAATTTGGCTAAGCCACTAGTGCCTTCAGAAGCACTATTTTCAAGAGTTTTGTCGTTACCCACTTTAATATTATTACTGTCGTAATAACTACCATTTATCAGCCAATCTACCGTGCCTGTGTTCGCGGTTTCAGATAATCCGTAGATTGCACCACTGGTTTTAATGCGATCGCCATTGCTTTCGAAACCTTGCTTTAAATAACCGCCGAACGTGTCTTCATCTTCAAGAAAATCACTCGCAGACTTGGTGTTTTGGGCAACTACGCCACCAATAGCACCACTGCCCCAAAGACTACTTGCTGGGCCACGTAGAACTTCAACAGAGCTCAAAAGTTCAGGATCTATAAAATAGGTCCCGCGGTGACCAGAATTAGTATTTTGACGCGCACCATCAATCGTTTGCAGAACGCGTTGACCACCTAAACCACGAATTTCAACCCCTTGTGATGAAGCTCTAGGGCCGTTTGATACGTTCACGTTAGCTTCGTTTTTAAGCGCTTGTGCAACAGACGCTGGCTGGAATTCTTGTAACTGCTCTTCATTCACAACAGCAACACTGCGGCTGGTTTCAGACACCTTTTCTGCAACGCGAGTCGCAGAAACAACGACTTCATCGAATTCGGTGACTTTTTGGGTATCTTGTGCGTATACGCTGGAGCTAAAAGCCATTGCCATCGCAATTACGAGCGGCTTCTTGGTCATGTTTCAATCCTCAAGGTAAGTTTATGGGGCAGCGACAACAACTCATTTAGTCCTTTAATTGCGCAGAATCGGACACCCGTTCTATTATTTTTGGCACTTTACCTGAGAACAAAATACAGATCAAATGAAAATCATTATCATTTGCGATCTTATTAAGATTCGTATACCTTATTGTCATTAACTAAAACTATTGAACATAACCTTCTGTAAAATATGTAAATTGTAAGTTTTGTAAAGCTTATCTAAGCATATGTATTTTATAAGGTGTATTGCTGTAGCACTGATTTTAACGAAGACAATCGCTCATGACCCCTAAACGATACTTTGCTTTTGGTTGCATCACGCTGTTAATCCAAGGTGCTGTGCTCGCCTCACAAAACAGCGCCCCAAATCTGCAACTTAATTCAGGCTCAGCCATGGGCTCTAATCAGGCCATGAATCTGTCTATTGCTATGCAAGCAAGCCAAGCACCTGCTAGTGCCACTGCCGAACCTGAGCCAGTTAAGGAAGTCGCACCTGTAAAGCAAGCGCCGAAAACAGTTAAGACCAAACCTGCCGCCACCACGCCAGCGGTAAACACAAAACCCAAAACGACAGAGGTCCGCAAAAAAACCACCGCAAAGACAAAGCCTGTTGCCAAATCACAAGCTGTAGCGAAAAAACAACCAGAGAAAATTGAGCCTATCCAAGAGGTAGCGCAGGACATTAGCAGTGAACAGCTGACTCATAATCAAAGCCAAGTAAGTGCCAAGCAAGGCGTCACACAGCAGTCTGTACAGTTAAGTCAACCAACGTTTGCCGCGCCACCAGCACAACCTCACTACCCTAAGAAGGCCCGTAAACGTGGGTTACAAGGAACGGCGACCATCGAGGTGATATTCAATCAGGTGGGCGAACAATTATCGCTAACATTAGTCGATAGTTCAGGTTATCGACTGCTAGATAAAGCGGCACTCAATGCCGTAGAAAAATGGCAGTTTTCAGCTCCCACGCCGCAAACAGCCTACGCCTATACAGTGCGGGTGCCGGTTAAGTTTCAGCTGAATTAACTCTATATCAACTTAAAGCAATCGATGAAATGGCGCTAAGCCACTAGATGATTGTTAATGACCTCTTTCTAGGAGAGAGAGGAGCATAGCTTAAATAGGCAAATGCTGAAGATTTAAAACAAGCGTTTTAGGGACGACGCGAATTAACCAACTAACACGACGCGATACAAAGATAATCGTATAGGAAAATTACATGTCTCAATCTTTATCTCAATCAGCAGCGCAGTCAGCTTCCCAGCCCCTGTATCACCAACTGTCAGAGCAGCTGGGGTATCTTACCTGGCCGCTATTCATCTGCGCATTTTTGGCACTGATGATCATTCTCGAACGCTTAGCGTTAATGTTGTACGAACTGCCTAAAAGAGACGGTTGGCTTGCTCAACTACGGCAACAAGCACGCAGCGCGACACCAGAGCAGCGTCAACAACTCACGACGCAAATTAGCCAAGGACGCAGTATGCTTGCCAAAGGCACAGCACTGTTATTAAGCCATAGTGATCAAAGCCGCGAGATGCGCGAAGAGATTGTCAGCTTGTGGCTAGTAAAACAAAAAGGCCGTTTACTATCAGGCCTTAAGATCTTGCAAATCATTGGTATTATCACCCCATTACTAGGTCTGCTAGGCACTGTGCTTGGCTTAATCGAAATGTTTAATCAACTCGGGCTTTCCGACGGACCTGTCACCCCTTCTGAATTAGCTTCTGGACTAGGCCTTGCGATGAATACCACCGCAGCAGGTCTAATTATTGCGGTCCCCGCTATCACCATGGCACATCTGTTTACACTCTGGGCTGAGAGACGATGCAATAAGTTGGCCCATGCGCTTAATCTGTTAAACCTGTGGTTGGAAGGCTTTGATCAAGCCTTAAGTATAGGTAGCGACTCTGCTGCTCAGTTATGCAATAAAGCAGCAACCTGCAAAGAAGCGAGCTGCCAAGTGGCGAATGCGGAGCTTAGCTGATGATAACTAGCGAAACTGAACAAAACAGTGCTTTACAAGGGCTAGATCTGACCCCACTCATTGACATAATTTTTATTGTACTGGTGTTTTTGCTGCTAACTGCAAACACGCAGCTGCTGAGCTTACCTGTGGATGTGCCTACTGAAGCTGATGCTAGCTTAAGTGCCTTGTCCCACGACAAACATATCGCAATAAATATCCTCACCACCGAACCACATTGGGCGATTGATGGCACCACTTATCAAAGCTTTGATGAATTTGAAGCAGAGTTCATCAAGATTTTTGGCACGGATCCGGAAGTAAAAGTCGTGGTCGCCGCCGATAAAACAGCACCCGTTCAACCCTTGATGAATGTGTTGGCACTGCTACAGCGACAACAGATAAGCAATACTCAAATTTTGATGGAGCCTTAATAGGTGGAGCGCTTTAAATACAAAGGATTTATACAGGAAACACCCTAGGCAAATCGCTTTTAGTCACACTATCGAATTTACGTGTAGCCAAGTGTGGGTACACGCTTTTATGAATCAGTTTAATTTTTTGGAGTTTTTCATGCTTAACTTTAATGCTTTCCTTCCTATGACTCGCCGCATAGCTATTGGCTTTGGTTTATCTACACTTTTGTGTAGCAGCGCGATTGCCCACCAAGGGGAACATGACCACGCGGCTCCTCGGGTTGTTAGTGCTGGCGCGGGAATGACAGAGCTGGTATTTGCTTTAGATGCTGGCGATGAACTGGTTGCCGTTGACTCTACCAGCCAACTGCCAGATGAATCTCAGAATATTGCCAAACTTGGTTATCACCGCATGCTATCTGCAGAAGGTATTTTGGCGCTTAATCCAAGCGTAGTCATGGGCACTGATGCCATGGGTCCCAAAGCCACATTGGATGTGCTGTCAGCCGCTAAAATTAATGTTGTACAACTCCCCAGTGCCAATACCCAAGCTCAACTATTTAGTAATATTGATGCAATGGGTACGTTATTACAAAGGGAACCGCAAGCCAAACAGCTCAAATCTGATTTACAGCAATCATTTAAAGATATAGAAACTAAAAAACAGCAGATAGCGAGTAAAGGTGATGCACCAAAAGTACTATTTCTGTTGCTACAAGCTGACAGACCAGCGCGAGTCGGTGGTGATGAAACTGCGGCTGACATTATTATTAACTTAGCCGGTGGTGAAAATATCGCTGGCTTCTCAGGCTATAAAAGTGTCTCACAAGAGGGCATTCTTGCGCTCAACCCCGACGTTATCTTAATCTCAAATCGCTCTGATAAAGCAACAGAAAACCCTGTGGAATCGCTACTAAAAAGTATGCCATTGCTTGCCCACACGCCAGCGGGTAAGAATAAGCAGATCCAAAATCTTAATCCACAAGCTTTACTCGGTGGGCTCGGGATTAGTGCTATTGCCGCAGCAGATAAGTTAGCCAGTGATTTCATCAGCGTTAAGCGTTACTAAATCAGCAAAACTGGGATAGATAAATGGAAAATACTCGTTGGCTTTGGCCCTGTTTACTGACCGCTTTGGTCGTAACAAGCCTGATGTCTGTCAGCATAGGTCCACTGCAAATTAGCCCCAGTGCTAGCTTCAGTGCCGTCATAAATTGGGCAACACATTTTGAGATTGGAAGCGTTGCCCCCCATGAACAACTCGTCATAGATAATGTCCGTTTGCCACGTACTTTACTCGCTTTAGCTGTGGGAGCAGCCCTGGCGCAATGCGGTGCCGTCATGCAGGGACTGTTTCGTAATCCTCTGGCAGACCCAGGCATTATTGGTGTTTCCTCTGGGGCAGCGCTCGGCGCTGCTATCTGTATCGTACTATTTCCCCAAGGTGGTGAATATGCAGTTGCTGTCAGTGCCTTCCTGGCAGGTTTAGTCACCACATTAGTGGTCTACCGCCTTGCTAGCAGTCCAACAGGTACTTCTGTCGTGTTACTGCTGCTATCGGGTGTTGCCGTTGCCGCTCTTGCTGGCGCCGGAATAGGGTTATTGACCTATATGGCTGACGACATGGCTTTACGAGACCTCACTCTATGGCAGCTTGGATCGATTGCGGGAGCGCAGTGGCATTACGTCATACTCACACTCATTGCGCTTGCACTTGTCAGCTGGCAGTTTAACCGCAGCGCAAAGGCGCTAAACGCTCTATTGCTTGGTGAAGCTGAAGCACGTCATCTCGGACTCGATGTCGACAAACTGAAACTCAAACTGATTGTGCTATGTGCTATAGGCGTTGGGATATCCGTTGCAGCTACCGGTATTATTGGCTTTATCGGCCTAGTGGTACCGCACTTAGTGCGCATGTTAGTCGGGCCCGACCATAAACAGCTTCTACCGCTAAGTGCCATGCTCGGCGCTGCACTGTTGGCACTTGCCGATATAGGTGCACGCGCTATTGTTGCTCCGTCAGAGTTGCCCGTAGGTTTAGTCACTGCGCTTTTAGGCGCGCCTTTCTTTATCGTTCTATTGCTTAAACAACGCAGTAAGTTGGTATAACTATGAAGCAAACATCACAGCCTCAGTCGCCATCGCACTCCACAGTGATAGAAGTTAACCACCTTTCAGTGCGCATCGGTCATAAGCCTGTTCTAACCGATATAAACTTGACTATACAAGCTGGTAAAGTGACCGCGCTACTGGGACCAAATGGTGCCGGTAAGTCAACCTTGCTAAAGAGCCTATGCCAAGAGGTTGCAGCGGAAACCGGACGGATTAAAGTTCACGGTCAAGTGCTAGAAAACTGGGATCGCAGCCAACTGGCAAAATCTCTTGCTGTCTTACCACAACATGCCTCATTGACCTTTCCGTTTAACGTAGAGCAAGTGGTTGAAATGGGATTGTACCCATTAACCCTATCTCAACGACAAGGCGAGCAGTTAATTGATTCGCAACTGAATAAGTTAGATCTAACGGCATTAAAGCAACGCAGTTACCCAACACTCTCTGGAGGTGAAAAGCAGCGAGTGCAGCTAGCAAGAGTACTAACTCAGCTAGCTCAATCGGATAAACCTGCGATCCTATTTTTAGATGAACCGACCTCTGCATTGGACTTAGCACAGCAACATCGAGTGTTAAAACTGGCACGGTCGCTTGCCCATGAAAACAACTATGCGGTAGTAGTGGTGCTACACGATTTGAACCAAGCTTCACGCTACGCCGACAGGCTAATCGTTTTGGAGCAAGGAAAAGTAGTCAGTGATGGATCGCCGGCAACCACTTTAACCCCTGAAACCATACGCCAAGTTTGGAAATATGATCCCGTCGTCGTAATGGAGCCAGGTCAAAAAATACCGCTATTGTTTTAATACAGCAATTGGCTATCGCTTTAAACTGTATTCATTCCAAGGATGGAATGACCAGTCCCATTCATAGCGCGTTTTCAAGCAATATTTACATTGCAAATAACGGTGAATTTGATCTACTTCACCCACACCACAGTTGATAATGATTATCATTACTTATTATTTTGTGATTGAGACTGATAATGATCTTAACGCCAACAATGACTGGCCTCGCGAGTCCAGATCCCTTACAACACGCCTTTAAAGTCAAAAGTGCACCGCACGCTGGTCGCAGCGGCAGTCGCCCAATTAATGTCACCCCAGAACTTTGGCAACAATGGTGGCAACAGCCTACTCAGGCACAGCAAAGAGCGCTTTATATCCATATCCCTTTTTGCCGAAAGCGATGTAGCTTTTGTAACTTCTTCGAAAATGGCGCGAATCCACAACGGATTAGTGATTACATGCAGCAGTTGTGTCAGCAATTAATGGTAGCTGCTAACAGCCCATTTGCGCAAAGCCAAGGCTTCGACACCGTTTATGTCGGTGGTGGTACCCCGACAGATATAACAGCGTCAGAAATAGCAATGTTAGGCGAGGCAATAAATCGATTCCCGCTGCTTGATAATGCAGAGGTGACGCTCGAAGGTCGTCTCAATGGTTTTAATGATGACAAGTGGCATAACGCATTAGAGGCTGGCTTTAATCGCTTTTCATTCGGTGTGCAAAGTTTCGATACCGAGGTTAGGCGTGCCGCTGGTCGATTTGATGACAAAGCGCAATTGCTACAAAGGTTATCAACGTTAAGCCAACACGACAGTGCCAGCATTGTAGTCGATCTCATTTTCGGCCTACCGGGGCAAACCATGTCGATTTGGCAACAAGATCTGCAGGCTGTTATCGACAGCGGCGTCCACGGCGTCGATTTGTATCAATTAATAGGTTTGGGTGGCACCCGCATAGATCGCGCCAGTGAGAAAGGTAAAATTTTGGGCACCGACAGCAGCGAGTTTCAAGCCGATAGCCAAACCCGAGCACAGATGTATGCATACGGCGCCGATCATCTTGAGTCGAATCAATGGCAACGTCTATCCAGTTGTCATTGGCGTCGAGATGCTCGCGAGCGCAGCGTTTATAACTCACTTGCTAAGAGTGGCATTGAGA
Source organism: Shewanella piezotolerans WP3 (assembly GCF_000014885.1). Lineage (NCBI taxonomy): Bacteria > Pseudomonadati > Pseudomonadota > Gammaproteobacteria > Alteromonadales > Shewanellaceae > Shewanella > Shewanella piezotolerans. Next base: position 4,201,304 of record NC_011566.1, read on the forward strand.
TCCTTCCCTTTGGCGCAGGTGCTGGTGGCAGTATTCACGGCCATGGAACGATGAATGCACGCAGCCTAACCGACTGGCACCAAGCCCAACAACAAGCCTGCACATTGAATAATGCGGCGTCACTATCAACGCCTAAAAACGTCCCAGGCATGATGCTTACACCCAACCCATCAGCCAAACTTGACGCAATTTTCAAGCGGGGTTTAGACAGTGGAGAGCTCAGACTCAACCAACTTAAATCTCAGCAAGTAAACCAGCTGCGACCATTGTTTAAAGCATGGCAAGATCATGGTCTGGCAATACTAAGTAATCAGGCACTAACATTAACCTTAGCCGGACGCTTCTGGAATGTGAACATGCAAACAGGCTTGTTTGAGTTTCTGGCTAAAAATCCACAATAGCAGATGTTTTATAAATGATGGCTGCTTTAAGCAGCCATCATTGCATAGCTCACTACTAGCCTCCAGTGCCACCAGCGCCCGTTCCGCCAGTTCCGCCTGTAACAGGTTGCTCTATCACTTCACATTGCGTCGGAATTTCAAGATTTATGGTATCGTCTGCAGATGTCGCTGTCACCGTACTGGTAATATAGCGGTTGTTCGCAAAGTCATAAACATAAGCAGTATAATCTGCACCTGTTTCTAGGTTCTCTGCCAGAGCTTCACCACTGTTATCCGTGTAATAGAACTGGTAAGTATCTTTATACAGGTAGACGTAAGTCGATGTCGCTATAGGTTCTGGGAAAATGGTGCCCGCAGCTGCGCCAGTCTCATCACAAACCAGTGAAGTTTTAATGGTTTGATCATGTACTTCAGGTGCTTCCACATCCAGAACTAATGTCTCGCCTTCAAGTTCACATAGCTCTGCAACTTGCAATACTTTCGGCTGACCTGCCACTGCATCATCTTGAGTACCTAACAATACGTTTTCACCGTCTACCAAAAACTGAATAGTGACAGGATAAGCGGGCGGGCGATAAAATATCGCCGAATCAGCACCGCCCCATTCATAACCCTTACGCAAGAATCTAGCACCACCGCCTTGAGCTTCTAACAGCAAGGTAGCAGAAACTGCATTTGGGTTACCGTTCTTATCTTCAAGCGCAAAACGCACTTGAGAAGCACATCGCTGAGTGCCTTTTAAGAAGTAATCTAAATTCCAAAAAGAGAGATGATTAACTTGAACCACCACATCGAGAATGGCAGCATTATCGGCATTTTCAACAGCGACCCCATAACTTTCGAACTGCCAGCTGCCCGCAGTTTCTTCATAGCTCCAAATAGGAATGATATCGCCAGATTCAATTTTACGCGCCGCGGCTGAAGCCTCACAAACACCTTGTTTAAAGTATGCGCCATCAGTCGCTTTACTTGCATCTTCTGCAAACGCTGTTACCGCACCTTGTTCAATATCAGAGGTACCAAATACCATTGGACATGCATTATTAGTATTAACGTCAACTTGCATCTTCACTTCAATTGACTTATCGCTGCCATCATCATTCTTACCAAAGGTCTTTACCTTGTTGCCCGCATCATCGGTTATCTCGATAGCAACAAATCCACCGGTGAGAAAATCGCCTTCAGTCGCACCGTCATTGCCTTGTAAATCTACGGCTAAACCACCAGGAAAGTAGTCAATTGCAGACTCAGCAGGAGTGGCATCAGTTTCCCCTTCAGCCAGCGCTTCGTTTGAGTAATAACCAATAGCAACTTCTGGCGCTGACGTTAAAGGTACTGACTCTCCAGCCTCATTGACAGCTAAAAGCGCTGTGCCACTTGGCAATGTAATCGCCGCGCCACCTGTGCTTGCTTCCCCGTCCTGTTGGACGTCGACGGTAATCGTCATCGGTGAATCAGCAGTAATGACACCAGTGGTACTGTCAAACACCACATTCGTTGCTAGATCAGTAAGCGGCTGTACGCTGGTTTCTACATCGACTTGAATGTCGTCAGGCAACGCTTTAGGCGTAAGTCTTATTGTCACCACAGGTTCACTTTGCTCTACACTCAACTGCGCAACAATATTGTTTGGAAAGTAGCCATCAGCCTCTGCAATAACGTTAATTTTTACCAACTCTGTTGCAGCGATTGCACCTAATGCCAGTGAAACGGCATTGTCACTATTTTCAAACTTGGCATCAGCTTCAGTTAAAGCCTCCCCCTTTAAATTCACCAGACGAGCAACATCTTGCAGCAATGTATAGGAAACAGGAATATTGACTCCACCTTCATCCACAGGGTGCAACCCTGTTGCTGCGTCCACAACCACTATCGTGAGTGAGCCTGATTGTTTTTGAGTCACTTGCTCAGTTGGCTGTTGTGCAACCGGAGCGACTACAATAACTTCATCCTCAGCAGGTTCATCATCAGAACCACATGCAACTAGCGCCAAACCTATAGAAATAGCCAGTGTGGAGCGGAGTAAAGTTTTCATTAAAGTATCCCTAAATAATTGAATAATTCCGTAGACTCTAGTCAATAACATCAGTGTAAGATTGACCCAGCCGCCATTCTCACAAGTAAGCAACATCTTCGCAACGCCGAGGCAAGAACAAGCGACAACCTAGGTCAATTTTCAGTCTTTAGTGCTACCTCAACTAACCCTTTTCACCTATAAGTTTCAATTTAGCTTCCAATCTAATACCTTCTCACCCACCACAATATTTTGTTCACTGATAGCCAAAGGATAAACAGGCTCATGTTATAGTTAGCCCATCGTTAGCTAAGCATTCAAAAATTATGGCACAACAGATCTCCAGCGAAACCAAAGATGAGGCGATGAAAGTGGCTAAGTCAACTCAGAAACCAGGCCAAACGAAGGAGCAGACTAAGCTGATTGCTCAAGGCATTGAAAAGGGTATTGCCGAATACAAGAAACAACAAAAAGGTAAAGCTCGAGTACGTGATAAGCAAAAGAAGCAGCAAGTTCGCGCTAAGGCTAGAGCCGCTGAAAGTGAGCATGTTGAAGAAGAAAATATAGAAGATCGCGCCGCCAGTCCATATCTTCCTTGGGGCTTACTGACCTTAAGTTGGGTTGGGTTTATCTGCTATCTTATTATGATGAAATAATCATACTTTTAATATCAGCCGCTGTTTGCAGCGTCAATTGGCGGCTGATTCAGAGAACCGGTGCAAGAACTCGCGCACACTCAATAGTCTACTCACTTTAAAACACCGGTTATAACCCATAAAACAGTTAAAGCTGGCTAACTACAATTCTGTTCATATTTCTTCATAACTTGTCTCAAGCTGTTCATTGCAAGCCCCATCGCTGTTCACAACCTCTCCCTATAATGACCTCATCGAAGAAAGGATTGAGCAGGAGCTGAATGGTCATGACAAATCAACACCCGAATAAACTAAACACGAGTAGCAAGAAAGATGAACTCAAAGCTCTTAGCTTCATCATCTTCATATTATTCCCTGCGCTAAGCATCGCCTTTGTGAGTAGCTACGGCTTCATCATCTGGATGATCCAAGCATTTGGTGGCGTTGTCGCTCACTAATCCCTATTTCACTTTATACACTTATTACGAGGATGCGATTATGAGATGGTTACTTAACATCTGGCGCACACTAACCAAACCAGCACAATACCTTACACTCGGCACCGTTAGCGTGTCTGCATTTCTAATGGGCGTTATCTTTTGGGGCGGCTTTAACACCGCACTTGAAGCCACCAACACAGAAGAGTTTTGTATTAGCTGCCACAGCATGGAAAGCATGCCATACAAAGAACTGCAAGAAACGGTGCATTGGTCAAATCATTCAGGTGTTCGTGCAACCTGCCCTGACTGTCATGTCCCCCATGAGTGGAGCCGCAAAATAGGCCGCAAAATTGAAGCCTCTCACGATGTGTGGGGCTGGTTATTACAGACCGTCAATACCCCCGAGAAATTCGAAGATAAACGTTTAGAGATGGCAAGCCGTGAGTGGAAGCGATTCGACCGGGATAACTCGCTAGCCTGTAAAAACTGCCATAACTACGACTCAATGAAGTGGGACAGCATGTCTAAGCTCGCACAAAAACAGATGAAACGTGCAGCCGAGCTCGACCAAAGCTGTATTGATTGTCACAAGGGCATCGCCCATAAGCTACCAGATATGGGCACCGCTCGTGCGCCAGAGCTCATCGCTGAAGTCGGTTCAGGTGTTAATGGCTTAGAGGTTGACCAAAGCTACTTTACTGCACTGACCAAGCCTGTTTACTTTAATGAGAAAACAGACGTTGAAGCAGGTACTTTAAATATCGCCACTAAGGTGAAGGTATTAGAGCTCAAAGGTAACCGCGCCAAAATCGGAATCGACGGTTGGAGAAAGAAAATCGGTGCAGGCCGCGTGATCTACTACGACTTCGGTTTAAACATTCTCTCAGCACAACTGACCAAGGATGCAGCACTCGAAGAGGGCGTCATTCAGACTTTCGAAGAGAAAGAAGATCCAATGACAGGCCTGAAATGGCAGCGTGTCGAAGCCGTTATCTGGACAGATACAGACTACTTACTTAGCGACCTTCAACCGCTATGGAACTATGCTCGCAGCACCTATAGCGACAGCTGTAGTGTCTGCCACACTCAGCCAGATGAAGCGCATTTTGACGCTAATACATGGCCAGGTATGTTCCAAGGCATGATCGCCTTCGTCAATATGGATCAAGATACCCAGGCGTTAGTACAAAAGTACTTACAAGAGCATTCATCTACTTTCGATAAGTCGGCTCACTAATAGGACAGCAGATCATGAACAGAAGAGATTTTCTAAAAGGTTTAGTCGGCACCTCATATGTTGTACTTAGCGGCTCGTCAGTCCTGGCGCCATTGAATGCGCTAGCAGCCTCTGGCGCAAAAGCGGGCGATGGTTGGCTAACGACAGGTTCACACTTTGGCGCATTTAAAATGAAGCGCAAAAACGGCGTGATTGACCAAGTTATTCCATTCGATCGCGACAAATACCCGACCGACATGATTAACGGCGTTAAGGGGTTAGTGTACAACCCTTCTCGCGTACGCTACCCAATGGTACGTTTAGACTTTTTGCTTAAGGGCCATAAGAGCGATACTAGCCAACGCGGCGACTTCCGCTTTGTTCGTGTCACTTGGGATAAAGCCCTGTCACTGTTTAAAGATTCACTTGATGAAGTGCAGACCAAATATGGGCCTTCAGGGCTACATGCAGGCCAAACAGGTTGGCGTGCAACGGGTCAATTACACTCAAGCACCAGCCATATGCAGCGTGCTGTGGGCATGCATGGCAACTTCGTTAAGAAAGTCGGCGATTACTCAACCGGTGCCGGGCAGACTATTTTGCCTTACATCTTGGGTTCAACTGAAGTGTACGCCCAAGGCACATCTTGGCCACTCATACTCGAGAACTCTAAAACCATTATCTTATGGTCGAACGATCCCTACAAAAACTTACAAGTGGGATGGAATGCAGAAACGCATGAGTCATACGCTTACCTTGCACAGCTAAAAGATAAAGTGGCTAAAGGTGAAATCCGCGTAATCAGCATTGACCCTGTCGTCACTAAGACCCAACAGTATTTAGGTTGTGAACAACTGTACGTTAACCCGCAAACCGATGTGGCGTTAATGCTAGGTATTGCCCACGAAATGGTCGCTAAAAATCTTCACGATACTAAATTCATTGAAGGTTACAGCTTAGGCTTCGATCGTTTCCTACCTTATATTCAGGGTGAAACCGATGGGATTGAAAAAACACCTGAGTGGGCGGCAGAGATCACCGGCGTTTCCGCAGAGATTATCCGAGATTTAGCCAAGGTGATGACTCAAAGTCGCACGCAAATGCTGATGGGCTGGTGTATCCAGCGTCAGCAGCATGGCGAACAGCCTTATTGGATGGCGGCTGTACTTGCCACGATGACAGGTCAAATAGGCTTACCAGGCGGCGGTATTAGTTATGGTCACCACTACTCGAGCATTGGGGTGCCATCTTCAGGTGCAGCAGCGCCAGGTGCATTCCCGCGTAACTTGGATGAAGACCAAAAGCCACTGTTTGATAGCAATGATTTTAAAGGCACTAGCAGCACTATTCCCGTCGCACGCTGGATAGACGCGATACTGGAGCCAGGGAAAACGATTGACTCAAACGGCAGTAAAGTCACTTTCCCTGATATTAAAATGATGGTGTTTTCCGGTAACAACCCTTGGAACCACCATCAAGATCGTAACCGCATGAAGCAAGCATTCCAAAAGCTTGAATGTGTGGTGACTATCGACATGAACTGGACGGCGACTTGCCGCTTCTCCGATATAGTGCTGCCTGCATGTACTACGTTCGAGCGCAACGATATCGATGTCTATGGTAGCTACGCGAATCGTGGTGTTTTGGCGATGCAAAAAATGGTCGAGCCACTTTATGAAAGCTTATCGGATTTCGAAATATTCACTCGCTTTGCTCGTATTATGGGTAAAGAAAAAGAGTACACCCGCGGCATGACTGAACGCGAATGGCTCAACAAGCTATACACTGATTGTAAGAATGCTAACGCGGGTAAATTTGACATGCCAGAATTTGATGAGTTCTGGAAGCAAGGTTACGTGCACTTTGGCGAAGGTAAACCTTGGACTCGTCATGCAGCCTTTAGAGAAGATCCTGAAATCAACCCATTGGGTACCCCGTCAGGCTTGATTGAGATCTTTAGTCGTAAGATAGCCCAGTACCAATATGATGATTGTCCAGGCCACCCAACTTGGATGGAAAAATCAGAGCGCAGCCATGGCGGACCTGGTTCCGATAAGTTCCCCGTGTGGATGCAGTCTTGCCACCCTGATAAGCGTTTACACTCACAGATGTGTGAATCTGAGCAGTTCCGTGAAACTTACACAGTCAATGGCCGAGAGCCGGTTTATCTAAACCCTGATGACGCGAAAAAACGTGGCATTAAAGCAGGTGACGTTGTGCGGGTATTTAATAACCGCGGCCAACTTCTCGCTGGTGCCGTAGTGTCAAATAACTTCCCGAAAGGCGTTATTCGTATCCATGAAGGGGCTTGGTATGGTCCTGTTGGCGAAGATGGCAGCAAAGAGGGCGGCGCCGAAATTGGTGCGTTATGTAGCTATGGCGACCCCAACACCTTGACCCAAGATATTGGTACCTCAAAACTTGCTCAAGCCTGCTCAGCCTATACTTGTCTAGTTGAATTTGAAAAGTATCAAGGTAAAGTACCAAGTGTCAGTTCATTTAGCGGACCCGTTGAGATAGCACTATGAGCGCAGAAACAGCTAACCCAGTAAATCAGGCAAGAAGCACTATTTATCAATTGCTTTCATCTTTGTTCGCCAAAGAGGTTGATCATAAGACATTGCATGAGCTAACCAGTACTCAGGCACAAGCATTTTGGTCACAACTTGCTGAAGAGCCAAACTTTAAGGCTGATGTAGACGTTCTCGTCGCAGAACTGGCTAAACTCAATAGCGATAAGGCCTTGCTAGAGCTTGCTGCCGACTATTGCGGCCTATTTCTAGTCGGTACTAACAATAGCGCTTCACCTTACGCAAGTTTGTACCTAACTGACACTCCAGTGGCCAAAGGTGATGAGCCTTTACTATTTGGTGAGCAACACCAACAGATGACGCAGTTTTTAAAACAGAGCCAGCTGCAGGTACAGAGTGAGTTTCCAGAGCCTGCCGATCACCTGGCAGTGATATTGGCTTATGTGGCACATATCGCTATGTACACTAGTAACCAGCAGCAGCTTGAATTTATTCGCGACAACCTGACCAACTGGCTAGCGACTTTTGTAGCGAAAGTCGCCAAAGTAGATACAGGAAAATTCTATATCGCCCTCGCACAATTAACACTTGCATGGGTTAACTCAGATCTAGAATGGCTAACAAGCGAAAGCACATCTTAATTAAAGCTTTCTCTTAGAAACTGGTTCGGCCTAAATAAAATGCCGATAGTGATGCTCCACTATCGGCATTTTTGTCTCTACCTTTTAATTTGTTGCACTGACAGGTGTAACGCTCAGCGCTAAAGTTTTATACCCGTTCTACTTGAAGATGCTCGTTTCAGAGGCATTGTGCCAGTTCAATTCTAGGCGCATTAATGTAGAAATGGTTATTCCCTTTTAAATTAGTGCAACAACGAAGTGGGCTGACACAAAGCCTTCTGCGATGGTTTTTTTTATATAAAAAGCATGGACTTTACTCAGTGTTATTGATTTTACCAAGGGAATGACCATTAGTGGCAATCAATGCCGTGATTAAAGTCCATTAAACTCCCACTGAATCCTGCATCTTCAAGTCGCACGGGTATAGCTAAAGGCTATTTGTTTTTTGATAAAGCTCTCTGTCGAATCGCGACACAATAGAGTCACCCGCTTCCCTAAGCAAAGCAAAAGTGCTATACAGAACAAGTGAGTAGATAACGCTCAATTTAAAGATAGCGCGCAACAAAACCCTCAAAGGACAAGGAATCGATACATCATGGAAGAACCACTATTAATCATCATAATTTTAGGACTCGTTTTTTACTTTTTCCATATACAGAACACAGATAGAAAGCTAAAAATCATAGAAAATAAAATAGACACACTCTTAGAGAACAACGGCATTGTGTTTGACGAAAACATACATGTATCTAAAGATGTGTTAACGGCGATTACCTTAGGTAAAAAGTTAACCGCTATTCGCCTATATCGCCAAGAGACAGGGGCTGGACTAAAAGAAGCTCATGAAGTAGTCAACCGAATTTCCGCAAAATCTGAATAATCGTTGACATAGACTCGTCGCAACCAGTGGCTTCGATGTAACAGTGCCGAAAAACAGGCCTAGTGTCGCAGAAGTAAAGGCAACTAATTGCTATTTTGAGTACCATTGGCAAACCTCTGGAGAGCCGACATTGAGCAGTATTGTCACTCAGTGTTAGGCACGCTCCTGAGACCCAGCATCCACAGAAGTTAAAAAGGTTTTTAGCTTGAACAATTATTTCGAAAGCCCTTTTGAGGGTAAGTCGCTCCAAGAGCAAGTCACCAACCCAAACATTGTTGTTGGTAAGCACAGTTATTACTCTGGCTATTACCATAATCACAGTTTCGATGATTGTGCACGTTACCTAATGGCGGATAGAACAGACATTGATAAGCTCATGATTGGTAGCTACTGCTCGATTGGATCTGGCGCGGTCTTTATGATGGCGGGAAATCAAGGTCATCAAAACAATTGGATCAGTACCTTTCCTTTCTTTTATCAAGACAATGACAACTTTATCGGAGCCAAAGATGGGTTTGAGCGTGCTGGCGATACCATCATAGGCAATGATGTATGGATTGGCAGCGAAGCCATGATAATGAGTGGTGTGACTGTGGGTGATGGCGCGATTATAGCTAGCCGCGCGGTAGTGACCAAAGATGTTGCGCCCTACGAAATTGTAGGTTCAAACCCTGCAAAACATATTCGTTTCCGTTTTTCAGAAACCGAAATATCTCAATTGCTCGAGATGCAATGGTGGCTTTGGAGCGATGAAGAGCTCAAAGGTGCGATGGCCTTAATGTGCTCATTGAATATAGGTGGCCTATACAGTTACTGGCAAGATTTTAATCTTTAATCATTCGCACGCCTTAACCAAATTAGTCGTTAACGCCACCTTCCTCTAACCGTTTCCAACCGCTGTAATACTATTACTGCAGTTAAAACCACCACTATTTGGTGCTATGTTTAACTAATTAGCTAAACTGTGACGGTATGCTAACCCATAAAGATGACAACAAATCACTAACATCATGATTAGGCTGGCATTTGGGTGTTCGGCATGAAAAATGCTTATTTTTAGTTCAATACTACTGTTTTGTATTATCAATTTAGAGCCAAAGGAGCGGCTGATGCCAGTCACGTTAGAAGATAGACCTATTGAGAAAGTAAGAGAAGAAGTCATCGACAAGCTGATTGTGAACTACAGTCACGGAATAATATCTGCTGAAGCATTTGAGCGACGTCTCGATGATGCGATGGCCAGTGAGTCTCATCAAGACTTGCTCAATTTAGTTTCGGATCTGTCACTGTCCGCTGACGATGATTACAGCAGTAAGAAAGATCAGCAATTTACGCCTAATTATTCTAGTAACCAACAAGATGATACGCTGAATATCAATTGTGTGCTTGGTAACAATGAGCGTAGCGGTCAGTGGGTGGTTCCCAAAATAATCAAAGTCAACAATGTGTTAGGCGAAACAACCCTCGACTTTACCGATGCCATTTTTCAGCACCAAGATATCACCATAAAGCTCAACTGTATTTTAGGTAGCGCAACGGTATTTATCCCCGAGAATGTCAATGTGGTGTGCAAAACTTACTGTGCGGTCAGTAGCATTGAAAACTGTGCTCCGTCGATGGCGAACCGCCAAGCACCTATCATTACCATCGAAGGTAAAGTCATACTCGGCAGTTTATCTGTTTCAGTAAAGCGTACCATTAAAGAGAAGTTTATCGCCTTTGCCAATCAGTTGAAAAATACCTTCAATTGATCTCACTAGCATACAGTCACAATATCTGACTCCTAGCACTCTCGTACCCACGGTATGAGAGTATCTTCCTCCTCTTAGAAGCGACTTGGCATAGTAATTTTTGTTAACTCGATCGGCAAAATAGCGGCATTAACCCCTTTGCTAAAATCGATAATGCTGTAATGTGGGTCATAGACAACCTTGTAGTTCAGACTCCTGGAGTAGCTATGCTAAATGAGAATCACGCGCTTATTTTTGACTTCCCAGAATTTAAACAAGACATTGTACATTTAAACCATAAAGATCCCGCCTTTGAAGAGCAGTCCAAGCAGTATCATCTGTTAGATTATGAAATTCGAAAACTTGAAGTGAACGGCAGTCCTACTGACGACGAACATATGCATCAGCTAAAAGTTCAGCGCGCGAACCTTAAAGATGTGTTGTTTCAAATGCTACAAGCACATCATAAATAAGCTGCACACTGTACTTTAACCAGCCGTGACCTTCATGGCTGGTCAACCCCCTCACTAATGTCTCCCTATGCCCTATGCCCTATGTAGAACGCTGCTTTTTATTACAAATAATCAGCACGTTTTTAATACCAACCAGAATACAGATTTTCTCGCTCATCGAGAGTTTAACGGCTTCAAAGTAAGGTCTTTAAATGCTCCTTGGTAACTGCTCCTGCGTTACTCCCGATAATCGCTACTGCATTATTCTAACTTCGAGCATCCTTGCGCTCGTATCTCCTATATCAGACCTCCAAGGTTGGATGGGATGCCTTAAGCCTATCAGGAACATACTTGGCCATGGGGTTTGCTATGAATGAAGAGCATAGTGAAATAGATTCAAGTTCATCAACGCAGCATCAGAGCCGCTAACTCAGCTCCTTGTCAGCTATATTTTCATTTTGTGATCCACACACCTACATTCAGCGAACACTTGTACGCATAATAAGCCCTGACACTATATTGATTAATGGAGATTGTGATGCAAAACATCAATTGCCCTCAGTGCAGCCAAGAGATCGACCTGAACCTAGCTGCTTGTCCGCATTGCAAGGCCGCTCAAGGTCTTGAATCTCTCTCTGGTGTTGATCCCGATATTCGCATTAAAAATCAGCGGCTCGCTATATGGTTTAGCATTCTGTTTGGCGGCTTAGGGATCCACAAGTTCTACTTAGGTCAGTATCTAAAAGGCAGCTTATACCTAGTGTTTAGTTGGACACTTGTGCCTTTTATTGTGGGTTGGGTTGACGCCGTTCGCACCTTTAAAATGAGTGCCTTTAGCTTTGAACAACGCTACAGCCGCAGAATTAGTTAGCCTGAGGTCAAAGCCGCTTGATTAGCGGCTTAACATAACAAAGAGGCTATAGTGAAATACTGCTATCTTCAAATACTAACTGTTCAATCTCTTTAAGAGTATTTACCCCGTCTCTATTGCTTACTAAATCGGCCACAACAGTCGTACCATCTTCTTGTTTCTCTATAGAATATTGCGATGAATTACCACTGAATTTCACCTGATTCTTAGCGCTATTTCCACTGATATTATTGTCAAACTGGTTAACCACTACATTGCTGGCTTCATTACCCGTCAAGGTAATGTCCTTTAAGTATTGAGAGTGGTGGGTATACCCCAGCTTTGGCTCAAACCTAAGACTAAAGTCTCCCTTAAAGCTAGCGTCAATACGAGCATTATAAGTGAGGTAAGAATGAAAAAACTGCTTATCCATCAGTGTCGCTGCTAATGGGTCTTCACCCTTTATTTCTGCCCGTGTTTTAGCAACATATCCTCCCCACATGCTATGGGTTTCACTCCCAGTCCACGCCCCCCAGAGGCCATAATAGGCATCGATGACTGACGCCAAATACTCTTGAGTTAAGCTATTCTCAGCGGTCAGCTCTGTTATCCAATTCGTATCTCCACCCCACAACTTGTCATTTAACGCCGTTATTTGAGCAGAGCGGATTTCGGCTTGAAACTCAGGTAAGGCACCAATGAATTCGCTGTTTTGATCAATCCCTATGCCATAGTCATGCACCATATGTAATATCTCTTCAAAACTAGCATCTCGATGTTGTTCAAAGTCTTGATTGATATACCAAGTGCCACCTTCTACTTGTATTTCATTTTGGTACAGTGGTTGACCATTTAAGTTTGCGGCGCTGTTGCTACCATCATCACTGCCATTGAGTAACAGCAAAATTGCACCATTAGTCGCCATCTTGTTAGCCACGGCAGATTTATCACTACCATATTTTGAACCAGGTAAGTCAGTCAGGTAATGGGTTAGGATTGCCCGTGCACGTACGATTTGGTTATCGCTCAACTTATCCTGGGCGACGATATGAATTGGTTTATTGTTGGGCGCGGTGACCTTGGTATAACGATTAAATTTTAGAGCCATACTGTAGGTTGACGATAACTGAGCAGGTATGGCTTCTATCCCTAGCGCTACAGTCTCCGCTGATAAATCTGTGCCCGATTGGTTAGCTGGTGTTTTTGAAGAGTCCGAATTACAGGCCACTAAAGCTAAAAAACTTACACAAACCACTCCTGCAATGATTGCCTTTGCCACCATTTTATTCCCCTTACATCTTGAATTGAGAAATGAAATTAACATACTCTCGGCGCCCTTAAGGTAAGCATGAGTAAGCAGCTCCGTGGCAATGTAAGCATATGTAAGCGGGCTACTAATTTCACCTGAGCCCTGTAGAATTAGCGATACTGAATCGCTGTTTAACCGGAGCGCTGCTGGCGCTATATTGAGGTAGGTTTTTTGAGTAAAGCTAAAATACTCATCATTGAAGATGACAAAGAGATCTCGCGCCTAACCGCCATGTACCTCGAAGCTGAAGGTTACAGCACACATATTATTGCTGATGGCGCTAAAGCCAAAACAACGGTTCATCATGAGCAACCAGATTTTATCATTCTGGACTTGATGTTACCTGGACTCGACGGCGTGTCAGTGTGTAAACAGCTGCGCCAATTTTATCAACACCCCATACTGGTTTTGACGGCCTGCAGTGATGATATCAGTGAAGTCAGCTTACTTAAGCTTGGCGCTGATGACTACTTGACCAAGCCCGTCAGGCCCCATGTTTTGCTTGCGAGAATCGAGAACCTTCTACGTCGCTACCAATTTACGGCGCAAGATAGTAAGCAACTTCAAGTCGGTCAATTAAAGATAGATACTAATAAGCAGCAAGTCAGCTGCAATGGATTAATCCCCGCTCTTACGACCGCAGAATACGAGATGTTATTATTACTAGCGACCCACGCAGGTAAGATTGTTTCAAGAGAAGATTGTTGCCGCGCCTTAAGAGGGATCAATTATGACTTCAATGACCGTTCTGTTGACATGCGGATCTCAGGGCTTCGTAAAAAACTCAATGATGATGCACTCCCCTACCAGACCATTTTGACCATACGTAATAAAGGGTACATGTTGAGCAATGGCTAAGTACCTCCCTCCGCTATTTACGCGGCTTTATTTAAGTTTATTAACGGCAATATTTGCAAGCATTCTGCTCACTTTCTATTTGAGTGAGCAGTTTCTTCAGCGTAGCGATGTTGTCGATTTCTATGAAGATAGCCTGCAAGTATTTATTGACGTCAGCTCATATCTGCAGCGAAATGGACAAACTGCAGAGCAACTGTTCAAAGACGATACAGTACTAGATCCTGAGTTTGAGATCCTCTGGCAGAAAAACTGGGATGCCAATGCCGATTGTGAACATTGCAAGTTTTTGAGCGTTATTGCCAATACAGCTATATACCAGTTATCCGATGAACAGCTATTGGCAGTCTATCCTCTGCAGCAAAGCGAAGAGGTTATTTTAATCTCCGATAAACCAGCGAATAGTTCGATTTTCTCAGGGGATCGCAGGCAACAAAATAGCAGTCTTATCACCTTGTTCCGCAACGACCCCTCTGAGTTTATTCCCTATTTATTGCTACTCATTGTCATCATTTCATTAGGCACTACACTCTACTTTTCGGTGAGACGACTACAAAAGCAGATTAACCAATTAGTAAAAGTAAACCAAGAATTTGGCAGAGGGGAGCTCAGTGCTCGTGCCCAAAAAAATTATACTGAACCGGTGAATGAATTGGCGCAGAGCTTTAACAGAATGGCCGATGCCATTACGGAAACGGTGAGCGAGAATCAAATTTTTGCCCAAGCAGTGCCTCACGAAATGCGCACACCTTTGAGTCGTATTCAACTTGCAACGGGGTTACTGCGACAACGAAAGTTAAAATGTGAGGAGTTAGTGCTACTTGATAATATCGATGATTACATCGATGACATCGAAAAGTTAACTCGTCAGGTGCTCACTTTCTCAAAGCTAAATTCGATATCAAACCAGTGTGACCATCAAGCTAAGCAATGTATAAAACTTGACGACTTTCTGCAGGGGCGGATTAAGCGTCTAGTCGTCGACAACAACTTAAGCATCAATCTAAACCTGCAAGCGCTGCAGCTGGAATGCGATCCAGCCTATTTACGCTTGATATTTGATAACCTTATTAAAAATGCACTTCAGTACGCAGCAACTCATATAGAAGTTAACCTCAAAGTCAGCCCAAAAAACCTTATCATGCTTACCGTTGATGACGATGGCCCCGGAATAGACAATCTACAATTTGAAACCATTTTCCAGCCTTTCTCTCGACTAGACAAAAGCCGTAACCAAGAGACTGGGGGTTTAGGCTTAGGTTTACCTATCGCAAAGGCGGCAACTCGGCGTATTAATGGGCACTTATTTGTCAGCCATAGCCACTTAGGTGGCGCTCGCTTTAGCTGTCAATTACCCTTAAAAGTGCCCTAGCCAGACTGATGCTTCGCCACAATACCTGTGTGATTGAACTATAATTAGGACAACTGTCATACGCTGAAAGGGGTTACACTATGACTATGTCAAATCGATTAAATCAGTATCTAGCCGCCAATGAGGTTAACTACGAACTGGTCCCTCACCGCCACAGCAAAAACTCGCTCAGTTCAGCTATTGCCGCCAATGTCGCAGCTCCACTATTGGCTAAAGCTGTGATATTAGAAGACCACGAAGGCCGCAAGATCATGGCTGTACTTCCCGCCAACCACAAAGTCAGCTTGCGCTCTCTCGGAGACAAACTCAACCGCGACCTGCACCTGCTTAAAGAAACGCAGATCTACCCTATGTTTAAAGATTGCGAGCATGGTGCAATCCCCTCTTTAGGTGGAGCCTTCAATCTGGAAGCCGTTTATGACGATCTATTAGTTGAGGCTAAAGAGATCTATTTTGAGGCAGGAGATCACAGTAACTTGGTTCACATGAGTAGAAAGTCTTTTATTCAACTGATAAAAGATGCAAAACATTTACGATTTAGCTACCAAAGTGTCCATTAGAAATTAGCTTAACCCTCAAAGTGACACTAAGTACTCTCTGGTGCGCATCGCTCAGCGATACTCAAAATAAGGAGGCCTGTTATGCCACGTTCAGGTACTGCTGCACTTTTATTCACTACAACTTTGCTTGTAGCCGTTAATATCAATAACGCTAACGCTAATTCTGTTAAAAAGTTATCTATCTCCGCTCAAGATGGGTTTAATCAAGCGCCTGTAATTACCGTCTATTCGAGTAACGGCGAGCGCTGGGATAAAGTTGACAAGACCAAAATTAGTCAGTTCTCCATCAATTTAAAAGCAGAGTGCAAGTATGAAGGAAAGGGCAATAAAGCCTATAAGGGCAGAATGAGTGTCTCTGGTTTTTCACTCGTAGGCGACAGTGCAGAACCTGCTAATTTTTTGATCCCTCACAGTAATGAAGCCTCTGGAAATTATAGTTATACTCAGGGGCAAAATCTCAGTCCCAGCGAGGTGTGTAACGATGAACTGAACAAGCGCTTATCCTCACAGCCAACACTAAGCAAGTACCATATACTAGCAAAAGGCTTGAATGTTAATTACCCAGCGGCCTTTACTGTAGGTTATCATTTAACATGTAAACCCACGGGCTTAGGCTTTACCGACAGCGCGTCAAAAACCACCCAAGTAAATGCTAAAATCGCCTGCCTAGCTTCAGCTATAGCCGAAACAAAAATACCTAAACCTAAGCCTAAAACTGCCACCGCCATGTTGTTACCGCTGATAAAGAGTATTAAATTTAAAGCCACTCCTAGCACCTATAAAGGCAGCTGCCCTTCGGGTATCAAATTTAATGGCAGCATTAGCAGCAATAACGCTGGAACGGTAAAATATCGCTATGTAAGCCATGACGCAAAAGTGTCGCCAACCTTCACCTTGAAGTTCAACAAAGCAAGTACCCTCGCCGTGCGAAATTGGCACCGCACGGTCTCAAAACCTGAGGCGAGTAGCACTTTAGCTGTTAAAGGGGCCAGCTCCAATAACACGATTTCTGGCTGGTATCGTCTAGAAGTCCTAACGCCTGATACCAAGGGGAAAGTCACTGCAAAATACCAAGTAGAGTGTATCGAACCCACGCCCAGCCGCGCTCAGATAAAAAATGAGCCGCTTAGCCCCAGCCATGAATAACCAACAGCTTATGCTTCAGGTATTAGCGGGTTCATCTAAATAACGCAGTATATCTCCTGGTTGGCAAGAGAGGTGCTGGCAAATCGCCTCCAGGGTAGAGAACCTAATTGCTTTGGCTCTGCCGGATCTGAGGATCGAAAGGTTCTGCGGTGTAATACCAATGGCTGCAGCTAGCTCGATTGATTTCATCTTGCGTTTTGCCAGCTGGACATCAAGCTCAATAACGATTGCCATATTAAATTGTTAGCTCTTGCTCTGATTGCAAAATTAGCCCCTGCCGCATTACTTCGGCGATAACGATGATAATAAACCCTACCAATAACATTGCAATATCGTTCTCCCCGAAAGTAATCGACCGTGTAAGAACAAGATCAGCATACAGCTCATTCATGCTTAAAGTGAGCAATGGAGGATAGATTATATTTAGTACAAACTGTCCAACCATCGTCCAGCCCAAATATCTAAAACAATTGATATTAGCGAGCTCAAATACCTTCCCCTGCTGATATAGGCTAAACAAACGTAATAATATCCAGTTAATGAGTAACAATGGAACCAACTGCATTACGCCTAATAACAACACTTCGTTGAAGCCACTTTGTGCAAGTTGCTCAGCCAGAGGCTCCCAATTGCCTGTGACTTCAAGCCCTAGCCAAGCTTTCATGGCACCTTCTGCACCTAAAACAACATGGTGATCTTGGTGCCACACACCTACTCCCAAGCTCAATAACATCGATAGCAAAGTAAAGTAAAGCCCAAACTTGACGAGCAAGCTCAATGTTTTAATTCGATTCATAGCACTTCACTCTCTGCCGCTAAAAGCACACCTTTAACAAAGGTTTGGTACTTTGTAGAAAAAGATTCTGACTTTATGGCATTGCCATGACCTTTACCTTCAACCACAAACAGCTGCTTAGTGTTAGTCACTGCGTGCTGATATAAGCTTTCAGACAAACTAACAGGGGTGGTTTTATCATTTTCACCAACCATTATTAATAACTCGCCAGTATAGTGCTCAATGTTGGCAAGATTATCTACACTAGCGAGCTCTTCACTAATAGTCAGGTCAATAAACGGCGCCGCGTACCAAGGCACTCGCGCATCAATCATTTCCTTTGCTGTCGTTGTTGAACCTTCCAACACCAACCCCGATACAGGCCGTTGTTTTGCGAGACTACCTGCAATTACGCTCCCTAAAGACAGCCCATGCACAATAATGGGCAGTTCAGCTAAATTTGGCTGTGAATCTACATAGTCATATATATCAACAGCATCAGTTTGTAGTGCACTAATACTTGGCAAGCCCATACTCATGCCATAGCCACGATGATCCATTATCAACAAGTTGTTCTCAAATTGGCTCAGTATCTTTGCCAATTCTCCCCCCTGTGACTCGAGTCTAAATTGATTACCACCAAAGTAGATCAACGTAAAACGAGCATTGGGCTGTGTAATGAGGGCGCCGCTTAATTCTGTACCATCTGTCGCTTTCAATTTGATGAACTCAAGGGTTTGCTGCCGCTCCCAAGTATCAATAGCTTCTTGAGTAATTGAATCATCAGGGTATAAAAAATGTTTCTCGGTGATCGAAATAGACTGACAAGCAGGCAGTAGTATTAACCCTACACAAAACATGACCAAATTTGCAGTGTGTTTCATTTAACATCCTTATTTAACTCAAGCTAATTTAGTTGAGAACCTACCCATCAAATCACCCCTAGTCAATCATTAATTATCGATAAACGATAATTGCATATACCGAATTAATAAAGAAATCTCGGCTAACACCAATAAAGCGTTGAAAACTTGTGAGTAGTAATACAAACAAATAGTTCATAGAATCAATGAAGTAGATGTATAAAAAATAAAAGTAAAGACGCGTCATTGATATCACGTTTCATTGCGACGAGAAATTTTCATGAAAGGGGGGAAGATTTAGGGCGATTAAACTTTCGAGCTTAGTTTTTCTCAAATTCATACTATTAGGGCAAGGCTTTAGTGATGGAATGTAAACTCACTAAATAAAGCTTATTACGCTGTCATGTTGTCATGTTGTCATGTTGTCATGTTGTCATGTTGTCATGTTGTCATGTTGTCAAAAATCACAGCACTGAAGCGTACCCGAAAGGCATACTTCTCGGCTATTTTTACTATCTTGTAGCTTATTTGGGGAGAATGACTAAACAGCATAGCCTATGCATTGTCAAAATGGTCAAAATCGTCAATAAACTGCGACAAAAACGACCATGAAAGATAAGCAGCCCCTAAGCATCCTCTTCGTGCATATACCCTTCAATTAGGGCGATTTGCTCAGCCTGTAGATCATTGCTATTTCTGAGCCGGTAGCTGCCATGCCCCATCTTCTCTAAGCTGATATTATCACCAGCACCTAAGTGTAATTGCTCGACGATCTCTTGAGGTAATTCCAGCCCTAACCCTTTGCCGACATTTTTGATTTTAAGCTCAGCCATACCCATTATCCTATATGTCCTACAGGCTAGCGACAAGATGAGTAGCTAGCATGCAAGATAGATCTCTTAATTCAAATTATAGTTGAATTAAAAAGAGTGACAAAAAGCATTGTTAGTTAACAAAAAAATCAAAGTGCTAGCCTAAACCTACCGCTAGCGCTGACTACACTCTTAACTCATAGTGACCAAACTACAGGCGCAGATATTAGTGCTTGGCAGAAAATACAACAGTGCAGTATTTTCTGCTTCATCACGGCTAACAATTTGTATTGTCAGGTTATGCACTCCCTCCTTGGTGATATTCCGGCTAGCAAAAGCCTCCAAATGTGTTGCATGAAGCGGCAGTGGTACATCGCTGTTATGGCGGATTAATTCACTACTCACAAGGTTAAGAATATAAGTATCTTTATCCTTGTTAGCGCTCAGTACATCGCCTTTCAAATGCAAGGTGGCAATGGGTATACCATCAGTGGTGAAGTAACGGTAGCTAATGCTGGCCGAACGTTTTTGCAACGCAAAATCAGCAATAAGTGAGTGATGTTCAATTTCGTGATTTTTCGGATTAGTTGACACTAATTCATTACGGCAAGAAAGTACTATATCAACCTCAGTGGCTTTTATATGCTGTAACACTATGATGCCGATAACGAGTATTAACAGCGCGCCACTAAGACCCACTTTGAGATGCTTAATCACAGAGAGATACCTCTTCAAGCCAGTTATCTGAAATGAACTGCGGGCTCAAACTAAAATCAATGGTCTTAATGTTTCTCATCAATGTTTCACCACTCGCTGACTGCCCAAGCATTGATACATTAAGCACCTGCATATCATTAGAAAACGCTAGGTTCACTTTTTGCCATGTTAAATGAGAGCAACGATTCAATGCTGCAATGACTTTTTCTTCAATAGGAACCTCTTGGCGCAATCTTATGCGTGGCGATTCTAACCAAGTCAGTAGTACCTCTTCACCGTTATCTAATACGATATTGCGACTGTTTTTTATCGGTGGGTCAACATTCTCGAACAGTATGTATTGATGCATCGCAGTGACAACAGCAATGCAAGCTAACAAGAGGCCTACCACCGTTAACGCAAGGTATTTTTTTCTGGCTTTTGATCGCTTTGACCAACTTGCAGTGGGGACTTGAATATTGAGTCGATAACCTTTACGCGGTAACGTTTCAATAAGATCGGCATGCTGTTCGCCAAAGTATTTTCGCAGCGTAAAAACCGCCTTAGCAACTGCTGACTCACTCATCACAGCGGTTTGTGAACCAGCACAGGCAAGCTGCCCTTTACTCATGACTTGATTAGGGTGGTTAGCGAGCTGCTCAAGTACCTGGCATTCAGTACGAGTTAGATGAAGTGAGCTTTGAGTTTCAGTGTTGAATAATTGGCTATTAGCAATATCAAACTCAAAGGTTTTTAACCGCATATCAATCGCGTCCATATAAAAGTCTAAAGCCAGTTTACTGGATTTAGGAGCCAACAAACCTTTAGCTAATCACAAATTAGTCATAGCTCGCATAATTTGTTGACAACTATGCATTAGTTCTAACTAATGCCAATAATGTAGAACACGTCAATGTTATAGACCACTAATAAGCAATCTACTTATCTAATTAATGTTAATACAAAACTAGGCTAACGTTTGACTATTAAATCTTCGCAAAATAAATCAGTAAAGAATTACAAGTCGATAATATAAATATATAACGATTCGACTCTTTATTAGATCTAGATCAATAAATACCAATGATAATAAGTAGGATAAAACCCTGTAATCAGTATTACGAACCAACAAAGCGCAATATAGAGAGATTTTATCTCACGACAACTCATAAAAAAGAGATAAAACATCAACAAAGCTATCTAGCCTCAACGCAGTTAAATTCCCAAAAATTACTTTGAACTAGCTCCCACCGCTGTTTTTCACGTCTGTCATGCTTACCTCAAGCCAACGTAGCAAAGATATCTGGCAATAATTTAAACCAGTTATCAAGAGTCTGCAGCTAATTCAAAACGCTCAACCTAAGTATTGAGTGACTTATAAAAAATGGGACGTGAAACGATGAAAACATTAAATAGAAGACAAGCAATAAACCGTATCATTGGTATCTCTTCAGTAGCCGCTGGCGGCGCACTAGTAGCTAACCCAGTTATAGCAGCGGTAACAAGTAGCACAGGTGATTGGAAACTAGAAGTGGGTACTCGCCTTGCTTATGTTAAGTTAGATCCAATGACTGTCGCAAAACTCGCCTACGAGACAGGTAACGGTTGTATGTTCCAAGTCTTTGACAGCATCATTCAAAGCTTAGCGGCATCAAACTCACCAGATGCAGAGAAATTTGCTCAAGTGCCTACAGCAATGGCGCATTACGGTTATGCAGGTATGTTAGGCGAAGGAACCGTTTGCGGTAATATTAATGCCACCGGCATGCTAGTTAACTTGCTTTCGATTAATGGTGAATCAGCCAATAGTATTCTTAACCCAACCATGCGCTACTACGAGAGTGCAGAGCTACCGCTGCAAACTGCTGAGTTTATTGAGGGCATCGGTGCTGATATGGCAGAAACCAAGGATCAAGTGGGTACACCAACATCAGCAAACAGCATTATGTGTCACTCTTCAATCAGCCTTTGGGCAAGAGAAAATGGTAAGTCCTTCAGCCAAAAAGGTATGCGCTGTAAGCAACTATCAGCGTCTATCGTTTATGAGCTAGTCACTATGCTTAACAACGCTTTTGACGGTGAAACCGAAAACCCACACCCAATTTCAGATACGGTTGCGGGATGCCAAACTTGCCATACTTCAGAATCAACGTTCCAACCAAGTGTGAAAACCAATATGGCATGTGATACCTGCCACACAGGCCACTTTGTAAACTAGAGGGAATGACGATGAAACACACTAAATTATATTGTGCTATCGGTCTAAGCTCTGTGCTTTTACTCGGCTGTGGTAGTGATGATGACGACAACAAACCAGTTGAGCCACCCGTCGAGCCACCGGTTTCAACAATTGGAATTAATGATACTGAAACCTTAAGCGTTAATCTAACCACGGTCGATGCAGAAAAAGGCAGCGTGGCATTAACACTGACTGGGGATGACGAAAAGTTGGTAACCGACGCAGGTGCCTTTAACTTAATCTTGATGGGGTACCCTAAAGAAGGCGGTTCTTCAGTAAAATATAAGCTTGGCTGGCATCAAGCTAACCATTCTAACTGCATTGCCGATGTCGACTGCACCATGGCCATAACGGAATTAGAATCAGGTAAGTACAACCTTGAGCTAGATTCAGTTGAGTGGAAAGATGCCATTGACAGCTATCGCGTCGCCGTCGAAGTTAAAGGTGAAAAAGCACATTTAGAGCTAGCGTTTTTAGATTGATGCTCCACCCCACAACTCTGCATTAGTACTCGACTACCACGCAATGAACTATTCCATTGCGTGGTTTTTTTGTAAAAACGGAGAGATTAAGTGCCACAGTAGGTAGTAAACTTTCCAAAGCTTGCTGGAGCAGGCTGAGCATAGTCCTCTCTACCTTGTTGCCGAGTAAAAGGCTGCGCTAATACGTTAACGAGTGTTTCAAAGGGCTGGTAATCATTACGCTCTTCCGCCGCTTCTATTGCAGCTTCAACCAAGTGATTTCGCGGAATATAAATTGGGTTAACACTGTTCATTAACTCAACACTCTCTTTTGCAGACAATGA
This sequence comes from Shewanella piezotolerans WP3, assembly GCF_000014885.1. Taxonomy (NCBI): domain Bacteria; kingdom Pseudomonadati; phylum Pseudomonadota; class Gammaproteobacteria; order Alteromonadales; family Shewanellaceae; genus Shewanella; species Shewanella piezotolerans. Next base: position 4,224,505 of record NC_011566.1, read on the forward strand.
CTCTTGCGCTAACCTGACCAGCCATAACGGCTTCCACTGCATAAATAAACTTGAGTCAGTAAAGAGTGATTCAGCATCATTGCTGTCTGTCAGCAAATCATCAGCTAACAGGCGAAATAGCTGCGTATAATCGACCGCTTGTCCCTGCATTGCTGCCAGTAGTTGCTCACAAAGCTCATAATCACCATCTAGCTCAGTCATCATGCCAATTTTAGCGCGCATGCCCTGCAGCCAATGAGCTCTAAACTGTTCCCAAAAGGCTTTGATCTCTGTGGTTGCTAACTCTATCGCCTTATCTGTATCTTCATCAATAAACGGCAACAGTGTTTCAGCAAACCTTGCGAGATCCCATTGGGCCATCGCAGGCTGATTACTATAGCTATAACGACCATCTTGATCGATAGAACTAAATAGCGCTCGAGCATCATAGTCGTCCATAAATGCACAGGGGCCGTAATCGATAGTTTCACCGCTTATGGTCATATTATCGGTATTCATCACCCCATGTACAAAGCCAACTAACATCCATTGGGCAATGAGCTGCGCTTGTTTGTCACGCACTGCGCAGACTAAATCTAAATAGGGTTGCGAGCTTTGTTTAAGTTCAGGATAGTGACGTGCAATAGCATAGTCGGCCAGCTGCTTAACTTTATCTTCCGCGCCTTGTGCAGCAAAGTATTCAAATGTTCCCACCCGAATATGACTTGATGCCACCCGAGTAAGTACAGCACCAGGTAAATATCGCGTTCTGTAAATAGGCTCGCCAGTGGTTACGACTGCAAGTGCTCGAGTGGTGGCAATGCCTAATGCATGCATCGCTTCACACAGTATATATTCACGTAGAATTGCGCCAAGTACCGCTTTACCGTCACCGCCGCGAGAGAATTGAGTACGCCCAGATCCTTTTAGCTGTATATCTTGCCGTTTACCGCTTGAATCAAGCACCTCCCCTAACAACAAAGCACGACCATCACCTAATTGCGGGCTAAACCCGCCAAACTGATGGCCGGCATAAACTTGTGCTAATGGAGCTGCTCCCTGCGGCGCTTCACTGCCAGAAAAGACTTCGGCTAACTGAGCATGATCTCGATTGCTTATCCCTAGTTGTTCAGCCAATGCAATATTTAGTTTCACCAATTCAGGAGACGGCGCTTTTTCACCTTGGCAAGAGACGTAAAACCCTTCTAGTTCATTGGCATAGCTATTATCGAAATCGAACCCTAAATCAATCACTTGGTTACTCATCAAATACCCATCTGTTTGTGAAATATAAACCATTCCTAATTACACTTACTTTACCTCAATCACCTTTGAAAAGTGTAATTTTGACGAGGCTAATAATTAGCGGCAGTAGCTCTTTCGAGCTAAGTTTTCGTTCGATTATTTACCGTAAGGAATAATAATTTTAGTACAAGGCTTCAGCGATGCTGCTTAGCTGGCTAAACGAAAAGCTCGTAACGCATTCTAGTCATAAAAGAATAAAACATTGAAACGAACCCGAAGGGCCGCGCTTGTTGGCTATTTTGACCGTGTTGTAAGTTATTTGTCGAGAATGACTAAACGACATAGCCTCCACCTTGCCAAAATAGCCAATAAACTGGGGCACAATCGTTAAAGATCAACATCCCCTAATAATCTAGTGTAATTTCATTCTCGGCCTAACCACTCTCATAAGCTTTTCGGCTAGCCACAATGCTATGGTTTTAAACGTGCCATGAATGGCCTTTTGATGCATGCGATATAAAGATATATAAACGAAGCGCGCAATTTTTCCTTCAACAAACATACTGCTTTTAGTCAGATTTCCCATCAAGCTGCCGACAGTGCTGTAGCGTGATAAATTGACCAAGGAACCGTGATCGACGTAAACATATTCGATCAGTGGCTCTGCATTCATGTCCTTGATAATATTCTTTTCTGCACATTGCGCCATTTGATGCGCCGATTGCGCTCTAGGTGGCACAAAACTGCCATCCGCCTGCTCAAAGGCGCAGCAGTCACCAATGACATAAATATCATCGTTCACCGTACTCTTAAGTGTCGCTTTAACCTTAATTTGATTAGCACGGTTCAGTTCAAATAGAGCCATATCCTTGATAAAATCAGGCGCTTTCACACCTGCAGCCCAAAGCATCAAGTTAGCTTCAATCAATAACCCTTCGGCGGTAACAAACCCCGCAGATGTGGCCTCGCTAATACGAGTATTCTCCTTTACGGAGACGCCAAGCTGACTGAGTTCATGGCGTGCAGAGCCAGCTATTCTTTCGCTCAAAGCTGGAAGGATCCTAGGTCCAGCCTCAATCAAATGTATATTGAGCTTTTCAGCCGTCATTTTGCTGAGACCATATACTTTTAGAAGATCGGTAACATGATAAAGCTCAGCAGAAAGCTCTACCCCAGTAGCTCCTCCACCAACAATAGCGATATTGAGCTCGTTGATAGAATCTGATTGGTGCACTCGAGTGAAACTATCTAACAATGCATTATGAAAACGATTCGCTTGCTGGTGAGAGTCGAGAAAAAAACAGTTTTCTTTTACTCCTGGGGTATTAAAGTCATTACTGACACTACCAATAGCAATCACCAGCTTGTCGAACTGTATTTGGCGTTCAGGTAATAATACTTTGCCACTGTCGTCAGTAATCGGTGCCACTGAGATAGATTTCTGTTCTGGCGATAATCCGCAAAAGGTTCCAAGTTGAAATTGATAACCATGTTTGGCAGCATGTGCTGAATAAACAACACCATCAAGATCTGAATCTAACGAGCCTGTCGCGACTTCGTGTAGCAAAGGTTTCCAAATATGGGTACGATTCTTATCAACTAATATAATTTGCGCTAATTTTTTTTTACCTAACTTGCGTCCTAGTTGAGTCGCCAGCTCAAGTCCGCCAGCGCCACCGCCCACAATCACAATCCTCGGACATATTAAGGTCATTGTTTATCCTTTCTTTAATGATGCCAGATCTATCCATTCATGCGTAACCAAGCTCTGAATAGGAGAAGTCTAATTTAGACATTCAATACAATGCCTCAACCAACCAACAAAGTCATGGCTAATAAAACCAAATAAACACAAAAACACAGACTGATAAACCAAAGTTTTCAAGCAATCAAGATTATCATCGCCAAGCAGATCTGACTGACTTCACTTTTCTAGCGGATAAACCTGTTGAAAAGGTGAACCCATTTCATCAAGAAAACCTATAGCTGAACAATAGATTAGCAGCTAGCGATGAAGAACTTCGGCAAAACAGGTACGCTGCAACAAGCGACGTTCGCGCAAACCAATAGACTAAAGATCATCGGTATCGCAGAATCCATCCATTATCTTGTTGGTGCTGTTGATTCCAATAAGAACTTCATTGAGCTAACTGAAAAGGAAGAGAGCTTAGTTGTGCAGGCCAAGCAGTTGCTGCGCAACCATCGTTACCAACTGACTCAGCTTAAGTACCAAACAGCGTATAATGAGATATGTGGCCTAAAAAGTAGCAGTCATTATCACCAGATGCTCAAGCTATAATGCATTGCTTTAAGTATCAGTCTGCTTAATGTATTGCTTGGGTGATTTGCCGAGCGTTTTTTTGAAAAAAGTAATAAAAGCGCTCACGGATTCATAGCCAAGCTCTTCAGCAATACGTTGAACAGACTCACCACTAGCAAGCTTTTGCAGAGCCAATACAATATGCAGCTGTCCTCGCCAACGGCCAAAGGTTAGCCCGACCTCTTGCTTGATTAGTCGCGCTAAGGTTCTCTCACTCATGGCATGATCTTTTGCCCAGTCGGCAACGGTTCGTCTATCATCAGGTGCTTGAATAAGCTTTGCCGCAATCAACTTCAGCCTTGGCTCACTCGGCGTTGGAAAATCATAGTGCGCTGTCGGCATCAATCTTAATTGATCGATTAGCACTTTTACCACGTAGGCTGTTGCACTACTGGCATGGTAGTCCTGCTCTTGTTGAGTCAAATGTATCGTCAACTCCCTTATCAATGGTGTTATCGACAAGGTACAGCTCTTTTCTGGCATGCCTTCCACGTCAGGGTCAACAAATAGCATACATACATTGGCATTACTGGAGATCAAATTACTGTGCCATTGCTGGCTAGGGATCCACACTGCACTGTTGGGAGGCACCATCCAAATAGCATCGGCAATTTTGCATTTTACATAGCCGCTAAGTGCCATCACTAACTGACATTTACGATGCTGATGCGGTGGTGTTTCTGCATCCCGCTCTCCTCCAGACATGCTTAAAGCTACCACATCTTGTGGAAAAGCATCTGAGTCAAATACTGGAAACGCATTAATTTGTTGCAACTACCTTGGCCGTTTTTAGATATAAAATGTCACTATATCTCAATACAGCAAGAAAAATGAAGCGTAATCTAACCCACTTTCACTGCCAAGCAGTCATTCTTTTGCTCAAGGAACTCATCATGGCAAAACCACTATCTTCTCGTCTTACTGGCGGCACTTTTTTGATGTTAGGTGTGTTACTTATTTCGCTTAGCCTTAGAAGCCCGATTACAGGTATCGGCCCACTGCTTGATTTGATTCGATTAGAACTAAATTTATCGGCGACCCAGGCTGGAATGCTGACCACACTGCCTTTACTCGCATTTGCATTTTTCTCTCCTATTGCTTCCAGGATTGGTCGTAAGCAAGGACTAGAACAAGCGTTAATGCTATCGCTGATATTAGTGACCATAGGCTTAGTCATTCGATCTATTGGTAACTCAGTTGGATTATTTTCTGGAACCGTCATTATTGGAGCCGGCATTGCTATTGCCAATGTATTGCTACCGAGCTTAATGAAGCGTGACTTCCCAACCAAGATCGCCACGATGACTTCTATTTATGTACTAATGATGGGGGCTGGTTCAGCGCTAAGTGCTAGTTTAGCCATTCCATTAACAGATCTAGCATCAAGACTGTCAATTAGTGCCGTGCCTAGCTGGGCGTTCTCATTAGCTAGCCTAATTATATTCCCCGTAATTGCTATGTTCGTTTGGTTACCACAACTGCGCAGTCATTCAGCACCTAGCAAAAACTCCACAGAGCCTGATAGCCATAGTTATCTATGGCGAAATGTCGATGCTTGGAGTATCACCTTGTTTTTAGCCCTGAACTCATTTTTGATGTATATCTTTATCAGTTGGCTACCAACTATATTGGTTGAGCTCGGCTACAGTCATCATCAAGCGGGCGTCATTCACGGTGTGCTACAACTGCTTCACGGCCGTACCTGCGATTATACTTATTCCTCTAATGGCAAAGATCAGTGATAAACGCTTACTGAGCTTTAGCTTAACCATCATGGCATTTTTGGGGATCCTAGGCCTTATTTATGTACCGAACCACGCCATGGTATGGGGAATGTTATTTGGTTTTGGGGCTGGAGGCGGTTTTATTGTTGCATTAGCACTGATAAGTTTACGCACTCAATCAGCACATCAAGCTGCCACATTGTCGGGAATGGCACAGTTTCTAGGTTACCTTTTGGCCGCGACAGGACCAATTATTATGGGCGCAATTCACGAACATTCGGGCAGCTGGCAACAACCACTTCAGCTTTGTGCATTGCTCGCGCTAGTTTGGAGCACATTTGCAGTGCTTGCATCCAAAAATCAATTGATTTATTCAAGTGCACAACCAATGTCCCCCCAAGTCATTTAATTTACTTTCAAGCAGAATTTATTCCATGGGCTCATATTGAATAGTCATGGGGATTAAGTGATTGGGGTTGGAGGTAGCATAACAACTAATATATTGATTTAGAGCTAGTTTAGGCTAGTCCTTGATTCATATGAAACACAATAAGCTTATGTTGACTCTAACCTTAGTGATTGCTATTTTAGCACTGCGCAAAATTAACAACTTAGTTTAACTAAGACTATGTCATGGATTGAAGCCTCATTAACGGATTAAAAAATGAAAAAAGTACTCCTATGTGCAGCAGTATTAAGCCTTGCTGCCTGTAAAAGCACCGACATTCGTAACATCACCAGTTCTGTTTCAGATATCGCAGCCATAAGCTCTGCAAATTCAAGCACAACGACAACCACTCCAGCCTATGAACATAGCCCTGTTCAATATGCTAATGAATCCGAAGATATCAGCGTCCATCGCACAGGCAAAACAAGTAAGGATTACGGAGTTATCCGCTCCATTACAGCAGAGAAAAACCCTAAAGGAATGACGATGGTGCGTTTCGTTGCCTTCCATCTCGATAGCGGTGCGGCATTGGAGAGCAACCAATATCTATATTCAATGGATGAAAATGGGTGGATGAATAAGAAGTCAATTCTAACATTAGACACCAGAACTAAGATGCTTAATAGCGGCCAATATTACCTAAAGGCCAAGGCTAAAAGTGGTGATTTTTATACCACTGGTATGGTGCAATTAGCATCTGGCGTTACCAATGTAGTGACTATTGATCTGCAGTAGACTCTGCTAGGTTAAACGACTCGGCATCAACTTCTTACTGATGATGCCGAGTTAATAGCTACTGCGCTTTTTCCAAGGTAAAGTCTAGCCTTACCTGCTGCTTTTGCTGAACAACAGGATTCCCCTCCACCACTTTCGGTTTATACTTCCAACCTTTAATAGCCCGCACGGCAGACTTGTTGAATACTCGTTTAGGCTTGGCATCAACCACACTTACATTCGTTACACTACCAAGAGTACTAATATCAAACTCAAGGACTACATAGCCCTCTTTGCCATCTCGTGCAGCCCCGATAGGGTATTGCGGCGTCACCTGCACTACCGGTAGCGCATCCTGATTAACAGGACCTTGACTATACTGCTCTATAACTTGTGGCATGACAGGTGGAGTAATCTCAGCAATCGGCGTGACATCACCATCACCACCGTTAGGGATAGTAATGACAGGAGGCTTTGTCACAACTGGCTTAGGTTTGATCCTGACAATTTTTTTAGGGGGCAGTGGCTCTGGAATATCAGCGGTAATTTGAAAAGAGGGAGTGACGGTTGCAGTGCCGCTAGAGACTTGGTCGGTTTTGACTAGTTGCGCCATAAAAATGAACAAACCCAATGTAACTAGGGCTCCAGTTAGCATAATACTTGTACGGCTAAACAGGCTATTTTGACTCATAGATTATCCTTTCTTGAGTGGGTGCCCCTTTATACCTAGCAGCAAATTGAGGATTAGCCAAACACTTTGTTACATTTAGGCAAAAAATAAACCGATAGCAACAAAACCAAAACGCGATGACAACAAGGGCGCAACAAACCTTGATTTTTATTACCTCCTTTTAGATATAAAAAAACCAGTAGTTATTCACTACTGGCTTTTACCTAGTACCTATCTAAAAAGTAGAGTTATATACTTTTACGACTATATCTTATAGTTGGCACCCAAGAAGAATGCACGACCAGTTGTGTCATAATAGCCGGCACCGTCATAAACATATGGGTTACGTGGAGGTGCTAAATCGAACGCATTCTTCACACCAAAGCGTACAGAAAGTGAATCGGTGAACGCATACGACCCAGTGAAGTCCCAAACTGTAGACGATGGGATATCGTTGTAGTTATTGTTCTCTGGCTTCCAATCATTGCTAGCAACTGACGCATGACGGTAGTTAGCTCTTGCTTCTAGGTTAAGTGCATCTAGATTCCAACCTAAGCTAAACATCGCTTTCCAACGTGGATCAGTGTATTCACCAACGTCAACCTGTAGATCTTCAGCAAAACCTGTTGGGTTTGTTTCCCACTGCTCCAAGTATGTCGCAATAACGTGTACTTTAAAGTCGCCAAAACCATCAGTAGGAATATCGTACTGACTCTCAATATCAACACCTTTAACATCAAACGTCGCAGAGTTTACAGGACTCTGAACGAAATCAACGATGTCACCAGTAGCAGCATCACGAGTAAAACGACCACAATAAACATTATCTAACGACTCAGAGTCGTAGCAATAACGAACTGCTGTAGCAACGTCGATATATTCAATTGCATCTGTAATTTCAAATGACCAGTAATCGACAGTAATAGAGAAGCCTTCTAGGTAGCTCGGAGAATAAACAGCACCTAACGTGTAATCGTGTGAGGTTTCAGCTTTTAGATCTGGATTACCAGCATTGCTTCCTGCATGGTTACTTAAGTACCAAGCATCAGTAGGATTCCAACCTTCTGGTAGACCACTAGCCTGACAGTTTGCTTTACGATTATCATTTGGACCTAACTCAACATTAATTTTGTCACAAACGTCAGTGAAGCTTTCAAATGTTTGTCCAGCAGGGCTAAAGAGTTCGCCAATGTTTGGTGCTCGTACAGATTTTGACTTAGTTGCACGAATACGAAGATCTTCAATTGGCGCCCAGTTTAAACCAATCTTCCATGCATCGTCTGTTCCTGCAGTACTGTAATCCATCCAACGGTATGCAAGGTCAAGACCTAAATCGTGCGCTAGGAACATATCTGACAATAGTGGGATACTAAATTCAGCAGCAAACTCTGTTACATCATACTCGCCCTTCATAGGGTTAGCAGTGTTACCAAAGATAGTGCCATCTATTAGTTCTTGATCTGGGTTTGTTTCTGACTCTTCCTTACGGTAATCAGCACTAAATGCAGCGCTAACGTAACCAGCAGGTAGATCAAATAGTGCGCCACTCACAACTAAACCAGCAGTTGTCTGCGTAGTTTTAGCAGTTTGACCAGCACTGGTGCTTACCCAGTCAATTGATTCTTGACTCGCTTGATTTTCACCAAAAAGGTTTAAAGGAACACAACCCGCAGCACGAGCATCTGCATCACGACAAACTATACTTCCGTCTGCAGCAAAAACAGCATCTTTAGCTTGGTCATAACGATCACCCCAAATCTCTCCACCCCATACAGTGGTTTCATCTAACTGGCCACGTTGAGCATGGAAAGAGTAATCCCAATCATCGCTAATAATACCTTCTATACCGATGAGGAATCGCATTGTTTCACGATCTTGATTATAAGTTCGATTACCAAACTCAGTGTCCATACGGTAAAAATTAAACCCTGTCATTCCAGTGTCAGTCATCAGCTGACGTGTATCATCTGGAAGAAATGCGTTATCTGCTGATATAGGATTATTGGTATGGAATACTGGTGAACTTTCACCGTTTGACTGGTAATCAACATAAGTAATTTCGGTGAAGATTTTATGATCGTCGTTAATTTCGTAATCAGTATTTAAGGTAAATACCATACGCTCTAGCGGCGTACGTATTAAGCCATAATTAACAGGATCATAACCTTCACAGCTTGGTCCACAATAATTACCGTTGTTACCAGGACCTTCGATTAAGCCTTCACCATAATCAAATACCTTCATATTGCCATCGTTGTCAAAAGTGTATTGACCACCGTCTTTAGCAAAAAATGTACCTGCTTCATTAATCCAAGACAGCGGCTTACGACCAAAATAAGGAATTCGAGCAGGAGCACCATCGGACGTATCAGGATTATAAATACTAGTAACAGGGTTATCTAAAAAGTCTCTATCTGTAGGGCGAAGTTCTTTCTGCTCAGCATAAGTAAAGTTAAATACTGTAGAAAGTTTGTCATCTAAGAAGTCACCACCTGCCGTTAAAGAGAACTGGCTTTCTTCACCGCCACTTTGCTCTGGCTGAATGTAAGAAGCATCTAGTTCCACACCATCAACATCTGTGCGAGTGATAATGTTAATCACACCAGCGATAGCATCTGAACCATAAACAGCAGAGGCACCGCCAGTAATAACTTCAATTCTAGCTACCATTGCAGTGGGTATTGTATTCAAATCGACCGCAGAATTACCATTTGAACCAGCAACAAAACGGCGACCGTTAACTAATACAAGAGTACGGTCACTACCTAAACCACGGAGGTTAGTTTGGTTAAGTCCGTTTGCAAAAATAGTATTATTCGATGTTTCAGGTGAGATACCAACAGTTGAAGAAGGAAGTTTATTAAGGATATCAGCAACGTTAGTAATACCCATGTCCATCATATCGGCACCAGTAATAACTGTTACTGGCGTTGGCGAGAGCTCGCCGATACGCTTAATTTTAGATCCTGTTACTTCAATTCTTTCAATACCACTATCTTCTTCCTCTGCAGCATAAGCACCAGTACTTGCCATTAATGCTGCGCTAGTAGTTGCAAGTAATGCAACCCTTACCGCTTTAGTCAAACTGCTAATTGATGTCATCTTTATCATTCCCTTTGTTGATTATGCACCCAGTTTGTTAACTTCTACCGAGTTTTATATTTTTACTGTGAATAAAACTAATAAACACAACAACCAAAACTACATGCGTAATACATTTAGTCAACAATAAGCACTCAATTTCCACGTTAAACGTGAAAATAGTTTCAATAATTACAGGCAGTTAACACGAGAGTAACAACAAGAGTACAAGTGAAACCATTTGTAACGCCCTTATCTATTTGCTCAACCAAAGGAGCTCATTCATTTGGTTAATCAGCTTGGTGGAAATTCATACGAGTATTGCAGAAATTAGTATTCTCAAAGAAAAGACTGTCAATTGAGGCACTATTTAAAGCCTTACAAATAGAGAGTAAGTTCCGTGCTAAATAAAAATCTTATCGCAATAAGGTCGAAGTTATGACCATTTATACCTACCAAGAAAACTCGAGTTTTAACGAGAGTTTTAACGAAAGTTTTAACGAAAGTTTAACGAGAGTTTTAACGAGAGTTTTAATGAGAGTTTTAACGAGAGACATTAATAAAATAGTAAGTTTGAGGCACTTATTTATTTTCAGCTACTGTACATTAATAATTAAAATACAAGACATAAATAAGCGCTTTCAATGTCATAAGTTTAAAAATAGCTTAACGGCAATTACCATAGAGTCCACAAGTAAAGGATTAATCACTTACAACAATACGAAAACGAAAAACATGTATCAAAAAAAGCCACATTTTTGTATGCGGCTTTTTCTTGTTGTACCACAATAGTAAAAATTCACGCTAGCAGAAGAAAGCCTACAAAGGTGAGCGCTGCAGCAATGAGTGCATAGGGTAATTGGGTCACCGCGTGACTAACTAGGTTACAGCCCGAACCTTGCGCGGCCAGTACCGTCGAATCGGAGTAGAAGCAAGCTTGACTACCAAATGATGACGCAGATAAAAGCGCGCCAATCACGAGTGGAATATTGGCATCAACCGCTTGGGCTAATGGCATCACAATCGGGATTGAAACCGCAAAGATCCCCCAACTCGATCCTGTTGCAAAAGCCAAAACCGACATGGTTAAAAATACCACTGCGGGTAAAAGAACAGGCGTCATATAAGGACTTAAACTGCCTATAACAAACTCAGGTAACATTAGTTTGTCGCACACATCCTTAAAGATGAATGCTGCTATTACCGTCCCAATCGCTGGCAACATGTTCTTAAAGCCATCAATCATCTGCTCCATCATCTCTGATAATGGCATCAATTTCTGCACCCCGTAATAGGGCAGAGTAACCGCTAACGTCGCTATCAACCCTTTTAGTACGTCGATATCAAAATAAACGGTAAAACCAACCAATAAGAAAATGGGCACGAAAAAGTTGTGTAGCTTTCCACCGTCATCTGCATGCTTAAATTCATCTTCAATCGCCCTAAGCGCATATTCATCTGAAGTTTGCACCTCATCTAAATCCATCTGCTTTATGGCTGGTTTACCTTGCAGCGCGGCAAGTTGTGCCTTTTTCATCGGCCCAAATGCAGGAATAATTCCCATAATCACCAGTAAAACTATCGCTACGGCTAACCACGCATAGAGCATATAGGGGATCGCTTGCATGTAAACAACAATCCCTTGCCCTTCATTTGCGATTCCGTTATCAACTAAGAGACCACCAAAAAAAACCGCCCAAGTAGAAAGTGGCACGAGTACGCAAACGGGGGCAGCCGTTGAGTCAACAACATAGGCAAGCATCTCGCGAGAAACCTTAAACTTATCGGTAACGCGCTTCATGGTTGATCCAACCGTTAACGCATTAAGGTAATCATCGATAAAGATAACCATCCCGAGAATGAAGGTCATGAACAGTGAAGACTTCTGTCCTTTAGCTAACTTAAGAGCATGACGACCAAACGCCATCGAACCGCCTGTTTTTACCAGCAGCGCAATCAAAGCACCAAAACCACCACAGACCAAAATTAGCCAGCCTATAGTCTCATCAGCCATGACAGACAAAGATGTATCGGCAAAATTAGTCAACAGATTCGCGCTGTCATACATCGCGAGGCCAACTAAAGCACCAATAATTAAAGAAAGGATTGGACGGCGTAGCACAATCGCTAACACCAAAACCACCACAGGTGGGATAAGACTTAAGGCTGTCGGCTCAGACATGCGCTAAGGTCCTTATAATAAAGTGCCAAAAAGGCAAGATTATTCACCAAACTCAGACACTTACTTGTCGAGCTCAATTGCTGCTTTCCTTTGTGTGCACCTGCCGATACGGTGGATTTTACGGGCCTTTTATCTAGCCCAAGGAAAAACATCGCGCAGAAAATAATCCCCAATCGCTTTTGAGTCAATCAATATTATAAATATCGCAAATACTTTTTTGTACATAGTAGTAAACTTATGGCTCAAGCATATGAAACAACACAATAAGCAGCCTATTGATTAACAACTATTGCTATTCAGTTTCATCCGCCTTAGAGATAAACAGTCGATTAATGTCGTTGCTCCATAACTGGATAATTTTGCGGCTTTTACTTTTGTTCCAAAAACACTTTCCGAACAATATGATCCCCGCACCTTCAAAGTCGCGACGTGATTGTAGATCGAAACGAGAGGCTAACGAGCTCGAAAACATTTCGATTGGGATCCCGACATCTTTGGTCTCTGCAGGATTTAACCACAAGCGCTCTTTATCGGTATGGGATATCGTGCCCCAATACATTCGTGGCGCACCGTTTTCAGTAGGCTCTGCATCAGCGAAATTGACAAACAAGTTCTTTGCTCGCCAGCGATACTTTTCATCGGTGTATACCCACAGTTCTGAGCTTGCTAAGTCACTACCTCGTAATAAACTATGTAGCACTTTTTCCAACCCCTGAGTCGCAACGCGCTTTTCAGGCTGATTTTTTTTAACATCACTTGTTACTTTTAAATCGGAAGAAACCTTAAACGGAAGTGCCGTATCCTCTCCCTCAAGCACACTTTTATCTGGCTTAGCTTTTACAGCAGTATTGGCAATAGACGTTGCTTCTTCTAGTATCTTTTTCTGAGTTTTAACCTTAGAAACTTTTGCTGCGCGGTTAAAATCGATAATCATTGCATCACTATCAACCACTAGCTGATTCACTTCAATGGCGTGTAGCTCCTCACGAGCCTTAGCTGCAGATGGTTTAAACTCGACGCAATCACTTTGATGATAGCGGGAACCAAAACAGGCAGCTTTACCGTCTTTTGAGGCTTTACGATAATAAGCCTTACCTGCACAGGCTGGACAAACAAGAGCTTGACGATACTTTTCAATGTCGTCATCTGATAATTTTTGAAACTTGAACACTGAAAAAGTTATCGGCTCAGCTTCATCAAATTTGCAAATAGCATCTAACATATTTATTCCTTTAAGCTCTTGAAAAGCCTTAACCTATCATAGTCGCTTACTTCATTTATTAGCCAGAAGTTTTAACACTACCGAAGAAATTCAACATATAACTTCGACAAGTATCGAAATAATTGTTGATTTATTTTTGAATAAGTCTATTATCTGTCCATCTCAATTATTTCGGTAATTCCAGAAATAACAAAACAATCATCAATTAGGTCATTATTATGAGCCCTGAAATCATCAACATGGCAAAAGAAACAGCCAATATGTTTCTGTTTCTAGCTGCAGAGTTAACCATACTGTTTCTTGCAATTAGTTACATCGTCGGAATATTGCAAGAGTATATTCCGCCGGAAAAGATCCAATCAATCTTGAGCTCGAAGAAAGGAAAAGGCTATATCATTGCCGCGCTATTGGGGTCAATAACGCCTTTTTGCTCATGCTCAACGATTCCTTTCTTGAAAGGGTTACTTAGAGCAAAAGCTGGTTTTGGGCCTATGATGGTGTTCTTGTTCTCAAGCCCATTATTGAACCCAATCATTATTGGACTGTTTGTCGTGACATTTGGCTTTAAAGTCGCGGTGTTCTATTTCTTAGTCGCTATGGTCGTTTCGGTGACAGCAGGCTATGTGCTTGAGAAGCTAGGGTTTGAACGTTACGTGAAACCTGAAGCTTATGAAGCGGTAACAGCCTCAAGCTGCGGTACGAGTTGTGGTGATACAGCGCCTAAAAGTGCGCCAGTTAAAGCAGAAGTGACATCTTGCTGCAGTGAATCAGCCCCTACTCCTGCCGCTCCAGTACTTGCAACAGCATCATGCGGCAGCGCTCAAGTAGCAAGTTCATGCAGCTCTCCAACAAGTACTACGCAAAACAGTTGTGGCGATAATAAGGCTAAAGTAACTAAAGACAACCGCTGGATGCGTGTTTGGCGCTCAACATGGAAAGATTTTAAGCAGGTTTTACCTTACTTAATGGTCGGTATTTTACTTGGGTCATTCATCTACGGTTTTATGCCTACTGAGCTTATTGCAAAGTATGCAGGTGAAGGTATGTGGTATGCCATTCCTATTGCTGCAGTCATTGGTATTCCCCTCTATATTCGTGCAGAGGCGGTCATTCCATTAAGCTCAGCATTAGTCGCTAAAGGCATGGCACTTGGTTCAGTCATGGCGTTAATTATCGGTAGCGCCGGTGCCAGCCTTACCGAAGTGATTTTGCTTAAATCGATTTTTAAGAACCAAATGATAGCAGCGTTTTTAACTGTCATTCTCGGTATGGCGATAGGTGCTGGTTACCTTTATAGCTTCATCTTTGCTTAACACACAGCAAAACAATCACGTGCTAATACTCTTTGCAGCTGTAAAAAGTATTAGCACGTACAATTTTTAAGCGTATAATTGCTGACGAAAATAATACTAACCTCAAATTTAAACTGGAGTCACCAAATGGCAAAACATCGCCAATCACCACCGCAGATAGAGCACGAAAGTGGCCGCGGAGTTATTAAAGACAACGCATTAAAGGCTATCGTTACCAGTCCACTATTTAGGACGCGTACTGAAAAACCTAAAAAAGGTAAAGGGTCATACAACCGCAAACAAAAGGGGCAAAAGCTGAAGGGCTTAGCCCCTTTTGACTATCTAGCATTCGCGTTTTTTCATAACAAAGATAACGGCATAACCGCCTAGTATTTCCACCAAAAACTTCAGCATAAATTAAATTTACCTTTTACTGATTTAACTGTTGACTCAAGCGCACAACAATTAGACTATTGAGCCTTCGAGACATTAAATTCTATTGGTAACATGACACTTATATTCACCATTATTTATACGCAAATACATTGCCTGACACTGCGACTTCTCGCCAGTGTGATGTGGTTATGTCGTTGCGCGGTAAATTGGGAATATAACAATAGTTAGCCAGTAATTCTCGATTCCACACCGCAACAATCAGCAGCGCGGTGATGGACAACTCTCCTTTTCTCGCCTTGCCCTGCAGCGGTTTTAAACTAATCTGTATCATTAGCTATGATGTCACTATGTGTGACCTAGCTATAAACGCAAGGAGTGTTGAGATGTCAGCAACAGCATTACCCAAGATGGTTCCGGCGGCCTTTATGTCGGTGGTATTAATTTGGTCAACAACGCCACTAGGGATCGTATGGAGCAGTGAGTCAGTGCATCCAACAATGGCGGTTTTATTGCGTATGTTGATAGCCTTGTTACTGGGCTCGATAATCATCTTACTCATGCGTATTCGCTTACCGTGGAACCCCACTGCCAGAAAGCTATACACAGTCTCCTCAATAGGAATAGTAGGAGGCATGTTACTGAGTTACTTTGCCGCGCGTTACCTGCCTTCAGGCACCATGTCGTTGATTTTTGGCTTATCGCCCTTAATCTCAGGCTTACTCGCGCAGAAAATACTGAATGAACCTAAGTTTAGTCCAATGCGCTTCCTCGCTCTGGCAATTGCATTTACCGGTCTTGGCATCGTTTGCTCCGCTAAACTTTCACTAGCAAGTGATAGCTGGGTTGGCTTGCTACTGATTTTAACCGCGGTAAGTTTATTTAGTTTAAGCGGCGTATTGATAAAAACAGTGAAGATAAACATTCATCCGATAGCCAGTACCGTTGGGGCACTTATCTATTCGACACCGATGTTTGCTATTGCCTGGTTACTCTTTGATGGAACCGTGCCAGTGGATACTTGGCAGCCACGCTCATTAATGGCAATCGTTTACTTAGGTGTATTTGGCTCGTTAATTGGCTTTATTGCTTACTTCTATGTATTACAGCACCTCAACGCCAGCACTGTAGCATTAGTCACTCTCATTACCCCGGTGTTCGCGATGATACTAGGTGCACAACTTAATGGTGAGGCGATAACCCAAGCCTTGGCTATTGGCGCCAGCTTTGTGTTAACCGGGTTAGCACTGTTTCAGTTTGGTGATCAGTTACGCACTCGATTAATTAAGAACGCTAGCACTAAATAATACAGGTCAGAAGCAGCTGACAACAGTTAGTGCTCAATGCCGAATTAACTCGCCATTGAGCACTTTAAACAAACCGTTACTGATACGTTTTACCTTGGTGTTTTAGCCAACCACCAAGATGGCGACCATTAGGATCATAATGCGTCCAATGCACCACGCCGCCGCGATCGTTATGCTCATATTGGCCATAAAAGCTCACGGTATCCCCCTCTTTCAAACTATTAATCTTCGGGGCTAAATCGATATTATGAGCAATTAACAGAGTTTGTCCGTTATTGAGTTTAATAATAAACCGCTGATGGCGGCTGCCCTTATTATCATCGGCAAGTATTCTAGTGACCACACCGCTACTCTTTACCTGAATGCCACTTTGCTGTTGCTTAAACGCTTGGCTTATTGGCGAGTAATCAGCTGCAACAGCATTTGAAATAACCGGCAGTGCAGTATTTGCAGTCATTGGCGCTATGGTTTTGTTATAAACAAAACTGGCAATCGCCAATACCACCAGCATTATCGCAATACGATATAGCACGCCTTTAATTGGCTTTTGCGGCTTAACAGGTTTTATTGCTGCTTTACGTCGTTTATTGCCATCACTACCGCTTTCGCTCTCTCCAATACAAGCAGCAAATGCCCGTTGCTTGCCATCGGCTTGCACCTCTATTTGAAAGTCGACCACATCGCCTACCTGAGGACGTCTCCCCATAGGCTCAAGTGCAGACATATGCATAAATACATCTTGTGTTGCCTGCTCGCTGCCTTGCACCTCACACCTGATAAAACCATAGCCTTTACTGTCATTCCAGCGAACTATTTGTCCCTTCTTTATCACTCTTTCTCTTCTCCCAAAAAGCGTTGCTTGATTGTATTCGGCCAAAGCACTTTATAAGGCTCAAGTTGTGCAAACAATCCGTGGTATATATCTAATGCTACCAAGGCATCAGTAGCGGCATACAAAACTTGCTCATTCGATAAAGGCATGTCAAGTGGCAATGCCCAGTTCGATAACGTCACCCGTTTACTCTTAGGTAATTTAAGCGACAATACACTTGCCGCAATCTGTACTGTCCCCATCTGTTTCGCTGCGCCTAGCTGATTCATCAGCCAATTGAGATCTAACATTGGGCTTAGGACAATATTGAAATCACGCTTCATCGCGTTCACATCACTGCGAAGTCCAATGCCAAGCTTAAGAATATTCGATTGCTCAGACAGTACCTCTGCTAGCGCAGCTTTAAAGATAGATACATTCCTACCAACCATTCTAAACAAGTAACAGTGGCTCGCCGTCGCAATTTGAATCAAAGAGACGGGGTTGCTATTGCGACGACCTTTTTCAAAAGTTGCTGCAGTTTCAGTGTCAAACCCAATCCATTGCTGAGCGTTAATATCAGTTATCGCCGCCGCTAAGGTATCGCTGGTTACGATAGATATTTGCCGCTCGTTTCCATCAAGATGCTCAGCAATATTTTGCACTTTGTCGACACGATAGTCTGCAAGTGCTGCAACTTCCTTGTCACTCATGCGACTAATAAGGTGCGTTCGCAGCAGCAACCAATCAAACTTTTGCTGGTTTCTCTCATTCGTTATTGAACCGAAAAAAGCCTGCTCCGCCGCTTCCATCGCAGCAAAATAAGCCTCAGTTTCAGCCCCGAGCGCCCGCCTTATTTGTACTGATTTATCGGCCGCTAGGGCAAATTTATATAAACTCATACCAATTCCCAGCGCATTAATCTGCATAGTACCTTGCTATAGATTAACGAATCATAACGCGAAACAGCTACGTATTGCGTAAAAAACCGCAACTGTTAGTATCTAATACCAACAAAAATAACAGTAAACTAAGACAGTGAACGTCATGAAAAATATGCAGAAATGGATTTATCCCGCGCTATTCGCACTAAGTTGCAACGCCCATGCTCAAACGACTCTGATAAAAAATGTTAACGGCTACAGTATCAATAATGGCCAACTTAGTACTTTTGATGCGATAGAGTTCAAAGATGACAAAATAACCCGCCTCTACAACAAGCAGCAGCCCAGCATAAGCAGCGATATGCGAATTATTGATGCTGATGGTAAAACCATGCTACCAGGGCTAATTGATGCCCATGGCCATGTGCTTGGTTGGGGGCTCAATTTGATGCGCACTAATCTGCGCGGCAGCTTATCAGAAGCTGAAGCAGTTGAGCGTACCCGTCAGTTTCGCCAACAAAACCCAGAGCTTACTTGGGTACAAGGCCGAGGCTGGAACCAAGTTTTGTGGCAAAGCAAAACCTTCCCTACCGCTACAACACTGGATGAGCACTTTCCCGACACGCCTGTGTGGCTAAGGCGAGTTGATGGCCATGCAGGCTGGGCGAATAGTGCAGCAATGAAGTTAGCGGGGATTAATAAAGACAGCAAAGCGCCCGCTGGCGGAGAGATAATACGCAACGAAGCTGGAGAACCAAGCGGGGTGTTTATCGATAATGCGATGAGTTTGATAAGCCAAGCTATTCCGCCACTTAGTATCACCGAACAGGAAGCTGTATTAAAAACCGCGATGACTGATCTAGCGAGCCTAGGCTTAACCAGTGTTCACGATGCTGGCGTGGGCAGCAACACCATTATCGCCTATAAGAATTTAGCCAACAAAGATGAGATGCCAATTCGGGTATACGGCATGGTTGCAGCAGGAGATAGTCAATTTAATAAGCTAATGGCAAAAGGCCCATATCAGCATCAATCGCAAAAACTTGATTTTAGCAGCGTTAAGATCTCCGCTGATGGCGCCTTGGGCAGCCGAGGGGCTGCGTTAATAGAGGATTATTCAGATCTGCACGGCCATAAAGGGCTGCTATTGCATAGCAATAAACAGCTAAAGAGCTATATGCTAACCGCTATGCAGGCAGGGTTTCAGGTCAATACCCATGCTATTGGCGATCATGCCAATAAGTTAGTTTTAGACTCCTATGAGGCTCTAATTAAGCAAACCAATACTAAGGCTTTGCGTCATCGAGTAGAGCATGCACAAATCCTCCGCCTTGATGATATCCCACGCTTTGCCAAACTAGGGGTTGTAGCGTCTATGCAAGCGACCCATGCCACCAGCGATAAAAACATGGCAGAAGACCGAGTCGGTGCCGATCGTATTAAAGGCGCCTATGCTTGGCAAAAACTACTCAATGCTAATGCAGTCATTGCCGCAGGTTCAGATTTTCCTGTTGAATCAGCCAACCCTTTTTACGGTTTACATGCTTCAGTTACCCGGCAAGATCATGATAACCAACCAGATGAAGGCTGGTATACAGATGAGAGCATGACCATAGCTCAAGCGCTAACAAGCTTCACTACGGCAGCGGCTTTTTCAGCGCACCAAGAGCACCAAATAGGCAGCTTAGCTAAAGGAATGAAGGCCGATTTCATCTTCATTGATCGTGATATTGTCAAAACTGATGCCAGCCAAATCTGGCAAGCTAAGGTGCTACAAACATGGGTTGATGGACAGGTGGTATTTAATATCGAAGATAAGTAGCACAATAATCCAACAGTTAAATAATTTGCCATTTTACCGATACAAGCGAGCCCCTGAGCTCGCTTTTTTAACGTTAATAAAGCGCATGGTCCGCGACCAACAGCCATTACAATAGTTGCCGCCTTGCGCAACAAAGTGTTAACCTTTCACGCTAGAGCAAAAAAACACTAAGTTCTACTTAACTGAATATATTAATAAAAACTAAAAGCTGTCACGTTAAAGCAGGAAGATTTATAACATGGATAACGCCGCTTGGTACAAGAAGCCCGAGATGATCGTAGCGCTTTCTGCACTACTGATCAGCATAGTCACTACTGTGGTCGGGATCTATTCGGCTTATATCGATAGAGCTTATGCTCGCGCATCTGTTTGGCCTAGAGTTGAAATTGCTAGAAGTTTTGGCAAAACATTTTTTAACTATCAAATAGCCAATAATGGTACAGGTCCCGCTATCATCAAACATGCAGCAATTAGTTATAAATCTAAACCGATAAAAATATGGACAGACATTCCCGAACTACCGTATATAACTCAGTCACATCTCGGCAATAGAATTATGCCAGCAGAAAGCATTATTAAGCCCCTTACTTATGAAGGCGCTCAATACCAACAGTTCTTAGCAATTGATGACGATATTAAAATCAGTCTATGTTACTGCTCTATCTACGATGAGTGCTGGCTCGTTGACAGAGAAACAGCACCAAAATCAGTCAGCGAATGTGTGATTGAGGAACCTCTGCGCTTTAAACAATAACAACTTACTTGAAGCTGCTTGTCACAATCTGCATAAAGAGTTTAACGCTATAAAACCGAGTTCCATCACCTAAGAACTCGGAGACAACCTCGTAAAACCAACAGCTTAAGTTTCAAGATTCGTTTTCGGGATATTACCAAATCGACCACTTTGGTAATCATCAATAGCTTGACGGATCTCAGCTTGGCTATTCATCACAAATGGCCCCATATGCACAATCTCTTCTTTGATTGGCGTACCGGTCAAGAGCAACATTCCCGCCCCTGTATTGCTAGTAACTAAATTCACCGCTTTGCTTGAATCAAGAAGCAATAGTTGCTGCGCACTATAACGCTTACCTTGGGCGATGAGCTCTCCCGAGTAGAGGTAAATGCCAACAAAAGACTGCTTTAACGCTAACTCTGCACTACCGTTAGCCTCAATACTAATATCTGCTATTGCAGCACTACCAGCAAGCTCTTCAATCGGACCAGCTAAAGACTGTCCAGCAAACTGCCAGTTGCCAGCAAGCGCTCTTAACTGTGCTCCAGTTGTATTTTTGTACTCTGGGATCGGCGTAGTCGTCGTGTCTTGATAACGGGCAGGACGCATCTTTTCACTGGCAGGCATATTGAGCCAAATCTGAAAACCATGCAGCCCAGTATCAGTATCGGCTAACGGCATCTCAGAGTGAATGACTCCACTTCCAGTACTCATCCACTGCACATCGCCAGCCTGAATCGCTTTTACATTGCCAAGCTGATCTCTGTGCTCCATGCCACCTTTAAGAATGTAGGAGAAGGTTTCAATTCCGCGGTGGGGATGTGGAGGAAAGCCACCAATATAATCGGCTTCATCATCGGATTTAAGCTCATCGATCATTAAGAATGGATCAAAATGGCCGCGGCTAAAGTCAGCAAGCCGTGTAATATTCACTCCATCGCCATCTGTAGTTTGATGCGCTGGATATTGTTTAATTATATTCATCTGTTTCACCTAAAGAGTTTTCATTGCCTTTAAGTTAACAAACACAGATTAGAATGAATAACGCGAAATAGTGCAATATCCATTCGATTTATTAGAATGGATGATCAACCATAACCCAACCATTAGTGGCTTCATCTGAATGAGCGATATCAAAGCGAATAACTATCCCTGCGGTTAACGCTCTTAACGATAAGCCGTAATCCACTTTTAAATCAGACAGTAATGTACTGGCAGTATACTCTGGAGCCACTCTTCCCGCTTCAACAAACCCTACAACCTGGAACCAATCTAAGCGTAAAAACTTAAGCCAATTAATATCTTCGATAGGATTATATTTTAAGGTGTAGCGGTATTCCGCACTGGTATAAATGGCCGCTTTATCATGGAAGCGGTTTTGATCAAAACCGCGCATGCGGTAGAAACCACCCAAGGTCGCCCCTTCATTGTAAGGAGCATTGTTGGTAACTTGGCGTCCGCCTTGGTCATCGTACTCCAGCTCCCAAGAGGGTGAGTACCCAGTCCAGAAGTTAAGTGCAAGTATACGTTGGCTAGCATACTCTGACTCGCCAAACGAAAAATACTTACTCATATCAAGATTCATAAAGGTCCACTCATTGTCAGAGTCTAACCAAGCTGCATCATGTGAAACTGAGAAGTACTGGCTACTGCCTGTTGATGGGTTAACCGAAAAATCGGTATTGTCATACAAGATCCCAAGCTCGATAGCGTGGATAGTGCCATCAAGTTCGTCATCTGCAAACTCAAAACTTTGGTACCGATTAAACTGCCGTAGCACCACCACTGTTGCCCCACTTTCCAGCGGATTCCAACTATCACCACCGCTTGGTTCTGAAATAAGTAAGCCATTTTCAAGCTTATATTCCACCATACCTTTATCTTTTGTCGCCCCTATAGGCAAAGCGTATTCTAGCTTTATATCAAACCAATTAGAGGAACCATCCGCCTCTAAAAACTGCAAATTAGTGGAGTCATTGCTCCCCGGTAGCGGTGTACCTGCTGGGATAAACTCCCGCCCCGCTCCAGCGTATGCACGCTGATCCGGATAATAACCAAGAAAACCATAAGTACTTAAGAAGAACCGTTCGGTTTTCGGTAGTTTAAAATTCCAAACGCCTAACCCTGCCCCTCTACTTACATCACCACCAAATACGGTGCCACCAATCGTCATTTGGTCTTGGAAATAACCACTCAGCATGCCGCCCAGACCGATGTTAAGCCCCATAGAATCGGAATTAAAAAAATAGGGAAGTAGCAGTTTTTCCTTTACGTTGTCAGGGGTTTCAGCCCTATCTATTGAGGTTTTTACATTGGCAGCAGGTGCGGCCAACACGCTAACCGGTGTCATGATACCGAGACAAAGAGAAATACAACAAACAAGGCGAATATCCATATCTATTACTTTCATCATATTTCCTCTAAAGACGACTCCGCGATTGATATTTAAGCAAAGTTTTTCAGCTCTGCTCTATACTTATTGAAAATATATCAAATCCTACTTGAATACATTTCGCTTTTAACAGGTCTTTTACAATAAAACATAGCAGGATTAATAGTATGACTCGACAAATATTCATAACCGTAGCGTTAACATTTTCAACATTGGTATTTTCAAGTAACTCTTTTTCCGCAGACTCAACCGCCAAAGTCGGCCAGAGTGATGGCGAAATAGCCATGCTTAATGGAAAAGCAATGGCATGGGTAGCAGAAACGAAGCAGTGGCTTAGCATTGAAGATTTTTGGCAAAATTGGGCTGACGGCCGTGGTGGTATTACTTGGGGAAGTAGTAAAGACTATCCACCTTACGAACAGGTCAAAGAGCAGGATACCTTTCTAGTCGAAATCAATGGTGGCACTTGTTTAATGGAATTTTGGCATAACCGCTGGCGCCGTGCCAATGATGTCCGTCGCTGGGATGATGGCTTCAATGACTATTCGGCTTGCCCACATGTTTTCGACTAGCGATTGGACGGTGAAATAACAACGCCCTTGCTGGATGAACATTGCTTGAGTTAATTATTTAATCAGTAGTTTAAGGGCAGATCACACCTTTAAACGAAACTTCTGCTGCACTTATAATTGTCACGTAGTATTTCCCACTATCATCAATGTCTCATTGTCGTTACCAGCGGGCTATATTCATCTATGTCAGAAACTTCATTTGAGCGGGCAAAACGCTCTTTTATAGCGGCAATATGGGCCACGCTCGCCAGTATCTCCCTTGGGCTGGCGTTTAAAGTTTGGTTAGCACAGTGGGTCGCTAAGAGCGATCTTGCACTCTACCATACCGTTGTCGACATTATCTCACTCTCATTAATTCTATTAAGTGGCTTTCGAACCTCAATGGTGGTGAGCTTCTCGCAAACAAAAAATGCTCAAGACATTACTAATATATTCCGCTACTCGTTGATATTAATGGTGCTACTTACCTGGGGAATAGTTCTCCCCTATATCAAACATCAGCTCAAAATAGATGTTGAATACGTGCAGCTGGTCGGAATTATCCTTGGCATGGGCTTTAAGGTCTATTTCACCAATCAGATAGGCATGTACCGACTGTACCACATTGCTAATAAAGCAATATGGATAGAACCTATGGTGCAAATAGTCCTGTTCTTGTTCTGCTATTACTTACTGCAACAAAGTGCTGTTTCATCACTGTTCTTTAGCTTAATGCTTTCGAGCATCGCCGTTGCAGGCTACATGTTTATTCAGCGTCGTAAAGAGATTGCCACCACGCCACTTGCGCCTGTGCAACTAGACCCTGAAATGCGCAGCTTTGTGAAAAAAAGCATGTTGTCTTCACTCGAGGTTGGCGCAAGTATTCTAATGATTTATATCACCGTTTTACTCACCGTCGCTTACTTTACAGTTGATGAACTCGGTGACTTCCAAGTCGTTGTCAGACCCATGTTCACCTATATGACACTATTGTTTGTGTTCCCCGTCTATCGATATATTCTGCCGGAAATAGCCCAATGCTTACGGCAGGGTCAACATCAACAGATTGCACAAATGCGCCGCTGGTTTTATACGCTAGGTATAACTATTAGCACTGTATTTTTACTCGGTATGATTTTTTATAGCGAGGAGTTGGTCACGCTAATATTCCCAACAACTTATGCCACTGCAGCCCCGGTATTAATGCACTTTGCGCTATTCTTTGGCTTTATGATGCTTAACGCTTTTCAGGTGGCCTATATCAAAGCCCATGGCCACTTTTTACAAAGTTTATCGATTAGAGTGGCAGGGGTAGTGACGCTAATAACGATGTTTTATATTTTGCGAGTGTTCACTGATAACGTAGTTGCAGTAATACTTGCAATGGGCAGTGGCTACTTGATGATGTTTATCATCTCCAGCATCATTGAATACCGCCTTATCCAACAACATAAACAGGCAGGTACTGAGCTGGCTCAGAGTAATAACTAACTTTACTAGCAGTTATTGCGACGTCAATTGTTCACAAATCGTATCGATAAACCATTGATAACGACTTGGCAGCTGGCGTTGCTTTTTACTGACCATATAAAGCTCTTCAACCACTTCAGACAAAGTGTTAGCAACAAACAAGGGCTGTGGATATTCATCGACGACCATTTTCGGCAAAACGGTAAAACCTAAACCTTTTGAAACGGGTAATAAAATTTGGTTTAGCTGATTTATGTAACCACGCTGCTTAAGCTTACTCATGCCGACAAACTCATTGCCAAACTGTGCACTCAGTAGTTGTTCAGCGTAATAGTGGCCATCAGGATGATTGATAAAACCTACATTTTCCAGCAATTCCAGTGTGATGTCGGTGCCTTTAAAACTTGGCGGTAATACTAAGCATAGTGCTTGCTTGCCTAAATAAAGCTGATTCAGTTCTAGCGATGATTGCCGCTGTGTGACAATACCAATATCAACGCTATTGTCTAATATGCTTTCTATTATCCTGCTATTGGGTGCCGCTTCTAAAGCAACTTGCAGCTGCTCATGTTGTAGTTGGTACTGGACAAATCGCGGATAGAAGTGCATTGCTAGGGCTCCGGAGCAAGCAAAGCGACATGTTCCGGCATGGGGCTCATCAGTCTGCAGCATCTGCAATAGCTGCTCCTCTTCGAGGATTTTACCTTTCGCATACGATAACAACTGCAAGCCAGCGTCAGTGAGCTCAAAGCTTTTACCTATGCGAGTTAACAATAAAGTGCCAATTTGACTCTCGAGCTTATTGATATGCTGAGTTACACCTGGTTGTGTCATAAACAACTGCTCAGCAGTGCGAGTAAAGTGCCCGACCTCTGCAAGTGTAACGAACGTTTTAAGCCACTGTGGGTTCAGCATCGATATCTCATCAAATTAATAAACTGACTAAATCATAACAAAATATAATTAAATTACTATTGGATGATAACCAAAGTTTAGCTCATCGCAGCAACTGGCTTAGAAACGCTGTGATATTAGAAAGGCTGATAGCACAACCCTTCGCTGAAGAGCCAAGCTAACAACAAAACTACAGC
This sequence comes from Shewanella piezotolerans WP3, assembly GCF_000014885.1. Classification (NCBI taxonomy): domain Bacteria; kingdom Pseudomonadati; phylum Pseudomonadota; class Gammaproteobacteria; order Alteromonadales; family Shewanellaceae; genus Shewanella; species Shewanella piezotolerans. The sequence continues at coordinate 4,250,839 of NC_011566.1, forward strand.
GCCTTAGGTATTATCGCTTCAGCATCTACAAACACTTGATTTCGACCATTTTCTTTCGCCTTATAGAGCGCCATATCAGCGATAGCGGCAAACTTAACCATATCGTCAGACTCAGTAGGAATAATACTGGTTACTCCAACACTCACAGTGACATAAGGGCGGGTTGTAGAATTAGAATGGGCAATATTGAGTGCAGCAACATTTTCACAGCAGCGCTGAGCAGGTGATAAACAATCGCGAGTATGTGGCAGAATCACGACAAACTCCTCACCGCCGTACCGCGCCACGACATCACTGGGCCTGTGTAAGGCTTCAGCGATTGCTTGAGCGACTTCAACTAAACATTCATCTCCAGCAAGATGACCATAGGTATCGTTGTAACTTTTAAAATTATCAATATCGATCATCAACAACGCTAAACGCGTTTTGTTTCTAATCGCTAACTGCCACTCTCGCTCAAAGGCATTATCAAAGAAACGACGATTACCGATACGAGTTAGGCTGTCTGTCATTGATAATGCTTCAAGCTTTTTCTTAGCTAGGTTTAGATCCCGCGTACGCTCAAGCACCTGCATATTAACCATATGACTGTGCCTCATTATAAAAAATACATAAATGGCCAGCACCAGGCTGCCCAATATGCCAAACAGCGCGATTAAATAGGGAAATTCCGTTCGCCGTTCTGCAATATAGCCTTCACTTGGCATGGCATGAATTTGCCATTGACGACCACTAAAACGAGTCAATGGACGTTGATAAACAATCTCACTGTTACTCTGATGTAATGTCGCAGAAACGTCACTCGATAAATGACTGTAGAGTGACTGGTGCTTATCATTGGTAATATCTTCTAAGGTGTAATAGATCCCTTGTACCCAGGTTCTTTTTATCGCGCTATCGAACATATCTGCCACGCGAAAAATGCCAGCGACAAAGCCTAACAATCGTTCCTGTCGTTTTAATAGCGTACTGGGCTCACCATCATAGACGGGTAAAAATACGTAAATGGAGTTTTGCTCACTAGCCTGTACAACTTTAATACCTGCAGAAGCCATAGAAGAGCCCAAATCTCGAGCGTTATTGAGCACTCTCAATAACGCTGGATCAGAGGCGAAATCAAACCCGAGTGCATTTTCATTGCCAGAAAATGGTTCTAGATACACGACAGGGAAATGGGTGGAGCGAGTTTTCGCTGTCACCAAACTCTCATCACTGCCTTTTTCGGTAAACTCAAAATCCTCGTGAGACTTTAGTTGGCTGCTTTCAATCGAAGGGCGTGCAAGCGAGTTAACTTTAGGGATCCACTTTAGGGCTTGAATATTACGATGGCGTAAAAGAAAGCTGGTAGCGACCTGTTTAAACTCTTCACCACTCACGTGCTCAGAGCTAATAAAGACCCCTTTAAGGGCATGAAGCACCTCAATATTGAGCATTACCTCCTGCTCTAAAACTTGTGCTTTATCATCAACATCTCGAGCAAACTCGGCTTCAATCGTTCGAGTCTCCTCCGCATAAAGACGCTGACCAATGGCCACGGAGATAACAATACCCAATAAGGTTGCAAACAGTAAAACTAACAAAGAAAAGGTTTTCATAGCGCTCACACAAGGAAAGTGATATCACTTTAAAAGGCCGCCTTTAGCGGCTCTTAGTATTATTTTACACGCCACTTAGCCCCAAGGCATATCGACATATATTCGGACTAACGTGTCGTTATCCCAAGGCAATATAGCTAAATAGTCTGCATCGTTTTTATCGCGATTATCAAACGGGTCTAAATTATACTCTGAGTGCTCAACACTAAGCTTTACCTCGCTATCCTCAATCCAACTGTCCGAGTGATAACTAAAAACGGCTGAGTATTTATTTTCTAGCCAGTCACTGCCATCATTCCATGTTTGAGCACCCGCATAGATATCAAATGACTTTCCCAGCATGATTTTTGTATCTGCCGCAACCGTATAAGCGCCGGTTTTATTTTGAAAATCTTCACGATCATAGCCACGCTCTCTTGGTACATCATCATCAATCTCAAGCATATAATGACCGCCGCCTAGCGTTATCCCGGCATAAAACTTTTGATTATCAAATCGAGCGACAATAGCTGGAAATAGTTTCGATTGTTTCTCAACCGAGCTTACAGTATTGCGCTTACCATCAAGAGTCACCTGCCACTGCAGGTTCATTGTGGGAGAAAAGCGATAAAGATTGCCATCAACGGACCAAGCAGTTTGAAACCAAATTGGGATATGATCAGGGTCGAGTTTATCTTTATCATCATCGATAAAAATGTCTATATTACCTTTCCAGCTAATATTGGACTCAGTTATATGCTCAACAAAAAAGCCTGCATGGGCGCCCAGAGTATGTGAGTCAACCTGCTCTACAATCGTATTATGGCCACCAAAAGCAATTCGCCAATCAGTACCTTCTGCTTTAGCAGTCAACCCCATTCCAGCAAAAACAATCGAACCTATAATTAAATATGATGGTGTATTCAAATCCATTTCCCCCAACATGACTTTTTAGTTTTAACACTGAGTGCTTCGACTCGAATGATAAAAACTCAATATCTTGCTAAAATTTAACACAAGTAGTTAGCTTAATCAGGTTAATCTTAGTAGTGATGTCTATGAAAAGCTTAAATTATTCATAACGAACGATGGTGCCATCTAAAACATAGCCGTTACTCGCTATTGATACATGGTTCAGCAATGCCATTAAGTTCCTGCAAAAATAAAAAATCTATTCAAATTCAATCTAGATTGTGAAGCACTACAAACTTTAATATGAAAAACGCCGATTCTCACCTAAAGCATTATATATGTCACACTCTAGTACATGTCAGAAAGGCAAAATTAAGTCATAATTAAGCATCTGGTTTTATTCTTAACAACTATATAAATTAGTATAACGGAAACTTAATACCTGTATTTTCGTTACTATATAACCCTGTCTATAAAGACAAAGGTCACTTTGAGGACATCAGCTTGATTAAACATATCGCTTTAGCACTAACCCTTGTAGTTGCTCCTATGAGCAGCTTTGCTGCACAATTCATTGAAGGCAAACACTTCACCGTTGTTACAAATAAAGCACCAAGCAGTGAGCCTAAACTGACTGAGTTTTACTCATTTTTCTGCGGCAACTGCTTCAATATGGAAAAGATGTACCTACCAGACATTAAAGCCAATCTAAATAAACAAGTAGCCTTTGACAGCAAGCATGTTGATTTTGCAAACACTGAAATTAACACTGAAGTCATGCGCTCTCTTGCCGTGATTCAAACTTTGGATAATCCAAAGCCACTTACTGACGCTATGTTTAAAGTCATTCAAGGCGACAACGGTGAGAAACACGATCATGGTGCAGCAGGGCATAAACATGCAGAACCACTAAAAAGCCGTGACGACATCAAAGCAGTATTCGCCAAGTTTGGCGTTGATAGTGCGCAATATGACGCAACAGCTGACAGCAAAGAAACTAACGCTAAATTAGCTTTATGGCGCGCACAGCAGCAAGAGTTTAGAGTACAAAGTGTTCCAGCCTTCGTCGTTAACGACAAGTATGCTGTTAACATGAGTTCTGTACGGACTCTTGGCGAGCTTATCGACCTAATCAACTACCTAGCGGTAGAATATAAGTAATCGTTTACTTATATTAAAGGCGCCTAAGGGCGCCTTTTTTGTATCTAAACCAAAAAATAGTTTCATTTATACTCGGCTAATAACTGCCGCCACCGCTGCAACATGTTTTCCCAAGCTTGCTCGGTTGCAAGCCGCTGACTCTCGCTAACGCCTAAATCACTTTCATTGCTTACTTTCTCTATCGCTTCAATAATCCCTTTAATAGATAAAGGCTCAATAACTTCAAAACCAATGCGCTCATCAGGATTAGGCAATTGTTCAGCTAATCCATCAATAGCGGACAAAATAACATGTTTTCCAGCAGCGACGGATTCCATACAGGTCAGCCCAAAAGGCTCCCAACGTGATGGAATGACCACCGCATCTGCAGTACTTAAAAAAGTGGATACATCGTCAATCTCACCAATAAAACTAACTTGCGACTTATGTTCAACCAATTGCTGTAGCGCCTCTTTTTCTTCACCATCTCCAGCAATGGTTAAAGTCACGTCGGTATCGGGGAAATGAGCAATAGCTTTAATTAGCAAATCAAAGCCTTTTTGCTTAGTCAACCGTCCATAAGCGGCCAAACGTAGCGGGGAATGGCGTCTAATTTTAGCCACCGCCATAAATGAACTTAACTCCTTTGCTTGCCCAACCCGGGCAATTTTACTCTCAGGCAGCTGGCAAAAATCCACCAGCCAATCAGCCTGCGGATTAGAAACCGTAAGCACTTTATCCACCAAGGCATAACCTAATTTGAGCATCAGTTTGAAACGAGAAGGGTTAGCCACGCAATGACGAACAAACTCCCGACTATAATGATGCTCTTGATACAAGATTGGGGTCGACCAATTAGCTATTTTTAATGCCAAAAGCGCAGGGAATTTGCGCCAGCTCATCGCAGCGTGGATCACAATCACTGATGCATCATAGTGATTAAATTTAGGCAGATAGAGTCGAGAATGAATTAACTGGAATTGGAACTCTTGTTTCAGTTTTGAGGCTGCAAGACTTTCTAGCGCGATATTCACGCCCCCCAGTTTTGCATCATCAATAAGCTGAACTACCTTTACTCGCAAACGCCTATCCCTGTATATGCAATGACTCCATAAGGATAAGTTAGTTTAAAGCCTTTAAAGATAAAAGCTTTGTTTCAGTATTAGCGAGAATTAATTACGAATAAAGTCGAGTAGATGTAAACCTGCAAAGATAACGTGCACCACGATAAAGCCAATAAAGCCTTTGGCACAAACAGTATGATAACTACGCCACATGAGTGCATCAGTAGTGCCTTGGGTTAAAAACCACAATACACCAGTAAGCCCTACCGCTAAAAATATTAGCAGTCCTAGACCTTCAACAATACTAAAAAGGCCTCTTCCCCCTGCAATAGGTAACTTACCTTTTACCAGTCCCTGCAAGTCACTTTTTAGCTGTGAGAAATCTGCTATTAGCCAAGGAAAATACTGGCGCCACTTTCCTTTTAGGCAGGTAGTAATTAAGAATGAAGCTGCAAGGAATGCGGCGAATAACCCAAGGTAAACATGGCTGAGATCCCAGAAGCTGGCATTACTTCTTAAACTTCGTCCAATTAGGATCCAGCCACTGGTAACTATGAGGTAAGCAACACTAACAATAATCATGATGTGCTGACGTGCAGCAAAAACGCTCAATAGCTTTCGCAATCTGGATTTTGCCATTCTTACCTCAACTTAAAGATATCGTTAGATCGAAAGCTGATTAACGTCATCAGCGAAAGCATCAACTTTACGCCAATTAGTATATTCAATATTGGTATCGGCTTCGGTCGGCCCTTTGGTCATCCACATAATGAAACGGATAATGCTTCTATCAACAATACCATAACTAGGGTAATTAAGATTTCCACCAAATACTGCAACTAGTTTAGGTAACCACGGCGACTTCTCAATAAAAGCCTGCATATAAGGATTAGTTTCAGGCGTGTTTTTTAATGGCTTTCGCGCAACCAAATTGACCGAGAAAAAACTACTTGGCTTTTGTTCAAGTTGTGTTTGATTCGCTTCTATAAAGTCATAAACCGCTGGGTTATGTTTTCCATGGCGAATACTGGCGCCGATAATCACTTTATCAAATTTAGCGAGATCGATTGTATCGCTTACACTCACAGCCTGAACCTGATTGCCTAAAGCAACCAACTTCTCTTCCAGATAAGCACAAATTTTGCGGGTCTGGCCATGTACACTTGAATAAACGATAAGAATATTACTCACCAGATGGTTCCCTATAGGTAAATTTGAATTAGATTTATCATAGGTGAAATTCCAGTATTTTTAATTGAATCAGATCACGAGCTTCTAAGCGATAATCCGTTTTACCTTTACCTACCTCACAAAATTAAAAAAGGGAATACATAAAACTGTATTCCCTTTGATTGTAACGGTCTTAAATTAGAGAGACATCAAAAAATCAACAACTTGAGCACGTTCATCGGCATTAAGAGCCATAAAGTCATCAGTGCTTTGCTGCGCCTCGCCGCCATGCCATAAAATCGCTTCTTCCAGTGTGGCAGCTCGACCATCATGCAAGAAGCCAGCTTGAGGATTGACAGTTTGGGTCAAGCCTATCCCCCATAGTGGACGGGTTCGCCATTCATTGCCATCGGCAAGAAAATCAGGACGTCCATCCGCTAACTCATCCCCCATGTCATGCAGCAGCATGTCAGTAAAGGGATAAATGGTCTGGCTCTTATGCCCAGCAATCATCTCGGTGCCACCAATATCACCCGAGGCCTTAGTGACAAAGCTAGGCGTATGACAGCCACTGCAGTTAAGTTGCTCAAACAGGCGCGCACCTTCTCGAACATCAGGGTCAGTGACATTACGTCTTGCAGGCACTGCTAATGTTTCAGCGTAAAACACAACTGAGTCACTAAATTCAGCATTAGCTTCAGGTTCGCCATCAATCCCTTCACCTGTATCGGTAAAGCCGGTTCGCACGAGATAATCATCATGCAGCGCGGTGCCTTTAATACTTTCATCGGGAAATAGCGGGTTAGTGATACCTATATCGCCCCGCAATGCACCTAATGACTGCACTCTGACGCTTGGTGTATTGGCTTTCCAACCAAAGCGACCTAGCGATACCGGGTTACTATCACCATTTTGCGCTTTAACGGCATCAAAGACATAGTTTGCACGTCCTGAGATATCATCGTTATTACTGTCTTCAGCATCAACATTTGCCACAATATCGGCTTCAGGAATAGCTTCTAAAAGACCTAAACCAAACACCGGCATGCCATTACGCCAGCCCATTAGCACATCGTCTTGGAGCAGATTTGAGGTCACATTTGAGCTTGATTTAGTTTCACCTGGTGCGTCGTAAGGATTCTCTACATCAAATAGCGGTTTCTTTAGCGTCACACTCGTACCATCGGCATAGGTAACTGTTTTTGTCTCATAAGACAGGTAAACATCCGCCTGGCCAATAAACATGTTTTGCTGCCAGTCAGAGCGTGCCTTTAACACACCACGATGAAATAACTGACCGCCAAAATCTGGCACTGCAATTGGTGCACAATAGTTATTTGCCGCAGTACCAGTTATACATGGCTCATCAGGGGCTTTACTTATCCTAAGAAAAATACCAGCTTCAGAGCCCAGCTTAACCCGGGTTTCACCCGTAGCAACTTGCGGCGTTGAATTACGGCCATCACGTTGGTGACAAGAGTTACAATCGGCATTATTAAATACAGGACCAAGACCATCTAAATCTGGATGCGCGGGGTTCGGTGCGGTTGTAAACGCGGTTTCAAAGCCAAGGTCGCCGTCTAAATGTAACGCAAGTTCATCAGCGGTTAAATTGGGTGCAGGTGTTGAAAAACCATGACCGGATTCAGATGCATCATAAGTTGTTGTATCACCGCCACTGGCAGTGATATCAGTATAACTAGGGTAGACTTTCTCTTCTGGCGTAGGTGTCGTCTCATCATCACCGCTACCGCCACATGCTGACAAGCTCAATATGCCAGCTAAAGCTAAAGCATTAAGCTTGGTAGAGTTGACACTAAATTTATGATTTTTATTTCGCATTTGCTTTACCACACACGTTCTACCGTCAATTCAGTTTTTAAGTTGGCTAGCAGTTAAAGACCAAAACGCCGGTGATTTACATGAAAAAGGCATAGGGTTTAACCCTATGCCTTTTAAAAAGTCACTTATTTACACTTTCCACGTCTTTAGGAGTGGAAGTACATCTGACTCAAGACTTGTTTGCAGTTTTGATAATGCATCAACTGCAGTTTGGATACGTTTGCGACCTTCAGTATCAGAGATAGCTTGACGGAATGGCATGTCATTTGAGCCTTCAATTGCTTGAATAGTCAAAATAGCATTATCAATTTCAGTGCCGACACGCGTGGCTAAGTCTTTATCTGCCGCGGCAACAAAATCAACAATACCTTGCTTGTCAGCTGCACCCGTCAGCTCACCTTGATAAACATTACGCACACCAATGATGTTATTGCTAAAGTCAGTTAACGAGTTCCAAGAGTACTGAGATTCAACCTTTGACGTATCAGCACTGCTTACAGACTCACCAAAAGGATCGGCAATCTTACCGTTACCCACTTCATCCACAATACCAATCATGCCGTTAATTAACTCTTCAACCACACCAACGTTTGAGCTGTAGAATGTATTACCGTCACTACCTGGATTTTTAAGCAACTCGCCATAAGCTTTACCACTACTTGCATCATGGCTAACAACCCATGCATCATCGAGATCTTTAGTGTAATCACGGAACACTTCAGCAAGACCCATTAAATAATCACGTTCATTGGCCGTTAGCTCTGCAATGGCTTTAGTGTTGTCAGCGACACCGTCACCAAAGAGCAGGTATTCCATAGTATGGAAACCTTGCACGTCATCATTCCAACTTTTGATGGTTTCAGCATCAAAACCAGTGGTTGTAGAAAGTACCGTTGTTAAATCAATCGTGTTCAAAGGCCAGCTATCTAAATGTGGATCAATACCCATTGAGTCAACTGGGCCGAAGATATGTGATTCACCTTGCTCCCAAGGCTGACGTGCTGCCTTCCATGCATCTTGCGCAGCTTCCAGATTAGCTTGAGTAGGTGTTGCAACCAAAGTTTGCGTTGCGAGTAACATAGCTTCACCTTCATCCGCTAAGTCATTGTAACCGGCGACGATGACGTCCTCAGTAAGATTAGTCACCATCTCAGTGGCATCGAACGAGAAAGAGTTATCAGGTTCAGTTGTTGGTGTACTGTCAGAACCAGAACCACCACATGCAGCAAGTGCAGAAATTAATGCGATAGCAACCGCTGAATGAGTAAATTGTTTCATTAAAAACTCCATTTTTTTATAACTTAGGTAAATTGATTAGGCTAACTTGTGTTTGATTATTTATAGCGAGAACTGATAGCCCACGCCTAGCGCAAAGAAGTTGGTATCAGGAATTGAAGACACTGCAACTTGCTGCACACCAGCCTCAGCCTTGATAACAATCTCAGGGATAGGGAAGTAGTTGATGCCACCGCTAATCCAAGTATTTTCGTATCGCTTAGTGGCGATGCCCGATTCAACCTCTTTAAGTGGGTTTGAATAATCGATATTGGCAAAAACAGTGACAGGAATAGAGGTGAAGTGGCTTAAGTCGACGCCGGCTTCTACAAAGAAGGCTTCAGACTCACTGCCAAGCTGGGCAAAGTTACCAGGCTTTAGACCCGGGGTTGTTTTATTCGCTTGAGTAATTGCGTCTGCGTCACTCAAGGTTCCGTTAAGATATTGACCACGTAAAATCCACGGGCCCTCAACATAGGCGCCTGCAACAGATAAAATACCCACGGTGCCATCAGCACTCATCTTGTTAGTTTTATGACGGTTACCACTGGTATTACCGTAGTAATACGAAACACCAACAGCTGAACCGCTTTTAAAATTGCCGTAATCTAAACGTACGACGTATGCCAGATCATCGCCATTAACATGCTCAAAGCGTTTTTGGTGACCAGAGGCAACCCAATCGTAAGTGCGGAAGTATTCAGAATTTAAACCGCTAACAACCTGTGCTTGATAATGGAAATTGGCAATTTCACCAAAAACACCAATACCGTTCTCATTCCAAACAGCTGGAAGCATTGCAGCCTCACTTTTGTGGCGCTGAACAGTAAGATATTGATTAGGCTTATGTAGAGTGCTACTCAAACCAACAGGCAGATGGATATTACCGAATTTAACGCCAAACGCGTCGCTTGGACGATAACGAATTTGTGCCTTTTCGATCATCACTTCGCCGCCAGCTTCAACCTCAGCTTCAAACTCGCCAAATTCATCAAAGCCGTCGTATTCTAAAGATGAACCAGTACCACCGTGCTCATATTCAATTTCAACTTCCATGTCCCACTCATCGTTAAACTGATAGCCAAACTCAGTCACAATTCGCTCAAGGTCAAAGCGACCACGGCGCTCTGGGGTTGTATCCTGAACGTTGTCGTAATATTCATCATTGGTATAGATGACACTACCGTATGACTTAAAAGAGAATTTACTTAGTTTGCTAGATTCAGCTTGAACCGTTTCAATTGCAGTTTGCTGCTCTAACTGCTGCGCTTTTTGTTGTTCAGCTTGAGCTTGTTGCTCTCGCTGCTGCTTAGCCAACTCTTTCAGCTGGCCCTTCAAGGCCACCAGTTCAGCTTCTTGCTTGGCAATGGCTGCGGCTAATGCTTCTGGATCTGTTGCTGACATGGCGCTAGCACTAAACACACCAGCGATAGTTGCAGCGAGTAGGTTTAGCTTCACATGTTTTGACATGTTTTTCATAAAACGGCTCTCAATTGATTCTTGCTGGAATCCAGCATCCCTAATTATTGCCGCCAAACTACCCCAAATGAGAACGATTTGCATTATTCTTTACAATATAATTTACAAACAACTTACATTAGCTAAAGCAAATTAACAGCTGACAGCCACATCTAAAAAGCAAGGTAAATAGATAACTATCAACAACTTAAAGCAGCACCCTTAGCATAAAAATTGAAGAATATAAGAGAAAAAATAAATTAGCAAATACTGCAATTAACTAATCATGACAAACTTGTTACGCAAAAAAGACGGACTGTTCGAATATAGAAATGCTTATTTATTCAGCAAGGTCAGCTCCATAAAAATCAAGTCCGCATATTGTTTAGCAGGTTAAAAAGCAGACTAAAATAACGCCATACTTGAGCGACACATTGCGGATGTCATTCAAAGTTTATCAGTGCATAGTAAAACCACCTTGAGTCCCCAAATTTTTACGGATTGGTATATACTGCTCACCCTTTCGCCGCAGTACATGGATAGTTTCAATGAAGAATAACCCGCAAAAGCTATTACTTTGGATGACATTTATCATGTCACTCGTTTTTGCCGTTTGGCAGGTGTTGCTCAACAACTTTGTTATCGAACGAGCACAGTTTACCGGTGCCGAAATTGGAATTTTACAAAGCCTGAGAGAGGTGCCGGGCTTTCTTGCATTCACCGCTATCTTCGTACTGCTGCTGATAAGAGAGCAAACCTTTGCTTTATTGTCGTTAACCTTATTGTGCGTGGGAGTTGCAATAACGGGATTCTTCCCTCAAGTACTGGGGCTATATATCACCACGGTATTGATGTCGATTGGCTTTCACTACTTTGAGACCATCAACCAATCACTTACCTTGCAGTGGGTTGAAAAGAAAAATACCGCAGCCTTTTTAGGAAAAGCACTCGCTTGGCGAAGTGCAGCAGCTTTGATGGGTTATGGCAGTATTTGGATAATATTGACTTGGTTACAGCTCGATTATCAATGGATGTACGCCATCATCGGTGTGTTAGGGCTAGTGATGGTCATCACCATTACAATGTATTTTCCAACATTTCCTCAAGGCGAATTACAACACAAAAAAATCATCCTACGAAAACGCTATTGGTTGTATTACATGCTGACCTTTTTCTCTGGCGCCAGAAGGCAGATCTTCATGGTATTCGCTGGCTTTATGATGGTTGAGAAGTTCGGCTATAGCATCAGCCAAATAACCTCACTTTTCTTAATTAACTACGTGGTGAATCTGCTATTTGCCCCAGCAATTGGCCGCTTCATTGGCCGTATTGGTGAGCGTAATGCGTTAACGATTGAATATATTGGTTTAACCCTGGTGTTTGTCAGCTATGCGCTAGTCGAGCACGCGGAAATTGCCGCTGCGCTCTACGTAATAGATCACCTTTTATTTGCAATGGCGATAGCGGTAAAAACCTACTTCCAAAAAATTGCCGATCCCAAAGATATTGCGGCAACTATGTCAGTAAGCTTCACCATCAATCATATTGCAGCGGTGGTGATCCCCGCCCTACTGGGGCTATTGTGGTTAACCTCACCAGCGCTAGTATTTTACATCGGTGCAGGCTTCGCTGTGTGTTCACTGATTTTAGCGATAAATGTGCCTCGTCACCCACAAAGGGGCGAAGAGGTTGCGCTATTTGGCAAACTGCCACCACTGACTAACGCAGACAAATAGCTAGACAATTAACGACTTGTTCGGCATAAAGATAACTGTAATGTTTACAAAGGACTCGGCTGATGGTTGAAACAGTGCAAGACTCGAAAGCGCATATAGACAAACCAACGGTTATTGATGGCGCCAAGTCAGCCGATGTGTCAGCAAGAAAGAAAGCACTGCAGCTTGGGCGGATGCTTGGACTCTCCAGCGAAGGGGATTATCGACCCAGCAGCGCCTCCATCACTGAACGCAGCGTGTATAGAGCGCAAAAGCTCGCTAATCAGTACCAGTCAAATTTAGAAACTATCTATAAGATTGCCATAAGCCAAACCCCTTCAGATGTTACCGGTATGGATCTCGATGCCGATTGGGCGCACCAATTTTTTCAACTTGCCGAGCAGATCCACAACCGCAAAATGCAGGAGCTTTGGGGGCGTATTTTAGCCTGCGAGATCACCAACCCAGGTAACTTTAGCCTCCGTACATTAACCACGTTAAAGCAGCTAACCCACAAAGAAGCGCAGATACTAGAAAAAGCCTTGGGGATGTCAGTACTGGTTAATAATGAGAGCAAATTGAAGCTAGTCATTGGCTTTAAGCATGCCAGTGGCTTAGGGCATCTATTTAAAAAACCGACTCAAACTAATATAGGTTTATCGCAGTTTGGGCTGCCCTATTCTAATATTTTAACTTTGATTGAAGCGGGAATTCTACATCGCAGCGAGCTAGAAACAGGCCTACTTAGCAGTAAAAAACCGATTCACTTTGCGCTTAGCAATATCAAGCTAAAACTCACCCCGAAAAGCGGTCAGCTGTTTTTCAGTTATTACCGTTTCACGCCGGTAGGCGATGAACTAGCGCAATTGATCCACTTCAATACTGACACCAGCTACATCAAAGCATTAAAAGCGGTATTTGCCCAAGATTTTAGGATTGATTAGAGCAGGTTGATTAACTAGACTCAGATTATACAGCCACTTGACTGCCCCTAGTATTCTAAAATGAAGAGTGATGAAAACAGGCTGCTATATTTCCTTATCGGTAAGCTCATACTCTAAACTTCTTTATTTACGGTTTCTCTTTATTAATAAGCATGGTCATATACTTTGTAATTCGCCTTTGCCTCGTTTCGGGTTTCTTGGCACTTGTCAGCCCATGAGCAATAACATAACGACTCGATTTGGAAAGCGTTTCAAAAAACTGCTTCACTAAAGGCTGACTCTCTAATTGAGCTAAGAAATCTGCTGGCACTTCCATCTCTCTGACACGATATGCATTTTCCCAACGTCCATCTGCTTTCGCAGCATTCACATGAGCAAGCCCACTCTCCCTCATCCGCCCTTCACTTAGCAAACGCTCAACATGCTCAGTGTTTCTTTTAGACCAATTACTGCGCGCTTTCCTTGGGGTAATACGTTGCAGATAAGCATGCTCATCAATCGACTTCTTTATGCCATCTATCCAGCCCCAGCATAAAACTTCTACCACAACATCATTCCAAGTCACGCTCTGAACTTTTGAACCCTTCTTATAAATCTTTATCCACAACTCAGTTTCAGTTGCGTGATTTTCTGTGAGCCACTCAGCAAGTTTTTGCCCAGTCTCAAAGGACATAATTTTCGATAGTTCTGGTTCAGGCATCGACGAAGGTTCTCTCTTGTGCATGATATTAATGGAATTAGCGAAACTTTAACCTGTATTTTTAGCAGGGAACATTGCCAAGCGTTGAATATCAAATGAAGTGTAATGTATGTGTTTAAACTACTTTATGGGATTACGGTCTAATCTCATTTTCACCCTAAAAGTTAGAATTAAAGCTAAAGTTTGTAGCAATAAAAAAGATATGAGAGCCCCCTTAACGCTTACTTCATCTTCACTATCTAACCAAGCTTCGGCTAAAATCCCCAACCAAACCACAATAAACATTGCGGCATTACTCAATGCGGCTTTCAAAATAACCTGATTTTTAAGTGACATACTTCCCTTGAGTCAAACGTCAACATTTCATTTAGTCTATCATTTGAAAGTAGCGTAAAAATATCGCGGCCACAATGTGAAAAATTCCATTAGCATTTATTAAATATTCATGAGGGAAGAGTCATACCAAACATCCTCAAAATCACCAGAAATTAAAAATCTATAACCCGGAGGTAGTGCTAAATATCGCTCCACTTCTGGTAAATATTCTTTTAAATGACTCACGTGTAATGGTTTAAAAAAATCAGCATCCGGTCTCAGTTCTTCACCGCACCAAATGTACCAGCCGCACGTTCCATTTTCTATTTTATGTCGCAAGCCATTTATCGGAAGTTTACCTAATGTCTCAATAGCAAGACCAAGCTTATCGACTTGATAGCAAGGTATAAAATCGGCTTTAAATTCTTCGCACACCTGCTTTTGACTAGCCACAATTCTCCTTAAGATATTTAACTCCCTTCTCTATTTAGAAATCTATGTACTGACGGGCGATTATCTTCACAAATAGTAAAACAGCCATGGTCAAATTTCATTTAGAGTTGTCATGTTTCATTGTTGACCAATAATCGGTACTACAACTGCAAAAGCTATAACTGCATGCCCACTGATTAATAGCCATATGAGCGTACTACCTTTCCTAGCTAAACGAACATCCATCAATAAACTGTATTCAGCCTTTATATAAATACCTTAAACTAATATGAGTTCGTAAACAAAAATGCCATACATGAATCCATGTATGGCATTTTTATCAGCTCAGTTTAAATGAAATACTAACCAGCTGCTTTTAGCTTAGCCCCGTCAATCACTTGAATCGCAGCTAGATAGTCGAGCAACGCACTAACTTGAGATGCTAAGTCTCCCTTATTGGTGTCTATAGTCAGCTCTGCCGCAGTCGGAGTCTCATAAGGTGCAGAGATCCCGGTAAAGTCTTTAATTTCTCCCGCTCGCGCCTTTTTATAAAGCCCTTTAGGATCTCGTGCCTCACAAACCTCTATAGGGGTAGATACATGAACTTCAATAAAACGCCCCTCATCGAATAAGCCGCGAACACGTTCACGCTCCTCTTTAGTCGGCGAGATAAAGGCTGATAGAACCACTAGACCTGCATCAACCATCAACTTGGCAACTTCGCCGACACGGCGTAGGTTTTCATCTCTATCATCAGCACTAAAGCCTAAGTCTTTACACAGGCCGTGCCTAACATTGTCACCATCGAGTAAATAGGTATGAAAACCTGCATCATACAGTGCCCGCTCTAATGCTCCTGCTAACGTTGATTTGCCAGAGCCAGAAAGCCCAGTAAACCAAAGTAATACAGGGCTTTGCCCTTTCAGCAAAGCACGAGACTCTTGGTCAATACTATGTTGGTGCCAAACGATGTCAGACATAACCACTCCAGAACTTTAATCTAATAAATAACATTGCGCCAAACTATCAGGTAACACGCTTAAGATTGACTAAAACCTAAAACGGGAACAACAGCGGCACCAAAATAATGACTATCGATGAGTACAATACCGATAACGGTATTCCCACTCTTAAAAAATCGGTAAAACGATAATTACCCGCGCTATAAACCATTAGGTTAGTTTGATAACCGTAAGGCGATATAAAACTCGCACTTGCGCCAAAAACGACAGCCAAGATAAATGGCCGAGTATCGACGCCATAATTTAAGGCTATGGCGTAGGCAACGGGAAAAGCGAGCGCTGCAGCCGCATTATTGGTAATAAGCTCTGTTAGCAGTAACGTTAAAAAATACACACAGACAAAAGCGGCAAAAACACCAAAACCATTGAGTGACGTTAAGATAAAACTAGCGATATCATTTGCCAGCCCCGTCGATAACATCAGATTAGCTAAACTCAACGCACTGCCAACAATGACCACAAGCTCAATAGGAAAACGTCGCTTTAATTCAGTTAAACTCACCGCGCCAATAGCGACATAGCTAATCAATAGTAGAATCAAACCTTTGATCAACGGTAAGGCGCCTATGAGGCTGGCAAAAATGGTTAATACAAAACCACCGAGCACCCACCGACTGCGCTTACTATCTAGACGAACACTCAAATCCAGACCACTTACCGCGACAAAATCAGCGGCTAATTTGGCGTTATGGCTGAAACTATCACCGGGAGTAATCAATAAAACATCACCCGCTTGCAGCTCTATATCACCAAGGCCCCCTTTTAACGGGTGATGCCCACGACGAATAGCCAATACAGCACCATCAAAACGTTCCCTAAACTTTGATACCTTTAACGAGGTGCCAACAAGTTTTGATGTCGGTGAAAGTACCGCTTCAATGAGGTTCTGCCCTTTAGCTTGTTGCTTACCAAACCATTCGAGACCATCAAACTGATGTAATAGCTCCACTGACTCTACTGCGCCACCAAAACGTAATATATCTTCACTTTGCAGCACCAAATGTGGTGGAACAGGGCAAATACGTATACCACTACGTTCAAGTTCAACTAAGTAAAGCTTTTTCAATGCTCGTAAGCGGTTATCCAACACACTCTTACCTATCAACTGCGAGAGCTTAGCAACACGAGCTTCTAGTAGGTAAGGCAAGCTTTCCTCTGCACTTTCTTCGCGCCTGTCTGGTAGCACATTGGCTAGCAATACCAGTAAACCGACGCCAAGAGTGACGATCACTGCACCAATCATTGAGAACTCGAAAAATCCTAAGGGCTCTAGCCCCGCATTTTCAACAAAAGAGTTCACAATTAGATTGGTAGAGGTACCTATTAGCGTTAAGGTTCCCCCGAGAATGGCCGCATAAGACAATGGCAATAATAACTTAGCCGGTGCGTGAGACTGATTGCGCCTTACCACACCAATTAAAGATGACACCACCGCCGTATTATTAGTAAACGAAGACAGCAGCGCGGTCGATAAACCTAGCTTCGCCATAGTTGATGCCAATGAGCCTTGGCCTACCACTTGGCTCAGCTTGCCGAGTAACGAAGTCTTTTCTAGTGCTGCCGTCGACAAGATAATCAGCACTAACGTCACTAATCCTGCATTGGTAAAACTTGCCAATGCCGTTTCCAACTCCACCATACCAAGAAGATAGGTGGTTAATGCGGCTGTAAAAAATAGGGCTGCGGGTGTCCATGCTCCAGCCATTAAGGCTACAACAAGGACAAGTAATATGCTCGATAACACCCACAGCTCTGACACTGCTAGCCCTCTAACTTGCTAATATCTAGGGCTTGCCAATGCGGGTACTGCTTGCGGATCAATGCATTAAGCTCCAGCTCAAAGTCAGTAAACTGGCTAGTAGCCTGCTTCGCTTTAGCCGTTGTTACTGCCATTACAGCGGCCACGGTTGCATTAGACAGCCTGTCGATTAAGATCATGCCACCGGTATCACGGATCAAAGTGTATGGATCGATTGCAATCGCTTCGTTTAACTCAAGCGTTACTCGTGCCATGTCATTTAAACCAATGACCTCACTATCTTTGCGCTCTAGTGTATTGATATCAACTAAATACTCGATATTCGTTACACTTGCTTGCAGCTTTTTACCGGCTACTTTTAGATCATATAACTGACCTATTTGCAGCGGCTTTTCGTCCATCCAAGCGATATCGGCACTCACCTGATTGGCCAACGATGGTGCATCTTCAACTTGTGATAGTAGATCGCCACGAGAGATATCAATTTCATTTTCAAGTGTTAAGGTTACGGCTTGCCCAGCGATGGCTTCTTGAAGGTCACCATCAAATGTGACGATGCGTTCAACCTTGCTGCGTTTACCTGATGGTAAGGCCACCAACTCATCACCGACTTTAATAACCCCAGAAGAGAGTGTGCCAGAGAAGCCTCTAAAATCGAGATCGGGGCGCAATACATATTGCACAGGGAAACGCACAGGCAGACTATTGAGCTCACGGCGGGTATCAATGGTCTCTAATAGCTCAAGTAAAGTGCCGTCAGTGTACCAAGGTGTTTGCGCGCTGCGCTCAACGACGTTATCACCTTTTAATGCTGATAACGGCACATAACGAATATCGATATCACCTAGCTGCGCCGCAAATTCAGCAAACTCAGCTTTAATGTCATTAAAGACTTTCTCGTCAAAATCAAGCAAGTCCATCTTGTTAATCGCAACCACAAAGTGACGTAAGCCTAACTGTGAAGCTATAAAAGCATGACGACGTGTTTGTGTTTGCACACCATAACGTGCATCAACTAAAATGACCGCTAGATCACAGGTAGATGCACCTGTTGCCATATTGCGAGTGTACTGCTCGTGGCCGGGTGTATCGGCAATAATGAACTTGCGTTTGTCACTTGAAAAGTAACGATAAGCAACGTCAATAGTGATCCCTTGCTCACGTTCAGCCTGCAGGCCATCAACAAGTAATGCCAGGTCAATCTCTTCACCGGTAGTGCCCACTTTAGCACTGTCACTTTTTAGACTGGCTAATTGGTCTTCATAAATTTGAGCGCTGTCATGCAGTAAACGTCCTATTAAGGTGCTTTTACCATCATCGACGCTACCGCAAGTTAAAAAGCGCAGCAAACCTTTATGTTGCTGCTGGGATAAATATTCTTTCACACCTAAATCTTCAAGCTCAGCGGCTGAGCGGGTGTTGTTATTGACTGCTTGATTCATGAGTAATTCCTTTAAAATCTAATAAGGCTGTAACTTGCCGCGCTTAGAAGTAACCTTGACGTTTTTTGAGCTCCATCGAGGCACTTTGATCTGAATCGATAAGTCGTCCCTGACGCTCACTTGAGCGGGTTAACAACATCTCTTCGATAATCTTTTCTAACGTATCGGCTTCTGAATACATTGCCCCGGTTAATGGATAGCAACCTAGCGTTCTAAAACGCACTAACTCATCTTTAACCGTTTCACCCTCTTCTAAAGGCAACCTGTCATCATCCACCATGATCATCATGCCATCACGCTCAACAACGGGACGCTTTTGAGCAAAATACAGCGGAACTAACTCGATACTTTCTTGGTAGATGTACTGCCAAATATCAAGCTCTGTCCAGTTTGATAACGGAAACACTCGAATGCTCTCGCCTTTATTTACCGCACCGTTATAGGTTCGCCATAGTTCTGGACGCTGGTTTTTCGGATCCCAAGTATGGTGCTTATCACGGAATGAATATACTCGCTCTTTAGCACGAGATTTCTCTTCATCGCGACGTGCCCCACCGAAGGCGGCATCAAAGCCATATTTATTCAGTGCTTGCTTAAGCCCCTGGGTTTTCATGATGTCGGTATGCTTTGCACTACCGTGAGTAAACGGACCTACGCCCATTTCAATACCGTCAGGATTTTTGTGCACTAGCAATTCAAAACCAAACTCTTTCGCCTGTGCATCACGAAAGGCGATCATCTCTTTGAACTTCCAATCAGTATCGACATGCAGTAAAGGAAATGGGATCTTTCCAGGATAAAAAGCTTTGCGTGCAAGATGCAGCATCACTGAAGAGTCTTTACCGATGGAATACATCATTACTGGGTTATCAAACTCTGCCGCAACTTCGCGGATAATTTGAATACTCTCAGCTTCTAATTGTTGCAAATGGCTTAACTCTTTGGCGGCCATGCTAGTTCTCCGTCTTCTTGATTCTATTGTGCTAAGCACATCTATTTAATTTTTTTGTTTAAACTCAAATCACTGCTTGGCAAGCCTTGAGGCTTAAACCAGTTCAAGCTATCAGCCAATTCAACCACCTCACCAATTACCATTAAGGCTGGCATAACAAGTTCAGGATCTGCTGCAAGCTGCTCAATATTATCGAGCGTGCCAACAAAGGTGCGCTGCTCATGAGTTGTCGCTTTCGATACGATAGCAACAGGCGTGTCTGCTGAGCGTCCTGCACCCAGTAAACCTGCTTTAATGATATTGGCGTTTAGGATCCCCATATAGACCACTAAGGTATTGTTCGGGTTAGCGTAGCCCTGCCAGTCCATAGGGCGACTTTCTAGTTGGCAATGGCCAGTGATAAAACTGACACCCTGGGCATAATCGCGATGGGTTAATGGGATCCCTGTATAAGCTGCAGTGCCGCTTGCGGCAGTGATCCCTGGTATGACTTCAAATGACAGACCGGCTTCAACAATTGTCTGTAACTCTTCTCCACCACGACCAAAAATAAACGGGTCGCCACCTTTAAGGCGAACTACATTTTTACGGGTGTATGCTTTGGTCACCAACAGTTGATTGATTTCGCTTTGCGCTGCACTGTGCTTACCTGCACGTTTTCCCACAGCTATCTTTTCAGCTTTATTAGGAATAAGCGCCATGATATCTTCGCTAACTAAAGCGTCATACAGCACAACATCTGCACTTTGCAACACTCGATAAGCTTTAACAGTTAGCAGATCAACATCACCAGGGCCAGCACCTACTAGCCACACTTTTCCACCTGCGGCTTGACCCGGTAAAGTTACAATCTCCATCACGCACCCTCACTCTAATTTGATAGCCTGAATATAGCCGCCCTCTTATTCCATAATAAATAGAAAATTCAAACCTCTTATAACTTTTAGTTATTAATGAGGTGATGCATATCATAAAACCAGCAGATAAATATCTATAAAACCAATTAATTCAATACGTTGAAAGTTGAGGCTGTGTTTTTCACACTAAACTAGCCAGCCAACGAGCAGCTATTCGGCACTAAGTTATTGCATTTGGATCTAGCTAGAGTGGCAAATATCCGCTTTACATCACAACGGAAACAGCAAGTATTACGCTGAACGGCATCATAGAACCCGTTACGAGTTTGCTATAACTCTGTTAATAACCCCTGTTGCTAGGTAAACTTGTCCGCAAATTAAAAAAGCATAGTTTTAATCACTTTCAGGGAATGTTATGAACAAGCTAGGCACACTTTTTTTGTCTATTGGATTGAGCTGCTCCTTTGCGTCATTTGCCGAACCCGTTAAAAGCACTGAGCAAGCAAATAGCAGTACTGAAGATATCGAAGTGAAGCGTGAAAAATCACTGGTAGATAACCGTATTACCCAAGAAACAGAAACCGGTGACCGGCCTTATGTAATAACACCGCACAAGGTAAATTACATTCTTCCAGTGACTTACAACAGTTCACCGAATATGGACCCCTTTGCTCAAGAGGCAAAAGAGCACCCTTTCACTCTTGATAATTTAGAAGCTAAGTTTCAAATAAGCTTTAAATTTCCTCTTTGGCACAATGTCTTTGGCGACAACGGTCATCTATTTGCCGCTTACACAAACCAGTCATATTGGCAGGTATACAACAAAGATATCTCCTCACCTTTTAGAGAAACTAATCATGAGCCAGAAATCTTTATGATCTTCACTAATGACTGGCAATTAGGGCCGCTAAAGAACTCCTTTTGGGGAGTGGGCGCGGTGCATCAGTCCAATGGTCAAGCAGGCTCATTATCGAGAAGTTGGAACAGACTATACGGCATGATGGTGTTTGACTCTGGACCATTCGCACTCGAAGCTAAGGCTTGGTGGCGTATTCCTGAAGATGAAAAAGAGACACCGACCTCCCCGCAGGGAGATGATAACCCCGATATTACCGACTATATGGGCAATGTAGAATTTAGAGGGGTTTATGGCTTAGATGACCATAGATTCACTTTGATGGTGCGTAACTATATACAAAAACCTAACTATGGCGCGGTTGAATTTACTTGGAGTTATCCCATCATGGGCAACTTACGCTTATACACCCAATACTTTAATGGCTACGGTGAAAGTTTAATCGACTATAATTCACATAACCAACGTATTGGCATAGGGATCTCGATTAACGACATTCTTTAGCTAGATAGCTGGGAAGTGTGGGCATAAATGCAGTGACCCGAATGGTTCAAAATGGCAGGCTATATGCCTAGTTAAGCCTGCCCATATCAGGGATTAGATATGGCATTGAGTGTTAAAAGTATATTCTTTATCTTTGCAACTATGATGCTCATAAGTGCCGTGCAGCTAATTAGACTCTCTTTTTTCCCACACAGCGCCTCTTATCAGCTAACTTCAGCGCAGCAAAAACAAGACATTAAACAGTTGCTCAGTGATATCAATCAAAAATCAGCTTTTGCAGCATTAGATCCACATCGAAAACAGCACTTTAATTTGGTAAGCCAACGTTTGCTGCTCGCCAATCTTCCTAGCACCAACAGTTCTATATTCCATATTCGTTTACAAGCTTGGCTATCGATATTAAACGATCCTGCAGTTAGCGTCACACTACCTAATAATGTGCCTCGCTCCAAAGTACTAGCAAGTTTCCAAGGCGTGTTACACCATGATGACAAGCACTGGCTTGCATTTATGTCGAATGAAGAGCTGTTTGATGAAGACTATCCATACCTCACCCATATTGATGGCCTGCCAATGAATCGGTGGGTCACCGCCGCTCAACATTATATCCCAGATTCTTTAAAGCTTTCTGCGATAGAGCAAAGCCGCTGGATATCTCGCATTAACCAGCTAAGACAACATATAGGCCTTCCTCTCTCAGACTCGGCTCAATTCACCTTTGCAAGCTCAGAAGGCGATAGCATTCAGCATACGACCAAATTAGCTTACTCCAACGAGGATATTCAGCAAAGCACTATACTTGAACATAAACAGTCACCCTCTGAGCCACAAACTCTGATATACCCAGCAAATAATAAGTTTAAGAGTCACTTTTTTAAACAGCTTGAATCTAACACTAGCAATCTAATACGGTTGGATTTAAGGCAATTAACCTCAATAGATAATCGTCTTAGCCAGTGGTTTAACGATAATGTTGCGCCGAGCTATCTTCCCTATGACAGCGCCATAGGTTTGATAAAATACAAACGTTATCCAAGCTCTAATATAGCCTCATTCTCAAGACAAGCATTCTCCTCATTAGATGAATTGCCTTTTTTTGAACAAACCCAACTAGAAACAGTAGGGTTTAATAGTCAGTTTGATAACACAAAAGCTTTTAGCCAATGGCTTGTCCGTAGAGCAGCTAAATATCCATACGTTACCAGTGAAAGAAGACAGCTGCATTTACTTGTCGACTCAAGCTGCCAACAAGAGTGCGAGTGGTTGGCATTGAGAGCCGCAAACTGGCCGAATGTAAAGATTATAGGAGAGCGAACCCGAGGTAGTTTAAGTCCGCGTCATTCGGTGAAGCTAGTGCAAAGCGGCATTAGCATCAATTACAGTGCAGCATTAACTTATAGCGCCCAAGGTCAATTGATTTCAGGTATAGGGATCTTTCCTCACATAAAACTGAGTGGATATGCCCTTAACTATTCAAATACTTCTGATATGGTTGCCACTGAATCCAAAGTCTCAATACGTTTATTAAGTGGCAACAAACGAACAAGCATTAAAAGACTGCCATAGGCCGAATCTTTTATGATGAATTACCCACTTTTGTTCCATAGCTTGCTTAAGTAAGGTATAAGAGCACTATGAAAACCCCTAAACGACTCCAACCATTGGTTGATGAAGGATTAATAGACGAAGTTGTTCGTCCATTAATGAGTGGCAAAGAAGCTGATGTCTACATCGTAAGGTGTGGCGATGATGTCCGCTGCGCTAAAATCTACAAAGAAGCTGACAAACGTAGCTTTAAAAAAGCCGTCGAATACCGCGAAGGTCGTAAAGGCCGCAACAGTCGCCGCGCTCGTGCAATGGAAAAAGGCTCAAATTATGGCCGTCAAGAGCAAGAGCAGGCTTGGCAAAATGCCGAGGTTGATGCGCTGTTTCGCCTAGCTTATGCAGGTGTGCGTGTACCGAAACCATATGGCTGCTTTGATGGCGTCTTGTTGATGGAGCTGGTCACTGACGACGCTGGCTACGTCGCACCAAGACTCAATGATATTAGCCTTACTGCCGAGATGGCGACCGCACATCACTATCAAGTGATGAAAGATGTACAACGTATGCTCTGTGCAGGCCTTATTCATGGCGATCTCTCAGAGTTTAATGTACTTCTGGATGACAAAGGCCCTGTGATTATCGATCTACCTCAAGCAGTAGATGCCGCAGCCAATAATAACGCCAAGCGTATGTTACTTCGTGATGTAAACAACATGACCCAGTACTACGGTCAGTTTGCACCTTTATTATTAAAAACTAAATATGCGCAAGAGATGTGGCTAAAGTTTGAATCTGGTGAACTATCACCTGAAAGCGAGCTCACGGGCGAGTTTGTTGAAAGCGAGCATACCGCTGACATTAATGCGGTATTGGAAGAGATCCAAGCTGCATTTGAAGAGGAGCAGGAGCGTAAAGAGCGCATTAAAGATGCCGCAGAAGAGGATGAGTATTAGTACTCGTCAGTAAAGCTTCCATTCTACTCAATCAGCTATAGCCCAACATTTAATGATTGGGCTTTTTACCTTTTAAATCTGCAGTATCTTGGAAAGTACAACTCTATCAAGATGAACGGTTAGCGATTGCGATTACCTTAATCAGCCCGTAGACTCAGGTTTATATACTAAAACTCAATTCTATCCTATGCCAGTAACAGCAGATAACAACCAAGAAATTGCTCCAAATAGTCCCAAGGCCATACGTAAGGCTGTGCGCACTGCTCGCCGTAATTTGAGTTTAACGCAGCAAAAAGAAGGCTCCATTTTAGCGGCAAAAAGCGCGCTAGATAAACTCAAACAAATCCAAGCATCTAAAGTGGCGCTATATCTTACCAATGACGGCGAGCTCGACACAGCCCCTTTAATTGAAATGCTATGGCAGCATGGCATTGAAGTTTACCTACCTAGGTTGCACCCCTTTAGTGCTGGCAACTTGCTTTTTCTTCAATATGATCAAAAGACAACTCTTGAGAAAAACAGCTTAGGTATTTGGGAGCCCAAACTCGATATCACTCAAATGATCCTGCCACACCAAATGGATGTGATGATAACCCCTCTGGTTGCATTTGATGAAGTGGGTAATAGGATGGGGATGGGAGGTGGATACTACGACAGAACTTTAGCCAATTGGCAAGCAACGGGTAAACCTTTTCCAATCGGTTATGCCCATAACTGCCAAAAAGTCAGCCAGTTAGCCTGTCAACTATGGGATATTCCGCTGCCATTCATTATCACACCATCGAAAAGCTACTCATTTGGTTAGCCTACACTTGTGACGGTTACAGTGTTCTATACCTGCCAAATAATTGGTTGGCCGCCTTGTCGTGCAATTAACGTATTGATATGAGAGAAGTGCTTACAACCAAAAAACCCTCGATAAGCTGACAATGGCGATGGGTGAGGGCCGGAGATAATTTGGTGCTGCTTAGCCGTTATCACCTTGCCCTTTTTCTTCGCATGAGCCCCCCAAAGCACAAATATAATCGGTTGTGGTTGTGCATTGAGATGCAGCAGTACATTGGTGGTAAACGTTTCCCAACCTGATTTAGCATGAGAATGTGCTTTACCTTGCTCAACGGTCAACACCGTATTTAGCATCAACACTCCCTGCTCAGCCCAGGCTTGCAAATTACCGTGCTGAGGAATTTTAAAGCCTTCGATATCGGTCGCTAACTCTTTATACATATTGACCAGTGATGGCGGGGTTTTTATCCCTTTTTGCACCGAAAAACACAAGCCATGGGCTTGATTTGCACCGTGGTAGGGGTCCTGTCCAATTAGCACCACCCGAACCTTTTCCAGCGGGGTATGTTCAAATGCTGAAAGTACCAAGGACTCATCAGGATAGATAACTTTCTCTGCTCGCTCTGCGCTAACAAATGCCTCAAGTTCAATAAAGTAGTCCTGCTGTTTCTGCTGCTTAATGAATTGTTCCCAGCTTGATTCGGTAACCATTACTCTGCTCATAAAAAGTATTACTCCCCTATAGTAAAAGTTCGGCTTACCCCATGCAATCCATTAAGTAATAGCAATTGGTATTCAGCAGTTAAGCTGTTAAAATATTCGCTCATTTTTTGCCTAGGACGGCCTCTCAAATGCTGACCCCTTCATCTTCAAAGTCACAGTGTGGATTTACTTTAATAGAGCTTGTAGTTGTCATCATCATCCTAGGGATTCTCGCGGTTATTGCTTTACCTAAGTTCATTAATTTATCTGACGATGCACAAGTCTCGACGGTTAAAGGCACAGCTGGAGCATTTAAATCGGGACTTGATCTGTCAAGAGCGGTTTGGGCTGTAAAAGTGGGCAGTGGCCCCGTTGAAGACCTACCGGTATTTGGTACTGCTCAATCTGGTGAAGTTGACTTTAATGCTAATGGCTGGCCAGCACAGCACTATATTCATGGCAATGAGGCATCGCCCAAGCTTGATAATGTAGAAGACTGTATCTCGGTCTGGCAAGTTATCTTTCAAGGTGATGAGCCTAGTGTATCTAATAACAATAATGCCGATAAGACTGACTATAAAGCAATCTATAGTGCAACAGCGACTTGTACATTTAACTATAGAGAAAATACCAACCTATCAATTCAATATGATTCTAATTTAGGCTCCGTTACAGTAGACTCAGATCCAATCAGTTAGATTACGTTAAGCTAAACTCACTTCAGGCAAACTGAATAACGGAACTATTCATGGCAGAAAAAACCGCGCACCAAGGATTCACGTTAATTGAACTCGTTGTTGTTATTATCATTTTGGGTATTCTCGCCGTTATCGCTTTTCCTAAATTTATCAACCTAAGGCAAGATGCTGAGATAGCGACCCATCAAGCGACCGGTGGAGCCTTTAAGGGCGGAATAACCTTAGCTAATGTCAAATGGGCAGCAGCGGGAAACTCAGGACCTGCTGATAATTTGCAAGTCTTTGGCGGCGGGGCATCGGGCCAACTAGATATCAACCAATGGGGTTTTCCTGCGCAAAATTATCCTCCCTTTGAGAGTAGCCCGCGACTGAATAATACCAATGACTGCATGTCTGTTTGGCGCACTGTACTCGAAGATGCTCCCATAGTATCGAATTCGGCCAATACGCCCGATGCAGTTTATCGCGCCGCTTATCAAGGCCCAGATCAATGTTTCTTTTATCTGCTGCCAGAACAAACTATGTCTATCTATTACGACTCTCGAGACGGCAGCGTTATTACCGATTCAGATCCCAATAGTTGATAACAATGGTTTATTAGCCGCTAATTTAAGATAGAATCAGTCATCTAAATCTCAATCATTAAGAGCATAAGCAGAATGTCAGAAGCTAAAAAAGAAACCACCATTTTTGAAATAGCCGATCAATTCATCGCATTGGCCAACGAACTTTCAGCAAAAGAGCAAGATGTCGGTAAAGTCGGCACAGGAATGCGTTTTGCAGCTGCTCGTTTCAATGCCTTTGAAGCATCATTGAAATCAGCTGATCTTGCCGCTGAAAAGGATAATGCACTCGAGTGGTTTAGCAATGAATTTAAAGAGATGTTGAAAGACAATCTTGAAGACCATATTAAGAATCCATCACAGCCTAAAGCTGAAGAGCCTGCTAAAGATGATTCTGTGCAGGTATTCAATTCTTAATGAATGCCTAAATGCAGCATAAAAAAGCCATCATTTCTGATGGCTTTTTTATTACTTAAATAGTACCTAAAGTCGCACTCTATAGGGTAACCAGTACTCTTACCGCCAATAAAATCAATACAATCCCAGACAGCTTATCAATTAATGCTGCTTTCTCTCGTAATTTTGGCAACACTGCAGAGTGTGATAAAACCAGCGCAATAAGGGTATACCAAAGGCCATCCACCAGCAGAGGAGTTAACACAATCAACCCTTTTGCTGTCATGTTATCTGCGACCATGACAAATTGGCTAAAAAGTGCCAAAAAGAACAGCATTATCTTGGGATTAAAAAGCGAAATGGCTAAGCCATCACGAGCAGCCGTTAATGCATCTGTTGACTTACCTGCGGCCAATTTGTCCGACATTCCACCTTTAGAACGTAAAGCTTGCACGCCCATATAGGCTAAATACAATGCACCTATAATCGCAATACCATTAAATACCATCGGAGCCTGCTTGAGCACTACTGCAAGCCCGAGTAGAGTCACCAAGGCATAAACGCCGATACCGATGGAATGAGCCCAAGCACAAATAATACCTTTACCTCTTCCACCACCAAGAGTATGCCTTACTACCATGGCTAAACTAGGCCCTGGAGACATAGCGCCTAAACAACAGATAGCTAGCAACCCTAGCCATGCACTAAAACTCATTATTCCCTTTACCTTTTACTACGTGATTTAAATAAAGAACCCCTAAGAGCTCAACTTTTCAACTAAGGTTATCGTCATTTCCTATTACTTTTCAGGGTGATAAAATGCTCTAATATCTGTAGCTAATTGAGCCAAAGAATCAGGTTCAACATACATCATATGCCCTGCTGCATAGTAGTGCATTGATACCCTGCGATTGTCGATTCCATTATCGGCAAAAGTATTTTCAGTTGCGAAAAATGGTGTCGCAAAATCAAAGTAGCCGTTAGCAACGAATATTCTAAGATCTTTATTCTCTCGCTGTGCTCGCCCTAGCAGAGGGGCAACATTGACATAATGCATCTGTTTGCCACTGACATTCCAGTTCCAACCCCGATTGACCTCATAAGAGAGTACGTTAAACGGGCGAGTCATCTTAATCCCTAAATCTTTATAGATATAGTCATGTATTGCTGCTGTATAAGCGCCATCAATACCGTAGCCCGATGGGTCATTATCATTTCGCTCACCACCACTGTCGTAATCAACTCCTTTGTAACGGCTATCTAAGCGACCAACTGTCAGATCTTGATCTCGTAGTAACTGTTTAGTGTATCGACTCGCACTGACCCGTAAATTAACTCTGTCTAAATAGAACTCAGACAAGCCAGTAAAACGAGCCAATTGTTTACGGGTTGCTTGGTAAGTCGCATCGTCAAGTCGATTACCTTGCAACAATGCCAGCGCATAGTCTTTAATCGCAAATTGACGAGAGGCTTCAATAAAAGCCTCTAAGCCCATGGCTTTATCTGCTGCACTGACTTTGTCATGATAAAAGGCAGTTGCTGCCATTGTAGGTAAAAAACCAATGTAAGGTTGGTTGTTACCCGGCTGATAACGCGCGTGACTAAAATCAAGAATAGATGATATCAACATCACACCATTAATTGAGATATCAGTCCAACCGCCTTGCAACTCGTCCACGAGTGCCGCTGCTCGAGTGGTACCATAGCTTTCACCCGCTAGATATTTAGGAGAGTTCCAACGTCCGTGTTCGATCAACCAGCGACGCATAAACTCCGCAATGGATTTTGCATCTTCACTCACCCCCCAAAAATCTGCACCTTTATTCTCTCCTAACGCTCGGCTAAAGCCAGTACCGACAGGATCTATAAAGACTAAATCTGATTCATCTAATATTGAGAATTCGTTTTCAATTAACGGGTAAGGTGCTGCGCCATCATCAGTTGCATCACCAGGAACCACCACACGCTTAGGGCCGAAAAGTCCCATGTGCAGCCAAAGTGATGCTGAGCCTGGGCCACCATTGAAGACAAACGTAACAGGCCGTTTATCACTGTTTTTAACATCGGTACGTAGATAACTGATTGAAAAAATACTCGCTAATGGCAAACCTTTGCTATCTTCTAAAATTGTTTCGCCCGCAATTGCTTGGTAGTTAATTTTGTTATCATTTATCCGTGCTCTATGCTCAGTCACGACAACTTCAGGCTCAACTTTAGCCGCTGCAGATGGACTTTCTGCTGCAGTAACACTGCAAACTGAGAGTGTTGATAACAAAATAAAGCAAACCGTAATGGCTCGCTTAGCGCTATTTTTTATATTGGTGAAAAGAAGCATTCTCGTCCTTTAATACTGTCCACAGTACTTATTGTTATTTTAAGCGATCAGCTTACAAACTCTTTTACAACAGCGCAAAGTATCAATTGCAAACAGATCTTTCAGGCAGAGGCTCTTCTCATTATTATCGATGTGCGTTAACGGTTCGCTCCTTCGCCCATTGCCGTAATTCCACTAAATTTTCTCTCATAATAACCGACAATGGCTGGGTATTAAGTAACTCAGCTAGAAGCAATTGTTGATCCACTCTTTGATTAGTCGCTCTGGCCGTATATATCGCAGATATCACTGCTTGTTCAATTTCAGCGCCAGAAAACCCTTCACTAGCTATAGATAATTGCGCCAAGTCCAATATATTAGGCTCGATACCTCGCTTTTTCACATGAATAAGAAAAATGGCCTGGCGGATCTCATCATCTGGCAGATCAACAAAAAAGATCTCATCCATACGCCCTTTCCGCATAAGCTCCGGTGGTAGTGCACTGATGTCATTTGCAGTAGCAACTAAAAAGACCTCTGACTGTCTCTCTGCCATCCAATTAAGTACGGTACCTAATATCCGTTTAGATGTACCATCATCGCTATCGCCACTGCTTAGCCCTTTCTCTATTTCATCAATCCACAATACACAGGGTGACATCAAATCGGCCAGCGTTAATGCTTGACGTAGATTCTTCTCAGTCTCACCAATATACTTGTTATACAACGCCGCCATATCAAGTTTTAGCAACGGCCTTTGCCATAACCCTGCAACTGCCTTCGCGGCCAAACTTTTACCACTTCCTTGTACTCCCAGTAGCAAAATACCTTTAGGGCTTTCTATGCTACCTGTTTGTTCAAATTGCGGTTTACGATGCTGCAGCCACTGCTTGAGATTATGTAAACCTGCAACTTGTGAAAAATCGCTAGTGTCATATTCAAACTGCAACACTCCATCCATATTAAGCAGTTCAAACTTACCTCGATTAACCAGGTCTATATCAGAGTGAGTAATCGCTCCATCATCAACAATCGCTTTATGGGCTAAGCGGCGAGCATCATCAAATGTCACTCCACGAAGATTATCTGCTAACTTTAGTGCTGCCGATTCATCCACTTCAATGTGCAAGCCTTGCTGATTAGCTTGCCTGACCTGCTGCTGAATAATATTAAGAAGCTGAGTGCTATTTGGTAGCGATAATCTAAAATGGGCACAATAACGTTTAATCTCCGCAGGTATATCAAAAGCATGGCTAATTAAGATAATTGTATGCTTTAACGATTCATACTCTAGTGCTATCTCTTTTAGTAAACGGATATTTTTCGGGTCATCAATGACGAATGGATGAAAATCGCAAAGCGCATAAATTCCTCCTTGAGGCGTTGATTTTATCTGCCCCAATATATCTGCAGGTTCACTATTAAACTTTTGCACGCCTAGCTGTCTATCTACCCGGGATAAACCTTTAGTGATGCTCCAGCTAAATAACGGTTGATATAAAACTTGTGACACCCTTTTTAGTAAATCTAAAACTCGATACTCTTCATAGGTTTCGATAATCACGATAGGAGTGTTGGAACGTAAAATCGCAGTTAAATCCCTTATATCTTGCATGTTTCACAACCTTCATTATCAAAATTAACTAACAATAAAGGGACCAGATTCGGTCCCTTTAATAAACTCTATAACATTACTTTTAATGGAATAAGTAGTTCAGCCATCCCTGCATTCTCAACAAGACTTTACGCATAATTGCCACATGGGCAAAGTGCTCAGTATAAATCGCGATATGACCAGAGACCCCTGCTGGGAATTGAGCTAAGATATCTTTATCTTCAAGATCAATCACGACAATAGAACGACCACGCATCATCATGACGTTAGCGGTAATGAGTCGACCGCCGGACTGAATTTCACCTTCAGCCATAGCAGGTAAAACCTGAGCGACTTTTCCTTTAAATACTACCCCAGGTGCTCCGTCTAGAATAACTTCAGCTTCATCTCCCTTTTTTAATCTTAATAGGGAGTTCTGCCAAAATGCACCAGCAAATGTCCGGTCTTCATCTGGAATAAAGCTCAACAACGATCTTAATGGCATAGGCACTGCCACGATTCCTGGCCGCAATGCCATCTGTGTCACCATGCCATCAGCAGGCGCTCGTACCACGGTTTGCTCAAGGTCAAACAACGCTTTTTCAAGCTCTCCCTGAATTCCTGCTACTTTAGTATTCACCCCGTCAACATTAGACTCGTACGCCAACTTTACTCGTAACTCCTCAGCATGCGCAGCTGTAAGTTGCGCTTGCGAGGCTAAATAGAGCTGACGCTTGTTGTCCAGTTCTAGCTCTGTAAATGGTGAGTTAGCACCACCTCGTTTACGGCCCTTTTCATAACGATCAAATGCTGACTTGGTCCTATCTCTATCAGCTTCAGCTCTCGTCACTGCAGCCTTAGCTGTTTCCCAAGCAGCCTCCAATTGAGGCACTTCGAGTTCGGCAGCAACCAATGCTGCCCGCTTTTGCTTCACAATAGCAGCGTAACCTGTTGCATCCAATTTAAATAGAACATCGCCCTTTTTAATAGGAGTATTAGGCTCTACTTCAACAGACACAACCACACCTCTAACTAAGGGGTTTATTGGGGTAGTGACAAATACATCCTTAGCGAACGGGGTATAAGGATGGTTATAGTTCATTAATAAAATCAAGGCGCCGACAATAAAAATACCACCCAAAATAGCAGTAGGAACTGTCCATTTTGTTAGTGGGATTTTAAATATCTTGAAAATAGCGATACACACAGCGGTGTAGGTTAGAACCAGTAGTAAATCCATATTACACTTTCCCCTCTGGCGTGATGTTGACAGCATCCACAGCAGGAACGTTCGGCTCAGCCTTAGTATTCACCCCTTCAACTGCAGCCAACCTTTGTTCAAGTTTTCTAACTGTTTCAGTCAGGCCTTTAATTTCACTCTCTAACAGCTGTTCTTTCTCAACCACTTCGCTAAAACCCCACCCCCGATCTTCGCGATAAAGCGTGGCCCAAATCCATAAAAACGGCCAAATGGCATGCAGTGTGAACAAACTCACCCAACCTGCTATATGCAGTGCATCTTGCTGCGGATGATTGCGTTTTTTAGCGATTTCATAGGGGATATCGTGAATGGCGATTACGCCGTAAAAAATAAAAATGGCGACAAAAAATATAATGCCTAAGGCAAAGTAATCTAAAAACACTGCGCTCTCCTTAAATTGTTTTGATTACATCTATAACCGTCATCTCAATACAAACATCTTGGCAACAAACCATCTACAAAGCTATTTTTTTTTGAATTAAAACATTATATAAGCATAGGGTGTTTTTCTAAAACAGCGTGATCTGCCGCACGTTTATCATCAATGCGGCATTGCAAGCTTTAATGGCAAGGTAGACTAAAACCAATAATAAATAGTGCCCCTATGTTGTTTGCTTTGCAGCAAGGAGAGCATCCCTACAATTTAAACAAAGGTAAAAAAGATGATAGGTACAGCATTAAGTCAAAACTCAAA
The DNA here is from genome assembly GCF_000014885.1 of Shewanella piezotolerans WP3. Lineage (NCBI taxonomy): Bacteria > Pseudomonadati > Pseudomonadota > Gammaproteobacteria > Alteromonadales > Shewanellaceae > Shewanella > Shewanella piezotolerans. The sequence continues at coordinate 4,284,278 of NC_011566.1, forward strand.
ACGCGCTATGCTACTTGGATGCGGAGAGTTAGGTAAGGAAGTCGCCATTGAACTGCAGCGTTATGGCATAGAGGTCATTGCCGTTGACCGCTATCCAAATGCCCCTGCAATGCAAATTGCTCACCGCAGCCATGTAATTAATATGCTAGATGCCGAGGCGTTAGAGCAGGTCATCAACTTAGAAAAGCCAGATTTGGTGATCCCTGAACTTGAAGCTATCGCCACCCAAGCATTGGTTGAACTCGAAGCCAAAGGGGTAAATATAATCCCAACAGCCAAAGCAACACAGTTGACCATGGATAGAGAAGGCATACGCTGTTTAGCAGCAGAAACACTCGCGATTCCAACGTCACCTTATTTCTTTTGCGATACCGAAATCGAATTTAAAAAGGCCATTAGCCAGATTGGTTTACCTTGTGTGGTAAAACCTGTAATGAGTTCCTCAGGCAAAGGTCAAAGCGTGGTTCGAGGTGAAGCCCAAATAGATTCGGCTTGGCAGTATGCTCAAGAAGGTGGTAGAGCCGGCGGTGGACGCGTCATCGTTGAAGGATTTATCGCTTTTGATTACGAGATTACCCTACTGACAATTAGCGCTGTAAATGGTATTCATTTTTGCGACGCCATCGGCCACCGTCAAGAGGATGGTGATTATAGAGAATCATGGCAGCCACAAGTCATGTCCGATATTGTCAAAGCCAAAGCCCAAGAGATCGGAGAAAAAGTGGTCAAGGCGCTGGGCGGCTACGGCTTGTTTGGCGTAGAACTGTTTATCAAAGGTGACGATGTCTACTTTTCAGAAGTATCACCTCGCCCCCATGACACAGGTATGGTAACTATGATTAGCCAAGACTTGTCTGAGTTTGCACTGCATGTGCGGGCGATATTAGGCTTGCCTATCAGTAATATTGTACAACATGGTCCCAGTGCATCAGCGGTGATCTTAGCCAATGGCCAATCGACTAATATTCAATTTTCAGGAGTCGCTGAAGCGCTAGCAGAGCCTAATACTCAAATTAGACTATTTGGTAAACCAGAGATTGATGGCAGCAGACGACTTGGGGTAGCACTAGCTAGAGATAGCAGCATTGAAAAAGCAGTCGATAAAGCATTGACCTCTGCCAGTAAAGTGAGTGTCATTCTTTAACGACTTTGATAAAGGTCGTAGGTTAAAACTGACTATCATTAGGCTCTATATTTCAGCTGAGATACAGAGCCTATTTTTTCAGCCAATAATGCCTACTAGTTAATCTTATTAACTGTCTTTCCAGCTAAAAAAGTACTCAAGTTATTTACAGCGATATTTAACAAGTTTTGCCTTGCCTCAATGGTTGCCCAAGCATTATGCGGTGAAATAGTAATATTGGGCGCTGAAATCAGTGGGTTATCTGCTTCAGGTGGCTCTGTCGAAAGTACATCAACACCACAAAAAGCAATCTCCCTTTTAACCAAAGCATCAGCCAAAGCCATTTCATCAACTAAGCCACCGCGAGCTGTGTTTATCAGCATTGCACTGCATTTCATTTTGCTGAGCAAACCTTGATTAATAAACTTGTCAGTAGCAGGTGTTAATGGGCAATGCAGTGATACGATATCCGCGATTCGGAATAACTCATCTTGCGGTAACCAAGCGCATCCTTTTGGTAGCTCAAGATTAGGGTGTCGAGTATTGACCACTACCTTCATACCAAACGCTAGCGCGATTTGCGCGACTGTGCGGCCAATATCACCAAAGCCGATTAAACCTAGGGTTTTGCCTTTAAGTGATTGCAGCGGCGACAGGGTAAAACAAAAATCATCACTCGATGACCATTTCCCCTGCATAACAGCATCAGAGTGGCGAGCAACTTGCTGAGTGGCGTTTAGGATATGCGCAAATACCATTTGTGCAACAGCGTCAGGGCCGTAACCTGGAACATTGGTTACCACAATATCAAGTGCGCTAGCGGCATCGATATCAACCACATTTGTCCCAGTGGCAAGTACTCCAATATATCTAAGTTTGGGAAGCTGTTTTAAGGTCGCGGCATCAAGCACGGTTTTATTAGTGAACAACACCTCTGCATCTTTACTGCGTGCCAATACATCTTGCGCTGGAGTACGGTCAAAACAATCTAGCTCTGCTATCTCTTCAAGAGGCTGCCAGCTTAGATCACCAGGGTTTAATGCATATCCATCTAACACCACTATTCGCATCAATCATTCTCACGTTTCATTTAAAATTTAAAACTCGCGCCAATATTTGCTTGGCCTTGCCACATAATGTCTGATTGAATATTCCAGATACAACCTTGGCCACTACAAAAGAGTTCATTGTCTGCACTAATAAAAGTCGCGTAACCTTTTACTTCGGCAAATAATGACAATGCGTCAGTCGCTTGATATTCAACCCCTCCCCCTAAAGCAACCGAAAAACGAGTTTCGTTAGAGTATTCGCCACTGGGGCGTAGCTGGGTTAAACCAAGACTTGTCGTCACATAAGGTTTTACATTTTCGACTGGGAAATACAGGCTGCCACCAACGTGAAAGTAGTCAACATCCATTTTAGAAATGATATTAGGGCTAAAATTGCCACTTGCGCGCAGATCAGTTGATTGGTGACTATATAGTAAATAAACATTGCCAGGATCTTTTGTGGTGAAGCCGAGCATAACACCATAGTTCTCAGATTCAGACAGCTTCACTGTGCCACTATCTTCACCTTGGGTACTGTAGATATCAAAATTGCTGGCGCCGAAACTATAACCTCCAAAAGGGGCGACATAGACTTCAGCTGCAGCGGGTAAGGAGCAAAATCCGAACAATGCAAGTACTAGACTCTTTTTCATGACAGTTCCTTTTTTATTTTACTTTCACTAATTCAAGGCTTAACGCATACCTCTATCACTTTTAACCCTATCATAGGCGGCTTGAATATCCTGTGCTTTTGTTTTTGCCAGTTCCATCATTTCAGGTGGTAAGCCTTTGGCAACCAATTTATCGGGATGATGTTCATTCATCAACTTACGATAACCGCGCTTAATATCTTGGTCCGACATCGACTCTTTCATCCCTAACACGTCATAAGCATCTGCAACGGAGGTCTGGTGACCCGCCCCGCCCTGTTGATGGAAATTGAATTCAGCTTGCCATCTTGCCAACAGCTCATCGAGTTGCTTTTGACTAAAGCCTAGCTCTTTTGCAATCGTCGATAGAATCGTGTGTTCTTTAGGATCCAGCTTCGCGTCTGATAGTGCCGTTTGAATCTGGATCTCTAAGAACATTTGCAGTAGCTCTTTACGACCCATGGAGATCAATCTAAACGTCTTCAAACAGGCGTGAATATCGAAGTCACTCTCTTTACCTTCTCTAAAGGCAGCTTGCGCATCAGCTCTGGCATCGCCAGTGAGACGCATTTGATCCATCAGTGCATTTGCAATACGAATATCAATTTCTGTAACTTGACCAGACGCTTTTGCAACATGCCCCATGACAGCAAATGTGGTATTAAAAAATAGCGCTTGGCGCTTACTGCTACTGCCTAAACCAGCTCTAGCACTTTGACGTCGGTCATACATATGCCCAAGCCACAAGCCAAAAATGGCACCGCCAAGGCGACCGAACATATAACCAATAATAAAACCAAAAACTTTTCCCCAAATTCGCATTACTTACCCTTTTGTGCTTCACGCTCTTCAATTTTTTCAAGACGTTCTAGCGTACCAACGTCACACCAATATGGAGCAAAGTGCTCTGCTGAAACCTTACCATTACCCATCGCTTGTCGCAGTAACGGACCGAGAGCAAAAGCTTGCTCGGCAATATTACCAAACAGAGCAGGATGGTATACTCCCATACCCGAAAAGGTGAACTTGTTCTCACCAAGTGCTACAGCTTTACCTTCTATCAGTGCAAAATCGCCAGTGGGATGCTGTATAGGGTTATCAACCAGCCATAGATGTGCCAGTTCCCCTTCGCTCAATTCAGTGATTTTTGGCAAAGTATCAATAAAGACATCACCATTAATAACAAAAAATGGCTTATCCCCAAGTAAGCTCAATGCCTTCTTTATCCCACCGCCAGTTTCCAGCGCTTGGGTTTCTTCGCTATAGTTAATTGTGAGTCCCCAAGTAGCACCATCTCCTAGCATAGAGACTAGCTTATGACCTAGCCATGCATGATTAATCACCACCTCTTTAAAGCCCGCTTTAGCGAGCTTTTCTAAGTGGTAAACAATGAGAGGTTTCCCGGCAACTTCAACCAAAGGTTTCGGTATATGGTCAGTCAATGGTCGCAGTCTCTCTCCACGTCCAGCCGCTAAAATCATTGCTTTCATGGTTTGGCCTTTACAGCAGGAATGATGACGCTTGCAATCCACTGGCTAAATTCAGCTAGTTCGGCGTAACGACTGGCTATATCGCGAATATATTCCAATGTTAACGGAATATCGGCCATATATGCTGGCTTATTATCTCTATAGTTCAATCTAGCGAAGATCCCTGCAGCTTTGAGGTGTCGCTGCAATCCCATCAGATCAAACCAACGTTGATACTGTGAGAAACTCACCGATGTAGACAACAGCTCAGTCTCTAGCGCTTGCTTATAATGGAGCGACATTAGCTGGTTAACACTCTGTTCAGGCCAACGAATATAACAGTCACGCAATAGTGAAACAGCATCATAAGTCACAGGTCCTATAACCGCATCTTGGAAGTCAATCACCTTCAGTTCGCCATCTTGCAGCATGATGTTTCGACTGTGGTAATCTCGATGCATTCCAACTTGAGGCTGCTGTCTGACATTCTCAACTAAAATATCGAAAACATCATGAGTACGGGACTCAACTTCATCAATAGCTAATCCAAGATGGTGTACAGCAAGCCACTCGATAAAGATGTTCAACTCTCGCAGCACAAATTCATCATCGTAAATAGGCAGTTCACCCTGTTCAGTTGTTGTCACTTTCGCAATATCAGTTAGCAGTAATAGCGCTTTTTGATAGTAGTCAGTCAAATTGCCAGCGCTCAGTACTGATAACAGTTGGACATCACCAAGATTACTAAGAAGCATAAAGCCCTGCTGAACATCGCAAGCAATCACTTTCGGAACAGGTATGCCAATAGCTGAATAACTTTCAGCTATTTGTATAAATGGCGTTATCGGCACTAGCTTTGGCGGCGAATCAACTACAATATAAGAAACTGAATCAACGATAACTCGAAAATATCGTCTGAAACTTGCATCCCCGGAAATAAGCGTCGGAGTGATATTTGAGCTAAAATATTGGTTTAGCCATGCATTTAACTGAATAAATCTAGGATCTGACAAGGGCACCTCATGGCTCTTAAGAAGAAATTGCTTTATTATAACGACAAAATGGAAACAGCTAAGCGATTGAAACAAATTATTTGGCTGAGTTGCCCAAGAAAGGGTGCAACTTTTCTCTTCTTCAATAGTCCAGACTAAGAAATCATAATTAATTGACCTAAGATGCAGATCCGTTATTTTCTGGCCTTGAGCCTGCTTCCCCAATTAGTCTTGGCAAATGACGCCAATACTGCAACTGTTGAAAGTTCGCAGTGTGTTATTGAGCCTCCAGTAAAACCGTACGTGCCGCTGTATGATTTAGACAGCCCAGCAGATCTTGAACGTATCTCTATTATTTCTGACAGCTCCAAAGCACAGATGGGCAAACAAGCTCAATTCAGTGGTGATGTGAGTTTTAGTCAAGGCGGACGTAACATCTCTGCAGATGAGGCTATTTTAGATCAAGAGGCAGAAGAGTTAGCCGCCAACGGTAACTTGGTATTCCAAGATGAGTTATTTACAGTAACAGCTGACTCTTTAGTCGCAAAGATGCGCAGTAATAGTGCCACCTTACTCGGCGCACAGTATTGGTTACACGGGCAACAAATTCATGGTGATGCTAATAAATTAGAGATCACCAAAGAGAATAACTTGCTACTGTCTGAAACCAATTTCACCACCTGCCCAGCCGATAACCCTGCTTGGTTATTAGAAGCTGACAAGATAAAAATTGACAGCACTGAGGAGTGGGGAGAGATCTGGGACGCCAAGCTTCAAATTGGTGGTGTACCCGTTATGTACATTCCTTACATGACTATTCCAGTGTCAGATAAACGGAAATCAGGTTTTTTATTCCCATCGTTTAGTACCAGCACCACTAACGGCGTAGAGTTCGCCGTGCCTTATTATTGGAATATTGCACCTGAGTTTGATCTTACCTTTACACCTAACTATATGTCTGCTCGTGGTTTATATACCAAGACAGAGTTTAGATATCTCGCCGGTGAAAAGCAGCAAGGTCAATTGAACTTCGAATTTTTACCCGACGACGATAAGTTAACCAACAGCCCGAATCGTTACCTGTATCATTGGGAACATAGTGGCGCCATAGACAAGAATTGGCGCGTATTGGCTAACTACACGGATGTTTCTGATAATAACTACTTCAACGACCTCAACTCAGATGTCCAACGTGCGACAGATAACCAGTTAACTCGAATTGGTGAAATCAGTTATTTTGAAGAAAACTGGGATATAAGCGGCCGCGTGCAAGATATTAAAGTGCTTGGTGAGGAGGAAAAACCTTACCAAGTGATGCCACAGTTTACTTTTAACTATCGAGCACCTGAATACTGGAACGGTTTTGATATTAACTTGATGAGTGAAGTCACTAACTTCTCCCATCAAGATAGCGAATATTCAACCGCGACACGTTTGCATATTGAACCTAGTATTTCATATCCGATTCATGGCCCAGCAGGTTCACTCACAAGTGAAGTCAAACTACTGCAAACCAATTATTGGCAAGATGACAACTCAAACCTGGCAAACTCGACTCTTGATGACACGGTAAACCGTACGTTGCCGCAAGTTCGCATTCATGGTCAGATCAATTTCGAGCGATTTACTGATTATTTTAATACTAACTATCGTCAAACCTTAGAGCCACAATTTCAGTACCTCTATGTTGGCTATGAAGATCAATCAAACATAGGTATTTACGATACCGCTCAGTTACAAGAAGATTATAACGGTCTGTTTCGCGAACGTCGCTTTTCAGGCTTAGATCGAATAGCTGATGCCAATCAATTTACTTTAGGTCTAACCACCAAGCTTTTTGACGAACAAAACAAAGAAATTTTTAAATTCAGCTTAGGCCAAATTTTATATTTGGAAGATAGCCGTGTAGGCATCAATGATGTCAACGGCAGCGCCGACACCTTTGTTCAGGAGAACACCTCGAACTCAGCATTAGCCGCAGAGCTCAGCACCCAACTCTATGCCGATTGGTTCTTAAGTGGTTCGATTCAATATGACGCCAAAGAGAGCGAAAACAAAAAGAGTGAATTAACGGTTGATTACCGCCCAGGTAAAAATAAGCTATTGCAAGCCAGTTATCGTTATGTACCCGACTTACTCAATACCAACACCAATGAGTCCGTCGATATTAAGCAAGTCGGCTTTAGGGGCGCATGGCCAATTAACGACAACTTATATCTTGTTGGAAACTGGTATTATGACCTCAATGAGAGTCGCAGCGTAGAAACCTATACTGGATTTCAATATGAATCATGTTGCTGGGCAGTACGTTTGAGTTATCATTATCGAATTAAGACTAATTACGTTGACGAAGACAACCCAGTCAATGATACTCGAGAGTTATTTGAAAGCGGTGTTTACTTAAACTTCGTGATAAAAGGCTTAGGCGGTTCGGGTCCTTTAGGGGTTTCAGATATGCTTGACGATGGCCTATTTAACTATCGTAAACCGCTTTACTTAAAGAATTAGATAAACAAAATTAGCTAAAATGCTGAACCTAGCTGAAGACAAGCAGTCAAAGCAGGACAAAAGAATCATTAACACGGTATGCGAATACCGCAAATGACACTCATAAATGCCAAGGATTTTTGTGGATGAAACGCTGTAACAGATTGATTTTTGCTTTACTAACATTGGCGATGAGCCAAGTTGTTCACGCTGCGGTTGAACCGTTAGACCGAGTCACAGTACAAATTAATGAAGGCATCATTTTAGAAAGTGAAGTTGCAGGCATGGTTAAAACCATTAAAGCCAACGCTGCCAATGCTGGTCAGAAGCTACCGTCAGATACTGCGCTGCGCACGCAAGTTATTGAGCGCTTAATTCTTACTCGTCTGCAGATGCAGATGGCTGATCGTATAGGTCTGCATATTGGTGATCTGCAATTAGATCAAACCATTGCCAATATCGCCAAAGAACAAAACATTTCCGTTGAGGATATGAGAGCTCAAATCGAAAGTGACGGAACCTCTTTTGCCCAATACCGAGAGCAGCTCCGTGAAGAAGTGACGCTTGGCGAGATTCAACGTATTCAAGTTCAGCGTCGTATCCAAGTCTCACCGCAAGAAATTAACAACCTAGTAAGCCTTATTAATGAGCAAGGCCTAAAAGACGTTGAATTTCAAATAGGTCACATTCTGATTGATGTACCAAGTGATGCAACCAGTGCCCAACTTGAAGCTTCTAGTAAAAGAGCTGATGTAGTACTCAAACGTCTTAAAGATGGTGATGACTTTAGAAGTATTGCCATTGCAGCCTCTTCAGGGCCAAAAGCATTAGAGGGTGGTATTTGGGATTACATGAACATCAATGAAATGCCGACCTTATTTGCCGAAGTCGTCAATGATGCCAAAGTTAATGATATCATAGGCCCAATCAAAAGCGGGGCAGGACTTCATATCCTCAAAATAATGGATGCTCGAGGTTTGCAAACCCAAGAGATCGAAGAAGTTAAGTCTCGTCATATTCTCTTAAAACCATCTCCGATCCTTTCAGAGGAACGAGCGAAAGGCATGATGGATAGATTCTTAGCTCAGATCCGCTCAGGCGAAGCTAAATTCGAAGACATTGCACGCCAGTATTCAGAAGATCCGGGTTCAGCAGTAAAAGGTGGCGAATTGGGCTGGGCAGATCCAAATGTTTGGGTTCCTGCATTTAAACAAGCATTGAACTCCCTTAAGAAAGGCGAAATCAGTGAGCCATTCCGCTCTACTCACGGTTGGCATATTGTTCAGCTTGAAGGCAGACGCACCACTGATGCTACCGAACAGTTTAATACAAACCGCGCTCACCAGTTAATCTATCGCCGTAAGTTTAACGAAGAGTTACAAAACTGGTTAGATGAGATGCGTGCTGAAGCATTTATTGATATTTTCGAGCCGGAACCAAATCGAGGTTAACCATATTGTCGACTAAACGAATCGCTATCACGCCGGGTGAACCGGCGGGGATAGGACCAGATTTAGTGATCCAACTAGCTCAGCAGGCTTGGCCTGCTGAGCTAGTCGTTTGTGCTGATCCTGAATTGCTGCAAGCTCGAGCTAAAAAACTTGGCCTAGCAATTCAATTACGCCCTTACCAACCAAATCAAGCACCTAAAGCGCAAGAAGCTGGTACGCTCACAATTGTACCTTTTGCTTTAGAAAGTGAAGTGGTATGTGGAAAGCTTGATGAGCAAAATAGTCACTATGTTGTTGATACCCTGCGTTTCGCAGGAGAAAAAAACATGGTCGGCGAGTTTGATGCTGTGGTAACAGGTCCCGTACATAAAGGAATAATCAACCAAGCGGGGATCCCTTTTAGCGGCCACACAGAATTTTTTGCCAATCAGGCAAGCTGCCAAGATGTCGTGATGATGTTAGCTGCTCCAGGCTTGCAGGTAGCTTTGGTGACAACGCATATTCCGCTAGCCTATGTGTCAAAAGCTATTACGCGCGATCGCTTACATCAAATAGTCAAAATTCTTCATAAGGATCTGGTCGAAAAATTCGCCATTCCCAAACCAAGAATTTATGTCTGCGGCCTAAACCCACATGCTGGGGAAGACGGCCACTTAGGCAGAGAAGAGATTGATACGATTATTCCTGCACTCGAAGAGTTAAGAGCGCTGGATATGGATATTATCGGTCCGCTACCCGCAGACACATTGTTTCAACCTAAATACTTAGAAGATGCAGATGTAGTACTCGCTATGTACCACGATCAAGGCCTTCCAGTACTAAAAGCTAGAGGTTTTGGCAGTTCAGTCAATATTACTCTAGGATTACCCTACATAAGAACATCGGTCGACCACGGTACGGCCCTAGAGCTTGCAGGCACTGGCTCCGCTGATATTGGTAGTTTTGTCTGTGCATTAAATAGAGCCATTGATTTGGCCGCAAAGAATTAGTGAAAAGTTAACCCATGAGTAATAAAGTACATTTAGGCCATACCGCTAGAAAACGCTTCGGTCAGAATTTCTTGACCGACGAAAATGTGATCAATCGTATTGTTGGTGCAATATCACCTGACAATGAGCACGTAATGGTAGAGATTGGTCCCGGCCTTGCAGCGCTTACAGAGCCAGTGGCGAGCGGCATCGACAAATTAACCGTTGTAGAGCTAGATAAAGACTTGGTTGAGCGCCTGAAAACTCATCCAACGCTAAAAGATAAGCTTGAAATCCATCAAGGTGACGCCTTGAATTTTGATTTTAAGCAACTTGTTCGTGAAGATATGCAGATGAAAGTGTTTGGTAATCTGCCATATAATATCTCTACTCCGTTAATGTTCCACCTTTTCGAGTTTGCCCAGTACATCGAAAATATGCACTTTATGTTGCAAAAAGAGGTTGTACTGAGACTATCGGCGAGCCCTGGAACAAAAGCCTATGGCCGCTTAACCGTCATGGCGCAATATCACTGTCAAGTCATGCCTGTGCTAGAAGTACCACCAGGTTGCTTCACGCCACCGCCAAAAGTCGACTCAGCAGTTGTACGTTTAGTTCCTTATAAGACAAAACCTTTCCCATGTAAGGATGTTGAAGTCTTGAGGCATTTAACCACTACTGCGTTCAATATGCGTCGTAAAACGTTGCGAAATAACCTCAAGCACATGTTATCTGACGATGAGTTCGCACAACTTGAGATAGACTCTACCTTGCGACCAGAGCAGATTAGTGTGCAGCAATACGTTGCTATGGCAAACCTGTTTATTGATAAGCAGACTAAATCATAAACAGCACTAATCATCAAAGTATTTATAAAGGGCATATATTTGCCCTTTTATTTTGAGTCGCACTTGCCAACGTCGCTATCTATTCGTTAAAAGTCACATTAGTATGTCGATACACTTTGTTGATTTTGATCTCTGAGGCTACAGATGAACCAACGCTTGTCCCCGATAAAAGTTGAAGTTAAGACAGAATATATTGAAGCGCAATCGACACCAGATGAAGAGAAATATTTATTCAGTTATACCATCACCATAATCAATCTAGGTGATCAAGATGTCACTTTAAAGAGTCGCTACTGGTGCATTACAGATGCAAATGGACAACAAAGTGAAGTTGAAGGTGCAGGCGTTGTCGGTGAAACTCCAACGATAAAACCCAATACAGCCTATCAGTACACCAGCGGAACTGTTCTAGAAACTCCATTTGGAGTAATGGAAGGCAACTACACCATGATTAAGAGTAACGGCGAAGAGTTCAAAGCACCAATATCAGCATTTAGCCTTGCTGTACCAGGCTTACTTCATTAAGGGTTATACCGTTACATGGCAAATTACTTTGTAGGTGATATTCAGGGATGCTTTGACGAACTAAAATTAGTTCTCGATAAAGTGGCATTTAATCCATCAATCGATTGTTTGTGGACTGTAGGCGATCTAGTCGCACGCGGTTCTGGTTCTTTACAAACTCTGCAATACCTAAAATCTCTGTCAGGCTCAGCGAAGGTAGTACTTGGTAATCATGACCTGCACTTACTTGCTGTTCATGGGAAGCTAAAGCGAGCTAACCCTAAAGATCAGTTAGATGAACTGTTACACTCTCAGGAGATTGGTAATCTAGTTGATTGGCTACGGCTGCAACCACTCTACCAACAACATTCAGAAAAAAACATCATCATGACTCATGCTGGAGTCCCTCCAAATTGGGATCTGCATACTCTAAAAGAACAAGCTGATAATGTTTCTAAAGCGCTACAACAAGAAGATTATTTAACCAGCTTAATCGCAAACATGTATACCAACTCAGTGGATAGTTGGAATGAAGAGCTGTCGGAGTTAGAAAAAAAAATCTACACCATTAACGCACTCACTCGGATGCGATATATATTTCCTGATGGCCGTTTAGATTTCGACTGCAAACTCCCGATACAACAATGCGATAACCCCCAGTTATCCCCTTGGTTCGATCACAAAGCAAAATTACACCCTTCTCATACTTTAGTATTTGGCCACTGGGCTGCAATAATGGGCAAAGTCAGTTCACCAAAACTGAAAGCTCTCGACACAGGCTGTTGCTGGGGAGAGCACCTTACTTTGTGGCATGCAGAGTCAGATCAAAAAATTACTCAAAATAGGTTAAAAAAGAGTTAAACTATCTGCGTAATTGGTCGATATAAGGTATAGCGTGCCTTCCAATGTAGTGTTGTCATCTGGAATAATATAATAATAAATGGAGCTTCTATGAAATTAAATGTAGCAACTAGAGTGATTGGAGGCTTCGCATTTGTCACCTTTCTACTCATCGTTTTAGGCGCCGCATCGTGGTTTACCAATAGTAAGCTCAAAACTAGCACCACCCTACTACAAGATCTTAGTTTGCCAGCTCTAGAGTCAAGTAATCGGCTGTCCCACACACTCTCTAAACAAGAGAAACAAGTATTAGTGGCTTACCACAGTCCAGATAGTAATGCCGTACCAACAATAAAGTCTCAATTTACGACTGCAAGCAACACATTTACCCAAGAACTAAATCAACTCACTGCGTTAGTCAGTAACAGGAACGATTTTAGCCAAGTCATTAACAAGCTAAAAAACAGCTACAACAGCTTTAAAAATCAGAGTGAAAACATGATTAGCACTCATGAGAGTGCACTGCAGACTCAAGCAAGAATTCAAAACAGATATGATGATGTTGAAATGGCAGTTGATGACAGCGCCTCACTCCTATTGGACCTTATCGATTTTGAGCTTAGCGAAGATGTTATTAAGCAGGAAATTGCAGCCACAGCAAGTACACTTGATTCAAGCCTAAGCGGTATCGTCAGCACTAGTTTTGATTTAATCGGCACAACTGAAAAATCTAAATTTAATACCATATCAAAAGAACTCGATTATATTGTCAGTGACACCAAGAGCAGGCTGAAATATGTAACTAACCATTGGGAAGGTGTTGTTGAACAAGAGTTGATTGATGAAATCAATACAGAGGCGTCTAAAGTCTTTGCCCTTGTCAAAGGTAGCAACTCTCTAATTTCAATGAAAGCCAGTGAGATTGAGCTAAATAGCAAAGCGTCTCAATTGCTAAGCTCAGTCGAGAAACAGGCAAGCGATGTGAATAAGCAGATGGCTATCCTGACCTCAACCATCGAATCAATTTCAAAAGAGGTAAGTGAACGAGCGATAAAGGATATCGACAGTGCTAGCGTTCAAACAATTATCTTGGTACTTATCGCCATTGTGGTAGCTATCGTAGTCAGCATAGCGGTTGTACGCCCTTTAACTCGTTCTTTAGAGAAGGTAAACCATGCACTTAATGTACTGGCATCAGGCGATTTAACCCATAAACTTGATGATAGTGGCCATGATGAGTTTGCAAAGCTTTCAGCTAACTGTAATAAACTGGTCGACAGTTTACGCTCCTTAATCCAAGGGATCCTAGATCGCTCAGATCAACTCGCTGCGGCAGCTGAAGAGACATCTGCCATTACCGCGCAGACGACAGTCAGCATTCAAGAGCAAAAGAGTCAGGTCGATCAAGTAGCAACAGCTACAACAGAGCTTAGCTCAAGTGCTCAACAAGTTACCGCTAGCGCTGATGAAGCGCTAAGTCAGATAAAAGCTGCAGATGACGAAAGTCGACATATGCGCCTAATTGCTGATGAGAACAAACGTACTATTCTTGCCCTAGCCGATGAAGTATCAAAGGCGGGAGTTGTTATTAATAAAGTCCATGCAGATAGTGCTTCAATCGGCTCAATATTGGATGTGATTAGGGCAATCGCAGAGCAGACTAACCTACTTGCATTGAATGCCGCTATTGAAGCTGCACGAGCAGGTGAGCAGGGCCGAGGTTTTGCCGTTGTAGCTGATGAAGTTCGTAGCCTGGCTTCTAGAACCCAAGATTCAACACAAGAGATCCAGCAGATGATTGAGGTGCTCCAACAGGGTACTCAAGAGGCTGTAGCGGTAATGGAGCTTGGTCGCTCACAGGCAAGCTCCTGTGTTGATAAAACTGAGCAGGCTAACATTGCGCTAGAGAGTATTAGTAATGCGGTGCACCAAGCTCATGACTCTGGTACCCACATCGCACATGCAGCGCAAGAGCAGAACTTAGTTAGCCAACAAGTTTCAGAGAAACTTGAACATATTGCTGCGATTTCAGAAGAGACATCTACAGGCGCAGATCAAACGGCACAATCTAGCCACCAAGTTGCCCAGCTTGCTGAAGAACTTCAAGCTTCAGTGAAAGAGTTTAAAGTCTAAATGCATTTCTGATAGCAATGAATAAAAAAGGGAGCCGTTATGGCTCCCTTTTTTAATCACTTGTTCCCAATCAATCTATTTACTTACCGATAAAACTATTTACTTACCGATAAAACAAAAATCGAATCAGAATTAAACACCTACTTAATTCGAAGTTATAGATTAAAGAACTCACTATTCATATGTCACACTAGTAAATAACTATTTTATACTGAGGTGATAATATGAATACCATTCAATATAAAGATTTGATCGCTCAGCGAGGGCTTATTGGCTTTAGGGTAAGTTAATGAGTGAAGGGCATAGTTAAACTAGGTTCAAGCGCATTAACGCAATACCAGAACGGCTAAGACTCGCCTTTAATGAGTGTTTTACTCAGGCGACTTCGGCAACGAATTATACCAATTGCATTAAAAGTTTGACCATTCAGCGGGAATTCAAAACGCTGTAGGAAAGTAGTGGGATTTGAGCTAATAGTTATTCTCGGCTCTGGCATCCTGCTTCGCTCTACCTCCTAAATCCATTTAGTCGTATATCCAAATCCCATAGCGAATCATACAGCGTTTTGAAACCCGCACTACGTGGGTCCCTCAGTCTTTCCACTTCTGCTTTGCATTGGCTTAAAAGGGAACAACCATTTCTTTACCAATGCGCTTTGAATTGAAAAGACTGAGGGGCTCTGAACTGGTCAAATACTTAATGCAATTGGTATTAACTCATAAGAGTATCACTATTATGTCATGACTTACTTTGGGGTAGCCTGCCTTAAATGAGCTGGTAAAAAGCACTCTGAGTAGTACAACTTATTATTTTTATTGGTATCACTCTACCCCATTGAATTTCAGGTAAAAAAAATACTGGGTTAACCCAGCATTTTCTTGGCACAATTAACTAATGAAAATTAACCGCCGGCGATGCGGCTCTTAATTGCTGAGGTAATTTCACTGCCTCCATGTCCGTTACTTTCAGCCCATGCAATAATAGTCTGTCCATCGGCTTCTGCTTTATTAAGATCTGACACAGGTAATCTTTTAGCAACGAATGTACCTACTGCATTAGAACCACTTTTCATAGCGATTCTTAATAAGCTGTCACCATTACATGAAACGCCGTCATAAATATTTCGCAGTTTAACTCGGCTTTCTTTGAGTTTTTTACGAAGACGGTTCTTGTCATCGCTAACAACGTAGTTACAAATATTTGCAGCTAGTTGATCTTGGTTAGCTAACGCCGGGGATGAAATCGATATTGAAGATGCCACAAATAGTGTAGCGATGCTCATGGATAGCAAGCGCATCAGACACTCCTTACTCTTTTAGTTTTTATTTATTGTATTAAGAAAGCACAATTAGTTAATAATCCGCTTTCTTGATCATCGTTACAGGGTACTAAATAACCCGCTTAATTTAACATTTTCTAACTAATTTGATAAAGCTATATTCCAATTGTTTATCATTTTTTGCTACATTTCTCGATATTTCTGACCAAGAACCATCATCCCAATCAGGGAAATAGGTATCTCCTTCAACATCAAGCGAAATCTCAGTTAAATATAAAATATCCGATATACCAAGTAAAGTTTCATAAAGTTGACCTCCTCCCATGATAATCAGCTCTTCACAATCGCCAGCTGCAGATTTTGCATCTTCAAAACTGGTGACAGTAGTTACACCTTCAATGCATAAGTCGGCTTGGCGACTTATCACAATATTATGCCGACCTGGTAACGGACGACCAATCGACTCATAGGTTTTACGCCCCATAACAACGGGTTTACCTAAGGTCAACGCCTTAAAATGACGCAGGTCTTCTGGCAAATGCCAAGGCATTTTATTGTTTTTACCAATAACACGGTTGTTCGCCATCGCGGCAATCATAGCAATTTTCAAAATAGTTCCCTCTTAATGTTGTTAGATAACTGGACGCGAACGAAAATAAAGTAGTCCAGGCATAGCAAGACCTACAGATAATGCGCCAAGAATAAATACAGTTTTAAGTCCGTTACTAATTACTTCTGACGTCAGTTCAGGACTCACATGTGATTGAGCTGTCAACTGGACAAGCGCAATAACAGTATTAAATGCGTACGTCCCAGGGATCATAGGAATAATAGCTGCTACGGCATACATTAATGGAGGGGCTAAATGCCTTTTAGCAAAGCCAATGGTAACAATCCCTACAAGCGCTGCAGCCAAAAAGGTAGCCCATTCTATAGGTAGGCCGACATTAAGCCATAAAGTTCGGCTACCATGACCTAATGCACCAGCCAGTGCACAAAAAGGCAAGAAACGACGCGGAACGTTAAAAACCATAGCAAAACCTACCGCAGGGATGGCAGAAAACACCGCATCATTTAGCATCGCCAAAATAAGAGAGATCATAAAAACAAACCTCCTATTTGCATTGCCATGGTAATACCGATAACAGATGCTAATGTTAACAAGGTCGCATGACCCCAGCGGGAAATTCCTACGTTTAAATGACCTTTTACCATATCCGAAATAGCATTAATCATCGGGAACCCTGGCACCAGCATTAATACGCTAGCTGCCATTGGCAATTTAGGTGTTGCAGTGAGATCAAATTGAAAACCAGTTTGCGCGATAATGGTGGTCACAAAAGCTGTAATACTAAAGTTAAGCAATAAGTTGAAATGTCGTTTGGCAATCGACAACCTAACAAACATACCAATTGCTGAAGCCATAAAGGTTATCACGCAAGCAGCAATGTCTCCGCCAAACAGATGACAAAAGCTTGCACAGGATAACCCGATCATAGGTACGACGTACTTTGCTGGGTAAGTTTTAGGCTCGATACGAGCGACGCGCTTACGCACTTCATGTAGTCCGTAAATTCCCTTCTCGGTTAATAGACAGATGCGCTGAAGTTCGCATACGATTGTCATATTAATCCCATGTTCACGGGTACGTCGAGTTGTGGTTATACATCGCCCATGGACTAGGCTAGTTAAAACAAGGGAGTTTGAAGATATTGATATTTCTACGCTGACAAGACCTAACGCATAGCCTAAGCGCTGACTGATCTCTTCAACAAGTTCGGAGTCAGCGCCATAAGCTAGAAGAAGTTGAGCAACCCTAACAACTTGACGAGTAATATCATTTTGCGTGTCGGCGTACAATTCTCAACATCCTCTGTTGAAACTACCTATCTTTGATAGATAACCTCAACATCATAATCATCATCATCGTAATCGTCATCATCAAGATCATCATCATAATCTTCATTAACTGATTCGTTAGCATTCTGATGGTAATTATCCCACTTAAACTCAACTTCAGCCTCTACATCAACCTCCTCTTCTGGCGGTAGTGTATCGATAAAGTCTAGTAGCTTAAGTGCTAATTCTGCAGTACCTTCACGGTTATAAGCTGAGATAGTAAAGACTTCTCCATCCCAGGCTAGCTCTTCAACAACCTTATCAATTTTTTCCTGCAGCTCTTCTTCAAGCATTAAGTCAGCTTTATTAATCACCAACCAGCGCGGTTTACCCGCAAGCTTTGGTGAATGCTTCTCAAGCTCACCGACAATAGCGCGTGCAGAATCGACAGGGTTGCTACCATCGATAGGCTCAATATCCAATATATGCAACAAAACGCGGCAGCGTTCCAAGTGCTTCAAAAACTGAACACCAAGACCCGCTCCGTCAGCGGCACCTTCGATAAGGCCCGGAATGTCAGCAATCACAAAACTCTGACCAGGTCTTGGGTTAACAACCCCAAGGTTAGGTACCAAAGTTGTGAATGGGTAGTCGGCTACTTTCGGCTTTGCTTTTGAGACAGAACGAATAAAAGTAGACTTACCCGCATTAGGCATGCCCAACAGTCCCACATCAGCAAGCAACATGAGTTCAAGTCTCAAACTACGTACTTCACCATCGGTACCGAGTGTTTTCTGTCTTGGGGCACGGTTAGTACTACTCTTGAAACGAGTATTACCTAAACCATGAAAACCGCCTTTGGCCACAAGCATTTTCTGACCATGCGTGGTTAAATCACCAAGAGTTTCTTCTGTCTCAGCATCTACAGCTCTTGTACCAACAGGTACTTTAAGCACGAGATCTTCTCCGCCATGACCCGTACAGTCACGACCACGGCCATTTTTACCGCGTTCGGCATTATGGAAACGTTCAAACTGATAGGTAATTAACGTATTCAGGTTTTCATCAGCTTGCAGATAAACACTGCCACCGTCACCACCATCACCGCCGTCAGGACCACCATCAGGAACATATTTTTCACGTCTAAAACTGACGCAACCACTGCCACCATTACCCGCTTCTACACGGATAGTCGCTTCATCGACAAACTTCATACCAACTCCTGGCACCACAGAATGAAAGAATTATACTCTTAACGATTCTAGTCGCCAAAACACAATTTACTTAATATTAAAAAAAACAAAGCCCCACCAATGGCGGGGCTTAGTATCAATCTTAGCTGAAGCTAAAGATTAATCTTCAATGCTGATGAACTTGCGGTTCTGTGGACCTTTAACTTCAAACTTCACTTTACCATCGGTAAGTGCGAATAAAGTGTGGTCACGACCGATACCAACATTAACACCAGCGTGGAATTTAGTACCACGTTGACGAACGATGATGTTACCAGCTAGAACTGATTCACCGCCAAAGCGCTTTACACCAAGACGTTTACTTTCTGAATCGCGGCCGTTACGAGTAGAACCGCCAGCTTTTTTATGTGCCATGAGTTAGACTCCTAATTAAGCGCTAATAGCTGTAATTTTAACTTCGGTGAACCATTGACGATGGCCCATCTTCTTATCGTGGTGCTTACGACGACGGAACTTAACGATAGTTACCTTCTCCGCACGGCCGTGGCTAACAACTTCAGCAACAACCTTTCCACCTTCAACTAAAGGTGCACCTACGTGTACAGTCTCACCATCAGCAACCAAAAGAACTTGATCAAACTCGATAGTTTCGCCTGTAGCGACTTCTAATTTTTCTAAACGAACTGTATGACCGGCTTCAACGCGATGTTGCTTGCCGCCACTTTGAAAAACAGCGTACATAGCTATTTTACTCCGATATTTCTAACACGCCGCTCAAACATAATAGATTGATGCTGGGGTGCTATAA
The DNA here is from genome assembly GCF_000014885.1 of Shewanella piezotolerans WP3. NCBI lineage: Bacteria > Pseudomonadati > Pseudomonadota > Gammaproteobacteria > Alteromonadales > Shewanellaceae > Shewanella > Shewanella piezotolerans. The sequence continues at coordinate 4,303,911 of NC_011566.1, forward strand.
AAGCTTTAATGACAATGGTCGCGGAGTTTACGCTAAGAACCCGCATCTGACAAGTGCTAATTGAATAAGAATAAAAAAAGACCCAAATAACTCTCACAATTACCGACAACTACTGTCTTGCAGCGTAAATTTAGGTAGAATCCTCCTATTATAACACTTATGTCTAAAATGAGCTGCTGATTGTCATTGTAGCCAACAAATAGAGCCTATTTATGGATTTGAACGCCATTCGTCAATTGGCTGATAGCGATATGCAAGCTGTCAACCAACTGATCTATAAACAACTAGAGTCTGATGTAGCCCTAATTAACCAGTTAGGCTTTTACATTATTAACGGTGGCGGTAAACGCTTAAGACCTTTATTGTCAATTTTAGCCGCTAGAGCGATCGACTATAACGGCGAATCTCACCTAAAATTGGCTGCTATTATTGAGTTTATTCATACCGCCTCATTGCTACACGATGACGTGGTTGATGAATCAATGTTACGCCGCGGCAGAGAAACGGCTAATGCCCTTTTTGGCAACAGTGCGAGTGTGCTGGTCGGTGACTTTTTATATACCCGCTCCTTTCAAATGATGACAGAGCTAAAAAGTCTTGAAGTACTCGAGATCCTAGCTGATGCCACCAATGTGCTCGCTGAAGGGGAAGTCCTACAATTAATGAATTGTAACGACCCTGACACAACAGAAGACAGCTATATGCGTGTTATCTATTGTAAGACAGCGAAACTGTTCGAAGCCGCTACACGTTTAGCAGGCCTGTTAGCAGAAAGCTCAGAAGAAGTGCAAACGGCACTTGCTGAATATGGCAAGTTCTTGGGCACCGCTTTCCAGTTGACCGATGATCTTCTTGACTATACAGCTGAAACAGAAGAGCTAGGCAAAAACATTGGTGATGACTTAGCAGAAGGAAAACCGACTCTGCCGCTCATTTTCGCCATGGCTAATGGCAGCGACACTGAAAAAGCCTTGATTAGAGAAGCGATCGAGAAAGGTGATGGCACAGAGCACATCGAAGTCATTTTGAGTGCGTTAAAAAGCTGTGGTGCACTCGAGTATACTGAGCAACGCGCTATTGAAGAGTCCAATAAGGCTATTGCAGCGTTAAACATACTGCCAGAGTCAGAATATAAAACTGCACTCGTATCGCTGGCGAAGATTGCGGTACAACGTAACCATTAGCAATGCTGTTTAACACAAAAAAACGGAGCCAATTGGCTCCGTTTTTCGCTTAAGCAACTAACTTTCAAAAATAGAATTACTTAACGAACTCAATACCTAAATCGATATCAGCTTTTAGCGTGTCTAGCATTGCATCACGAGCATTAGCTTCAAATGCGCTAACATCGCCGTATGCAAGTACTTGTTCAACACCGTTCTTACCTAGAACTACAGGCTGTGCAAAGAACTCTGCATGCTCGCTGCCACCATCGACATAGGCACACTCAACAACGTTTGCTTCACCTTGTAGGCCACGCACTAGAGACAAACCGAAACGACACGCCGCTTGGCCCATAGAAAGTGTTGCGCTACCGCCACCGGCTTTAGCTTCAACCACTTCAGTACCCGCATTTTGGATACGTGTTGTTAACGCTGCAACTTCTTCGTCAGTAAAGCTAACGCCTTCGATTTGAGAAAGAAGCGGAAGAATTGTCACACCACTATGGCCGCCGATAACGTTAACTTTGACGTCAGCAACGTTCAAACCTTTTGCCGCTGCAACGAAAGTTTCAGAGCGGATAACATCAAGGGTCGTCACACCAAATAAACGGTTTTTATCATATACACCTGCTTTCTTAAGTACTTCAGCAGCAATCGCTACCGTGGTATTAACAGGGTTAGTAATAATACCGATAAGCGCTTTAGGACTTGTTGCAGCACACTTTTCAACGAGGTTACGTACGATACCAGCGTTGATGTTGAATAGATCCGAGCGATCCATACCTGGCTTACGTGCAACACCAGCAGAAATTAGCACTACATCTGCACCTTCAAGCGCAGCGGTAGGATCTTCACCAGCAAATCCTTTTACTTCAACGTCTGTTGGTATATGGCTTAAGTCAACCGCAACACCTGGTGTTACAGGAGCAATATCATAAAGCGACAATTTAGAACCAGCAGGTAATTGAGTTTTTAATAGTAGGGCAAGCGCTTGGCCAATACCGCCAGCAGCACCAAGTACAGCAACTTTCATAGTTATCTCCGTCAATTCTTGGATTTTTGTGATTTAGATCTGTTTTTCTAATGGCGCAACAGTACTGGATTCACAACAAAAATTCAATTATCCCTTAGTCGTGTTCAATCTACTTTAGATTCACTTTTCAGTATGCAATTACATTCAGAGCCCAGCCCGCCTAGCTTTGGGCTAGTTGCTTTCTCGTAATAGTAAGGTCAAAAAAATTAGAATTTATACTCTACATCATATTTCACAACTAAAACCAAGCTTTCGCCATGAATTTTTATTCAATAAAACGAATAGCATTTGACATAAAAGGCAAATATAATCATCATATAACGGATTTTTTTGAATAAAGAATAATAAAATATGCAAACAAGCAAAAATCAAGACGAATTAGTTAAAACATTTAAGTCAATTCTTAAAGAGGAGCGTTTCGGCTCCCAAAGCGAAATTGTGGTAGCCCTTCAAGGGGAAGGCTTTAGTAATATCAATCAATCTAAAGTATCCCGCATGCTGAGTAAGTTTGGCGCAGTTAGAACCAGAAATGCCAAACAGCAGATGGTTTACTGTTTACCTGCTGAGCTCGGTGTTCCAACAGCCGGTAGTCCACTTAAAAACTTAGTATTGGATGTCGATCATAATCAGTCGATGATCGTGGTACGTACCAGTCCAGGTGCAGCGCAATTAATCGCAAGGTTACTCGACTCAATAGGCAAGCCTGAAGGTATTCTCGGCACCATCGCTGGCGATGATACAATTTTTATCAGCCCATCAAATATTCAGCAAATTGAAGATACATTAGAAACGGTTAAGTCGTTGTTCAATTACACGGATTAACTTTTAAAAAATAAGAAACGGGCGGAAACACCGCCCTATTCCCCCCTTAAGCCACACTCCAACCTTTTCTTTATACAATATATTGAATCTATCATTTTTTATTCTCACAATATCGTTATACTGCCAATTAGGACAGCATTCCTACGTTGAGGATAATAAAAATGAAAAACAAATTAATTGATGTTTCTGATGTGGGCTGGGAGTATTGGTCTCACGAAAAGGACTATGGCAGTCATCAGAAGCACATTGGTGATACAGCAGGAGCAGAAAGAGTCGGCGTCACCATGGAAAAGTTAGCGCCTGGCATGACTTCAGCCCTGTCTCATTATCACACCAAAGAAGAAGAACATATTTATGCGATGCAAGGTGAAGCGACGCTTTATCTTGATGGAGAGCCTCATGTGTTTAGTGAGGGCAAGTATATCTGCTTTACCGCCAACTCAGGTGTTGCGCACAAATTCGTTAATACCAGTGACGCTGACTTTATCTTTTTAGTTGTAGGAAACCGCGATGCTCACGATGTAGTCGTTTATCCAGAAACCAATAAAGTATTGGTTCGAAGTATGAACGAAGTGTATAGCCGCCGCCCTAGTAGCTACTTTGATAAAGATGAAGATTGATAGCCACAATTCATATCAACAAAAAACGCACTGAATGTGCGTTTTTTTGTTGATATTGCTTAGGGGCTGTTGATCTTTCGAGCTTAGTTTTTGTTCGATTCTTTACCGTAAGGAATAATGCTTCTAGTACAAGGCTTGAGCGATAAAGCTTAGCCGGCTAAGTGAAACGCTCATAACACCGTAATAGAAGCATTGAATCGAACCCAAAGGGCCGCCTTTCTTGGCTATTTTTACTGTGTTGTAGACTATTTGTGGAGAATAACTAAACGGCATAGCCTCCGCCTTGTCAAAATAGCCAATAAACTGCGGCAAAAACAACCGTGAAAGATCAACAGCCCCTAGTCTTTTAAGCCGATTTATCTAAAAAATCTAACGATGGTGCAAAAAACGATGACCCAGTTAACGCTTGAGTAAAATGCAAAAGGTGATCATGATTTCCCTCATTATCACCATAAACCATGCTCTCGAGCATTTTTTCAAAGTTCACCGAATTACGGCAAGTAGAGATAAACATTAACCCCTGCTCTTTAACCGTACCGTAAGGCATACTCTGGCGTAAGATCTCCATTGATTTACCAGCATCATCCTTCAAATTAACCCGCTTAATATGACTGGTTAACGGCTTATCTGCAGAAGCATATTCAATATTCTCGGCTTTAGTACGGCCAATAATATCCTCCTGCTTCTTTTCAGGTAGGCGATTCCATTTACTCAAATTGTGAGCAAATTTCTGCACGTGGATATAACTGCCGTTTTTAAATGCCGCATCTTCCTCTCCAATCAATGCGACATCTTGACGACTGCGACCTTTAGGGTTTTCGGTGCCGTCGACAAAACCAGTCAAATCTCGGCTATCCATGAAACGGAAGCCGCGTTCTTCATCGACAAGCTCAACCAGCCCTTCAAACATCTGGCATACTTCGTTGGCAACAAGGTGAAGAATATCAAAGCGGTCACAGCGAATATGCACAAACAGATCATACTCAATGGCTGGTGCGTCTCTATTTTCTTGGTTCATAGCTGGAAATGGTTTTAACTGGCAAGGCCTAGCTGCTGGATAAAGCGTATCCCAGTAGTTGGCTCCTACAGCGACGAAGCCATTAAAGGCACTGTCGGCAAATTGATCGGCAAGATCATGAATATATTGAGCCACATTTGCTACACACGGTCGCATTTGCGAATCAACACCATCATTCGCATTAAACATTAAATAGACACTGTGCAAATTTCCTTCCGCACAAACTCCCAGCTGTTCACGAGGCATAACCTGACTATCCATTTTTTTTTGTAACCCTTATTATTCATTAATCTTCGGCAATATTATCTACAACTTTAGTCATTAATAATTATATCTGACGCACATTAACCAAAAATAAAGACTTATCTTTAATCAACTTACCAAGCTAGCGACCAGTATCACTCAGTTTTTGGGACAGTATCAGCACGAGTAAACAAGGGGGCAATCCAATTTAATATAAACTCAACACACTTGTTCCAAGCTTAGTAAAATAGTCAATAAACACTTATAAAAGCAACTATCTAAATATACTGCACTTTACTATGTTGCGATAGAAAGTCAGCTAATGGCCTCGATTACGTCAATTACAATAATACTAAACTGTGTGGCGTTGTAGTAATTGCCACCTTTTCTCCGATCTTTATATCTAAGTACTCACTGTGAATATCAAGTGTCTTGTTACCAATGCTAACCAAGTATTGGCAAATACTACCTAGAAAACGTCGTTCGATAACTTCACCGGTCCCCGACTCGCTACTAGCGATCTGTAGTTGCTGCGGTCTTAGTAATAACTCCACATCACTACCTATTTCGGCTTTAAGCTGTTGCTCGCTATCAATATCACCAATAAGTGTAGACACTCTTTTGGCTGCTATCACAGTTGCTTCAAGATAGTTGCTTGCGCCTAGAAAATCAGCAACATATTTATCCTGAGGACGTAAATACAAGCATTCGGCATCACCACATTGAGCGATTTTTCCTTGGTTAAATAATGCTAGCTTATCAGCAAAAACAAATGCCTCGTCTTTACTGTGCGTCACAAAAACCGCACTAATATTATGGCTCTTTAAAATATTGCGGATCTCTAGCATCATCTCTCTGCGGACTTTGGCATCAATATTAGAGAAGGGTTCATCTAGCAAAAGGACTTCAGGCTCATAGGCCAGTGCTCTAGCGATCGATACCCTTTGTTGCTGCCCACCAGATAACTCATGCGGATAACGTCCCCCCAGCCCATCCAGCTTGACTAGAGCCAGCATATTGTCAAGCTTTGCAGCTTTGTTGGTCTTACCGGCTAGCTTTACTCCAAAGAGAATATTTTCTGCAACGGTCAAATGTGGGAACAGAGCATAATCTTGGAAAATCATCCCTATTCCACGTTTCTCGCTGGCGATAAACTCTTTATCAGAAACCACCGCTTTGCCGTTAATTCTTATCTCGCCAGCAGAAATACTCTGCAAACCGGCAATAGCCCGCAATAATGTCGTTTTACCGCAACCGCTAGGCCCCAACAAAGCGACAATCTCGCCTTTTTCAACCGTTAAATCTAACCCTTTAAGCACAACATTATTTTGGTAACTACTGTGAACATTGTTGACTTGTAACGTAGCCATAATTACTTTTCTTGCTCCAACGAACGATTGAGATAAATCAAAGGAACAAGACCGACTAATACGATGACTATCGCTGCTAACGCACCGTGTTCGAGCTGCTCATCTGAAACAAATTGAAATACATAAGTCGCCAAATTTTCAAAACCTATCGGCCTAAGCAGTAGAGCTGCAGGAAGCTCTTTCATACACTCGATAAAGACCAGCAGTAATCCGGCAAAAATACCTTTTCTAAGCAAAGGTATGTGAACCCTAGTGAGCATCGATTTAGGCGTTAAACCTAAGGTCACACTAGCCATGTCTAAAGAAGGTGAAATACGCTTGTAACTATTCTCAATGCTGCCAATAGCAATTGCTGCAAAACGAATACAAAAAGCGCATATTAGAATAAAAGTGCTTCCAGTTAATATCAGCCCAGGCTCTTGCAGGCCAAAATAGTAAGCTAAATCATTAATAGCAAAATCAAGTTGCGTAAAAGGCACTAAAATCCCAATGGCTAGCACGGTACCAGGCAGTGCATAACCGGTAGAAGCTAACCTGGAAGGCAACATATCAGCTTTACGAGGACTCACCCTTCTGACAAACATTAGCACAATACCAATACAGACACAGATAACGCTTACTAATAACGAAATCCATAAGCTATTAAAGCTGTATTCAAAAAAATTAGCATTCCAGCTTTCTGCAAAATAGCCCCATGCATATTGCAATAAAATCACAAAAGGAAGAATAAAAGCTAATCCCAATAAGATAAAACAATAACCTGTAGCAGCAAATGCCTTTGCACCATTAAGGCAATAGTAGTCAAGCTCGCCTGGCGCCGACTGCTTTTGAAAAAGTTGTTGTTTTCGACGTGCGAAGCGCTCGAAACCCACGAAGGCAAATACCACAAACAACATGATTGTAGAAAGCTTAGCTGCAGCCGTTAAACTGCCGTATTCAAACCAAGTATCATAAACTGCAGTAGTCAGTGTAGGCACTGCAAAGTAACTTACGGTAGCAAAATCAGCAGCCGTTTCCATAGCGACGAGCGTTGCCCCAACAGCTAAAGCGGGCCTTGCCATTGGCAAACTTAATCGCCAAAAACTCTTCCAAGGGCTACAACCCATAACACGTGCAGCGTGCCCCAAGCTTGCAGACTGCTCCATAAATGCGGTTCGAGCCAATAGGTAAATATATGGGAAAAGCACTAACGCCAGCATAATTGCTGCGCCCCCTAACGAGCGAACTTGCGGAAAGTAATAGTCATGAGGCGTTTGCCAACTAAATAACGCTCTAAGGCTTCGCTGTATTGGGCCAGCATAATCAAAAAGATCAGTGTAAACGTAGGCAACGACATAAGCAGGCATAGCTAACGGCAATAGCAGCGCCCATTGAAATATATTTCGTCCTGGGAATCGACACTTTGCCACTAACCAAGCTGCGGGAATTGCAAATATAAGAGCGCCAATCACCACCCAAAATATAAGCAACAGAGTGTTACTTATATAAGTCGGCAAAACGGTTGCCATCAGATGGCCGAAAACAGCTTCATCGGGTAAAAATGATTGCAAGATAAGCGCTACAAGCGGCATAACAATGAGAAGCGCTAGGGTGTAACTTGCAACAGACCAGCGTTTTGCTAAGCCTAATATCATGATGTTAGATGCCCAAGGGTCATGAGAGTAAAAGTACCTAAAAAAACAAAACCTATCGTAAAGATAGGTTTTGACAGTACAACCATAAAAGATTCAAGCTGAAACACTATATAGCAATAGTGTTAGACCAACCTTAAATAGTAAACTTAAAGATCAAATTTCACTTCATCTAAGAGCTTAATCGCTGCACCATGGTATTGTGCTAACTTATAGATAGGAAGCTCATCCGCTTTAAACTGCCCCCAAGAAGCGACAAGTTTTGACGGTTTTACATCAGCCTTAACCGGATACTCCATATTAACATCAGCGTATGTTTGTTGCGCAGTATCACTTGATAAGAACTCCATCAACTGAATAGCTGCCTCTGTATTTTTAGTGTGCTTAGCCAGTGCCATACCCGATACATTGATGTGCGATCCACGGTTATCTTGATTCGGGAAATTAATCTCCACCGCATCAGCCCAAGGCTTCTGCTTAGGGTCTTGCAGCATCTTACCGAGGTAATAACTGTTACCAATCGCTATATCGCATAAGCCTTCGCTCACCGCTTTCACCTGCGCTCTATCATTACCTTGAGGTTTACGTGCAAGGTTCGACTTTAGACCTTCTAACCATGTTTTTGTTTCCGCTTCACCGTGGTGAGCGATCATAGAAGCTACTAATGACACATTGTAAGGATGTTTGCCGCTACGAGTACATATTTTGCCGGCGTATTTGGGGTCTGCTAGGTCTTCATAGTTAATATCCAACGGACCTAACCTATCTTTAGAGGAATAGACGTTACGAACACGCATTGTTAAGGCGTACCACATCTCATCAGGTGAGCGGTATTTTTGCGGTATATTTTGCTTCAATTTTTCACTGCTAACAGGGATCACAAGGTCTTTTTCAACCAATTCCATTAAACGGTAGAAATCAGACGTAAGTACTATATCAGCCTTCGATAGTCGGCCTTCACGCATCATACGTTCAGCAATACCCTTTTTTGAAAAAACGACGTCTACTTCTACGCCAGTTTGCTTAGTGAAGTCAGCTAGAATCGGGTCAATAAGAAAGGCCTGACGATAAGAATAGACCGTTAATCTTTCTGCGGCACTCACCACACTTGCACTACACAGAAGCCCAACCATCATTAGACTGGTGATTACTCTCATGACCTTTACCCCTTTTACAATATCTAATAGCCAGCACGATGCTGATAATAGTTCTCAATTGCAACAAGGGTAATCAATCAGAGCGATAACAGCAAGTAATTAGTGCAAACTTTTAGCCGCTAAAAACTTGCCACCACTATTTAGTAAAAGCTTAATTAACATAGGTTTAATATAACTATACGATTTACCTAAGCCAATCTACATCTTGGGTCTCGTCGCAATAAAAACATCAGCTTGCTGCGCTTGCTCCAACCAAACACTCAATGCAGAAGTGACATTTCGCCAAGGCAGATCAGGGTGACGAAAGTCGACATATTCTAATAAACAAACCAACATAACCTGCAACGCAGTTAATTCAGCACTACGAGTAATGCCCAGCGTCTCAACCTCTTTTAGGCCTCTTAATAAAGCCTGTTCAAAACGCGAGGTCCAGAACGCAGACCGTAAACCTTCATCCTCTCTAAGTTGCTCTTGCCTTAACGAAACTGCGCTATCAAAGATGCCTTTTAACAATGAAAAATGGCACTGTTGTGACCAATTATGTTCCATCGAACCAAATAAACCTGACTGACCATGCTCTGCATCCAGATAGCGCATAATCACCTCGCTATCAAACAGTGCTGAGCCATCATTCAATTGCAAACAGGGGATTTTGGCTAACGGGTTGGCTCTAAGGAGTTCAGGAGAGTTATCAAAAGGATTAGCAATAATCTCTTCAATACCTTCAATGTTGTGATAACAAATAAATACTCGAACGCAGCGCGCATAAGGCGATGCATCGGAATAATACAATTTCATGCAGCGTTCCTTACCAATATTTTTCGACAGTAATTTGCCCAGGAGCACGACGTAAATTTTTAGCCAAGCCCAGTTCTTTTAAAAATTGTTGAGCATCTGTAATCATTCCAGGATTACCGCAAATCATTACTTGTGAATCTTTAGCTGATAGCTTAATACCCGCTTTAGCTTCAATATCACCATTGTTAAGCCCATCAGGGATCCGGCAATTTAATGCGCCATCAAAAGGCTCTCTTGTCACCGACAACACCAGTTTGAATTGTTGCGGATACTTGTCTTCAAATTCTCTGAGCTGGGGCAAGTAGGCTAAATCCTCAACCTCTCGGACACCATAAACTAATACTACTTTCTGGTAACTTTGCCAAGGTTCATTGGTCGCCATCATTGAGATAAAAGGGCCAACAGCTGTGCCTGTTGCTAAAAACCATAAGTGTTCTCCCTTTTTATCATCTTTAGGGAGCTCATTAAGGGTCATAAAGCCTGAGGCTTTGGTCGCTACATCAATAACATCCCCTTTAGAGAGTAATTGAAGGTTAGGCGACAGCTGACCATCATCGACTGCAACTGCCAACACTTCGATATAGTCTGTTCCAGGCGGGTTGACTAGCGAGTATGCTCGACCAATGCGTTTATCATCAATCAACTGACTCAACTTAATAAACTGACCAGCAATAAAGTCACCAATATCGACTTTAATCTTTAGGGAAAATAACTTGTCACTCCAATCTTGGCGTTCTATGACTTTTCCTTCAATCCACATAATCTTCTCCCAAAGTGAGTCGTCATTTCAGCATAAACTTTTATTTCATATTCAGAAAGATTAATCTATCAAAGATATTTTAAGCTTGAAAATTATATAGAGCCAAACGAAAAGTGCTGCTAAAGCCCTCTTTATAAAAATAAAAATGAGTAACCCCAAGGCTTACCTATGAAAATCACCATCAAAACACTATTTGTATTTGCCATTATTATGCTGAATGGCAATGCCCTATCCGCAGCCGAGCAAGCCACTCTCAATGAAACAAAAAGCAAAACAATCATCGTGGTGCGACATGCAGAAAAACACAATGACGGCACACGCGATCCAGCATTAAGTAAAAAGGGAACAATACGAGCCACCGCACTCATCAATGTATTACCTAAACTACCACTCTCCCAAGCCATAGCCAGTAATTACCAACGCACACAGTTAACACTAAAACCCATTGCAGACGCTAATAACATTAGTATAGACATAGTCGGAACTGCTGACGGGTTACAAGAACACATCACACAAATCGTTGAGCTCGTTAACAGTTCAGATGGAAACAGCATAGTCGCAGGGCATTCCAATACGGTTCCACTTATTATCAGTGCATTGGGCGGCCCAAAAATAACACCACTAACAGAATCAGACTACGGAGATCTATACCTATTATCGGTTAAAGTAACTGGTGAAGTGAGCTTAGAAAAACATCATTTTGGAAAATAGGTTACACTGTCACAATTTGAATTATTAGTTAATAAAGTTAACTTTCTAATTAAATACACTTGGATAACTACATTTTTAGTGATTAAATAGTATATCCAATAAGGGTTAGTTGTAACTGTCTTTACTCAAGCAGGTTAATGCTAGTCTAAACAGTATTCTTTTATGTATGGAGTAGAGTAATGGATGACAAAGATACGCCTGAGCAAAACAAAGGGCTATCTGTAAGCTGTAATAGCTGTCAACGAATGACTGTAATAGAGGGGGAGTACGTCTGCTTTAGGGAAGGTAAAATCACCAGCTTACAACAGATGAAAACACCTTCCCCTAAGAACTTACTCTGTGATGGTTGGAAAATTGGTAAGCTAAAATACTAGGCAGTTAGCATTCCCGCATAATCACGAGCTGAAAATTTCGGTTCGTGCAACAAACCTTTAAGCGGTTCTACAGGGCTTGCTTTCGCCAAGCTTAAACCACGAGTCGTAACGCGCATGCCTGCTGATAATTCAAAATAGATCACTTCGAGCTCATCTTTTTCTAGGCCACGTTTTTTAAGCGTAGCCATAATGGCAAGCCAATCGGTGTTTACCTTGCTGTCTTGCCCTTCGATATGTACAAGTAGAGGTATGTTCTTCATATTGACCTTCTCAGCATAATCATGATTAATGTTAAGTTGATTATAAGCACACTATTCTGAACCTAGGCTGAATTGTATACAGCCTTTGCTTAAAACCTCAATCACTTAAACTAATACATTCTAGCTACTACTCTTGCTGGATCCGCCAAAGTTTGGCATACAAACCTCCAGCATTAAGCAAACTAGTATGGGTGCCAGTTTCGACCACCCGTCCCTGACTAAGCACCAGTATTTGGTCAGCATCAACCACAGTCGACAATCTGTGGGCAATGACTAAACTCGTGTGGCCTTTCGCCACCTCTTTTAATGCAGTTAATATAGCCTGTTCAGAATGACTATCCAGCGAAGAGGTTGCTTCATCAAAGACTAAAATTGGCGCCCGTTTGAGAATTGCTCGGGCAATTGCTACCCGTTGTTTTTCACCGCCAGATAACTTTAAACCGCGTTCACCTACACGGGTTTCGCCACCTTCGGGCAAGCTTTCAATAAAACGCCCTAAGTGCGCCATCTTTATCGCCTCAGCAATCTCAGCATCCGTTGCCGATGGACGTCCATAACGAACATTCTCAATTAATGTGTCATTAAACAACACCGTATCTTGTGGGACGATTGCAATCGCTTGTCTAAGGGTATCTTGACTTAATTCTCTAATATCCTGCCCATCAATACGAATAACTCCAGACACAACATCGTAAAACCTAAACAATAATTTTACGATTGTCGATTTTCCTGCCCCGCTGTCGCCGACAATCGCGACCTTTTGCCCAGACTTAACAGAGAAACTGACCTCATCAAGAATAGGCCGGCTGTCATAACTAAAGCTGACTTGTTCAAATGAAACAACACCTTCGGTTAGCTTCTCAGTTTTTGCATTATCGATATCTTCGATCAACGGCTCTTTATCTAACAGGCCAAACATACGCTCAATATTAGCGAATGCTCCGCGGATCTCCCGGTAAACAAAACCTAAGAAATTAAGCGGAATAAACAGCTGCATCATAAATGCATTAATCAGCACAAAATCACCAATGCTCATGGCTCCTTGAACAACGTCATTTGCCGCCATGGCAAGCATAACGGTCATCGCAACTGAGATAATACAAGCTTGGCCCGCATTCAAAGCAAACAATGACAATCGATTCTTACGCTTAGCTTCTTCCCAGTCTGCTAAAGCACTGTCATAGCGGTTGGCTTCATATTGTTCATTGTTAAAGTATTTTACCGTTTCATAGTTAAGCAGACTATCGACAGCGCGCGTGTTAGAAACTGAATCAGCTTTGGCTGCGTCTCTGACATAACCAGTACGCCACTCAGTAGCCACCACGGAATATGCACCATAAGCCACCACAGAAAGCAGCGTTACTGCAGCGTAACCGACACCATAGTTATAAAATAGGATCCCGACGACCAAGATAATCTCTAACAATGTTGGCACGATATTGAACACCATAAAGCGCATCAAAAAACTCACACCACTGGTGCCTCGCTCTATATCACGAGACAAACCTCCTGTACGTCTTTCTAAATGAAAAGCCATATCAAGTCGATGCAAGTGCTCAAAGACGGCGATCCCTAAGCGCCGTATCGCACGCTCCGTCACTCTACCAAATAGCGTGTCTCTGACCTCCGAAATGATGGTGTTTAGCAGGCGAATACCGCCATAGGCAACAACTAAACCAACAGGTACAGCTAAAAGGGCACTCTTCCCGTCGAGGGTCAAATCGTCAACGAGTGCTTTTAATACGAACGGTAAACCGACACTCGCAGCCTTGGCCACAATTAAACATAACAGTGCCAACCCCACTCTTTGCTTAAACTCTAACAAGTATGGCCAAAGCAGTTTCAGTACGTGCCAATTGAGCTTTCCGACGGGACCATCAAAATATAAGGAGGGGCGCATGATTACTTCCAATAAATAAGAATTGATAAATTAAAGCACGACTCTTGAGTATGGAAAATAATGACTCAGAGCCAAATAACACGTAACAGCTGTAGTGATTTTGTTAAATTAAAGCTTGATAACAGCCCACAAAAAGTACTACTTTAGCACTATGTGGAGATTATCTTTGGTCGCAACAGATATTCGGCCATTGAGGTCTCAAAATATCGCTTAAAGTAGTGCAAACATTATTACTCAACCGTAAAGGGTTTGATACTATCTTTAACTTCGATTTTTAGAGTAAACAGGACCAAGGGCATCTAAATGCTCAGTTCAAATTAACTATCAAGGGATGCAAGTATGTTGGATTCATCCAATCAAAAATATCCACCTTTACCACTCATCCAAACATGGATATGGATGATGACCCAATCTGGAAACCCTGAAATCCAAGAAAAAGGTCAAAGCAATCTAATTGCTTCATTTGGCAGCTTAGCAAAAGCCAATGAATACCTTATGGAGCAAAATCAAAAATAACAATATTATTGTTGATTACGCTTTCCACCGTACATAGATTAAGGCTGTTCACATAAAGTGAACAGCCTTTTTTATAGACAATAATTCTTGGTTGAATTTTGAAATACATCCTTTACACGCCGGTCATCTGGCCGGTGTACAAAATAAAATTTCGTAATAGCAGTACCCCAAGCAAGCTAAAACTGGCGGTCACTGCAACGTAGGTAAACTTACGGTCGGATGAAACCTTCATCCATAGGTTAAAGGCTAGGGGTAAAGTTAGTCCAACGCCAACCACTCCGCCCCAAAAAATCCAGCCCCAAAACCCCTCTCCAATAGCATTAAGTGCTGCTACCTGACTTTGTCCTCCCGACAAAATTAGCCCCGCAAAAAAGGTAAATAGCAGCATGATTTCCACTAAGATCATCGGGATCTCAATCCTATGTATAAATTTCACTTCAATGCCATTAGGGTTACCACGCATCAAAACGCCCCCTAAAAGCGTCGCTGCGGCTCCAGAAGATAGTCCTGAGATTAAGAATAACAGTGGTAAAACAGGGTTATTTAATAATGGGAAGCCGATTAAGGCTGACAATAAAAATCCGGTATAAGCGCCAAGGGATAACGACAAAATAACCAGCACGCCAGTAATAATATCCTCATGTCGTGCCAACAGCGTTAAGCATTTAGTCAGCAAATAAAAGCGGCCATCTAACCATTTATTTACCGGCAGGCTAAATACACTGCCAATCCATGCAAAAAGCACTAGCTGATAGACTAGAAGTACCAGTACTCCCATCGACATCACTGACGAGGTGTTGTAAAACACTAGTATCTTCCAAAATGCTAACGGTTTAGTCAGATCTATCACCAAAATCCCTAAGCCAGCGCAAACTGCAATTGGTGCAATTAAGGCAGCCGCCTGCACAAAAGGTGATAAATATGCCCTTTCAGCCAGCTTAAAATGCTTTAGCATAATGGCAAAAAAAACGGCTCCTGCCGATAAGCCTGCCAAGAAAAGGTAAATTGCAATAGGCCAATGCCAAACTAGGCCGTCAAAGTGAAAAGCACTCATAATACAATCTCCCCATCAACAGTTCGCACATGGAATAACTTAGGACGAGTACCCAAATCAACTTTTTGTCGGTAGGTGGGCTTCGACTTAAGCGTCTTAACCAATGCTGAGTTTGGATCTTTTAAGTTTCCAAAAACCAGTGCCTCAGTAGGGCAGGCCAATACGCAAGCTGGCTGTAGTCCACGAGTTAATTGACTTTGCTGGCAAAAATCACATTTATCAGCGACCTTTGTCACAGGATTAATAAAACGTATCTGATAAGGGCAGGCTGCAATGCAATACTGGCAACCTACACAGCGATCTTCGTTAACTGCTACTATGCCAGTCTCTTTGTCGATATAGGCCGCACCAGTAGGGCAAACCTTGACACAAGGTGCTGCCTCACAATGCTGACAAGAGTGGCGACTAAATCGATAACTTTGCTCTGGATATTCACCAAAAGGCCCCGTGCGCACGATATCAACTCGAGAAACGCCAATAGGAACCTGGTTTACCTCTCGGCAAGCATCTTCACATGCATTGCAACCAATACAGAGATTCTCATCATGTAACATTGCATACTTAACTTCGCTTTCCTCCGCTGCATCTCTAGCCAGCGGCTGCCGTGTCATTGAATACACAGAAACCCCTGCAATCGCGCCGCCACAACCTTTAAGAAACCTTCTCTTTGAAGTATCCATGCTGTGCCTCCTAATGATTATCTTGATGACATTTAGCACATGATTGGCTCATTGCTGGGCCGATGAGCGTCAATGCAGGATCCGTTTCGCTGTGAAGCTGATGACACTGGGCGCAAGATACTCGCGTCGCATGCACATTATGGGTCCAATGCGCCTGCGCAAGCTCTTCGTGATCATGACAAGCTAAACATTGTTCTACCTGTCGCTTTGTTTGAGTATCGCTTTTCACGCCAAATCTGATGATCTTAGAATCTTTTCTAGGATGCTTACCTTTTTCGCCATGGCAATCTTCACAGGTAATAGCCAGCCCCTGATTTGCATGTAACCCCAACATATTGCCGTTGCGCTTATGGCACTTTAAGCACTGGCTACTGTCGATACTTCTCACTTCAGCGGCAACAGGTATGCCTGGAAAGCTTAGCCACAGGAGCAGAAACCATACGATATAGATAACAGAAACGCCGTAACGGTTAGTCAATGACATAACAAAACCTTACACCAATAGGTGAACAGCCAAAGATATGGAGTAAGCGCCAAATGGGTCATTTGGCGCTGAGTCAGACTGAATTATGCGGCGAGCGCTGTTTTGATTAGGGCTTCATCGCACTGTTTGTGCTTATCTAGTTTGATGAATTGCACACCAATATAATCTAAACATTTTTCAATGAACTTCGCCTGTTCTGGAGAGCTGTCATCTGGGTTGCTAATGACCAACTTAACCGAAGATGACTCGTTATCAACAACAACATAGTCAAGGTGACAGTGCTCCATAAAATCTTCAACCTCTTCGTGGTGCCTTACCGAATCGTCAATATCAACAACATTAACCAATGACGCACCATAAAGAATATCGTAACGTTTGTTAGCTATCGCCTTTAAGCTTTTCAAAAAATGCATTGATTCTTTGTCAAGCAAATGAGGCTTAATGCTAATTTCAGCACCCACCATATCTACTTCACTAGCTTTAAAAAACTTAATGCATGTCATTACAAAAGTTATGATGACGAGAGGAACAATTAGAAATAAAACAAAGTATATAAAAGCATAACTGAATATCACTGTGGCATTCATAATAAACCTCCAAGGTTTAAACTAACTTCCTAACCCTCGGAATAATTATTACGCTTTAAAAACTCAGTTAGCAATAAATATAAAAATCATTATATAAAACCCAAGAACCAATCACAAAATCAATTATCGACATTAATCATTACAGATATTCACAAAGTAGAAATGACGTTATCAAATTATAGAAAATCAAATCATCCCCAGAAGCAACAATAGAGCGAACACCCTTAAAAACCAAAAGCTTAACTAAAAACCAAACAAGAAGACACAAAACGACGGCTGCAGGTAGAAAAACTAGAATGGAATATATTAATAAATTAAAAAAGCACATTCAATTGTTATTTTACCGAACATAACAATTAGTGTATGGTTAATATTATAGATTGAAATAGTGAGGAGTTAAGCATGCAAAATATAACTATTGAAAATCTAGACATACTTAGCATCAGTATTCTCGTTAATTTATATGAGCAGCATTCAGCAACATACGTTGCAAAGAAAATGAATATTCCAGCACCAAAAGTAAGTCGCTGCTTACAAAATGCGAGAGTCATATTCAATAACCCATTATTTATCAGAAAGAAACATGGGCTCGTCCCAAATGAGTTTACCCAAAAGCTCTACCCTATCGCGAAAGAGCTTTTACAGTGTTCAGAACATTTACAACAGCTATCTACATCGGTAACGGCTTTGAGTAGCAAACAAATCAATATATATGCCAGCGATATGTTAGCTCAACACCTTCATCAGCAGCTTAACCAAGCTATTGAGCTGTCTGAAATTCATGTAAGTTATAAGCTACACACTCAATCAATTAATACCTTTGCCGACATAGAGTCTGGAGTCTTAGATGTTGCTCTTATCACAGAATCGAATCAACAATTACTGCAGTTTTATGCCAATGCATTAGAGGTAACCCCTTTGCAAAAGCTAAATCACATGTACCTTATAAGTGATGCCTTTCACCCTATTCTAAAACGAGATTTGGATTTAGATACCATTGCTGACTACCCCTATGTCAGCGCACAAGACTTAGCGACCCCGACCTCAGTTGATCCTTTTATATTTTACTGCCAGCAACATCATATCCAATGTCGACTGGCGAATACCGAAAACGTTGAAAACCGTCTTAGTTTTCACGACTTGCAGCCTCTTCTAGTACAGACAGATCACTTAGCACTACTGCCCTATAGCAAGGTTTATGATCACAGTAACCTATTACCTGGTTTACATGTGTGTTGTTTATCTGAAATGGAAACCAACCGACTCTATTTGTCTCAACCTCACCCTACCCTTTATTTAATCAAGGCAAAATCAAACCGTTCGAGCACGTTAGGCGATATAAGTAAGGCGATTAATCGAATTATTAGCCACGGCCTTCACTAACAATCGATTAGTAAAGGCATTCAAAGCTCACTCAGTGACGCTATTGTTGGCTGTTGCAGTAGTGCGCTGCACGCAGTCAACATTGCAGTTAGTGGGTCTACAGTCATTTTGAGTACAGCAGGCCATTAAGGGAGCTGGCGAATTATTAGTGGTGTTTATATTTTCGAAATGACTTTGCATCTCAATCAATTTATCGCCCAATAAGTTTTTCAGACAGTTAACCATTGGCGGCATGACACTTTGATGACTGTGCAAGTAGTAGCTATCAGATTTTAAAGCTTGAGTCGCTTTCCACGCATGCGAGATATCTAAGAAATCAACGTCCTTTCTATTTTCGAAATAATAATAAGTCATTGCAGAAACCAAGATGGCAACGTCATCAGTCATACTCACATGATCAACAACCATACGTACACTCGGGCTTTTAAGTACTACTTTAATATCTATATCTTCAACTTGTGCATACTCCTCAATGCGATGCAACTGATGAGACTGAAGATTAGAGTTTACCAAGGCTATTTTGTAATCAAAGATAGCCTTAAGCGGCTCAGAAGCACTAAAAATAGGATGCCCAGTTTTAGCAACAATAAAGAAGTGGCTGATATCACCTATTTTGGTATCGGTTACCATGGGGTGATTAACCGGCTCTATAGAGATAGAGCAATCGATTTTCCCTTGGCATAGGCGCTGACTGACAGTCTCAGACCAGGGCTGCACATTGACATAAACACCACCAGTAACACATCGGCAAGACTGTTGAATACAGTTGAGAACAGCTAACGACCAGTGCTCGTTAGCTGCAAAAGTAAGTTCATAAGGAGCATCTTTTTTATCTAGCGTCGTTTCAATAATTTTATCAAGTTGCTCTAAGATGGTTCGTACCATTGGTGTGATTTTTAACGCAACCTGGTTAGGTTCAAGCCCATACTTTTGCCTGACAAATAGCTCATCGCCTAACACATCTCTCATCGTTGCCAAGGCACGACTGACTTTTGACTGACTGGTATTGAGCTTTGCAGCTACTGCACTGCCATTTTTTAGATCAACGAGCCCAATAAAAACCTGCAGCGTAAAATAATCGAGTCGACTGATTTGCTTCAGCATTCGTCTTGTCCTTGTGCTAGCGCCTTCTATGGATGAATAAACCCAATTGATATGTTAGCAGCAACCAAAATCACAAATTAGATGGCCTAGAAACATGAAATACAAGGATAACTTTTAACATTGGAACAAAAACAATACTGCGTAACCGGTCACAATAAGACCAACAAAAATAACCATGAACAGGGATAAATGACTCTGTGCCATAAAACATAGCATTAGGATAGCCGTAGCTTCGACCAAATAGTCTGGCTATCAAAGCCAGACTATTTCTCACGATGTAAGACGGTTGAGGCGCTTACTTCAGTCCTGCCAGCGCTGCAATAAGAGAGGCTTTTAATTCTGGGTTTCTAAGGGTTTGCTGCTCCATATCAAAGTTGTCGAAGAAACTAGGAATAGAAAGGCTCCCTTTTACGTCTGCAGCAAAATACGGCGCAGAACCCGAGGCTGCAGCCAGTACAGATGCTGCTCCGCCAGGGCCAGGTGATGTTGCTAGCAACACCATAGGTTTGTTTTGGAAAACTTTCATATCGATACGTGAAGTCCAGTCAAACAGATTCTTATAAGCTGCGGTATATGAGCCGTTATGTTCAGCAAAGGAGATGATAATTCCATCGGCTTCACCTAATTTGGCAAAAAACTGCTGGGCAAGCTCAGGCTGACCTAGCAACTCCTCTCTATCTTGGCTAAAAATAGGCATCTCATAATCGTTTATGTCTAAGATCTCAACTTCAGCACCCTCTACCAGTGAGGCTGCGTAAATTGCTAACTGTTTGTTGATTGACTTGCTACTGCTGCTGGCTGCAAATGCTAATAGTTTCATATTCTGATCCTTTATTCCGTGGTATCTGCAGTTAATCCTGCAGCGTAAAAGCGTTAAATTGTCAGCGTAACTATTAGCAATAAGCTTAAGTATTGAGCGACAACTCGATAGGAAGCAGTGTATATTACAACCCAGAAGTAATTAATAACCTAAATTGACAATGACTATTTCCATATGACTATGAATAAACTTTTTGACGGTGTAGTGATATTTGCCCAAGTAGTTAAGAGCGGCGGTTTCTCAGCTGCAGCGGATGCATTAGGTCACTCAACCTCATATGTGAGTAAAGAGGTCAATAAACTGGAAGCTAGACTTGGTGTTAGACTACTCAACCGCACCACGCGCTCAATTGGTTTAACGCCAGAAGGTGACGCCTATTACCAACAATGCCTGCAATTAATCAGCGATGCAGAGCTAGCTGTAGGTTTGATAACGCAGCACGATGTAAGCCCAAAAGGCGTTCTAAAACTTAGTTGTCCCATCGGTTTTGCTCAGACTCACCTCAAAGCGATTATCTCTGAATACCTGCAGCTTTACCCTAATGTCAGCCTAGAGTTAGACTTAAGCGATAATCGCACCGATGTGATTGCCGATGGCTATGATTTGGCTATAAGAGCATCCTCACAACTGGATGAATCCAGTCTTATCTGCCGTAAATTATACAGCTGTGGCGCTTTCACTGTTGCCTCAAAAGCATATATTTCCCGTCATGGAAAACCTTATCACCCACGAGAGTTAGCGACTCATAATGGGATCTGCTATTCCAATTTAAAAACCCCCAGCCGTTGGGATTATGTCGACAAGGATGGTAAACCTTTCTCTGTTGATGTCCGCCCTAAAGTCCTCTGCAATAATGGCCATATGCAGCTTGCTATGACTTTAGAGGGACATGGCGTGGCAAGGTTGCCACTGTTCTATATGCAAGAAGCTTTACAAGACAATCAGCTCCAAGTGCTATTTGAAGACTTTCCAACAACGACTGTTGATGTGTTTGTGATCTACCCCAGCCGCAAACACCTTTCACCAAAGGTCAGAGCATTTATTGATCTGGCAGCAGATCGATTAAGATAAGATGTAAATAATAAAGCCGCAAAAGCGGCTTTATTATTTACATCAATTAACACTATTTGTCTTTCATCGATAACTCATCAACTAATCGATAAACCGTGTAGGTCGTCGAGTGAAAGTTCTCAGACCAAGCTTTTAATGCTGCCCCCGCTTTAGCCTCATCACCCATATGAGTCGCTAACGCCTCTGAAAACGACTTATTCGGTGGAGTCATCTCAGCATAATTCTTATAAGGAATGACTAGGGATAGCTCCCCTTCTCCACCAATAGTATTGCCCCATGACCATAAATAAGGCCACTTCATCGCTTTAGCGTTGTCACTCAGCAGTTTTTTTCCGTCCGCAATTGATTTAGCTTTGCCCATTTTCGCTTGATAGTTTGTCACGGCAAAATATTTGAAGCCTTTACTATCTTTCGGCCAGTGGCTATTTTTCATATCAATACGGCTGTAAAAGTGCTCGTAATGATTTATATACTGCGCCACATTCGCGTACCAATCATCGAGAATTTTGTTATCTGCTTGCCATTTCTGGTAGCCATCTACATCCTTCCATTTGGTACAGCAGTAACGAATGATATACCTATCCATGCCCGTGCCAATCGCTGGGCGATAAACTTTCCATGCTCGCGGGTCGCCCTTACTGGCTCGAAACTGGATATGTTTAACAAATGCTTTTTCAAATGCTGCTTGTTGGCCTTGGTGAGGAACCATAACCCATACATCAGCTAACGAATCTGGTTTATGGTGAGCCGCTAAAGCTACGTTACTCAAGCTCATCGTCAGCAACCAACTGCCAACAATTATCTTTAATAGAATATTTTTCATTCCTATCATCCTTTCAGTGAGTGAGTCAGCATCAAGGTAATTAAAATAAATAAAGGGGAATTCTGAGTTTAGGAGATGCCAACATAATTACGTTTAAAGCCTAGCAACTATTAGCAAACTTGCGAGTTGTCTAGCAACTGCGTCCGCTAAAGGCCATCGTTATTAAGCCATAGTTGTTAACTACACCAATAGAAAAGCTAATCTTAATGAGCGGGAACATCTTTCAAAATTCATATAATCAATATTCTAAAACAGAACAATAAACAGCTCACTCTAGTCAATAATGAAAGTTAAGCGGTGAGCAAATCACTTTGTTAAGGCTAATCGTAAAAGTTTAAAATATTTACTTTAAAGTTAAATCGTTCTATATCTATAATTAACGACTGACAACGCACATCAGCAAGCACCCTTGCTAATTTAACGGTAGCTTTATTAGCGTTAAAAATAATTCCAGAATTAACGTTCTCTGTAGCGACTAGTGACGTTTAACATACAGCACTCTATGTTCAAAAAATTTAGATCAATTAAAAATAATAATGGATGGAACCTGTGCTAAAAAAAGTACTTTCTATGACCAGCTCAACCCAGATGTTAGTGGCCATGTTTATTGGTTTTGCTGTAGGTCTGTTCTTCGGTGAATCCGTGGGTTGGATGGGTACCATAGGAACCAGTGTCATTCTACTGATGCAGATGACCGTTTTGCCCTATATTGTCGTATCTCTTGTAGGTGGTATAGGCAAGCTGCAAAAAAATACCGCTAAGCTTATTTTTAGCCGAACAGGTATTATCATGCTACTGCTTTGGGGTTTAGGCTTACTGACTGTAGCGCTGATGCCACTGTCCTTTCCAGTCGTTGAGTCTGCGTCTTTCTTTAGCACTAGCAGTATCGAACCCGTTACACCAATAGACTATTTTAAACTCTATATTCCCTCAAATCCTTTCGAGTCGATGGCTGATGGTTATGTCCCCGCAATGGTGGTTTTTAGTATCGCAATGGGACTTGCTCTTATCGGCATGCAGGGAGAGAACAAACAGCAAATCTTAACCTTTATGCACACCTGCTCCGAAATTTTCTCTCGCATCACTCGCGGTTTAGTGAAAATTTTGCCTATCGGTATTTTTGCAATGTCGGCGTCTGCTGCAGGGACAATGGGAGTCGATGAATTTGCCAGTATGCAGGTGTATTTAATCAGCTATTTTGTACTGTGTTTGCTGCTCACTTTCTGGATTTTACCTTGGATTGTCGCCTCTTTAACACCTATCACTTTTGCTCAAGCACTGAGGATCTCAAAAGCGAGCTTAGTCACAGCATTTGCTACCGGTAACATTTTCATTGTGATCCCCGTTATCGTGGAAGAGTGTAAGCAAATCATGCGTGAGCACGAAAACTTAAGTGAAGATGGTGCTACCTTAATAGAAATTTTAGTACCTATCGCCTTTACCTTCCCCAACATAGGTAAGCTAACTGTCATCCTGTTTGTACTGTTTGCAGGTTGGTTCAATGGCACCCCTGTAGACGTCAGTAGCATTCCTTCACTATCTATTAGTGGACTTTTATCCTTATTTGGCAGCGTATATGTCGCCATTCCCTTTATGCTGGATTTGGTTCACTTACCCTCTGACTTGTTCCAGTTATTTGTAATGTCTGGTTTCATCACGGGTAAATTCAACTCTATTGCCGCAGTGATGAATCTATTCGTGCTTACACTACTCACCGCAGCATTATTTGAGAAAAGCCTTAAGGTACGAGCACCACAACTGATAAAAATGGGGCTTGGGATCGGTGTCAGCTTAGTGCTTACACTCATAGTATGTCGCGTGGGTATGGGACTCTTTATTCACGGCCCTGAAACGACCAGCGGTGTGATTGCTAATATGCAAGTGGCAGATAAGGTTCCCACAAAAGTCAGTAAGCAGTTCCCAGTTATAGGTACAACGTCACAATCAGCGATTGCTGGTATCACACAAATCCGCAACCGTGGCGTACTCAGGGTCGGTTATATTCCCAGTAACGTGCCTTTTAGTTATTACAACAATTCAGGGCGACTGGTTGGTTTTGATACCGCAATGGCAACCAAGTTAGCCGAAGATCTCAATGTAAAAGTTGAGTTCATTCCGTTTAGGAAAAACAAACTCGCGCAAGCCTTGGATGCCGGCTTCTTCGATATTGCCATGTCTGGATTAGCGATGGATATCGAACAGATGGATGCGCTAAGTTATGCCGATCCAGTACTCGAGCTAAATCTAGCCATAGCGACCAAAGACCATTTAGTTAACACCTTTAAGAGTAACAAAAAAATTCTCGATATGGGGCCGGTAACCATAGCGTATGTAGAGCACAGTGATGCAGTCGAAGACGCGCGATTACAAGCACCCAATGTAAAATTTGTCAAAATTGATGGCTACAAAGACTTTTTTAGGCAGAAAAAGAACAAGTATGATGCGGTAGTCATTAGCGCCCAAGCAGGCTCTGCTTGGACCTTATTCTTTCCCGGTTACGGCATTGCGTTACTTGAAGGAAAATCTCGTTATCCCGTCGCTTATGCAGTAGCACAATCAAATCAATCCTTACTCAATTATGTCAACAACTGGCAACGGCTACGCAAAGTCGATGGTCACCAAGATAAAATCTATAACTATTGGATGCTAGGGCAAGGTGCCGTAGAGCAGAAGCCGCGCTGGTCTATTATTCGTGATGTATTACATTGGGTGCAATAACCATTAACAACATAGATTTATATCAACGCTTTGAACCTGTGTCTCAGTTTGACTAATATTCCATCAAAGTCTGTATGTTCAATGCGACTTTGCAATCGAGGCTAAAGCGGTTAAGTTAAACGCTTATATCCGTTATAAAATAAAGCGGACTAGAATAGCTTCAAAAGTTAAACCAAATAGAATAGCAAAAAATAGCCCAGTAACATGATGACTATAGCGACCGCAAGTCGCGGTCGCTCGATAGAAGTACAGAGGCAGAAACAGATAAATCAGCAATTCGATGATTAATTTAATCAGAATTAGCTGCGAGTAAAAAGCGTAATCACCTCCCTCCAGCGGCAGGTTAAATACGAGCCCCCAAAGCAGTTGGTAAGCAAGCAGCAAGGGCAAAACCCATAACCAAAAAGCTTTCCAAAGCGGCGTTTTAATCTGTTGCTTCAAATTGTCACCGAAAACATATTTGTACCATCAAAGAAAACCCGCGACTTCTTGTGGGGAAAGAAAACGCCAATTTCCAAGTACTACATCTAACTGTAAGTCACCAATTTGCTCTCGATGTAATCCGTTGACGCGATTGCCAACTGCGGCAAACATGCGCTTTACTTGGTGGTAACGTCCTTCCGTAATCGTCAGCAGCACCTCACGTTCATTAATCACCTTAAGCATTGCTGGAGCAGTCAACTTAGATTCGTTTTGTAACTGAACGCCCACATTAAATTTTTCAGCCACATCAGCAGCAATAGGGTCACGTAGAGTAACTCGATAGGTTTTAGGGCACAGCTTATCAGGCCTGATAATCTCAAATGACCAACGACCGTCATCTGTGAGCAACACTAGACCAGAGGTGTCAGCATCTAGGCGCCCTACTATATGCAGATCTTCAGCGCGTTCAATATCAATACAATGGAATAAACTTGGGTAGTCACCATCAACATTTGAGCTTAAAGTATTGAGCGGTTTGTGCAGCATAATATAACGCGAGGGCCGAGCAATTAACCGCTCTCCTCTCCAGAGCACGCTGTTATTCTCATGAACTTGAAAACGTGCCTCGGTAACAATGCTGCCGTTAACGCTCACCTCCCCTAACGCTAGGACTTCTGTAGCAGCACTGCGGGTCAGTTTGGTACTTTTACATAGAAACTTATCAAGGCGCATAAAAGATGAGGCTCATCATTCATTAAACAGCAATGGCTTAACAACCATCGGTAAAGTGAGTAACAGTGTACCGCGTCTCAGAGTTCCCGCCCGTACCTCCAGGCTCACTATACCGTAGATAACAGGCTTCATCATCACTAGGCAAAGACTCCCCTTGCACGAGGTTATATCCGATCTGTACTCGACTAGAGTTACTTGCGCTATCACAATCACTACCAAAGCAAACCACGATAGAGTCGTCAATATCAACCATATCAAGGATCCCTAAGCCGCTCTCAGGCCAAGCTTCAGGGTAACCATATTTGAGCTCAAAGATACCAGCAGGGATCTCAACGAAAGGAGGATTACTCGCAGAACTCCGTGCTTGTTCTGCGGCGCCTTCGATTTGTGCTTTTAAGTAAGTTTCATCTGCAGCAAACTTAATCGCTGCACCAATACCATCCAAAGTACTGATCTTTGCATCACGGGAGAGGTTAATAAATTTTGGTGCCGCCACAACAGCAAGAATACCGAGTATAATGATAACCACAACCAGCTCAATCAACGTAAATCCCTTTTGTTTACTCATACTTTATCCATCCTAAAAGTTATTTAATTTGGCTATCTTGCTGATCGTTTTTACTATTCTAACGGCTAGTTAAACACAATACAGCAAAGGGTTGATAGCGTTATGGTAGCTGATAGCATTTTAAAGTGCTGCACCTTATTGGGTTATAGAGCATTGGGCTAATGGTTATCTAGCGCAGAACCTATCAAGCAAATACGATTTCAGGCATAATAGCGCTCGAAAAAATGGATAATAAAGCTCCCTAATACTTTGTCGTAAACGCTTAGGAACCCTACATGACGCAGCTAACTATAATTACACCTGACGATTGGCATCTTCATTTCCGTGATGGAGATATGTTGCAAGAAACCGTACCAGCAACAGCAAGGTTATTTAATCGCGCTATCGTAATGCCAAACCTCTTACCTCCAGTGACAGATGCCAAGCTTGCAAGTGCATACCGTGAGCGTATTTTAGCTGCTCGCCCAGCAGGTTCTACTTTCGAACCGTTAATGACGATTTTTCTAACCAACAACACCACAGAGCAAGACATCATTGATGCTAAGGCTGCTGGCGTTGTTGCCGCGAAGCTTTATCCAGCCGGTGCGACGACCAACTCAGATGCTGCAGTTAAAGCACTGGATGCGTTGTTTCCTATTTTTGAAGCCATGGAAAAGCACGGTTTACTGCTGCTCGTTCACGGTGAGGTGACTGAGTCACATATCGATATTTTTGACCGTGAAGCACTCTTTATCGAGCGATACCTTGCTCGTATTGTTAATGCATTCCCAGGGCTCAAAGTGGTGTTTGAACATATCACCACTAAAGATGCTGCAGATTTTGTAATGTCAGCGGCTGATAATGTCGCGGCAACGATTACCCCACAACACCTATTGCTAAACCGAAATGACCTGCTTGTTGGCGGTGTGCGTCCGCACAATTTCTGTTTACCCGTACTTAAGCGCAGCACTCATCAAGAAGCACTGCGTGCTGTAGTCGCGACGGGGTCGAGTAAGTTCTTCTTAGGCACTGATTCAGCGCCACACGAAAAGCACCGTAAAGAATCAGCTTGTGGCTGTGCTGGTTGCTACAGTGCATGGAGTGCGTTAGAGCTATACGCTCAAGTCTTTGATGATCTAGGCGCGCTAGACAAGCTTGAAGGTTTTGCCAGTATCCATGGCCCTGATTTCTATGGTTTACCGCGCAATACGGGTTCAGTGACACTAGTCAAAGAGACTTGGACGGTGCCATCAGAGATTATTCTACCAAACGGCAATCCGATAGTACCTTTCTTCGCCGGTGAAGAGGTAAGCTGGAAGGTGAAGACGGCATAACCTGCAACCAAATGTTATTAAAGCCCGCTTAATGCGGGCTTTTTATTCACGCAAAAGTACCACTCCCCTCACCAAGCATTGAAATTCGTTCACCCAAATCCACATTAATACTAACGATGTACAGCGATATACTTTGGTATCAGTTTTAATCTTGCTCACAGATCTCGGTCTGCGAATTAAACCTAAACTAGCAGTAAATTGGAGCAAGATATGAAGAAGGGAACCCTACTCATTGGCTTATGCCTCTCATCGCTGGCATTGAGTGCATCTGCAGCTATGAGTCCAACCATGAAAACCAGCCTCGTTGCGGTCTGTAAAGCAACAACTAAAGATAGTGTCTTGCAATTTAAACGCACACTAAAAGAGCATCGTATTAACGAAACACTGATCTTTCCTAAGCTGATTTGTAACGGCCAATCACTGCATGATTTTGCACTTATGCAAGGCTCAAAAAAGGTAGCAGAAAAAATTGCTCGCTATACCAATGACCAAGAGTTAAATCAAGCTACTGCGATGAATGAGTCAAATCGTCACGTTTATTCTGTGACATTTTAGACTCACTCAGCTAAAGACGGTTAGCCGTCTTTAGCTTTTTCTTGCTATTGTTAATCTCAACTATTCTTTGCCTAAGGCTACACCTAAAGGCTCAAAATAGGCGAGTAATGCGCTATAAATCTGCTCCCTATGAGCGAGTTCTGGATAACCGCCTGCATCAAAAAGTGGTGACTTTAGCGTCTCGTCGACCAAGTAAGGGTTAGTAATATCGGCATAAGATTCAATACACGATTCGAAAGCTCGTGCCATTAATTCAGTTGGCTTTGAAAAGTACTGAGTACCATGCTGTTTATCAAGAGCAATGGCACGACTCACATAGTCATGCCCATCCTCACCATCTTCGGTTAGTAAACTCACTGCAAATATTCGTTCTAAACGTTGGTTAAGTGGGTGTATTTTCGGCTTAACATCAGCAATCCAGCTATGACTCGCAAAAGAGGTGCCGCGAGGGGAAGTATAAAAGGATTTAGGGGCTATGTAGTGATCAAATGCATGCCAAAACTCATGAGCAAGCGCGCCGGCCCCTGCATTCTTAGCCAAAGCAAGCTCTCGTCTATCAGGTGCATAATGCGCCTGCACGCCTTTTTGGCCGCCGCTACCAAACGCCAAATTTAACGTTTCACGCAAACCCAAAGCTTTTGGCGGAAGCTTTAAGATAAAAGCTAAGTCTGCCAAGGAGTCAAAAATAAGGTTCGCCGCCTTATCACGCTCCTCATTTTCCACCCATTTGCCTAAGCGAATATGCCCCAGGCCAAAAACCTGTTTGATATCAACAAAGGTAACCTGCTCATCAAAACGATAATCAGGGCCAGTACGGTGGTAATTTCGGCTTTTTAACACGAATAATCTCTACTTCTCTAACGGCTCAACGGTATTCAACCGCTATTATAAAACGATACAGCCACTCATACATATCTATTCTGTTCTGCACTAGCTTAGGCTCAGCCTTAAACGCTATAATCCGCACAATAGTTTCAATCGAAATAGGCTTAGAGATGGCAAAGACCGCAGCAGCACTGCATATTTTAGTTAAGCACAAAGAACTTGCTGAAGATATTATCAAGCAATTGAACAAAGGTGCTAAGTTTGACGTGTTAGCAAAAAAGCACTCAAGTTGCCCATCAGGTAAAAAAGGCGGCCATTTAGGTGAGTTTAAAAAAGGGGCTATGGTGCCAGCTTTCGATAAAGTCTGCTTCACCGGTGAACTGCTCACCCCGCATCTAGTTAAAACTAAGTTCGGTTGGCATGTAATTAAGGTACTTTACAGGACATAATTGTTTAGTGCTTGCATAGACCAAGTAAGGTGACTTGCTAATATCTTGAACATTATCTTTGGCTCAAGCACTGCAAACTAAGCGCTTTTGTTTGTTATACCAATTGCATTAAGTATTTGACCAATTCAGAGCCCCTCAGCCTTTTCAATTCAAAGCGCATTGGTAAAGAAATGGTTATTCCCTTTTAAGCCAATGCAAAGCAGAAGTGGAAAGACTGAGGGGCTCACGTAGTGCGGCTGAGGTTAAACAAATTGGCAAACGCTGTATGCTTCGCTATGGGATTTGGATATACGACTAAATGGATTTAGGAGGTAGAGCGAAGCAGGATGCCAGAGCCGAGAATAACTATTAGCTCAAATTCCACTACTTGCCTACAGCGTTTTGAATTCCCGCTGAATGGTCAAACTTTTAATGCAATTGGTATTTTGCCGAAAATCTAGAAAATGCTCAAAACAAAAAAACGCCCTAGTCTGTAAAAAAGGCTGGGCGTTTTATGTCACAACGTTAACCTATCGAATGGCTGACACCAGATAATCGATCACAGCACTTTCTACCGTATGGCAATGCTCAAGCCCAAACAGCGGCACTGGTTTCTCTAGCATATTACGCTCCACCATCTCGCTAATAATAGGTAGATCCAATATCCCCGCTTTACCAACCAGTAAATTATCAAGCGGTGAACTTTTGCTCAGGTTCACGATATCTCTAAAGCCTTTTAGATAGAGGAAATCCTTCGTAAAACCGCCACCACGATAGACTCGTGTCGTTAAGGTAAATGCCTGCTCTGCTGTTTGTCCATATTGCCGCATTAATGCCTGGAACGTCATCGAGAAATCCCGCTGCTCTAACATTAAATTGACTGCGATAACACGCAGAGCCAACACCTTCAGCCTATTGAGGGTTAAATTTCCTGAGCAGTACTCACTGTAAATGGCCACACCTTCTTGGGTATGAGTATTACCCACTAATCCTAAAGACAACACTCGCAATGGTTGACGTCTTGCATTCATGGTCGTCAACATGTGCACACCTAATTCATGGTAGGCAAATGCGATCAACTCTTTAGCTGAGAACATGGCATCTTTGTTAATTAACAAACAGCCCTTCTCATTGTCCACCATCGCTTTGGCGACAATGCGTGAAGACTTTTCTACTTTACATTTCAGCCCCCACTCATCGGCCTGCTTTTGAAAAGATTTAACCGCATGGTTAGCATCATAGATTAGGGCGTCATCATCTCCCTCTATCTCGGGTGCACGCAGTAAAAACTCCGCATTAGCAATATCATCCTTATCAGGCTGACCGTAGTATTTCAGCGAGTTATACACAAAGTCGTCAGTGCCAATCGAACAAAGCAGATCAATTTTAGTCGCTAAGTTATCAATCACATGACGATAAAGCTGCTGAATATCCGCATCCATGACATTTTCGACGGGTAGCTTGTATAGCTGCTCACGAAATTGGTACGGATTGATATTCAGCTGCTTATAGTTAAACTCAGGCGCCACAGCGCCTTTTTTTGCTAAAAACTTTTTACGTTCACTGGCGATATTAATCGGGTTAATGTATTTCAGTGTGGCGACATTATTGGCTATCTTAAATAAGCTTTTATCCAGTGATATTATCTCTGGCGACAGTGTCGATGATAACAGGTCAACATTACGTACCGATTTTCGTTTCCCAAAGCGGCGCATAAAGTACGCTGCAGTTTCTGATATCGCCAGCTTAACGCCCGCTTTTAACTCCTCTAATACCAAGGGGTATAACTCGCCCGTGGTTTCATCCATAAACACTTTTTTTACTTCAACGGGCAACACTAAGGTATTGTCAAAATGAGCGTTTACGTGAGCGATTAAGTATCCACGCCCTTGAAACACCTCATCGGTTGCAGCTCGCACTACTAAGTTAGGTAGCGCCATTCTATTAAGCTGCTTTTCAAAGTGATGACAAGTCGCTCCCCAGCGCTCAATATCAATTTGGCTAGTGCCAATATTGAATGTCGGCGTATCAGCCGCAATACGTTGATGATTATAAGAGTGCAGATCAAACACAATACTGTTTTTAAACTGCTGCTCTAACTTTGTTATCAGTGCCGCCAGCACATTGTAGAAAGATTGATGCTTTGCATGACTTTCACTACGCTGCTTTGGTGTTAATGGTTTCTGCCAAACTTGCTTATTCCAAGCTGTTTTAAAATAGGTAGATAACGCTTTAGGGCGGTTCAAGTCATATTCAAAACGTGAGTCATTGCCTATCATTACAATAGGAAAAGACGACAGTAACTCATCGGTATAAGGATCTTCCTCATAGAAGCGCTCAGCCTTTGTCAGCAAGAAGCTTTTATTCAAATCGTCTCGCAAGCGATGACCATTATGAATAGCGGTACAGACAACTGGCGAGTATTCATCAATTTTAACGATGTATGCTCCGTTATTCACTTCAGCGTGAAAACACTCGCCTTTATTGATTAATGCTATGCACTCTTTTTCAGTTAATGTGAGCATCATCAATCGCCTTTCTGAATGCTGTTTTCTTGATGTTTAACGCCTCTTTGGCATTCACAATATTCTCTACAAAATCAATCACTTTCTTTTGCAATTTCACGTTGTTTAACTTGTTTATCCGCATAATCCCACCAGGGCTTTGCACGTTAACTTCAATCAACTTTTCATTGATGACGTCAATACCCACGAAAAACAATCCATCACGAACCAGCTTTGGACCAATATGTTTGCAAAGTGCTTTTTCATTTTTGGTCAATGTATGCTTAACAACACGACCACCAGCATGAATATTCGAACGCACTTCTCCTGATGCAGGAATGCGCTTCATGGCGCCTATAGGCTCACCATTTAACATCAAAATACGCACATCGCCTTGCTCTGCGCCCTCTACATATTCTTGTAAAATAACGTAGTTTCCGCCCTTGCCGTTGTTGATGTAAAACTCGAGCAGCGAATGAAAACTCTTTTGAGCCGCTTTTTCGACTAAGATCACGCCTTGACCGCCAAAGCCATCAAGCGGCTTCATGATCATCTTGTCGGTCTTAGACTCTCGTAACACTTCTTCTAAGTACTCAGGTGTCTTTGACACATGCGTCACCGGAATAAACTTATTGTCAGGATCGTCAAAAGAGGCGGTATACAGCTTATTGTTGGCGATTCGTAAACCATCAATATCATTCATGATAAATACGTCATCACGCACCGAATCAAGAAAGTTGAGCGCGATGGTGTCCAGCGGTGGGTTTGCGCGCATAATGATGCTATCAAAACCGGCTAACGGTAAACGTAATGTTTTAAATTCCGCCTTCTTATAAAAAGAAACGATGTTATTAGATGTAGGCAGCTCTTTACTAAACACACGGCAATAAGCACTCGCTTCAGTGTCACGCATTGTTAAATTGCTAGTCGTCGCCAGTGCCACAATATGGCCACGCACCACACACTCATGAATGAGACGTAAAGTCGTATCGGTTTCGGGCTCAATATTTTTCCATGGATACATTAGAAATAATATATTCATTGAACTTTCCTATAAAATGGAATGCTCTATCTTTCTTGGGGTCATGAGACTTTGGGAGGTGTAGAGTATTCAAAATAAACAACACAATGACCTAGGTAAAATGACCTAAATCAGACTATGGCATCTATCTATCAATACAAGTTGAACTAGATAAGGCGGCGTAATTTACACCAATTTTTAGGATTGTAAAATAAAATTTTACTGTTGAAGGATAATATTCGCTAAAGCATTGAAATTAAATTAATTTACTTCATGATAATCATAGTAAACTTGTTCAATGTGTTGATATAACATACGAAGAAATAGCAAGAGCGCAGCGTAATACTGCGCTCTCGGGGCACCGATGAGCCATTAAAAACAACCCAAGTTATGAGCCTTCAAACACGCTTGTCGAAGCAACATTGTTCGCTTGAAGCCGTTTAAATACATTCAGTTTATTCACGACCCATAAACCAAGACAGATAAACAGTAATAAGCCGACTTCTACAGCTAACACCGATTGAAACCCTGATTGCCAAAGCTGTGTTAACTGCGCGCCAAATAATATCCAGTCAGCGACCAGCGTCACCGCGAGGATCACGACAGTGGCGAGGATCATCTGTGCCAGATAACGCTTTTTATCGTCGACGATATACGCAAGCACCATGGCAAGCAATAAACTGCCGACAAAGCCATAAACCAGCCAGTCTGCGCGGTTTAGCATAGCTGCAGGCAGCACGCGTTCAATAAAGAAAGCCACAGCTGTTGCCAGCACTAAGCCACCACAGCCACCTAGAGTCAGCCCTCGTATAATACTGATGCTTCGCTGCGAAGCATTTTGTTGTAAAGCACGTTTATCCAGCCACAACATATTACCAATGACTATCATGGCGCAGATAGCCAACGACAAAATGAAATAGAGAACCCGCACATCAACGCCAGCAAAATCACCAAAATGCAGGGTTGCTATAATCTCTCTACCTTTACGGAATACATTGTAATTACTGATATCGGTTTTATTAAGTAGTTCGCCGGTTTTAACGCGATAGAAAAACTCATCCTTTTGAGAGAAGTTAACTAAGTCATTACCTCTTAGCTGAATTATGGCCGCTTCGTCGCCATAATTATAAAAAATCACATTCCGCAAGTGAAAATCATCTCGCGCCCTTACCTCGTCGATAATCTGGTATGCACCGCTCATGTCGATTGTTTTTTCGATTTGCGGTTCATCGAACAACGTAAACCCAGCATCTTTAAATAGCGTGTCTTGATCGCCTTGATAGATAAACACTACAAAGGCAATTTGATAAATTATCGCCAAATTAAATACCAAGCCGCTGATGGCATACATTAAGGTAAACGGCAGCGTCATCACCCCGACCACATTGTGCAGATCTAACAATTTATCGCGGCGATTTTTATCATGTCGATATAAAAAGAAGTGTTTAAACAGCTTTTTTGCATGAATGAATATCCCAGAAACCAGAGCAAACAAGAAGAATAAACTGATGATACCGACGAGATAGGTTCCTCCTGGTAAATTTAGGTTGTAATGCAGTTGATAGAGAAAGTCACCTAAGAAAAAGTCCTCTTTATCAGCCACACTGACGCCTGTGTTAGGGTCAATTAATAAAGATACAACCTCGCCATGTTCGTCCTCCTTCCCCTCCTCACGAACAAGATCTAGGTACACCTTATAGTAGGGGTCATGCTCTGACGGCATTTGCACCATCAAGTGCTCTTTATAGTCAAAATCATGTTGTGCTAACTTGCTTTCTACAATCTCTTGTAAAGGTAGCTCTTGCTGCTGCACAGCAACTGGAAACTGCGGTAGCACAGCCCACTGCTTCACCTCTTCATAGAAAAGTGTCACAGCTCCAGCCCAAAATATAAGGAACAGCAATGGCGAAATGATGACCCCTATCCAACTATGGGATTCAGTGAGGTTTTTAATTAATTTATTTTGAGGTTTCTTCATTATTTGAGTATTCATAGCGGAGGTAGAGTCCAGAAAAGTACAGCATTAACGAGCAGCGACAGCATCAACAGCTTGCCGCAGGCGACTGCCACTGCTTTACCATTGTTAAAGCTATAGCAATAAACCATGACAGCAACCCAAATAAGAAAGCCCGACAAAAGACCTAGCAGTAATTTGATATCTATAGCTAAAGGGAGCAACAGATAAAGACTCAGCATAATACTCACAGAGAGCAATAAACCACCGAGAAAAGCGATAATAGACTTAGGCCACATGGTTAATGCCCCCTAGTAAAATAATACTTGAAAATAAACCCACACCGAGGGAAAAGACCAACATGCTACGACGGTTAGCATGAGAGGAGATCACCACCAATATCATCCACATCGCCATGATTAATAACAAAGCGATTAACATAGCAACAATCAAACCGTAGTAACTTGTAAAGGTACTGATAGCCAAAGCCACGGAGACTACAAACCCAATCCAAACAATGTGCTTTGGTAAAGAATAATCAATAAGCCTCTGTTTATTAGATGATAAATAACTAAAAAAACAAGCAAACCAAAGCAGTAATGTGCCCACAAAAATCATAAATCCAACCCAAAATTAAATACAAATGATAACGATTTGTATTTATTATCGTAAAAACGTTAGAAAAACTCAAGATGATTGTGATAGCATCCTGCGCCACAGTTAATAGCAATCATTATCATTTGGACGATAAACCATGGGATCATCTAAGTTAAACCCTATTACCAACGCAATCCGCTTTGGGTTAATTATTCCAGCCTCTTTAACCTGCCTGTCAGTTATGGCAGATGACAGCATCGATACCAGTGATATCGAGCGCATCATGGTTACTGGGCAGAAAATTGCTCGCTCAGTGCAAGAGACGACGACCAGTGTTGCCGTATTAACAGAGAAGCAGATGGAGCAGGAAAACATTAATGATTTTCGTGAAGTGTTAATCAATACCGCTAATGCTCAAGTCACTGGTAATCGCAGCTTTAGTATTCGTGGTATTGATGGTTTTAACGTTTCCGGTGGTGGGAATAGTTTCTTAGCCAGTGTTTACGTAGACGGGGCCCCTTTGCCAGAACGCATGATTTATGGTGGTGGCTTTTCAACTTGGGACGCTAAACAAGTTGAAATATTACGAGGCCCACAATCTACTTTGCAAGGACGTAATGCGTTAGCGGGCGCAGTCATCATGACGACCCAAGCACCAACCCAAGATTGGCAAGGCAAATATCAGTTAACGGTAGGTGAAAATGGTCAACGAGAGATTGGCGTTGCAATTGGTGGTGGTCTTATCGAAGATGAACTTTCATTTCGTTTTAGTGGCGAAAAGAAAGAGATTGATGGCTATATCGAAAACCTAGTGCGTAATGAAGCTGCCGATTATCGTGAAGACGGCACTTACCGATTAAAGCTGCTATATCAGCCATCGGCAATGCCTGAGTTTTCAGCTCAACTAGGTTATACCCGTGCCAATAGTGAATATGGTCATACCGCGGTAGAAATTGCCCAAGGTCAAAATCCATTTGAAAATCGCTATGTTTACAATAATGATGAAAGAGCAGAGGCGGTCGATGCCGACATACTGGTGTTGGAGCTAAACTATGACTTAAGTGATTATTGGGCACTTAGCTCCTACACCACTTGGTCTAGTGTAGATACACAATTTACTTGGGACTCTGACTTCTTGGCAATCGAGGGAAGTGAACTCCCAGAAGATACCGGCAGTATTTCTAACTATAACAATACTACCGACTCGCTCAGTCAAGAGCTGAGACTTACCTTTGAGTACGATGATTTTAGCGGCATTATTGGTGCGTATTATTTCAATACAGACATCGATGACCACTCTAACGGTTTAAGTAACTTAAAGCTAAACCGCTTAGGGCTGACAAGTGATATTTTACAAGCAAGGTACGGTTTAAGCCAACCTATCGCTGATCTAGTGGTTAACCAATATGCCGAGTTTAACCCCGCTCACACAAGCGCACTAACGTCATCACAACAGACAGTTTCCAGCTATGCACTGTTTGCTGATGCTGTTTGGAATATCACTGAAAAGTGGGATGTTTTGGCGGTATTCGCTTTGACCATGAAAAACAAGAAACTCAGAATGACGCCCAGTACATCATTTGAAATAAAGATAAAATGCCTGATCCAGCCAGTGATATGGGTACCCCATTATGAAGGTATCGCACCTTTAATCGCTGGTATTAACCAGCAGTTTTATGATTTAGCAGCGAATGCTTCAACAGCCACGCCACAAATTAATAATGACTTTAATACCATTTTGCCGAAATTAGGCGTGAGCTATCACTGGACTGAAGACTTAATCACCAGTTTTTCTTTCCAAAAGGGCTACCGTTCAGGCGGCGTAGGCATTAATAATGCGCGTGGAGAGGTGTTTGAATATGACCCAGAATATACTGATAACTATGAATTTTCACTGCGTTCAATTTGGTTAGACGGTGACCTAATTGCCAATGCCAACGTGTTTTATGTGGACTGGCGCGATCAACAAGTAAATGTACAGCTTTCACCCAACCGTTATGACAGCGAGACAGTCAATGCGGGTCAATCAACCGTGAAAGGGTTTGAGCTTGAACTGAATTACCAAGTAACTAATGAACTAGCGCTTTATGCCTCAGTTGGGCAATCAAAGACCGAGTTTACTGAATTTGTAATTTCCATTCCGACTGAAACCACTCCCATTGTGAATGACTTATCGGGTCGTCAATTTACCGCGCCGGAGTGGACAGGTAATGTCGGCGCAACCTACACCGCCGATAATGGTATTTTCGCTAACCTCAATGCCAACTACGCCGACAGTGCGCCAGTTAAGGTCGATCCGTACCGTGAAGGATATAAAGAAGGTGACGCTCTGTTTGATCCATACAACGACAGCCGCACACTGGTGAATATGCAGATAGGCTATGAGTGGCAAAACGTAGGGGTTTACTTACAAGGTAAGAACTTATTTGATGAAGAGTACATTACCAATAAGTTTACTCGTACGCCGGCGTTAGGCGAACCAAGACAGTTTGCTTTGACAGTACGTGGAGAATTTAGTCTTTAATATAACAGTAAGCCTGCAAGATTAATTTAATGGGCAATAAAGCAAACCGTTTCCCCCCAACGACAGGTAAACGGTTTGCTTTAAATTTAATATAGCTAGCCGCTATTTACAGACACACTTAGCAGATTGCTCGCAAGGTGCCGCGGATGCAATAGTGCACATACCACTGCTATTTCCCGTACCGACACACCAAGCGTTGCAGTCAAATGTATCAGGGTGTCCCGTATCATTAGCGTGGGCATGAACAACATCTTTACCCGGGTTAGACTCAACCAGCAAGCCATCGGGTAAGCATGCTTCGCCAAACATTCTGCCGTTCGCGACGCCATTTTTATCAGTACCAATATGGCAACCCGCAACACCAGGTGCGACTCCATCACTGTCTTTCCACCAGGTCGTTTTTCCTTCTATCCAATCACTGGGTTTAAAAGCAAATACACCTTTAGCACCCGGCATATCTTTCGCACCGCTTGATGGGGAAGAGTCATGGCAATCACCAGCCGACACGACGCAAGAAAACACAAAGTAATCGGCAAGATTAATTAGGTAACTCCCCTGCGGCTTAAAAACAGGATCAATAAAGGGAGGAAATATGACCTATACGACAAATCTCGATTTAGCATAAAAAGCTACCAGTAATATCAATCAGTATAAAACTAGCAGCGGCCAAAAACATTATCAACATCGAATATTTCAACCCACTTAACATATTCAACACAAAAACCTAAACATGAACACCAACTAGCCATTCTCGATTTGTATTAATACCAGTTGTTAAACCGCTACTTTTCTTGATAAAGAACAAAGTCATCACTCTTAATATAGCGACAATAACTAGACTAAAAATCAAAGTGTTAATATTAAAGCACCAGTATAAACGTAAATAACATCGTCAGCTTTGCACTACTTTACATCAAACACGCGTTCATTTACGTCCATTTATCTATAGTGATAACTGTTACCAAAAAGTTAATAAAAAGAGAGATTGCTATGCCGTTAAATCACTCATCAAGCCCTGCCATAAGCAGTATTTTTCTCGCTGTATTTATCACAGCTTGTGGCGGAGACTCCTCTTCGGAGGCTGAAATTACGCCAACTCCTATCGCCCCCGATACACCTGTCGCTCCGGTAAACAGTGCGCCAGTATTAACCCTGACAACAACAACCGTCAGCATCGACAGTCAAGGCTCTACAAGCATAGGAGTATCCGCCACCGACGCGGATTCAGACCAACTGACATATAGCCTCAACAACCCTCCTTTGATTAGCAGCGAAATCATCGCGGACCAATTGATTATCACTGCCGAAGAAGTACAAACCCAGCAA
Organism: Shewanella piezotolerans WP3; assembly: GCF_000014885.1. Classification (NCBI taxonomy): domain Bacteria; kingdom Pseudomonadati; phylum Pseudomonadota; class Gammaproteobacteria; order Alteromonadales; family Shewanellaceae; genus Shewanella; species Shewanella piezotolerans. The sequence goes on from NC_011566.1 coordinate 4,343,781, forward strand.
GTTCAAAACTTGACAGTGAGCTTATTTGATGGACAAATAACCGTTGAACAAACCATCGAGATAACCATCAATCCACTAGCGCAGCAAAGCGTACTGCAGTTGCCGCAGACTCCCTTTAATTATGCTGTAATAGCGTTGCCTCTGCATTACACGACTAATGCTTTCCCTAGTAATTTTATATTTCAAACCGCCGCGATCGAATCTGACAATACTCCTGAAAACAACCCAATTAGCGATCATGGGGCCACCTTAGGACGAGTGCTGTTCTACGACACAAAACTCAGCTTTAACGATACTGTTTCTTGCGCCTCATGCCATGTGCAAGCCGAAGGTTTTTCCGACTCTCGTCGCTTGAGTATTGGTTTTGACGGTGGAGAGACGCGTCGCCACTCTATGTCTTTAGCGAATGCTCGGTTTTATCAAACAGGGAAATTCTTCTGGGATGAACGCGCAGATACATTAGAGCAGCAAGTATTGATGCCTATTCAAGATGAGGTTGAGATGGGGTTAACCTTGACTCAGCTAGTCGATGTCGTTGCGGCGCAACCCTATTACAACAGTCTGTTTATCAATGCATTTGGTGACGATGAGGTCAGTAGTGAGCGGATTAGCTTTGCCCTGTCGCAGTTTATTCGCGCTATGGTAAGCATCGATGCCAAATATGATCAAGGTCGCCTAACAGTCAATAACCCATTAGATGATTTTAGTAACTTTAGCGTTGATGAAAATGCCGGTAAAAGGCTGTTCATGCAGTTTAGAGATGGCATACCTCCCTGCACGAGCTGTCATAGCAGTGAAGCTTTTGTCGGCCCATTAATTGGTGAGGATTCTAATGCAACCACCAGTGCGAGTAATAACGGCCTAGATGCCAACTCCGATAGCGACCAAGGGGTGTTTGAATCGACTGGCGCTATGGGCCATAGAGGAAAGTTCAAATCCCCATCACTTAAAAATATTGGGGTCACCGCTCCTTATATGCATGACGGTCGATTCGACACGTTAGCAGAAGTGGTAGAGCACTACAGTAGCGGCATTGAGGCACATCCGACGTTGCAAGCCCTGCTAAAAGATGCTGACGGTAATCCAGTACGGTATAACTTTAGCGCGACGGAACAAGCACAACTAGTGGCTTTTTTAGAAACACTCACCGATGAAACATTGCTCACAGATGAAAAGTTTAGCGACCCTTTTGTTCGCTAATACTCTGGTGAAACGCATAAAAAAGCCTGCATAGCAGGCTTTTTTTATGCAGTCGAAAATTCGCTAATCAATATTGATATCAGTATCTTTATGATCATACATATCAGGAGTGGTGTGCAGATTGCCTGCAAATCCAGCTTTTTCCAACTTCTGGCGCACCGCCTTGACTTGCGCGGCAGTCACAGGCTCCTCACGGCCACCCAAATATAAGCGTTCAAAGCTGATAAGCTTTGCTAACTCACTATCGGTAAGCACATTCTGAAAACTGGTCATCGGCATAAAGTTTCGCTCTTCATCCAGATAGGTCGGTGCTAAACCACGGATCGTCACGGCGATAGTATTAAACGGATCGCTGTGCATAATGATCCCATTATTAAGCAGAGTCGGCGCAATCGGATCACGACCTTTTCCATCTTCTCCGTGACAAGCCCCACAGGTATCAGCGTACATTGCAAAAGTTTCAAATTGATCAGCTGAATATGACTCGGCCACAAACCCCGTAGGCGATAATTGCTTTTGGCCATCAGGAATGGTGTTATAAACATCTCCAACCAATAAATAGCGTGATATCGCTTCAATATCATCTCGGGTCATCAAGCTGGTACTATTTTTCACCACATCTGCCATACCAGCAAACGCCGAACCTTTATCTGAGTGCCCAGTGTGCAAAAAGTCAGTTAGGGACTCTAAATCCCATCGGTCTTCATGCAGCTCTTGGGCAGAAATATTAGGGGCATTCCAGCCATCAATAATATTTCCTTGGAATATTTTTTCAGGGATTAGAGCCTGCGCCAAATTTCGAGGAGTATGGCATTCAGAGCAATGACCCAACCCCATCACCCAATACTTACCCTGCTGCCACTGCTTGAGTTCATGCTCATTCAGCTCCACATGTTCAGGGGCTGCATAAGACAGAGGTTCGCTATCCATGAACACCAGATTCCAACCTAATAGCCCTTGGCGAATATTGGACGGAAACATCATCTCATTAGAATCATTCTGCCTTGGCACCGCCGTAATCGACTGTAAGTAATTCCATAAATCTTGAGTGTCTTGCTCGGTTAAATACTGATAAGAGGTGTAAGGCATTGCAGGATACAGATAACCATGCTTGCCTTTTCCATCAAATAACGCAGCTTTAAACTCCGCATAGTCATTATCACCAATACCTTCACTGAAGTGCGGCGTAATATTGGTTGAATAGATGGTGCCAAAAGGCGTTTTAAATGGCAGCCCACCAGCAAAGCGCTCGCCACTTTCTGAGCTATGGCAAGCAACACAGTCACCCGCATTGGCTAGATATTCACCTCGTGCAACGGATTGAGGGTCTAGCGCAGCAAGTTTGGCGTCATACCTAAGCCTTTGCTCGGTAATATAAGCGCCAATAGCCAGTATTTCATTACGGCTTAACTGTTCAGAAAAAGCTGGCATCAGGTTATTCAGACCAAATTCAATAGTATGTTCTATCTCCTCAATACTGCCGCCATGCAACCAAATATCATCTGATAATACTGGCGCACCTATTTCAATATTGGCAACCGTACCGTCGCCATGACAGCTTGAACAATATTGCACAAATATCTCTTTACCCAGATCAATTTTCACTTGTGGAGCATTTAAGTTTCGACGTTGCAGGGAGGCTATGTAGTAAGACATTTTAAGAATTTGATCTTCCGATAAAATACCTTTCCAACCAGGCATTGCACCATGACGTCCCTTTTCAATAGAGTGAAGAATATCTTTTTCGGTTCCGCCATAAAGCCATTCATTATCAGTAAGGTTGGGGAAGTGCTTTTGCCCTTGAGCATTGGCGCGATGACATGCTGCGCAATGGTTTTGAAACAACAACTCGCCGCTTTTAGTTACTTGGGGATTAGCGGCTAATCCTCCTAGACTGAGATCGCTTAACGGTGCTATTTGCATATCCAAGTCTGTCAAAGGGGAGCTCAGAGCATCGTCAATTTGCTTCCACCCCATAAGACCCGCCCAATTACCAAGGCCTGGATATAACACTAAAAATCCAGCCGAAATGATAAATGCGATTAAATAAGAAAGATAAAAAAGTCGCGGAGGTGGGGCATCGTTTTCATCAATACCATCGAATGTTTCGACCGTCTTATCTTTGTCTGCGGTGTGCTCACTGCGCCAATATTTAATGACAACTAATGCCATAAATGCCAGAAAGATGAGGATGAACCCTATTACCCAAGTATTCCAGAAAACAGTCATATCAACGCTCCTGATCGCTGGCGGTATCATTTCCTAAGCTTTGTAAATAGTGAACCAAAGCCTCCCCTTTCGTCACCCCTTTAACAGCAAGTCGCGATCGCTCTATTTCATTTTCAGTGTAGGGGACGCCCAACCCTTTAAGGACCCGCATCTTATTTTCAATATCATCGCCTGATAGCACCTGTTTAAATAACCATGGATATGCCGGCATTAAAGAAGTTGGTACGACCTGCCTTGGATCAATAAGGTGCAATCGTTGCCACTGCGCTGAATACTTCCGTCCCAAATTAGTCAAATCAGGCCCCGTTCTTTTCGACCCCCAAAGGTTAGGAAACTCATAAATGTCATCCCCCTCTTTGTTCGCTCGACCATCACGTTTTATTTCAGGCTCAATTCCTCGCACCATTTGGGTATGACAAACATGACACCCCTCACTAATGTAAATATCTCTACCTGCCACCTCTAGTGCGGTTAGCGGTTTAGCGAGTGATGTCGCTCTTATTTCATCGGTACGAACAAGGTTAGGAACGATAAGTACCAATATCGAAAAACTCGCAACCACGATAGTAGAGATAATTAAGATCACCACCGAATGCGTAAAGTCTTTAGTTAGCATCAGCGACTTCCCCCTGCTCTTGCGAAACCGTTTTATAGAGATTAAATGCCATCAGTAGCAGGCCCAATACAAAACATGCACCACCAAAGAAGCGAACAAATAACCAAGGTGCTTTAAAGTCCATTGCCTCTACAAAGCTATACGCTAGTGAACCGTTCTCCTGCTGTGCCAACCACATATAGCCCTCACCAATCCCCGCAACCCAAAGCGCGATGGCATAGAGTGCCACCCCCACATGGGCTAACCAGAAATGCCATTTGAGCATTCGATTTGACCAAAGCTGAGTCTTACCCCACAACCGCGGAATAAAGTAATAGAAAGTTGCAATACCCGACATACCAACCCAACCGAGCGCTGCCGAATGTACATGGCCAATAATCCATTCGGTGTTATGTGCCACCATGTTAAACCAGCGAATCGCCAGTAACGGCCCTTCAAATGTCGCTAAGCAGTAATAGAGAATTGCCGACATGAAAAACCACATAATGTAATCAGTCTTAAGCTTTTCCTTGTTTTGCAATAAAGTCATCGCACTGTTAAATGCCCCCGCCCAAGAGGGAAGCCAAAGGATGAGTGACATAACAATACCGATATTTTGAACCCACACAGGTACTGATGAGTAAACTAAGTGATGGGTACCCGCCCAAGTGTAGAAACCCACCAGTCCCCAAAAATGGATGACGGATAGCCGATATGAATAAATAGGTCTTTCTGACAACTTAGGAATAAAGTAGTAGTTCATGCCAATGATGCCGGCTGTTAGCAGGAACCCAACTGCATTATGCCCCCACCACCACTGAACAATGGCATCTTGAGCCCCTGCAAATACAGAATATGATTTCATTAAAGACACAGGCATAGCGAGGTTATTGAGGATAAAGATAAGTGCCACCACAATAATAAAGGCGCCAAAGAACCAATTTGCGACAAAGATATGATTGACTTTTCTTTTTGCTATCGTGCCGAAAAACAACACTGCGTATAGCACCCAAACCAACACTATCAGTAAATCAATTGGCCACTCTAGTTCCGCATATTCTTTGCTAGAGGTATATCCCATTGGCAAGGTGACTAAAGCCAAAAACAACACTAATTGCCATCCCCAAAAAACCATCCAGGACAGGCTTTGATTAAACAGTTTAGTTTGACCAGTTCTTTGCACTATGTAGAGTGAAGTTCCCATCAACATGTTGACCACAAAACCGTAAATCACCCCCGAGGTGTGTAGCGGTCTTAGGCGGCCGAACTGGATATATTCAGAATCAAAATTAAGCACAGGCCAATACAGCTGCGCAGCCAGTACGACGCCAATAAACATTCCAGCAATGGACCAAGCCACTGCGGCCACAATAAAGTAACGGACAACTTTTACGTCATAAAGCTCCATGCCTTGTGACATACGCTATTCCCCTTCCTTTTTAGTACCGAGCACTGAAAAATAGTAGGCAATATCTTTGATATCTTGCTCTGATAAAGCATCAGCTTGCTGCTGCATTAGAATCGCAAGGCCACTGGTACGTTGCCTCGACTTATAATCTTTGAGGGAGGAGATCAAATAACCCACTTTCTGACCACGTAAATTGGGATAAGGATCGAGTGTTGATATGCCATCCTCACCATGACATGTCATACAAACTTTGGCTTTTTGCTTACCTATCTCAAAGGAAGGTTCATAGTCCGCATTAACATCAGTGACAAAAATCAACAGCACAGCCAGCAGCATTATTCGATTCATTAGCGTTCTCTTTTATTCTTAGGCACCCTATTGAAGCTAGTATGGATTGCTTAACTTTCCAGCATTAATAGCCATATATTCTAAATAACGTTACGTTTCCACAGTGGAATTAGTTCACAACTCTAAGCAAATTGAATGACAAGCTAACGCCTCTCTCCCTTTTTTGAGGGCGTAAAAGGAAATTTAGCCTCCTGCGCTTAAAAACAGGCTTTTTGCGATCAACATCAAAAATTGAGAGCTAGATGTATGAGATATTTAGAAAAAGTAACAACATGTATCTAGAGAGAAATAGAGATGGATTTTATTAGACATGTACCTGCATTACTTCACGTTATCGCAGGGATTGCCGCTGTTGAGGTGTTGGTAATAGGTTTGGGACTAGCGATCAAAAAGTTCACATCAAGTTTATAAAGCCATTATTGCAACATAAAAACGACGCAAGTAGACTTTTATCTTCAGAATAAACAGCTGTAACTGACGTCAGGCTGATCTCCCTTAAGAATTAAACTCATCTTTCTTAAACATACTCGGCTTTTTAATATCACTATCGTTAAGTGCTTTAATTTGATCATAGTTATACTTCTTTAAGGCCGCAGATATCGCGGCCTTTCTATTAGAAATAACTATTTGCTGAATAGCTTCTGAGGCTCCACAATCAACGCACGGTAAGATGGCTCAGTTTTAGCCATAGAGTTAATTGTTAGCTCCACTTTAACCTTACCATCTTCTGTTACTTCATTGATAAAGTGCTTGCCAGGCTCTCCAGTGAAAAGTCCAGCGGCTGCGGAATACATAAAGAAGGTTTCGCTCTTTTCACGCCATTCTATATTCGAAGTAATCGCCGAGTACCACTCATAGCCTCGCTCTTTACCATACTCAAAGGTCTGTTCAACCGTCATCTTATCTTCGTTGATCTTATATTCGACACCACGAGAGTACTTCATCGTTGGCATGGCTGGTTGCTCAAAGTAACGACCATCACCATTATCGAAAGAAACGAGTGTGCCACGAGAAGTTAGCCAAGAAGTATGCTGCGTCCAAGGAAAGTCAAAATCAGTGTCGTTACAACGGCCATTCTCATCACAATCTAGCTTATTGCCCTTTGAATCCACAGGGGTCAATACTTTATCGCTTAGCTCTCCCCAGCCTTTATTTGCCGCTAAGATCCACTTAACATCACCATCACGCCCCACTTTTGCGGTACCTTGATGGCGCATAGACACAATGACAGAATCATCTTTTGCATCGTACTCAATTGAGTTGATATGAGCCCAATTACGTCCAGCAGCCACACCTGGCAGATCGCCAAATGGCGCATCAGGTTCAATATCCATGGTTTCACCGGCATGGTTTTCATCAACATTCAGACACACGGCGCCACTATCTAATCCTACAAGCAGATCGTCGCGCATATTGTTGAATATTTTGTTGAAATCCCAAACATGGACAACGTTACCCGTTTGATCAACTTCGATAACATGGTCACGTACAGTATCGATACGTTTACCATCTTCACGGAGGTACTTTTCTTTTGCTACTCGCAGTAAATAGTGGCCATTTGGCATCTCTAACATAGCGTGTGAAAAACCAGTAAACCCACGTGGCATTTCCCGTTTAAATACCTTACGACCTAACATGTCATAACGGGCATAGTAATGGTCTTGCCCCCAATAAAGCTCGCCGTTATCTGCTAGATGAAAGCCCATCGCTATGCCTTTGGTTGTTTCTTGATCGTAGACCTTATCCCAATCCATAAACCAGCGAACTTCACCCGTTGTATCGGCAACAAATACTACAGGGTAATTATCCCAGCCTTCAGTTTTATCATCTGCGCCTAAGTGGTTAACCATATACAGTCTATCTTTAAACTCATGAGCAACTTTAACAGGCTTCACCTCTGGAAAAGTACGAGTTTGGCCATCGAATAACAGTCTCTTTAATGGTCCAGTATTAATCTTGTATTTCTCTGAAACCTTCTGCCCATTCTTAATATATTTGACGCTAACTGTGTTCTGATAGTCTGCATAAAGACCAAATATAGGGATACCGTTATGAGTCGTCACTGCCACATCATCTACAGGGTATTCGATAGGTACGCCACCAGCTTTAGGCTCGACGCGAACTTCCACATTTGATATTTCAAAGCCATTTAGATCGATAATCGCTGTTAATGGCGCAAAATCGTAAGGGTTCACTTTAACAATACCGATCTGACCTTGAGTCTTTACCGTTGTTAAATATTTATCCGCCCAATCCCCCGCAGCAACGGCGGTGCCGCTCAAACCGATTAAACCAATGGCTAAGGACGTGGCTAAAATTGTCTTTTTCATCTTAAACTCCAGAATGTTTATTTATTTGTTTTAATTAAGATTTTAATTAGAAGTTGTACTGCATTGAGTAGAATATGGCGTTTTGCCACCCCTCTTTTCCAAGGTTGTTTTGCGCGTATCGATACTGAATAGCGGTAGATAAACCACCCGCCAGATGCCAGCGAAGCGTGGCTTGACCGTTAAAACCGTGATCTTCAATATCACCAGACACCACTAGGTAATCATCACCACGACCGAAGTAATGCTCTTGCCACCAGCCAAACGTAAAGTCCTGGTTTAATGCGCTGAAGCTTTTGTTTACGGCCAGATAGGCATAGCCACCATTAAACCCATTCGCATCGAATTTTTCGCCATCTGGTTTACTGAAATGGTTGTAGTAAGAGGTGACAACATGGCCAGCGACTGCAACTTGGGTGTACCAACCGTTATCCCACGTTTTGTCATGGCTAAAACCGAGTAAGGTGTTGGTCTCCGACCAAGTCGGTTTTTGCTTGCTAAATACCTGTCCGTACCAATTGAAATCACTTTCACCCATATTGATCTGGCCAATGATATTTATTTCCGAACCAATCATGTCAGCATCAGTAAAGTCTTCTAACTTAAGGCGGGCATAGACATCACCAAAAGCACTGCCTGTGGCTCCCTTAATAGTGACAAATTCATTTTCGCTTTTACCGTCACCAAAATAGTCTTCGGTACTGTCACTCCAATCCATGATGCCCGCCTCAATCGCAAGCATGCTCGCGCTCGAAGTCGGCACAATGAGCGCACCGAGTAAGCCCATCATCAGCGCTGTTTTTTTCATTTTAAAATTCATCTTCATCATCCTGATTTATCAATTGTTATACTTGGCTATAAGCCTTCAACTGGGCACTCAGAAGCCGTTTCAATATCGACATATTCTGTTGCTTCATCTGTAATGGTTTTACAAACAATATTGCCGTCTTGATAAGTGATGACCTCTACCGCTCTCGGAGCTGATGTACAACCAAAGATAAATATTGCGAAGAGGCCAACTAACATGAACGATTTCATCATTTACCTCTCTTCAGCATCTTGGTGATGAATGCAATGGTCAGTGGCAATGCACAGGCAATAAATACGCAGTAACTAATGATGCAGTATTGAGCCATATTCAGACCAAACAGCGACCAGTCGTCCTCACCACAGATCCCACTTGGTGCAAACTCATAGGGAAGCCATTCGTGCAACGGTAAACCTAATGGGAACTTAGGCTCTAAGGAGCAAGCATTTGCACCTTGACCTGATTGGAAGAGATCTAAACCTGTGTCGGCAGCGTGTGATGCCACATGTTGGCCAGACAAAATAATCGCCTTGTCCAAGCCATAGATAATGCCGTACCAAGCTAGAACTAAGCCGATAATTTTAAGCAGTGTGTGCTTAGGATTAATGATAATAATCACGCCTGCTATCAATATGCAGAACTGACTAAAGCGGATATAGACACAGTTTTCACAAGGCGCCATCTCTAAAAACCACTGGAAATAACCCATGGCAGAACCCAGCAGGAACACGCAAGCAAAAACCATAACAGTCCAAACGGTTCGCAGCTCTTGCGTGGCCTCTAACGTTAATAATGGCTGCTGACGCAATTGACTTAGCCACTGTTTAAAGTTGGTGATCATAGTTAGCCCCTAAAGGTTATTTTTGATGGTTTTATCGAGATCAGATAGGGAAGAAACTGTCGATGTATCAACTAACTTATTCCCACTAATAACAATGGCTGGGATACCTTTTACCTTTGCAATGGTCAGTGCGATAGTACGGTCGTACGCAAGCTTATCTTGCGCAGCTGCTGAGCTAAGCGCGGTTTCAAAATCCTGCTGAGATATCTCTGCAGCCGCTAAACCAATAGCGGCCAAATCACCTTTAATCGCCCCTGCTCCTTTGACATTCTTCAGCTTTTTGTCATGTACAGCCGAGTACATAGCTAACTTTGCAGCTTTATATTTTTCATGACTGATGGTGTCTGCAGCCGCCAGAACTTCACATGCTTCAGTGCCTAGTTCACCTTTGTTTTCAAGACATACACCTTGAAAATCGGTACCACTAGGGAGGTTTTTAATTAGGTTAGGAGTGACTGATTTTTCGTACTTGTAACAGAATGGACAATAGACCGAGTACACTTTTTGCACAGTGTTATCCAGCGCAGGAGTGTCAATATCAATAACGTTTGCTGCGGATGCAGTAAATGTCATGAACAGTGCAGCGGCCAATGTGGTAAGAGAAGTTTTCATATTTCCTCGATAATGATCAGGTTAGTTTCTGATGATTATGTTAACGAGGTGCAGAGATGTGTTCCGTGAGCAAAAATCCTCTTATAGGAAACCAAGTGTTTACGTTTTAAAGGCACAAATTCACAAGTTAGTAGCAATTTGTTAGGCCAATCCCAGACATTAAATTATTTTAATGTTTGTCACAGAATCTGGTTTTACACTGAAAATCAGGGGGCTTAGTGGAGCCGAAAGTGACACTATGAAAGGAGAGATGCAAAAGAAGATACCTACTATGAACAACTATTTACTGAACCCACCCAAGGTCATTTGCTACATTTTAAAAGTATCTTCAGAGGTAATAAAAGAGCAAGGTATGTGCTCGTTTAAAATGGCGACAATTGCGAACCGAGCAGGCTGTTCCAAGAAAACCTTGTATAACTATTTTAAATGCAAAGAAGACATTGTCGTCTCGCTATATATTCAACACATCAATGATGTTTCAAACTGCGTGAATAGAATCATTGATTCAGACTCCCTATCCAATCAAGAGAAAATCATATACTCGATGGCCCTCGACCCAATGAAATGCTGGGCTGCGGAAAAAGATGATCTTTGTATGAACTTTCTGGGGGTAAACCCTCATATCTACGATCTCGCCAGCCCCGAGTTCGTGGGGAATTTGCAAGTACTTTTCATCGAGGTAAAAGAGCAAGCACAAAGTGTTTGGAAACAAGCCATCGCAGAAGGTCAACTGCTTTCAGATAAAGAAGATGTCCTTAAATGCATATTATTACTGAATGAGATCGAAAGAGGGGCTGTTGCTATGGGACAAAATAGGTTCTTAAGACAGTTTGGTTATGACTGCGACTTAAAACCAACTTTTGATGCACTGTGTTGGATTGTGAAAACTCTTAAATGGAAGGAAGAGTGCCACTCTTTAAGTTATGAAAACATGCTCAAAACGCTATCGCCAATGGTCAGTAAAAAACCGCTATTGGACATGCGCCACTATGCATTGACCATGGAGTCACTTAAAGAGAGCATTGAACTTTGAACCTGTCAGTTCTTGATCGGAAAAAAGCCTGCTATGCAGGCTTTATATTGAAATATTCACACTCTCCACGATGCTTTCTCGCTTAAAACTCTAGGCAAAACATTCACAAATACCAATTACATTAAAAGTCTGACCATTCAACGGGAGTTCAAAACGCTGTAGGCAAGCCGTGAAATTTGAGCTAATAGTTATTCTCGGGTCTGGCATCCTGCTTCGCCCTATCTCCTAAATCCATTTAATCGTATATCCAAACCCCATTGCTAAGCATACTGCGTTTTGCCAATTTGTTTAACTTCAGCCGTACTACGTGAGTTCCTCAGGCTTTCCACTTCTGCTTTGCATTGGCTTAAAAGGGAATAACCGTTTCTTTACCAATGCGCTTTGAATTGAAAAGTCTGAGGGCTCTGAACTGGTCAAATACTTAATGTTATTGGATTAAAACACTTTAACACTTGTGTCGCTGGTGCCGCCTTAAACGCCTAACTTATCGCGCATAGTGTAGTACCAAGCGCCAATAGCACTGAATGGCACTTGAAACATATGTCCACCAGGGAACGGGTAGTGTGGCAAACCTGCAAACGCATCGAATCGCGTTGCTTGACCATTAATCGCTTCAGCTAAGATTTTTCCGGCTAAATGCGTATAGGTAACTCCGTGACCACTGCAGCCCTGTGAGTAATAGATATTGCTGCCAATACGCCCGACTTGAGGTAGACGAGATAAAGTCAGCAAGAAATTACCAGTCCAAGTGTAATCAATCTTCACGCCTTTAAGCTGCGGGAACGTTTTCAGCATTTTGGGAGTAATGATCGACTTGATGTCAGCTGGATCACGTGCGCCATACACCACGCCACCGCCATAAATAAGACGGTTATCTCCAGACAAACGGAAGTAATCTAATAGGTAATTACAATCTTCTACGCAGTAGTTTTGTGGGAGTAAGCTTTTCGCTAATTCATCACTGAGGGGCTCTGTAGTAATGACCTGTGTACCACAGGGCATAGCCTTAGCTTGCAGTTGAGGGATTAAGCCACCAAGATATGCATTACCCGCGACCACGACAAATTTAGCTTTTACACTTCCATGAGCGGTATGCACTACTGGGTTTTCGCCCTCCTCGACTTTAACTACCGCGGAGTTTTCATAGATCTTTCCGCCAAGGGACTCAACGGCATTTGCTTCACCCAGTGCTAAGTTAAGCGGATGGATATGCCCACCACTTTTGTCGAGTAATCCTCCCACATAGGCTTCAGTATCAACCACTTTACGGATATCATTTTTGTCCAACAACTCTAAATGGTTCATATGACCATGTTTTTCCCACAGCGCCTTTTGCGACTGTAGGTGGCCCATCTGCTTATTATTCAACGCGGCAAATACACCACCATCTTGCAGATCACATTGGATATTGTACTTGCTAATGCGATCTTTAATGATCCGAGCACCTTCAAATGCCATTTCGCCAAATAGCTTGCCTGCTTCTTTACCGACCGTCTTTTCAATCGAATCAATGTCGCGACTAAAACTATTGACTATTTGGCCACCATTTCGCCCCGAAGCCCCCCAGCCGATACGCGCCGCTTCAAGCACAGTGACGCTATAGCCCATCTCCAGCAAGTGCAATGCAGTTGATAAACCAGTGTAACCAGCACCGATAATACAGATATCAGTATCGATATTATCTCGCAGTTGAGCACGCTCTGTTTTGTCATTAGCCGATGCCGCGTAGTATGAATCTGCATGAGGTGTACTGGTCATGGTTTCCGCCTGTCTTTGGTTATTTATTATTGACATAACTTCTGTCCTTCTCGCTTTCTAAGCGAATTTTACGATCACTATCTGTGAGCGATATGTCGCTCTGATTGTTCAACAATTTAACGATGCCTTATCGCAGGCCATGCAAAACTAAGCTCCACATGACCTGACTCTTCCTAATTTGTCTAGGCTGAACTTGAGCGCTGTTTAGCGTCTGCTCTGCGGGCAAAGTACCAGGAGATGAATGCTATCAAGGACACCATCAGGATAATCAAGGTTGCTAAGGCATTTATCTTTGGAGATACCCCCATTCTCACAGACGAGAACACCACCATAGGTAAGGTTGTAGCACCAGGGCCTGAAGCGAAACTAGCAATAACCAGATCATCCAACGACAAGCTAAACGACAGCAACCAACCAGCGACGATTGCCGGAGAGATCATGGGTACGGTAATTTGAAAGAAGGTCTTCAACGGTGTAGCACCAAGATCTTGCGCCGCCTCTTCCACTGAACGGTCAATCTCGCGCAATCTCGACGACACCACCACCGCAACATAAGCCGCACAGAAAGTTGAGTGCGCAATCCACACGGTGAGCATGCCTCGCTCTGCCGGCCAGCCCAGAAAGTCAGCCATATGCACAAACAGTAACAGCAATGACAAACCCGTGATCACTTCTGGCATGACCAGAGGAGCGGTGATCATATTCGACAAGGTCAATTTACCCCAACCGCGGGCAAAACGAGTCATCACAAACGCCGCCATTGTGCCGAGAATAACCGCCATGGTAGAGGCGTAAAACGCCACCTGCAAACTGGTGCCTACCGCATCTAGAATCTGCTGGTCGCGAAACAGCTCGCCATACCACTTAACCGAAAACCCACCCCATACGGTAACGAGCTTAGATTCATTGAATGAGTAAAACACTAAGATGAACATTGGCGCGTACAGGAAGAACATGCCAGCCCAAAGCATAATGGTAGAGAAACTTAACTTCTTCATGCTGTTTTCTCCATTTCACGTGCCTGATAACGATGAAATAGCGTGATAGGGATAATCAATAAGCCCAACATCACAATCGCTAGCGCAGACGCTACCGGCCAATCTCGGTTATTAAAGAACTCCTGCCATAACACTTTACCTATCATCAAGGAATCGGGGCCACCTAATAGTTCAGGAATAACAAACTCACCCACAACTGGAATAAACACCAACATCGAGCCTGCAATAACGCCACCTTTTGATAGCGGCAATGTCACTTTCCAAAAGGTGTTTAGGCTACGAGAGCCCAAGTCTGAAGCAGCCTCGATCAAACTCATATCGAGCTGCGATAAGGTGGCGTACAGAGGTAAAATCATAAAGGGTAAATAGGTATAAATAATGCCAATGTATACGGCAGTATTAGTATTAAGTATCTGCAGCGGTTCAGAGATAAGCCCTGTCCACATCAATACATTATTGATCACACCATTGTTGCTTAATATTCCCATCCAGGCATAAACCCGAATAAGAAAAGAGGTCCAAGACGGCAACATTACTAACAACACCAACAAGGTTTGGCTGCTCTTTGGGGCTCTTGCAATGGCGTAGGCCATCGGATAGCCAATAAGCAAACAACCTAGGGTTGAGATTGTCGCCATTTTTAGCGAACCTAAATAAGCGTTGTAATACAAGGAGTCATCAAGAATGAGCAAGTAGTTGCCCAGATTGAGCATGATATTCAGTGACTCTTCCGCGTACTGAAATAGTGGCTCATATGGCGGTATGGCAATAATTGGAGTGGAAAAACTGATCTTAAGTACAATTGCGAAGGGCAGTGCAAAAAACAGTAGTAGCCAAAAATAGGGGACGCCTATGGTCCAGCATTGGCCTTTGGGTAATCGAAACTTTAACGGCTTTTTCATGATCGATTCCTTATGTTCTAAGGACCACTCCGCTGGTGGCCTCCCAGCTAATGAAAACCGCTTCTTCCCATGTAGGAGGATCAGAGCGACGTTCGCGGTTTGTCATAATGGTTTGAATTAACTGCTTATTCGGTAGACGGATGTAATACACAGAGATCCCGCCTAAATAAGCGATATCTTCCACTACACCACTTGACCAGTTATATTCACCTTGAGGCTGCTCACGAGTAATACGTGTCTTCTCTGGGCGCACTGCGACCCAAACGGTCTTGTCTTCAACACTGGTCGATACACCGTGGTCAATGAAGATATTCTGCGACAGGCCTTCGCTGGCGATCATCAGATGATCGGCTTGATCTTGTATTATCTGGCCTTCAAACAGGTTAACACTGCCAATAAACTCGGCAACCATACGACTGCTCGGGCTTTCATAGATGTCTGTAGGCGTGCCAGTTTGCGCAATCCAGCCATCATTCATGATCGAGATCCGCCCAGCCATGGTCATCGCTTCTTCTTGGTCATGGGTTACCATCACACAAGTCACGCCAACTGCTTCAAGAATATCGACGACCTCAAGTTGCATCTGCGTGCGCAGCTTCTTATCTAACGCGCCCATTGGCTCATCAAGCAGTAGTAATTTAGGGCGTTTCGCTAACGAGCGAGCTAGTGCCACACGTTGACGTTGACCGCCAGATAACTGATTTGGCCTGCGCTTGGCATAGGCTTCCATATGAACCAGCTTTAGCATCTCCTGCACACGCTCAGCAATTTCAGCTTTTGGTAGTTTGTCCTGCTTTAAACCAAAGGCGATGTTCTGCTCAACTGACATATGGGGGAACAGTGCATAAGATTGGAACATCATATTGATAGGTCGCTCATGGGGCGGCATATCGGTAATATCTTCGCCATCGAGGAAAATACGCCCCTCGGACGGCTTTTCGAAACCAGCGAGAATACGCAATAAGGTTGACTTGCCCGAGCCTGAGCCGCCTAATAATGCGAATATCTCACCCTTCTTTATATTCAGCGACACATCATCTACTGCGCGCACTTCGTCAAAAAGTTTACTCACTCGGTCGATCTGAAGTAGCACTTCGCCTTGCGTCTTTGTAATCGGTTTATTGGTGACGCCCAAGGTACTAGTCATATTACTTCTCCAACAGATAAACCCTTAAGGTCAGGGGCTTACCTTTTAAAATTGTGTCTATTTTTGCTGTTGATCAAAAAGGGCAAGGTAATACCTTGCCCCATTTTTGATTAATAACCCGATTTAACTTTGGTCCACACGCGTGTCAAGGCACGCTGAGATTTCATTGGACGTACATCACCGACGTAAAGGCGATCTAGCACCTCTTTGCTTGGGTAAATTGAGGTGTTAGTACGTACCTCTTCATCCACTAATGGCAGCGCGGGAACATTTGGGTTCGCATAAGCAACATAGTTACTAATAGGCGCAATCACTTCTGGACGAAGTAGATAGTTGATAAAGGTATGGGCATTTTTCACGTTAGCTGCATCAGCAGGTATCGCTAACATGTCAAACCATAGGTTTGAGCCTTCTTTTGGAATTGAGTACTCGATAACCTGACCATTTTCCGCTTCTTCCGCACGTGCTGCCGCTTGGAAAATATCCCCTGAGTAACCGAATGCAACACAGGTATCGCCGTTGGCTAAGTCAGTAATGTAACGTGAAGAGTGGAAGTAAGTGATGTATGGGCGTACTTTAGCCAGAACTTCACCCGCCTTTTTAAAATCATCAGCCTTAGTGCTGTTTGGATCAAGCCCTAAATAGATAAGCGCCATTGGGATCATCTCATCAGCACTATCTAACAGCGATAGTCCACATTTCGACAGTTTCTCAGCATATTTAGGGTTAAAGATTAGCTCTAATGAATCTACTGGTGCATCTTCGCCCAGCGCTGCTTTGACTTTATCGACGTTGTAACCAATACCATTTGTTCCCCACAAGTATGGTACCGAATACTGATTACCCGGGTCGGCAGATTCCAGCTGAGTCATGAGCTCAGGGCTTAGATTCTTATGATTTGATAATTGATTCGAATCAAGCTTTTGGAAAGCCCCCGCTTTAATCTGCTTAGCTAAAAAGCTATTAGATGGTACGACAATGTCGTAACCTGAGCGACCAGAAAGTAACTTAGCTTCGACCACTTCATTACTGTCAAACACATCGTAGACAACGCGAATACCAGTCTCCTTGTGGAAGTTTTCAAGCGTATCTTCGGCAATATAGTCAGACCAGTTATATACCCTAACCACTTCTTCTGCATAAGTGACACTGCTGGCCAAAACACTTGCTGTGACGAGTGCTAATGTGGTCACCTTTTTTATAAGCTTCATGCTATCTCCTATTTAGCGTAGCAGCAGAGATACCTTCTCTGCTGTTGCTGCATTGTTTGCCGATTAATCGACTTAGTTCTTATTGTTAACCAATGCTACACCTGAAAAACCGCACCGGCAGTTACTACTGCTTTACAGCTTTCATATAGATAACGCTCTGTTTTATAGCACTATCTATATGAATGACTCCTTCTTTATTCATTGTTAATTACTGGCAAAGCTCACTACTGTTCCCAATCCCCAAAATCGATAGCAGTAGTGTTCTCTTTTAAACCGTTAACAGCAGGAATTTACGCTCCCAAGAACTGATCACTTGACGGTAGTTCTCTAAATCAGCTTGCTTGACTGCAACATAGCCATTAGTAAAGGTTTCCCCTAAATACTCTCGACAGGCTGAGCTTTCAGCCATCACTGCCAACGCTTCTTCTAATGTGAGTGGCAGCGATATTCCGCTACGAGTCTCGTTGGCACGACCTTGAACTGGCGTCATAGGTTTAACATCTTCAATCATGCCCATATAGCCACACAATAAGCTTGCAGCTATCGACAGGTAACTATTGGCATCAGCGCCAGCAATGCGGTTTTCAATACGTAAGTTTTGCGGTGAAGACTCTGGAATTCGTAATCCACAAGTGCGGTTCTCTTCGCCCCATTCCAAATTAACGGGCGCTGAAGTACCTGGTAGGAAACGGCGGAAAGAGTTCACATTTGGCGCGAAGAGTGGCAGTAATTCAGGAATGAACTTCTGTAGCCCACCAATGTAGCTATAGAACAGTGGTCCTTTGCTACCATCTTCGTTTGAGAAGATATTTTTACCCGACTTAATATCAACAATGCTTTGATGTAAGTGCATCGCACTGCCAGGCTCATTAGTGATGGGTTTTGCCATAAAGGTTGCGCATACATTGTGCTTTAGTGCTGCTTCACGCAAGGTACGCTTAAACACAAATACTTGGTCAGCAAGCGACAGTGCATCACCGTGGGAGAAGTTAATCTCCATTTGCGCAGTGCCCTCTTCATGGATCAAGGTATCAATATCTAAACCTTGGATCTCACACCAGTCATACATATCTTCAAACAGCGGATCGTACTCATTGGCGGCATCAATCGAAAATGACTGGCGGCCAGACTCTTGGCGGCCAGAACGGCCAACTGGCGGAATAAGCGGTTGATCAGGGTCTTCATTAATACGAGTAAGATAGAACTCCATTTCTGGAGCTACAACTGGCTTCCAGCCCTTATCTTCATATAACTTGAGTACTTTTTTAAGTAGGTTTCGGGGAGACAGTTCTATCGGGTTCCCCATTTTATCGTAGGTATCGTGGATCACTTGCGCTGTCGCTTCAATCGTCCAAGGAAGCTTATAGACGGCATTCTCATCTGGCACGCAAACAAAGTCGATATCGGCAGCATCCAATAAAGCATCATAAGCTTCATCTTCGACATAATCGCCAGTTACTGTCTGCAATAGCACGCTTTCAGGCATTCGCATGCCTTTTTCATCGATGAACTTACCCACTGGGGCAATTTTGCCACGGGCAATACCGGTCATATCACAAACAACACATTCAACTTCGGTGATCTTTTGGTCTTTTAAATAGCTAATTAGTTTTTTCATTATTATTTTACTCTGCTCGCTGCACGGTGCTGGCAAGCCTCATTAAAGGCCTTAAAAACTGCAGTATAAAAAGCGTTATCTAACACTTTCCACTCTGGATGCCATTGAACACCTAATGCAAAATTCTTTGCGTCTTTAACTGAAAACGCTTCAATTAATCCATCATTTGCATATGCTTCTGGCCGCAACCCAACACCCAAACGGTCTACGCCTTGAGTGTGCACAGAGTTCACCTCTGCGGAGCTGCGGCCCCACGCATCGTGAAGCAATCCCCCAGGTTCTATCTTGACCTCATGAGATAAACCATACTGTTCTTCAACTGGTGCCGTTTTGTCTTCACGGTGCTCGATAAAACCACCGACTTCATGCAATCTTTGGTGTAAGCTGCCACCAAAAGCGACGTTCATCTCTTGAAAGCCACGACAAATTCCAAGCACAGGTACACCCGCCTTAATAGCGGCATGAATCAATGGTAAAGTTGTGGCATCTCGCTTAGGGTCGTGATGCGTTCCCGCTTCACTTGCTGGTCCATCAAAATGGTGCGGCTCAATATTCGAGGGGGAGCCGGTAAACAAAATTCCGTCGAGTCTTGATAACACGACTTCTGCTGGGCAATGTCCCAGCGAAGGGATAACCAGAGGCCAAGCTTGAGTGGCATCTGCTATAGCTAATAAGTACTTTTCGCCAACAATGTTAAATGGATGCAATCCTAACTGTTGATTGCATGCCGTCACACCTACTACCGCGAGCCCTACTTCCGACATATAACACCTTCAATCCTTCGTATTCAGAGTTTTTTCAATGGTTTTTATAGTAATTTTTAATCTTGATTTACGAATTTTTTATAATGAACAAATTACACTCAAATGTTCATTTTTTCACACAGTACACTTAATTTTGAAACTAGGCAATAGATTAACAGCTAGGAATGTAAATAATATCGAACTAAAATCAAAAACCAATTAATTACAACAACTTGAAGTTGATAAGGTTTATTTTACTAGTAAAACAGTGGCTTTTGCAGGCAATAGTCGAGTGATTTACTCATGTTCTCCATTGTTGACACACTTCACAAAAAGAGCGTCACCCTGCTTTATATTATTTACACATGGAACATGTGAATTTAAAAAGGACACTGGACATTAGCGTAAATAAAGCGCCAAAAAGCCACCAGCTAAATAGGTATCTAGCTGGTAAGGTCTTATGAAGGGTTTTCTTATACGATTAGAAGTTCGCTGGAGTGGTCGCACTAACAATACGACAAGGCGTATCAAACGGGTTACGAAAACGATGGGGCAGTTCACTATTAAAGTAATAGCTATCACCTTCGTTAAGCTCAAAGACCTCTTCGCCGACGGTGAGCTCGAGCTTTCCTTCAATCACCATCGCGGCTTCTTGCCCTTCATGCTTAAGCATCTCAATGCCTGTATCAGCACCTGGCGGGTAAGTTTCACTCATCACAGACATGGCGCGATTTGGAAAATCTCGACCAATTAATTTGAAGTCCAAAACGCCATCACCGATATCCAAAAGTTCATCACTACGATAAACCACCTTCTGTTCGCTGACAGTTTCATCTTCAATAGAAAAGAACTCCACCAAAGACATAGGTAACCCAGAGAGTACTTTTTTCAAAGAACTCACTGACGGACTAACGCTATTTTTCTCAATCATCGAGATGGTACTGTTAGTTACACCAGCACGCTTAGCAAGTTCGCGCTGTGATAAGCCTTTCTCTTTTCTAACGGTTTTAAGGCTTGCTCCAATATCCAAATTCTTTCCCCTAATTGAAGTTGTTGCTCTATGCCTCCAACAACATGCAGAACAATAAAACGCACGACCTAGTTCTAACTCAGTACAGCTTGATTCAAAAAGTACTGTTCATTTTATCGGGCGTATTTGTATTCTACAGGAAAGCGTGTTAAAAATAACGAACATATGTAAATAATTTATTTACAGAGTCTTGAGTATACTGTCCCAAGTCCAATTTACAATAAAAACACATGTTTGGAGAAAATATGTCAACTAAAAGCCCGGTGCATAGTGAGCAATACCCAGCCTCATATTACTTTGCAACAGCAAAAGAGCTACACCAATCACCGCGATTGGAAGAAGTAATCGATGTTGACGTATGTGTTGTAGGTGGCGGCTTTAGTGGCATTAATACTGCGATAGAACTCGCGCAAAAAGGCTTTTCTGTCGCGCTACTCGAAGCAAAAAGGATTGGCTGGGGAGCCTCTGGGCGCAATGGTGGAGAGCTTATTCGCGGTATTGGTCATAATATTGAACAGTTCGAGAATATCATCGGCCGTGAAGGAGTTAACAGCATCGAGCAGATGGGCTTTGAAGCTGTTGATATTGTCAGGCAGCGAGTCAAACAGCATAACATCGACTGTAATTTGCAGATGGGCTATTGCGACTTGGCAATAAAACCCAAACATATGCATGAACTCGAAGCTGATCTCGAACACCTGAGCAAAATTGGTTACGGCAAAAACATGACACTACTCGACAAGTCTCGCGTAAGTGAAGTAATAGGCTCAGACTTCTATCAAGGTGCACTAGTCGATATGGCTAGCGGTCACCTACACCCTTTGAATTTGGCGTTAGGTGAAGCCAAGGTTGCTCGCAGTTTAGGGGTAAAAATGTATGAGTACAGCGCGGCAGAGAAGATAATTAAAGGTGATAAACCTAAAGTGATGACTGCACATGGTGAGGTAAATTGCCAATACTTGGTGTTGGCAGGTAATGCTTACCTGGGTCACGAACTTGAGAGTAATATTGGTGGCAAAGTCCTGCCAGCTGGCACTTATATTCTGGCAACAGAACCATTAACGCAAGCACAATGTGACAGCATCATTCCCAAAAATATGGCTTTTGCCGACCTAAGAGTCGACCTCGACTACTATCACCTATCAGAAGATAACCGCCTGCTATTCGGCGGTTTGTGCACCTATTCAGGTAAAGATCCTAAAGATATAGAAGCAGCGCTCAGACCTAATCTTGAAAAAGTATTCCCGCAGCTTAAGGGCGTCCGTATCGATTACGAATGGGGCGGTATGATAGGGATAGGCGCTAACCGCCTCCCGCAAATAGGTCGCTTGCCAGATGCAAAAAATATCTTCTACGCTCAGGCCTATGCAGGCCACGGTGTAAATGCCACCCATATGGCAGCCAAATTAATTGCAGAAGCTATCAGCACTCAAGCAGAACGGTTTGATATTTTTGCACAAATACCGCATATGACATTCCCTGGTGGCCCTCACCTACGTTCGCCACTACTAGCCATGGGCATGTTATACCATAGATTCAGAGATATTTTTTAGAAATTAGAACAGCTTTAAATGGCAGCCGTTTTACTATTAAGCATTGGTAACACTGCAAACAGATATAAACGGCTTCTTAACGCATTAACCACTTACCCAGAAAGATGCCAAAAGACCTATTGATACTTTTTCAGCATAAAGTAACGTGCGGGGCTGCCAGCAAATTCCGGCACAGTTCCTACAACTTCAAAACCTAGCTTTTGGTAAAACTGCGGTGCTTGAAAAGATAAAGTATCGAGCTGAGCAACGAGGCAACCTCTTTGTTTTGCTTGCTCTTCGGCTTGCTCCATTAATTGCCGTCCAAGACCTGTGCCTCGAGCTGCTTTGTCGACCCACACCACTTCAATTAAAAAGTTTTTGTAAATGCTGCGGCCAGTAACGCCGCCAATAATATTTCCTGCATCATCTCTGGCGACAACGGACAATGGTTTAGTGTCCTCATCACCCATGTTTTCATTTCTGTGCAGGCGAAGACCGGCAACTAATGCGTCAAAAACGTTGCGGTCTTCACTGTGTAATACCTCGATTTTCATAATGGTTTCTCATGGCTTACCATGCTTGATACAGCAAGGATCTGTAATAGTTTTTATTATTTGAACAACAAGCTAGCACCTGTAACATACTGTTGTAAATAAACGATATGACTCACCCAGGCTAATAACCAAAAAAGCCTGAAGATTTCTCTACAGGCTTTTCATTTTGATAAGCTAACTAATACCAATTGCATTAAGTATTTGAGCAGTTCAGAACCCCTCAGTCTTTTCAATTCAAAACGCATTGGTAAAGAAATGGTTATTCCCTTTTAAGCCAATGCAAAGCAGAAGTGGAAAGACTGAGGGGCTCACGTAGTGCGGCTGAGGTAAACAAATTGGCAAACGCTGTATGCTTCGCTATGGGATTTGGATATAGAATAACTATTAGCTCAAACCCCACTACTTGCCTGCAGCGTTTTGAATTCCCGCTGAATGGTCAAACTTTTAATGCAATTGGTATAACTTGATAACTCAAAAATGACTACACATTTTTCGAACGACGTTTCGTCAAGTTCATTATAAATATGTTCTATTTGTATTACTTAAAGGTGTTTACTCAAAAATTTACTCAGCTCGTCATAAGCCACTTTTCGGTTCTCGGGGTTATCCAAGAAATGGGTACCATCTTTAAACTCAATGTAGTTAATATCTAGCTTCTTTTTTGCCTTTTTATAGAAATCTTTAGACTGACTATAACCAACTCGAGTGTCTCTAGTGCCGTGAATAAGTAATATTGGCGCCTTGATTTTATTAATGTTAGCGATTGCAGATACCTCATCCAACGCTTCAACAGCGTCATCATCACCAAACTTTACAATATTCTCGACGTATGAAGATTGGCGCTCTTCGTCTTCAACTAGCACTTTCAAATCGCTAATCCCAGCAATGCTCACTACGCACTTAAAGCGTTCGCTAGCTTGAAATGCAGCAGTCAGTGCTACATAGCCGCCATAGCTAGCCCCGACAATACAAGCGTCTTTTGTAACAATATTCTGCGTATCTAGCCATGCAACACCATCCATCACATCTTGTTGCATCCGTTTGCCCCACTGGTAATAACCATCAGTCTCAAATTTTGTGCCAAAACCTTGAGAGCCTCTAAAGTTCATCTGCAGAACAGCGTAACCTCGACTTGCAATGAGCTGAACCAATGGGTCAAAGTAACGCATATCTCTCGCATGGGGTCCACCGTGTGGTAACACGACTAACGCCGGTTTTTCCCCCTCTTTAAGGCCAACTGGCAGAGTGAGGTAAGCCGGGATCATCAACCCATCGCTTGCTGGGTATTCAATGGCCTGCACGCTAGCAAGTGGCTGTTTCTCCAAATGAGGATATTGAGAAAACCATAAGCCCCCTTTATTCGATTTGAGATCTAACCAAAAATACTTACCTGGAGAGTTATCTTTAATCGCAAAAACCAATACTTTGCTTTGATCTTTGCTTTCACTACTAATGAATACTTCGTAACCTTTCAGTGCCGCTTTTACATCTTCAAAGTGCTGACTGTCTTTTTCATCAAAATAATGACGTCTTTGAAAGTCGTCATTCCAGGTTACACCAACTATTTCTCCGCTAGAGTTAGTAATGGTACCGCTAAGGTCAAACTGTTCATGACCAAACAGCTTTGAATCAAATTGTCCGCTGACTATGTCGTAAAGCCACAAACTTTGACGGCCAGTTTCTCTATCGCTCAAAATATATGCCTGACTACCATCATCAGTTAAACCTTGAACACTAAAGGTAGCACCTTCACCCATCTTTCTTTTATGCAACAAAGCAAAATCTTCGTCTTCTGTTTTACGATACCAAGTACTTATAAAGTGGCCTTTTTCTTGAAATAAGCTCTTCGCTTTCTCCCCTCCAACTCCAAAACGAATAACGCCTTTAGCATCAGGGTACCAAGCGCCAACTTCATATTTATTCGCAAATTGCTTATCAAAGCCACCATCAGATAGATCGACCTTAAATACACTGTATGCTTTATCTCTTTGATCATATGTGCTGATCAGCACGTGCTCTGGCTCATTCTTTAGTGTTGACGTTAACTGATAAGATTGCACCTCATGAAAACTTTGCTTACTCATCCGTTTATTGATGAGTTCTCGTACCTTCTTGGTCTTAACATTAATGCCATAAAGTCTAGATACTCTGTAGTACATACCGTTGAAATAGCCCGGGTAACTGGTACCAATAATCACATACTCACTGCCAGACCAGCGAACAAAGTCGACTCTATCTTTAGCTTTTTTCAGCTGAGCGAGCCCAGTAATGTTTGCTGAACCGAACGCAGACAAAACGACCAAAGGACCATTCTCAGTATTATAAATAGCGACAATAGACTCGCCATTTGGCGAGACCTGGGGAGATTCAATCATTTTGAGATTAGAAAAACTTTCGACAGGAATGCTATTTGTCGCAGCAGCGCAGGGCAAGGTGAACACCAGTGCCAGTATTTTAATCCACTTATCCATATGTATAAATTCCATTATGCGATGACAATTTGTTATCTATTAAAAACCGACCAACCATAACAACTTCGCAACAATTTTCATAATTACAAATTCACACTCACAAACCTCCCTATCAATCGACCTCGAAGACCATCGCCTGTACCATGATCTTTGAGCCTTCTCTAAGTGGCTCAAGTTCCGGCCGGGCTTGAAAACCTAGCTTTTGGTAGAGCGTAATAGCCGCTGCGTTATCAATCGTCACCAACAGATTAACTTCGGCGATGGCTAGGTCTCCGCACCAATCAAGTATTTTTTTCAGCAACAGTCTACCAATACCTTGGCCGCGTGCACTTTTGGCTACCCACATTTGATATACATGAGCACAGCGATCACCACCGTTATGCAGTACACCAAACGCCAAACCAACCGCTGTGCCATCAATAAATGCAACTAATGGCAACTGCGCTGTAACTGTTGCAGCTGTTAAACGGGCCCGCCATGTCGCTTCAGTAAAAAGCTGTTCTTTTTCAAAAGTGGATCCAAATGAGTCGGGGGCATCTTGTAATGATGCCAAGCGTAAACGCTTATACTCGCGCCAATCTTGCTCCGTTAATTGCCTTACTTCTATCGAAGCCATAACAGCTATACCTTTCCATTTTTATGCCATTGTCATCACCCAGACTACATAACAGGATGAATTATAACCATATCAATTTTATAGATTTTAACGCTACAATCACCACACAGGTTAAGATATAACATCGACTAAGCAGAAGTGGAGTGAGCTTTGACAACCGCAAAATACAGCACTATTGCCGCTTGGTCGTTAGCGATTGCCCGGGCTCTCAGCGCAAGTAATATAGACGCAAATACCTTATTTAAACGCGCGGGTTTATCTCTGCCTCAGCTAGAAGCCGAACCCGACTCACGGGTGGCGATTGATAAAATGACCTTGCTTTGGCAGGCAGCAGAGCAAGAATCTGGCTCTGCGGCTTTTGGACTTACCGTTGGCCAATATGCTTACCCAATAAACTTTCGCGCCCTTGGCGCACTCATGCTAAGCAGTGATACGCTCGCCCAAGCCTTTGAAACCTTGCCCGACTACGCTGCTCTAGTGAGTAATTCAGCGGTAATTAGCTTACAACGTACCCCGCAGCTACTTGGGTTTACAATCATCCCACTTAATGGCGTTGAGATCAGCGATCTCGCGATTGATGCCTTTTTCGCCAGCTTGATGTTGCACGGTAAACAGATGATTGGTCATAGCGACTTTGTCCGAAAAGTTGACCTGCTCAGAGCAATACCTAAGTCACAACAAGCTTGGTCTGACATGTTTGGCTGCCCGGTGACGATGGCTGCAGACAGCAACTGTATGTGGATGGACCGCACCATGCTTGAGCAGACCGTTATCAGTAGAAATCGCCATCTAGCACAGCACAATGAACAAGTTGTCAGGCAGTATCTAAATAACATGCAAGCGTTAAGCTGGCAGGAAAAAACCAGCCAAGGGATCCATGCCCTACTGGTTAATGGCGAGCCAACAGCGCTTAGAATTGCGCAGATGTACAACATCAGTGAGCGCAGTTTAAGCCGTTACCTCAAGCTTGAAGGGACTGGATTTAGGGCCTTGTTGAAGTTAAAGCGCCAAGAGCTGGCCCGTCATTATCTGCTGAATACTCAGATGTCCGTTAGCGCATTATCAGACACTTTAGGCTACAGCAGTGTCAGTAATTTCAGCCGTTCCTTTAGCCAGTGGAGCGGCGTTAGCCCGGCAAATTATCGCCTGCTATCTAAAGATAATTTCAAAGTCACAAGCTAAGTTGGCGAAAAATGATAACTAACTCGTTATCAACTTGTAATAACTTACGGTTAATTGTTAATTCCCTAGCCAGTGAGTCATTATGCCAAGTCAATCTTCACAATACTGTTTTCCCTTCACCTCCGGCACCTCTTTGCCGCTGTTGGTTGCTAGTTTAGCCGCAATACTGTTAGCTGGATGTCAGCCAAATCAAACGCTCACTGATGACAGTAGCAATGATGACTATGGCTTTACCGCGGCAAGTAGCCATACCATCAATGCAAATAAAGCGCTGTTGGATGAGCTCCCTTTTGCAGACACCCAAGACTTTACCGATGCCAAACGCGGTTTCATCGCCAGAATGCCTAAACTGGTTGTGACTGATGAACAAGGTAAAACTATTTGGGATAGAACCGCTTACGATTTCATTACTGGAGAAGCCCCTAGCAGCGTCAATCCGAGCCTTTGGCGCCAAGCAACACTGAACAACATTGATGGCCTATTTAAAGTCACCGAAGGCGTATATCAACTACGTGGCTTTGATTTAGCCAATATGACGGTGATTGCAGGCAAGACTGGCTGGATAGTGGTAGACCCGTTAACCACCGCAGAAACGGCTAAAACTGCATTTGAGTTTCTTAAGCAGCAGTTAGGAGAACGACCGATTAGCGCCATTTTATTTACCCATAGCCACATGGATCACTTTGGCGGTGCACTCGGCTTACTTGAAACCAATACCCAGAAGAACAACTCCCTAGAAGAGATAGACATTATCGCCCCAGCAGGCTTTATGCATGAAGCCACCAGTGAAAACGTCATGGCTGGCACCGCAATGAGCCGTCGCGCCATGTATATGTACGGTAAACAACTTCCTCGCTCAGCGAGGGGGCATATTGGTTCTGGTTTAGGTAAAGAGCCAGCATTTGGACAATTTGGCATTTTGAGCCCCACCACCGTCATTGAGCAAGACTCAACGCAACTCATCGATGGGGTACCGTTTGAGTTTCAAATTGTCTCTGGCAGTGAAGCGCCAGCTGAATTTACCTTTTTCCTACCAGAGCAGCAGGCTTATTGCGGCGCAGAACTGGTCTCTAAAAACATGCATAATCTCTATACCCTGCGCGGCGCCAAGGTGCGCGATGCGCTAACATGGAGCAGCTCGATTGATAAAGCGCTCAATGCGCAGCGCGACACCAAGGTATATTTTGGTAGTCACCACTGGCCAATTTGGGGGCAAGAGCCAATCAATCACTTTTTAGAAACCCAGCGCGATACCTATAAATATATCCACGACCAGTCTGTGCGTATGCTTAATGCTGGGCTTACTCCAGCAGAGATAGCCGAAGCGATTGAAATGCCGCCGGCGCTGGCAAATACTTTCTCTAGTCGCGGCTACTACGGCACAGCTAAACACAATGCTAAAGCGGTATATCAAGCCTATTTAGGCTGGTATGACGCCAACCCCGTTCACTTAGATCCGCTACCAGCAGTCGAGTCAGCAGAAAAATATGTCGCGTTGCTGGGCGGCGCTGACAATATTATCAAGCAGACTGAAATCGCCATAGCAGACGGCGAATATCGCTGGGCGGCAGAGCTCATTAACCACCTTGTGGTGGCTGATGATAGCAACAGCCGTGCTAAAGAGCTGTTGGCTTCAAGCTACGATCAACTCGGGTATCAGGCTGAGTCAGCACCTTGGCGTGATGTGTACCTGAGCGCGGCCTATGAACTGCGACATGGTAGTCCAGAGACTGGCATTGATTTGGCCTCCATGAAACAAATCTTACTGCGATCGCCAGTCGAGAACTTTCTGCAATCGATGGCATCAAGGGTTATAGGGCCAAAGGCATTTGGTGATGAGTTTGAACTTAATATCTACTTTACTGACCTTGATAAGAACTACGTGCTAACGCTTAAAAATGCAGTGCTGCACCACAAACTGGCCCAAAAATCTCTCAGTGCAAATGCCACGCTTAACATCAGTCACGAACTGTTTATCGACCTGATTATTGGTAAGGCTGGCGTAAAGGATGTGCTATTTTCAGATGAGTTAGAAATTGAGGGCAGTAAGATTGATTTAGCCAGTTTCTTTTCCAAACTGGATAAGCCTAAAGGGGTGTTTAATATCGTCACTCCGTAAGGTTTATAGGTTCAATATTAAGCGGCTAGCCCATAGTTTAGATACTATGAACTAGCCGCGTCATCATTCATTAAGCCTGTCCATATTGATTCTAATCAAGTCAAGCATAGATAAGAGGTCGCAATGGATGGCGTCAACTTTTGCTGTCTATGTATTTCTTTCCCTCAACCCAGCCTCTGCGGTGGTCGTAGTTTTTACCTGTGTATTTATCATCACCACACACTTTTTGTTTCGACAGCATGCATGCCGAACGACGCGGCTGCAGCAGTGATAATAGGGACTTCTTACCAAATAAAGAGCTCAATACTAATGAGGGTTCGTCTTGGCCGTGGCATGCAACCTCTGTAGTGGTCAACTAATATTGGCCACGATCTTAGAGTTTAACCAAAACAATCGTTCTGATTCATTAGGTGTCAGTCCGCCGTTATATTGGTGCGGGCGAAGCTGACAATAATATCCAATTATGTATCGTGTAATTTCTTGCTGAGCTTCAGCAAAGCTACGATACCCTATTGGTGGTATCCATTCTGTCTTAAGGCTCCTAAAAAAGCGTTCCATTGGACTATTATCCCAACAGTTCCCACGTCGAGATAAACTTTGCTTGAGCTGATATCGCCATAATAGTTGTCGATATCTTCTGCTTGTATAGTGAGTCCCTTGATCGCTATGGAGCATAACACCTTTAGGTTTTCCACGACCTTCATAGGCCATCGAAAGCGCTTTGCCCGTTAAACGGCTATCAGGTGATAACGACATAGCCCAGCCAATGACTTTACGAGCAAATAGATCAATCACAACCGCTAAGTACATCCAGCGGTTACCTGCCCACACGTAGGTGACATCACCAACCCAAACTTCATTCGGAGCGGTGACAGCGAATTGTCGACCTAGGTGATTAGGGATTTCGATGTGCTCTAGTGTCGCTTTTCGGTATCTGTGCTTAGGTACCTGACAACTCACTATACCAAGCTCCTTCATCAGCTTAGTGGCGCGATAACGGCTTAACGAGATACCTTGCTGGCTAACCATATCTGCAACCGTCCTAGCTCCTGCCGAGCCGTTACTTGCAGTATGTACTTCGCTAACTAGACTTCGAAGCTTTACTTTATCTGCGTTTATGGTTATTGGCCGTTTTCTCCAATACTTGTAACTACTACGATGAATACTGAACACTTCGCATAATGTTTTTATGCTGTAGCTCTGCCTGAGTTTCTCAATTATTAAGAATTGTTCAGTGAGTCCGACATCAACAGAGCTGTGGCTTTTTTTAATATTTCGTTGTGCTCCTGGAGGCGAGCTAGTTGCTTTTTTAACTCTCGAATTTCAATTTGTTCTGGTGATATAGGTGATGCTTTAGGTTGCTTACCTTGTCGCTCTTCTCTTAATTGCCGAACCCACTTATCCATGGTCGATTTACCCACGTTCATAGCTTGAGCGGCTTCAACAATTGAGTAATTTTGATCTAGCACTAATTGAGCTGATTCAAGTTTGAATTCTGCGCTAAAAAGTCTTCTTGTACGTTTCGTCATAGTGTCACCTGTTTACTTATGAGGTAATGATATCACCTCTAACTAGGTGGCCAAATTCACCGTACCACTACACTCCTTGTTCAATGCTCAAAGTAAGCATAGTAGGAGGTCGCGATTGATGCCATTAACTATGGGTGTCTATGTATTTTTTTACTAATTACATTTCCAGACTCATCAGATTCCATCACTGGCGTGCCGAGCATATAGGTATGTTGATATCGAACCATCTGCGCCATTAACTATGGGTGTCTATGTATTTTACTGATACTAATGAGGGTTCGTCTTGGCCTTGGCATGCAACCTCCCAGTTCAATGCTCAAAGCAAGCATAGTAGGAGGTCGCGATTGATGCCATTAACTATGGGTGTCTATATATTTTTTATACCAATTGCATTAAAAGTTTGACCATTCAGCGGGAATTCAAAACGTTGTAGGCAAGCAGTGGGATTTGAGCTAATAGTTATTCTCGGCTCTGGTATCCTGCTTCGCTCTACCTCCTAAATCCATTTAGTCGTATATCCAAATCCCATAGCGAAGCATACAGCGTTTTTGAAACCCGCACTACGTGAGCCCTTCAGTCTTTCCATTTCTGCTTTGCATTGGCTTAAAAGGGAATAACCATTTCTTTACCAATGCGCTTTGAATTTAAAAGGCTGAGGGGCTCTGAAATGGTCAAATACTTAATGCAATTGGTATTATACCATTAACTATGGGTGTCTATGTATTCCCTCTATTATCCATCTAAAAATCAATAAAACTCAATTAATACAGCACACTAAGATTATAGTTTAATATATGAATTTGGAAGAATTGAAAAAATAAAAAGCCCCGCGAGTGCGAGGCTTTGGATTCAAAATGGTGAATTATTTACATCTCTACAATTAAATCTTTAGCTTATTAAATATCAGATTTATTACACTTAATGTGCCCCAAATTACTAATCCGACTATTGGGATCATAGTTATAAATACCAATAGGGCCTTGTAAGAATCAACATCTCTGATCTTTGTCTTAAGTTCAAAGCCATATAAACTCACTATCCAAACACCAAGAAAATAAATAATCAAGCTTGCAATAACCAAGCAGCTATATGCAATAGCAGCTCGCTTTCTGTTTGCTCTTTTTGAACTTCCTCCAGCAACATTTATCTTTTTCATATCAACTCTTAACAAGATTCATTTTGGCATTGAGTTTGTTGGTGTGTAGCTTCAGCAGCGGCTCCTGTTCCATATGCACCTCCCAGCTTCACCTCTGCAACTGCACGATTGGCTGGTGTTGAGCTGAGAGTTTTTGAGTCTGCAAGCACTCGCTGTGACGATGATGCTGTAGTGTTATGTGATGCCTGTGTCGCAGTATTGTTTGGTAAACCTCTGCCAGCAACAGCAATCTTAGCAGCACCTTTAGCAACAGCCCCGCCAACAGTTCCAATTGCTACAGCTTCAGCTACTCCCTCTGGGTTAAACTCTCCGTCCATAGCCTGATTTGCAACTTCACCAAGTCCATTTGCTGCTCCTCCAACTGCCATCGTGCCTAGTAGCCCTCCACCGAACGTAGTTGCTACACCTACAGCAGCACCAACACCGCCAGCTTTCATCACAGATCCAATGCTAGCGTTTTCGTTGCCGACAGCCTCGGCTATTGCCCCAATCGCAAATCCAATTATACCTGCACCAACTTGAGGAGCGAACAGAAACTCACCATTAGGATCAGTATATTTATATGGATTGTTGTTGACATACAAGTATCTATTGAATGACATCACAGGATTTTTTGCTGTATATCCAACAGGGTCATTAGAATAAAAACGCCCAATCAGTGGATCATAGTATCGTGCCTGCATATACGTCAGCCCAAGATCGGTATCTTGCAGATGCCCAGTATAACCTATGCCCGCTTTCTCACCGCCAAGGCGTTTACCAAACGGTTCATACACACTGCGACTAATTACATTTCCAGACTCATCAGATTCCATCACTGGCGTGCCGAGCATATCGGTATGTTGGTAAGTGACCTTCCTGCTACGAGCGATGGTACCAGCATAGGAACCGACACCACATTGGTTACTAGCATTACACGCTTGCACTTCTACTTTACTGCTGCCTAGCGAGAGGCCTGCCAAATCATAGCTGGTGCCTAGTACCTTGATGATACGCTGTTCACCAGTTTCATCTGTTATTATCACTTGGTAATAGCTGGCGTTTGATACCGCCGCCCAACTTAAATGATAACTACCGTCAGTATCCCCCCCCATCACACTTGCCGTACTGCTAGAAGGCATGATAGGAATAAAGGTGGTGATATCCCCTACAGAATCTCTATTGCCAGCCACTATAAATCAATAACATAGCCAGCTTCCCTCTTAATATCAACTGACACTATCTTGCCCTACTTCTACAAAAGTACTTTCAATGCTTATTGCGGAAGAACAAAAAGAATCTCTATAGAATCTCTATTGCCAGCCACTATAAATCAACAACATAGCCAGCTTCCCTCTTAATATCAACTGACACTATCTTGCCCTACTTCTACAAAAGTACTTTCAATGCTTATTGCGGAAGAACAAAAGGTAAAATTGATGAATGAAGCCAAAACAATGTGCTCGAAGACGTAACTAGCTAACTCTATCGGGAATATAGAGGAAAAGGTGGCAAAAGGTACTGCTTTAAATTAGCTGCCTTGCATAAATTGACAACTGTTGTAAAAGTGCCGTCGTCGTTTACTTAAGTGTTCACAATAACGATTAAGCTCCTGCAGCGTACCAACCGAACCATGAAATAAATGCCCAAACTCCGTGACGATTTTAACCCAGTTCGTTGATGGTATATTGAGTCGATTCAAAATGGTTTCTGCACTTGAAGAGATAGCCCCACGGTTATCATCACGAATAACCCTTCCCGTTTCATCGACTAGGATTAAATAGTCTTTTAGCGAGAATGCAATGCCTTTAGGCTGATTGACTCTTTCGTTACCAATAAAGGGCAAGAGTGACTTGGGCTGCTCGCCTTTTAGTGCAGCTTCGATTCTTAATTTGATACTCGTAAAATTAGATTTCTCCGGTGTATTCGCCATCTTGGCACGAATAGGGTTGAGCTCTACATAGGCCATACAGGCAAGCACTGCAGCCTCATCCAACAGCGCCTGAGACTTGAATCTCCCTTCCCAGAAATGCCCTGTACAATTATCCTCAATATTGGCTTGCCTCGCGATAGGTTCATTCAAGCACCGCATGAACCAACTTAAGTCACTTAGACGTGAGCGGTAAGTCGCGATAAGCTGTTTAAGTTGTGCGACCATGCACTCTTCAATCACTTCACCTTTAACAAATTTTTGCGTCAGCGCTGTGCCATTGAACAGTTTATGCCATTGCTCGACAACCTTTCTATCTGACCAGCTGTTCACGGTATCTAAATCAATATAAAGCACCACATGCAAATGGTTACTCATTACAGCGTATGCCGCAACGTCAATGGCAAATGCTTCGGTTAACTTAAGTAGTTGCTCCTCAACCCAGCCTCTGCGGTGGTCATAGTTTTTACCTGTGTATTTATCATCACCACACAAAAAGGCACGCCGAACAACACGGCTACAACAGTGGTAATAGGGGGTGTCTTCAATACTAATGAGGGTTCGTCTTGGCCTTGGCATGCAACCTCCTTGTTCAATGCTCAAATCAAGCATAGTAGGAGGTCGCGATTGATGCCATTAACTATGGGTGTCTATATATTATTTGCTGATGCCATTAACTATGGCTGTCTATGTATTCTTTCCTTTCAAACTCGTACACCAGAAATCATCATAGCTCCTGACTCAATTTAGCGAAGAAGATCGTAAAGTGGTTAAGGCTGTATTAGAAAGTCTGATCCTTAAACACAATGCTAAACGTGCTTTTAGTGATGATTTAAAATAACAAGCAACTAAGAAAACAGCAGCTAAGAAAAAGCCTCGTTATTGCTACTGCATTAACGAGGCTTTGGTGATCTTATGGTTATTTAAAGATAAAACACGGTAAATCAATCAGATAAATATGGGTGTCTATTTTATTTACTTTTTCTTATGATGGGTGTCTTGGTTAATCCCTTGCGGGGCTTCTAGTTACATCTTATTTTTTCTGCTCATTTCTCTTATCGAAAATCTCAAAATATCAAAATGAATTACATATGAGGCTAGCCACATAATTATCCCTAAAATAAGAAAATATCGCTTACCTGCTTCATAACCCCAATCCATATACCATACCGCAAATGCAGACGCTAAAGCCATTGCAAATAGATAGTAGGCCGGATAGATGAATAAATAATGGCAAAGTAAACTTATAGCACTCTTTTTTTCTTTAAGAATCATTAGCAACCACTTCCTTCTTTCTGACATGCTGCATTAGTAGCTTTACCTACACCTGAAGCAGCTCCAGCCGCATTACCTGCTATAGCTCCTGCCCGTGCACCTGGCTGAGTATTAGTAAACATAGTTTGAGCCTTAGGATTTCCCAAGGTTTTCTGAGCAGCATTTGCTCTTACTTGCCCAGCTACCGCACCACCTGCCATACCTGTTGCAGCTCCTAAAACAGCAGCATCCCCGACTTGTCCCATATCGACACTTCCTGTATTAGCAAATTGTGTAGCTGCACTATGAGTTGCACTGCCAGTGGCACCAGAAACAGTTCCTTGAGCTGCACCTGTAGCAACTCTCGATGCACCGTTAGCCATACCTGATGCAGGTTTAGTCACTGCTCCAATAACTTTACCTGCTAGTTTTCCAGCAGCACCACCGACACCTCCTGAAAGTGCTCCAATCGCAGTCGATTGTCCAAGCCTACCTGTATCTAAGTTACCAATACTTCGACCCTCAATCACTGTTTGTACAATAACCTCAGAAACAAACCCAACAGCCGCCCCAATCGCAAAATTTAATAGTTTCCCATCAGGATCATTATATTTATAGGGGTTATTATTAACATACATATATCGGTTAAATGACATCACAGGATTGGCAGAGGTATACCCAACCGGATCATTCGAGTAGAAACGACCTATAACTGGATCATAGTATCGTGCCTGCATATACGTCAGCCCAAGATCGGTATCTTGCAGATGCCCAGTATAACCTATGCCCGCTTTCTCACCGCCAAGGCGTTTACCAAACGGTTCATACACACTGCGACTAATTACATTTCCAGACTCATCAGATTCCATCACTGGCGTGCCGAGCATATCGGTATGTTGGTAAGTGACCTTGCTGCTGCGAGCGATGGTACCAGCATAGGAACCGACACCACATTGGTTGCTAGCATTACACGCTTGCACTTCTACTTTACTGCTGCCTAGCGAGAGGCCTGCCAAATCATAGCTGGTGCCTAGTACCTTGATGATACGCTGTTCACCAGTTTCATCTGTTATTATCACTTGGTAATAGCTGGCGTTTGATACCGCCGCCCAACTTAAATGATAACTACCGTCAGTATCCCCCCCCATCACACTTGCCGTACTGCTAGAAGGCATGATAGGAATAAAGGTGGTGATATCCCCTACCGCTATAGGAATAAATACTGTTTGCCCCTGCGTTGATTCACTCGCTCGTACCGTTGTCGCTGTTACAACAGAACCAAGCAGCAAAACCAGCATACATATAGAAGCTACACAAAACACTTGAATAGAAGTTGCTATCGCTAATTTTTTCATCTCACTATCTCCCTTCAACGACGTTCAACATCGGCAACTAGTTGTTTACCTACATACACGCTGTCTATATGGTTCCCGTTTGGCTTACGTCGATAGAGAAGTTGACCACCTTGGCTATAAACGCTGTAGCTAACCCCTTTAGGTGTGGTCTGCTTGACCCGTCGATTATGGCCATCATAGCGATAACTATTATCTTTGGCGGCGGTCACCTGATTAGCGCGATTAAAGGTTAAGCCGTAGCGGCCGTTGTGTTTGACGTTACCACGGGTGTCATAACCGTAACTGTAACGATAGGCGCCAGTAATATTGTTAAGGCGATTTAAGCTGTTGTAATGATAATTAATGCTAGAACCATTGATACTGCGACTGAGGATATTGCCTAAACCATCGTAGCTATAACTGCCCGTTCCCCACTTACCGTCGGCGCTTTCAAGGCGATCAACACCGTCATAGTGCATATTGTCGATGTCGTTAACGCGGCTTACCCAGTCGATGACCCCGGTGACGTTGTCGTTTTTATCGTAGCGAGGGTCCAGGCGTAACTGGTAGCTGCTGCCTTTCTTATCATTTATCTCGTCAATCCGGCCTGTGCTGTCGAGCGCGATATTGCGCTCAATACCGTTGCCGTAACGTAAACGCTTGAGTTGCCCGTTGGGATGATAACTGAGGTCACTGGCATACTGGTAAGCCGTTATTGCCGCCTTGGTTGCTTGTCCGAGGGCGTTTGGTGCATAACTAACGGTCTCACCTGAAGGGTACTTCAGTGAGGAAATCGCACCTAATGCGTTATATCCCCAGTCCAGCACAAAGCTCTTGCCATCAATGGCTAAGGATTCTTTTTCAACCAAATTGAGTGAGTTGTATTGGTAATCCCAGACAATAGCACTGCTGCCGCTGCCCGATGTGAGCTTGGTTAAGTTACCATTGGCGTCATAGCGGTAGTGGTTATCTGGAGTTGTATCGGGAAAGTTCTCAGTTTTCAATTGCCCAAAGTTGTCATAGGCTAACAGTACTTTATGCGAGGCGGGAACTGAAGCCGCAGCGCAGCTACTACTGCCGCCATTAGTCCCTTCTGCGCGCCAAATAGGCTGACGCTGGGCGTTATAACCATAGGCGGTTACGCCTGTTTCTGGGCGGTAAGTCTTACATAACTGCTGATAAGCATCGTATAAGCGTTTTTCAGTCACACCACCTTGGGAGATTGAAGTGACTTGGTCAAACTTGTTGTAACTAATGCGAGTATCGCTGCTGTCTGGCGCTTCAATCAGAGTAGGCTTACTATAGCTCGGGCTACCAAATGCTTGATAAGTTGTGGTGGTCACATTACCTTTGGCGTCAGTGACTTGTTTACGATTACCACTTAGGTACTCCACTGTAGTGAAAGCATTATCACTTTGGCGCGTGCTAGTTATTACACGCCCAAGAGCATCGTATTCAGTCGTCATACCAATGGTATTACTGGCACTACTGCTAGGGTAGGTTTGCAGCGTTGGCCGATTATCATAGTCATAATTATTACGCTGATAATTAATGGTTGAGCCATCTGCTTTATCGCGCGTCCTTGTAAACGTAGGCCGCAATAAACCATCATGATATATCTTCTGCTCAAAATTACCTTGTGTAATGGTTTGCTTTAACTGCCCCACAGCAATACCACTACCGCTAATGCCGTCGTTGGCACTCGTTACTTTGGCGTAACTGATGATTTTGTCTGTCCAGTTTGAATCAGCATAATCAACTTTAGTCAACCAACCGATAGCGTTATAGCTATAAGAGGTTTTAAAACCCTTAAAATCCGTCACACTCTTGGTTGTACCATCACTATTAACCTCAACTTTGGCAATCATAGTATTGGCAGTGCTACCGTTAGCGGTATTACAGCCATTTGAAATTGCGCAAGGAAGGGTTATTTTACGCGCTTTACCACGATAGTAGTCTTCAAACTGTTCATAACGATTTGAGCCATTATAAGTCGTTTTTTTAAGATTACCGTCTATATGGTAGGAATGTGTTGTAACTAAACGCCCCATAGTTTTTTGCTGATAAGGTTGTAACTTACTATTGTAAATAGTTTCTCTATAAGGAGAGCCAAAACTTGATGATGTATTAAGATAGTACTTCGTTGGCAGGTTGAGTTGCCATTTATTTATATCATGTTGGAAATCAGTTTTACTATAACGTTTCAGTGTGGGGGATACACTGTTATAGCTAACAGATGTAAGAAGCGTTCCATAAGAATTATAATTTGTATATTCATTTGTATAAATTACCCCGTCCTGCTCAACACTCTTCTTACTGTTATTAGCTCGATAGACGAGGTTTTTTTCGTTTGTCGTAACAAATTCTGAGTTAATTTCTGTTGTGCCGAGTTTTGCACTTTTTACAAATGCTTTTACTTCTTTCAGCCGTAGAGTACTGCTAGCGTCAGATATCTGCGTTGAAACTATTTCACCATCAGTATGATCCCAGCGCTTGCTAATGTAATACCTCTTTTTCGACAAGTCGGGTTCCGTCACAGTCAATAAGCGTAAGTCGTATTGTTCAAAGCCTAAATCGTTTGGAATTACGTTACAATCGGAGATTTGTGCACATTTTGTTTGTTTTTCACCATCTAAAAGTGCATTTGAATTAAATCTAGGATTAGCAATACCAACCCACATAGAGGGATTAAAGCCCGAAGAGTCCCAATGAGCACCATCGTTACTAAATTGATAATTCCATTGATAGCTAGTATTTGGGCTTAGAGTGATTTTTTTACTAATTACCCCTATATTGCCATAGCAAGCATTTATATTAAAAAGAGGTTTATTGGTAATACCACTAGCACTAATCATCTGAGCACTAGGGACATCAGTTTTCCCATGCACTAATAAACCCACATTAAACTGGATAAAAGCCCCGTTAGGGTGAGTAACATAAAACTCTTTTCGGTCTAGCTTTTTAGCTTCGAATTGACATTGCGCTTGAGCAGTAGTGACTAAACTATCTCTACCAAAATTTAGAGGTAAAACTTGCGGTGCATATTCATGATATTCAGGAAAATTATATAACCAATTATTACCGTCAGGCCTTGTAACACTTGATAAATTTTGCCCTGAATATGAATAAGCCCAAGATTTACCAGCAGCAACAATCGTAGATATACGATTCAAACTATCATAGTTAAAACGAACTAACTCTTCTGATGGTACTCCCACTGCAATATAGCTAATACTAGCTATTCTAGAATCGACATAACTATACTTAATACGGTTACCAGATGAGTCCTCTATTTGAGATACCGCGTAAATTAATTTTTTCCTTGCAGCGGCTTTGAAAGCCTTCATTAAAGGCTTAGCTTTTTCAGTTATGCGCTGAGAAAATGTATAGGTCACCCCATCAGGAGAGTTAACACTATAATACTCGTTACCTGCAGTATCTTTTTTACAAAAAACAGCAAAGTTATCCTTTGTAGTGTAGTCTGCAGGCCCTGTGCTATCCATTAGCTTCCCACTACTTTTTCCAGGAATATTTATATCGACACCGTTAAAATATTCATACTGCTCCACAGTTTGACCAAGCGCAGCTCTGATTGGTCCGGCCGTTAATGCTCGGCTACATGCGGTTTCTGCATATCCATTAGGTGTTAACCTAGTGTCCCCAATAATATAAGTTGATTCAATTGTAGGAGTATTTAACTCCCAATCTCCAAATGCCGATGCCTGCCTCTGACTCTTCCCTTGCAATCTTGAATAATTACGCTGTACAGATACGGCCAAATTTGATGAGAGCGGAATATGAATATCGGTAATAGAAAATGAAATTGAGCCATCGACTAATGAGATGTTTTCACCTGCTAAATTATTAGACAAAACCTCTAGTTCCGGGTTTGGGTTTAATCGTTCAAGGTCAAATTCTGATGCACCACTTAAAAACTCATTTTCACCAGGTTCACTGGGGGAGCCATTTGCAGCCCAAACAAAGCTGGTGCTAATAATGGCGAGCAGTAGTCCACTGCCGACTTTCTTAACTAAGTTATCCATGACAAGTTATTTCCATGCTATAAGGCTATTTTTCAATATAAAAAATAGGACATAAGCATGACATGTTAACAGTTTGCTAACAGTAATTAGAGTGAATTTTATTATAAGAGGTATGGTACTGATTATTATCATTTTTTATCAATAGCACAACTCGCAAAGCCTAATCAGCATAAAGCAGAAATATATAGGTTACAGCAGTTCAAGAATCTAAATATCTACTATAAAATACAGCCCTATAATTATTCTATAATAATGAGGCTCTAGAAACCAAAACAGTCTGTTCAGATAGCAATGAGCTCGCCAAAGAAATACCTAGACGCCGACCTCATAGTATTTTAGCCAAGATATTCTACGCAGAAACACCTCCTGACATAAGGAAAACAGAGTGATTGAACCATCTAAAACATCTAACTTCTACGATTACAGTTAAAGGAGCAATTAGCACCTAAATTCGATAGATGAAACAAAGATAAATTAGGCTACATTATCGGTGAGATGAATTTATTACGGAGTTAATAGGTCGAACCAAGGTAAGAATTAGAAAAAAGCCAGCCTCTAATGAGGCTGGCTTTCCTTATCGCTTAGCTCAAGCTCAATCCAGCGCGATCCAAGTCGCTTTTATCTCGGTGTATTTATCAAACGCATGCAGTGATTTATCGCGGCCGTTACCCGACTGCTTATAACCGCCGAACGGTGCGGTCATATCACCGCCATCATAATGATTTATCCATACCATACCGCTGCGCAGTGCTTTAGCCGTTTTGTGGGCTTTGCTAATATCAGCGGTCCACACGCCAGCGGCTAAGCCATAGATGCTGTCGTTTGCTATCTCAATCGCTTGCTGCATGCCATCAAAGGTGATCACCGATAACACTGGGCCAAAGATCTCCTCTCTAGCGATAGTCATCTTGTTATCAACACCGGAGAAAATAGTCGGCTCAACATAGACGCCGCCGCTGTCTTGCATCACTTGGCGGCCACCAAAGTTGAGCGCAGCCCCTTCATCTTTACCCGATTGAATGTAGCCTAATACATTGTCGAGCTGCTGTTTATCAACCACCGCGCCCGATGTGGTATTTGGATCCAGTGGATGACCCGGCTGCCAAGCTTGTAACTCTTCAGCAATGAGGCCGATAAGCTCATCTTTAACGCCGGCTTCAACTAATAGACGTGAACCTGCAGTACACACTTCGCCTTGGTTGAACGCAATGGCGCACGCCGCAGCTTGAGCGGCTTTTTTAAGATCGGGGGCATCATTAAATACGATATTCGGGCTCTTACCACCC
Organism: Shewanella piezotolerans WP3; assembly: GCF_000014885.1. Classification (NCBI taxonomy): domain Bacteria; kingdom Pseudomonadati; phylum Pseudomonadota; class Gammaproteobacteria; order Alteromonadales; family Shewanellaceae; genus Shewanella; species Shewanella piezotolerans. Next base: position 4,385,574 of record NC_011566.1, read on the forward strand.
GCCTCTAACCAAACACGTTTCATGTTTGACTCACCCGCGTAAACCATCAGCTGTTTGGCTATCTTGGTCGAACCGGTAAAGACTAAGGTATCAACGTCCATATGCAGCGCTAAGGCTCTACCAACGGTATGACCAAAACCCGGCAGTACGTTTAGCACGCCTTTAGGGATCCCCGCTTCAATGGCAAGCTCTGCCATACGAATAGCGGTTAGAGGTGATTTTTCAGAGGGCTTTAATACCACACTGTTGCCCGTTGCCAATGCAGGCCCCAATTTCCAGCATGCCATTAATAGCGGGAAGTTCCAGGGCACAATGGCAGCAACAACACCGACTGGCTCACGAGTGATCATACCGATCTCGTTATGGGCAGTAGGCGCTATCTCATCATAAATCTTGTCTATTGCCTCACCTGACCAACGAATAGAGCGCGCAGCGCCAGCAACATCCACTGCACGGGAATATTGAATAGGTTTGCCCATATCAAGCGTTTCTAGCAGCGCCAACTCATCAACATGCTCTTCGAGCAGATCGGCAAAACGGATCATCACCTGTTTACGTTTAACAGGCGGCAGGTTTGCCCACACACCACTTTCAAATGTTGCTCTGGCATTGCTAACGGCAATATTAGCATCAGCCTCATCACAGCTCGCCACTTTTGCCAACACTTTGCCATCTATAGGACTGATGCAGTCAAAGGTCGCTTTCGATTGTGACTCAACATATTCGCCAGCGATGAACGCTGAACCATTAATAGCGATTGAATCTGCGAGTGCTTGCCACTGGCTGCGGTTTTCGGGTGTGCTCATGATGACCTCTTAACGCTGTATGTAATTATTAGAATCGCTTTAAATGGGCTCTTTTTACCTATAAACGGCAACCGACCCCAAGAAGGTATTAAGCAAGATTACGCTTAACCGCCCCTAAATTTCAATATATTTTACAAAAAGTTCTTTTTTGCTATAAATAAATGCACAAAAAGCTTTCATGTTCATTATTTCTGACATAGCATAGCAAATATCAACCGCTCGATTAAAAAAGCAACACTTACTAAAAAAACAACAATAATTAAACTGAATCAAGGTAGATGATATGGCAGATTCAAAGACGCACCACCACAGCGAAACACCGTCTTTATCAAATTACTGGATGCCGTTTACGGCCAATAGACAATTTAAGTCTAACCCCAGAATGCTGGCTCATGCCGAGGGCATGTATTACAAAGACACTGCTGGTCGCCCCATATTAGATGGTACTGCAGGACTTTGGTGCTGCAATGCTGGTCATGGACGAAAAGAGATCTCTGAAGCCGTTAGCAAGCAGATCCACGAGATGGACTATGCGCCCTCTTTCCAAATGGGTCACCCGCTTGCTTTTGAACTGGCTGAACGTTTAGCGCAGATAAGTCCAGAAGGACTGAATAAGGCCTTCTTTACCAATTCAGGTTCTGAGTCTGTTGATAGCGCCCTTAAAATTGCCCTGACTTATCATCGCGCCAATGGTGAAGCGACTCGTACACGCTTTATTGGCCGTGAGCTTGGCTATCACGGCGTCGGCTTTGGCGGTATTTCAGTCGGGGGTATTGGTAACAACCGCAAGACCTTTAATCAGCAGCTACTACAAGGTGTTGACCATCTACCCCATACACTTGATATGCAAGAAAATGCCTTTTGCCGTGGCATGCCAAAGACTGGTGCAGAAAAAGCAGAAGTGCTTGAGCAGTTAGTCGCCCTGCACGGTGCCGAGAATATCGCGGCGGTGATTGTTGAGCCGATGTCAGGTTCTGCTGGCGTTATCTTGCCACCAGAAGGCTATTTGCAAAAATTACGTGATATCACTAAAAAGTACGGCATTTTATTGATTTTTGACGAAGTAATTACCGGCTTTGGCCGTGTTGGTGATGCCTTTGCAAGTCAGCGCTGGGGAGTCACTCCAGATATGATCACCACAGCCAAAGCACTTAACAATGGTGCCATTCCTATGGGCGCGGTGTTGATAGATGACGCCATCTACGACACTTGCATGCAAGGACCAGAAAACGCCATCGAGCTGTTTCATGGTTACACCTACTCAGGCCACCCAGTGGCAGCTGCGGCCGCTATCGCCACCCTAAATATCTATGAAAACGAAAAGCTATTTGAACGCAGCCGCGAACTTGAAGGCTATTTTGAGGATGCTGTACACAGCTTAAAAGGCTTGCCCAATGTCATCGATATCCGCAACACCGGCTTGGTCGGCGGTATTCAGTTTGCCCCAAGTGATAAAGGAGTCGGCAAGCGTGGCTTTGGTATCTTTGAGCACTGCTTTGCTAATGGCACCTTAGTGCGGGCAACTGGCGATATTATTGCTATATCACCGCCGTTGATCATCGATAAACAACAGGTCGATACCATCATTAATACCTTATCGGATGCGATTAGCGCTGTCGGTTAATCTCAAGCCTGTTGCCTTAATTGTCCGAGTTTAGGTGATAACTGCAACAGGCTAATCCATTAAAACCTATAAACACCATTGGCTCCCTAAAGGGAATTAGAATTAGGATTTTTGCGCTATGCACACGATTAACCATTACATAAATGGCGGCCACACTGCGCCTAGCCAACGTACACAAGCTTTTTATGAGCCAGCAACGGGAGAGCAGCGCGGCAGTGTCTCCTTAGCCAGCGCAGCAGATGTTGCTGGTGCCATTGAAATAGCAAAAAAGGCTCATGAGTCTTGGTCTAAAGTCACTCCACTAAACCGTTCTCGAGTGCTATTCAAGTTCAAAGCGCTGGTCGAAGCTAATATGGATGAGATGGCAGAGCTGATCACTCGCGAGCACGGCAAGGTACTCGACGATGCTAAAGGTGAGATCATTCGTGGGCTAGAAGTGGTTGAGTTTGCCTGTGGTATTCCGCACCTATTGAAAGGTGAGCATACAGAACAAGTCGGCGGCGGCGTCGATGCGTGGACCTTAAACCAGTCTTTAGGCGTTGTGGCGGGTATTGCACCGTTCAATTTCCCGGTGATGGTACCCATGTGGATGTTCCCTATTGCCATTGCCTGCGGTAATAGCTTTATCATGAAGCCGTCAGAGAAAGACCCAAGCTCAGTGATGCGTATGGCTGAACTACTTACCGAAGCTGGGTTACCTGATGGTGTATTCAACGTCGTTAATGGCGACAAAGAGGCGGTAGATACCCTGCTCACTCATAAAGATGTGCATGCGGTTAGCTTTGTTGGTTCAACCCCTATTGCAGAATATATTTATGCTACCGCTTCAGCACACGGTAAACGTGTTCAAGCCTTAGGCGGTGCTAAAAACCACATGGTATTAATGCCAGATGCAGATCTAGACCAAGCCGTTGGCGCCCTTATGGGCGCAGCCTACGGTAGTGCGGGCGAGCGCTGCATGGCGATATCTGTCGTGCTAGCGGTTGGAGATTCTGGCGATGCACTCGTTGAAAAGCTACTGCCGCAAATCAAAGCACTAAAAGTCGGGAACGGCGTGACGCCAGAGATGGATATGGGGCCACTAATCTCGACGCAACACCTAGAGAAAGTGACCAGCTATGTTGAAACGGGCCTCAATGAAGGCGCCAAGTTACTGGCCGATGGCAGAGCGCTAACCGTTGCTGACCATGAACAAGGTTATTTCTTAGGTGGCTGTTTGTTTGATCATGTCACCCCTGAGATGACCATCTATAAAGAGGAGATCTTCGGCCCAGTACTCGCCATTGTGCGAGTAAAAGACTACGCCGAAGCGTTGCAACTCATCAATGACCATGAGTTTGGTAACGGCACCGCAATCTTTACCCAAAGCGGTGAAGCGGCGCGTCATTTCTGTCATCACGTGCAAGTGGGCATGGTTGGGGTGAACGTACCGATCCCAGTGCCAATGGCTTTCCATAGTTTTGGTGGCTGGAAGCGTTCACTGTTTGGTCCTCTGCATATGCATGGTCCAGATGGAGTGCGTTTTTACACCAAACGTAAAGCAATTACCGCTCGCTGGCCGCAGCCAAGTAAGCAAGCAAAGGCTGAGTTTGTAATGCCAACAATGAAGTAACCGAAAAATGCGCAGTTAACGCTGCGCATTTGTCGTTTTATCACCCAATAACATAACTCATGCACGTAAAAGGAATAGAGAGTCCGATGAGCATAGGCATTGATTCAATTATTGATTTTTCGGCCATCAATACCGCCGTTGAGCGTTACAAGCTAGCTGCAGAAAAACGGCTTCAGGGTGACCCTCAGCAGCAGCTGCAAAACCATTACTCAAGTGATTGTGAGCAGTTTCATGCTGGCGTTTGGCAAGGTGATATTGGCCGCTGGAAAGTCTCTTATAGCGAACATGAATACTGTGAAATTCTATCAGGGGCGAGCGTGATCACCGACAGCATTGGCAATCAAACCACCGTAAAAGCTGGCGATAGATTTGTGATCCCAGCGGGATTTAAGGGCAGCTGGGAGGTACTTGAAGATTGCCGAAAAGTGTACGTGATTTTCGAGTCAAACGCCCAATAAAACCGAATTAGGATTCAACTCAATCTTAGGTTTTTGTTTCACCTAGATTGATGATTCTCGCCATGAGGTCGTAGCAAATGCTGCTGTTTGGCAAAACCATAAGGTGCTTAAAACACAATAACCAAGCATCTAAGTCAACATAGTAAAATGGAGAAACTACCGTGTATAAAAAATTAAATAAAAAACGGATTGCCCAAGTTGTCGGTCTAACCTTATCAACAGCGCTAATTGCACCACTTGCTCAAGCAGAGTTCTCAGGTGAGATAGGGGTGACCAATGATTACCGCTTCCGCGGCGTATCTCAGACAGCTGGTGACTTTGCCGTTCAAGGCAGCGTAGATTACAGCATGGAAAATGGTATTTTCCTTGGTGTGTGGGCAAGTAATGTTGATGATGCTAGCTATGATGCCGATGTAGAAGTTGATATTTATGCCGGATATGCCGGGGCTTTCGGTGCTGATGAAGAGTGGGAATATGACGTTACATTGACCTACTATACCTACCCTGGACAAGATGAAAGTTCACAGTATTTAGAAGCTTCTGTCGGCTTATACTATGGCGATTTTCATCTTGCTCAGTGGTATACCAATGATTATTCAAATGCCGATGTAGCGCTAAACTATACCGAGCTTAACTACTCCTATGAGATTTTTGAAAACTGGAGTATTGATGCTCACGTAGGTTACAGCTATGGCGACGGCGCAGACTATGATTGGGGCGAAGACTACGCCGACTATTCGATTGGCGTCTCAACAGAGCTTGGTGGTGTGGCGCTGTCTTTAGCTTGGTTAGATACTAACTTAAGCTCAGACAATATCATCGACTCATCTGAGCCTTGGAGAAACGATGGCACAGTATTAGCGTCAGCGAGCTACGCTTTCTAATACTGCTTTTACCTTGTTTCCTACCCATAAAAAAACCGCCTGTTGGCGGTTTTTTATTAGCTGACTGATATTCAATTATCTAAGTTTTGGCATTAAAACAACTTCACCCTCGGTGATCTTCCGACCAACCTCACGCCAATGGTCACTCAAATGTGCATGTTCATCACTGCGCTCGGGGAAAACACGAGTCAGATTATCAATCAACTCAGCCTGCTGTTGACACAGCTCAGCCCATCTTTTTGCGTTAGAAACGCTCATATTGTCTTCCTTTACTGAAAAGAATAGCCAGCCATCACTCCTTGGCCGCTAATACACACTGTATTAACTATCTGAATTGCATAACGCAATTAACATCAATATATCCTATTGATTAAAAATTACAAATCTTGGCAAACTGTGCTCTGCCCACTTTAAAAAAGCAATCAGCCAGAGTATCTTAGGTGATAGGACTAGGAGCAGTTGATCTTTCGAGCTTATTTTTTGTTCGGTTCTTTACCGTAAGGAATAATGCTTCTAGTACAAGGCTTGAGCGATGAAGCTTAGCTGGCTAAGTGAAAGCTCATAACACATGCTAGTCATAAAAGAATAGATGCATTGAATCGAACCCAAAGGGCCGCGTTTCGTGGCTATTTATACTGTGTTATAGACTATTTGTGGAGAATAACTAAACAGCATAGCCTCCGCCTTGTCAAAATAGCCAATAAACTGCGGAAAAAACAACCGTGAAAGATCTACAGTCCCTAAAATAAAAGGAATAGATATGACGCCAACGCTACTCAAAATCGCTTTTATTGCTATCGGTATCTTCATTGTCTACAAATTGATTTTCAGCGGTAAAAGAGGGTTAACCGTTTTTGAAATGCATTTTAAAGAAGGCAGATTAAACGCCCACAAAGGTAAGATCCCCGAGAAGTTTGAAAAAGAGTGCCGCGCTATCGCCAAAACTAACAAACTGACCTGTACCATTAGAGCTGAAAAACTCAACGGCGTCAGATTGCATGTATCAGCCAATGTCGGCGATGATATAACTCAAAGGATAAGAAATATGTTTCCCTTTGAGTATTACGATAAGAAGCAGGTCGATAACAGCCGTAAAAGCTCTTAATTACCAGCTATAAGCTAGAGCGTTCACTCTGTGGCGCTCTATTCTTTTGCTTTACTAGCCTGCTCTTTCTCATCTGCTTCCTTCACCAGATCGTCATTAATAATCGGGGGATTGTCACTCATCATCGGCGCTTGTCGAGAGCCCATCACATCATCATCTGAACTGGCAGAAACCGAGTAGCTGGCATTAGAGCCACATGCCGACAACACTAAAACCAAAGATAACGCTGCTAAATATTTCATGAAAATCCCTTTTAATAAAAATTAATTTAGTGCTTTAGCATAAAGGAGTTTTTTACAAAAAGTTAGCCTTGTTTTGTGCGTAATAAGCACCAAGCCATTTTTGTTAGATCAAAATACTTGAGAGGTCACCTTTGTGTTCCCTAAAGAATTTTTAGGCACTGCTTTTTATACGCTTTCAGCTGAAGGTAAAAATTCAGAGGGGGTTAACAGGCTTGGATCAAGATATTGTTCCCAACAAATAGTTGAATAAACTTGAACGATTTCTAAATTAAAGCGCCACAATCAAGCCACGACCATGATGAACTAATATGTACAAATTGAATTGAGACTTTTTAATCTCTGTCGAAACGCACAAGCCCTTATGTAAAAAAGCTCTAATTCCAACTTTAATTGCATATAAATCAAAATAGCCACTACCATTACGATCTTAATTTAAGTTGCAAGTTACATTAATAAAAATAAATATTTAACTCCGTAGGAAGCAGCTATTGTATAACTTACTTGTATTGGAGGCACTTTTTAGGTGGAAACGCTTTCAAAGCGTCAGAGTTCACTCCAAGTATTTTCAACCAATTAAAAAGTATAATCTATAAGGTTCTATAAAAAACTAATACCTAAAAACAACTACAATAAAAGCTACAAACTAGTGACAAAATCCAAACTTTCCCCAATTAAACAGATTAATTGACTAAAGCTTTTCTATTGTAAACCTCAAACAAACCTCAAACAAAAAACATTCACTTTACATTTAGATAGACAAAAATTTAATATAGCGGAAACACACATTTACAAGCGATTAAAGGACTAACATGAAAGATAAATTCACTCTCATTTTTGTCGTACTAACATCAATGATACTTGGTGGTTGCGCAGCAAAAATACAGCCTATTGTTCCCTTAGATGCAAATGCCCTAAAAAAGACAGAGGCGAAAGTTGGTGTTATTACCTCTAGTATTCCATTGCCAGAAACGACCATTACTGGGGCTAGTTGTTTGCTATGCTACGCAGTTGCATCTGCAGCTAACTCATCATTAGACGAGCACCTAAAAACTATCCCTGTTGATGATATTAAAAACCTAAAATCTGAACTCACTCAGATACTTTTGGATACAGGGGTTGACGCGGTCGCTCTTCAAGGAAATATTGATGTTACAAAATTAAAGAAAAACAAATCTAAAGCACCAAACGTCGCTACAAGAGATTATTCTAGCTATAAAAGTAAGGGCATTAACTATCTATTAGTAGTAGATGTCACACAGGTTGGTGCCTATAGAAACTACTCCTCTTATGTCCCAACAATGGATCCTGTCGCCACATTTACCGGAAAAGCATACATCATTGATTTAGAAAATAATAAGTACGTATTATATAAACCTTTTAATAATCGTAAAGCTTCAGAGCTTGAGTGGGATGAACCACCGTTATTTCCAGGGCTAACAAATTCACTTTATGAAGTAATAGCGACAGGTAAAGAAGCGATCAAGTCAAACATTACGCTCTAAATTGACCAAGGGAGATCAATCTCCCTTCACTACAAAGTGAATATTTATGCCTAAAGTCATCTCCCTTAGTATACTCATATTTTTTCTGTCAGCTTGCAGTACGCATCAATCTAAGGGTTATGTAAAACATGTAGACAACAGAATTACCTTAAAAGAAAACAGCCAACTTTACGTTAAAGTTCCTGACGGGACAGCTTTAATGATTGGTAAAGTAGAAGCCAGCGCAGCCAATGTTGATCACGCAGGAATATTATATCCAGCAGTGACTCCTGTAGATTTCTTCGCATCTGTCATCACACATGCTGCAATTACGGAGTCAATTAAAAATGATAAGAAAAACAGAGCTCAAGATATAGCAGATAGAGTTACAATTCCTTATCGCTCTTTCGTTAAAGATATTCCCAATCAGGCGCTAGTATCACAACTTGAGGACATTGCTCTGTCACGTGGATTCAAGCTTGCAAGCTACAGTGACAGCCATTCTGATTCTGACTTCATACTTGATATAACCCCTATTTACCTACTCAATCAAAAACAAGACACCCTGATTTTGAGGACACAGTTTCTCGTCTATCAGAAAAAAGACCAACACGTGACAGGAAAAAAACGTAAAGTCTTTTACCAAAATCAAATAGAAGTCTTATCTTCAAAATTGCCTATTGAATCACCTGAAAAATACTGGTTAGCGAACAATGGCGAGACACTCATTAAGACCATGCGTCGCTTACTTTCAAAAACCTTGGCATTAGGCGCGATTCAAATAAGTTCAAATGACAATTCTATTAAGTCAACAAACAAACAAAACTTTCGCTATGATGATGGAGATAAAATCGCTTTTGAACGAGCGAGTATTATTAGTGATGATTGCAAACACGTTGTTATTCACACTTTGAGAGGCTGGCTGAAATCAATACCAATAGAACGTCTTAAAAGCCAATATACCTGTAAAAGTGCCCTAGAGGCAAACATCGAAACAGCTATTATAAATTAATTCCGCCTACTCGTATCAATGCTCTGATTTGAGTAATGATTTTATTTACCATTACTCAAATCAGCCCCCCTAATTTAGGTATATCTTTACTCAAATTAGGTTCGGTCTTTATTAGCGAATTGCTCAAGCCCCCATACTAATAAGACTCCGCATAGCATGGCGACAATGGCATAGCTTAATAATGCAGGCTGACCGGTAATATGCTCATACTGAAATGGTGACAAAATACGCTCATCCAGTGGCACCATCTCACCTTTTGAGTTTTCACGAAAAGTCAGTACTTCTTTCCAAGGCCAAATCTTACCCAGCGTGCCCAACATTAGCCCTGTCAGGAAGACCAATGTTGCATCGTGATACTTACGTAATAATAGCGACAATACATGGCTAAAGCTCAACAAGCCTGTAGCGGCTCCTGCTGCAAATGTTGCCATGATGGCAATATCAAATCCCTTAACCGCTCCCATTACCGAGGTGTACAACCCTAGTAACAACAAAATAAAACTGCCTGAGATCCCCGGTAATATCATAGCGGTAATGGCAATACAGCCTCCGAGAAACACATTTAAGTAGGTCATCTCCAATGCAATAGGATTGAGCATAGTGATCCCCCATGCAATGGCGACCCCTAATACGAACAAGGCTAACCGACCAACGCTGAAGCCCTTAACCTGTTTGAGCATGTGCACTACAGATATTACGATTAGCCCAAAGAAAAATGACCAAACGGGGATAGGATGAGTATGCAGTAGATAGGTAATAAGCTTAGCTAACGTGAGAATACTGGTTAATATCCCACCAAATACACATACAAGAAACGGTCCATTAATGTGCATAAAAGCCGCTTTAACGCCTTGCTGCTTGATAACGCTAAATAAAGAGGGTCTAATCTTTTTTATGCTATCAAGCAGTTGATCTAAAATGCCTGTAATAAAGGCGATAGTACCACCTGAAACACCAGGTACGACATCAGCCGCTCCCATTGCCATCCCTTTAAGGTAGGTCTTTAAATAGTTCACTTTATTCCTTAATCGACTCAGTAGAGTTATCTGCCAAAATTATACTGCGCTACACCTGAGAAGCGAAGCTTATCTTTTTCTTGAAACAAGTAAGACGCTAGCAATCGATGTTAATTCAATGTTAATCTCATCCGACCAGTAAAGTTCACAAGGAAGAAGATGAGCAATTCAACTAATAACAAGCCAAGCAACAAACCGACCAAGGTGATGTCTCTATACAAGCGAATTACTCGCTTACCCTTTGGCAACAAGATATTTTCACTCATGGTCTGCCGCATGGCCCCTTACTTCGGTACAGTAAAACCTTTTATCAGTGAATTAAAAGTGAATAAATGCGTTTGTCTTATTAAAAAACGTAAATTAGTCCACAACCATATTCAAACTGTGCATGTAATCGCAATTTGTAATGGTCTCGAGATGGCAATGGGCACCATGGCAGAAGCTTCGATTCCGAGTCACTTACGTTGGATCCCTAAGGGGATGAGTGTTGATTACACTGCTAAAGCGGGCAGTGATATCACTTGTATTGCTGAAGTAAAGCCTGAGCAATGGGTGGTTGGTGACATGTTAGTGCCAGTAACGGCATATGATACAGACGGCGTAGCAGTGGTGCAGGGCACAATTAAGCTATGGATCTCAGAAAAACCATTGAGAAAATAAAGTATTTGCGGATAGAGCTTCAATGGCAGCGTATACCCTGCTATTATTTCGGCAACAATCGAAATAATAGCAGGCCAGAGAAATAAAGCTTTATCACGGCGAGCTAATTCTGCGCTTAAAGACAATCACAACAATGACACTGAGTTGAAATTATGGATATTGACGTTGCCGCGAAGGCATTGAAAGAACTTGGTCACCCTACAAGGTTGACGCTATTTCGCTGCTTAGTAAAGGCGGGGCACGCAGGTTTACCTGTTGGACAACTACAAGAGACATTACAGATCCCTAACTCTACCTTGTCCCATCACCTTTCAAGCTTGATGTCTGCCGGCCTTGTTAAGCAACAAAGAGAGGGAAGAGTGTTGCACTGTATCCCTCAGTTTGAATGTTTAGACGGGTTAATTGCTTTTCTGCAAGAGGAGTGTTGCAGCGACGAGAAGTGTTAATGTCCATTACCCTTTAAGGTAAAGGTGGCCTGTCTTTACATAGATAATGGTTTCTTGTATTACAAATGGAAAATGCTCACTGTTATGTGGGCTTCTCAGCCAGGTGTATTGTGGATAAGCGCCATGCTCATCGGCAAATTCGCCACTTAGCACAAAAATCTCTTCACCGCCAAAGTGCCGATGTGCTTGAAAGCGTTCGCCCGCAGGCCATTTAACTAAAGCGATATGTTCATGCTCAAACTCATGCAGCGGCATCACCTGTAAACCACCGATCCCCGCTCGCCATTCATTAGTGCGAGTATTAATCCGCACCCTTTGTAAATCACGTTTATCGAACTGGTTTAACTTTACCAGCAGCACACAACCCTCTTTGCTGAACGGCGCATGACTGCTCCCAGGGGGATTACGAATATAAGTGCCAGCAGGATAATCACCGTCTTCATCGGAGAATATCCCTTCCAATACCAGTATCTCCTCCCCTAATGGGTGAGAGTGACGTTTAAAACTCGCCCCAGCTTGATACTTAACAATGCTGCTTGTATGCCCGCTTTCGGCTGCTGCGCGTTCTAACGGTTTACGAAATACTGTTGGAGACGGGCTTGCTAACCAAGCTTGCTGCTGGGTTCTAATGACGACTCGCTGGCTTAAATCCATATTTAACATTAAATCCCGCCTTTGCTCGTTACATATTTTGATAAACTAGGGGCTGTTGATCTTTCACGGTTGTTTTTGCCGCAGTTTATTGGTTATTTTGACAAGGCGGAGGCTATGCCGTTTAGTTATTCTCCACAAATAGTCTACAACACAGTATAAATAGCCAAGAAACGCGGCCCTTTGGGTTCGATTCAATGCTTCTATTACGGTGTTATGAGCTTTTCACTTAGCCAGCTAAGCTTTATCGCTCAAGCCTTGTACTAGAAGCATTATTCCTTACGGTAAAGAACCGAACAAAAACTAAGCTCGAAAGATCAACAACCCCTAATACGTACGTGGCAATGATTATAGCCAGTACAGCTAAACTGTCGAAGCCCCTCTATGAGGGGGGGATTATGAATAAGTGAATTCAAATTAGAAGTGTATAGAGCGCTAGTCAATGCCAAAAGCAGATAAATACCACCAACATCGGACAACAAGTAGGCGACTAAATCTTGTGAGTCTATTTGCCATTTTTGCGATTATCGGCATTTTCATACTGTACTATTTGGCGATAATACCACTAGATGCCGCTGTTTATTTTATAGCGGCATCTAGTATTACCTTTATCGCTTACGCACTGGATAAGCGAGCTGCAAAAAATCAAAGCTGGCGTATAAAAGAGTCTAGACTGCACCTTTTGGCACTGCTTGGTGGTTGGCCTGGAGCGTTACTGGCGCAGCAAGCATTAAGGCATAAGTCAGCTAAAACCTCATTTAAAATAATACTTTGGCTAACGATATTAATTAATCTCGGTCTGTGTTATCTACTATTGTCCTCATTTACAGATCAGATCCAGCGCATGCTATAAGCTTGCGTTGATTTACCTCTCAATAGCAATTGGATATGATTGCCTTCAAGACAATAAATAAAGTGAATCAAAATGAAAATGATCCTCGCCGTAGTCGTCATTGCCTGCGTAATTTTTTACTTCTTTACTTCAATGAATAACCAAAAAGCAGCTAAAGAGAATATTGAACTGGGTAATGCCTTTCTAGCAGAGAACAAGTTGAAAGAGGGTGTCACCACCACCGCGTCAGGGTTGCAGTATCAGGTATTGGCGGCGGGCGATGGTACTGTCCATCCCAAGGCAAGTGATACTGTTACCGTTCACTACCATGGCACTTTAATCGACGGCACCGTATTTGATAGCTCTGTTGAGCGCGGCGAGCCAATAGGCTTTCCATTAAATCGCGTGATTAAGGGCTGGACAGAAGGTGTGCAACTGATGGTTGTTGGCGAGAAAGCACGCTTTTTTATTCCAAGTGAATTAGCCTACGGCAATCGCAGTGCTGGAAAAATTGCTGGCGGTTCAACGCTAATTTTTGATGTCGAGCTCATCAGTATCGATTAACAATCGCTTTTAAAAAAAGCCCGAACGGTTAACCATTCGGGCTTTTTTGTGTCATTTTTTGAGTAATCGTTAAGCTTGATAACCAAACGGATCATCGATTGAATGCGCAGGCTTAGTAAACCAAACTGGGCCTTGATCTGTCATATAGAAGTGGTCCTCATGACGTACACCAAACTCACCAGGGACACATAGCATTGGCTCGTTACTAAAACACATTCCTGCAGCGAGTGGAGTCTGATCGTTAAGCACTAAATACGGCCATTCATGAATATCTAGGCCAATTCCGTGCCCAGTACGATGTGGCAAACCAGGTACATCATAACCAGGGCCAAAACCTTTTGCTTCTAGCACATCACGGGCCGCGCGATCGACACTTGCACAGCTCGCCCCCAGTTGCGCGGCTTCAAAAGCTGCGATTTGCGCATCTTGCTCACACTGCCACAATTCACGCTGGCGCGCACTTGGCTCACCATAAACATAAGTGCGAGTAATATCCGAGTTATAGCCAAACAACTGGCAACCAGTATCAATTAATACCGTGTCGTTTAACTCCAGAGCTTTTGGCGATTTAACTCCGTGCGGATAGGCACTGTCTTCGCCAAACAACACAATACAGAAATAAGATCCAGCAGGGATGCCAACCTTTATGTGCGCCGCATTAATAAAAGCTTCAACTTCAGTGGTGGTGATACCTTCGCGAAGTATACGCGCCACAGCTTTGTGTACCTCTAACGTCATATCTTTAGCACGTTGTAATAGACTTAGCTCTGTTGCAGATTTAATCATTCGGCAACCCGCTGTTGCAGGTTTGGCATTAACATAGTTGAACTGTGGGTGCGCTTGACGAACACCATCAAAAATAAAGAATGCTGCAGACTCATCAATACCGATATCACCTGAGTTGATGCCCATTTGAGCCAATACATCACCAAATAGTGCGTAAGGGCTTTCATCTTCTTGCCAAGTGTTTACCTTACCTTCAATCGTCATGTAACCATTTAGGGTATCAACTTCAAATGCGGGCGCGATGTATTCAACAGCGCCACTAGCAGGGATAATCGCTCCTACCATACGCTCGCTGGCATACCATCGTGTTCCAGTAAAATAGTATAGGTTGGTGCCAGCATTGACATAAATAGCGGCAATTCCTTCAGCCTGCATTATTGACTGTGCGTTTGCGATGCGTGCTGAGTATTCATCACGGCTAATTGACGCTGCGCCTTGAGTCATGTCTGTGAGCTTTGCTAGCTCTTGTTCTGCGGTAGAACCGCCTACACCTATAGTCATCTGCTTACCCTTACCTTAAAAGTTAATTCTAAGCGGCGAAGTCACCCCGTATTCACGGCGTTCAGCGCTTATCATAATTGAAGCTGCCCTCCCATCTTATTGCTATTACTACGGCAATATTTAAACAGGAAGATCTATTTTAGAATATCTGCCACACTTTCTAGCATAAAATATACAAAAATTCACTGAGAATTGCAGGTAATTGATAAATAGTTATCGAAAAGCCTAGTTTAATACCAATCAGTATAAGAAGTTGATCTACTCAGAGCGTTTTTGACACGCTAATTCAAGGCGGATAAATGACATAATGGTTGTTCCCTTATGAGTTTATTCAACGCAGAAGTAGCAAGCCAAAAACACTCCTACAGGCGAGTTTTAGCGGCTTTGATGCTGCGTTAATGAACTTGAACCTAGTTTAACTATGCTCTTCATTCATTGCTAACCACATGGATGTGGTGAATGTCATTAATGCAGGAGCATTTAATGACCTTACCTCAAAGCCGCTAAACTCTCGCTGAGCGATCAAATCTTTATACTGATTGGTATAACTGTAGAAAGCATCGTTTTATTAGCAATAAAAAAGGAGCGACTAGCGCTCCTTAATATGACTCGACTTAGCCATTAACTCGTTAACATCACCTTTAGCCCGCGACATACTATGGTTTCACGGTCATCAACGCGATTAATTTTTGCACTGGCCAACGGCGCTCTTAATGCCATCTGTTTCAATGTGTCGACGCAACCTTTGTAGTAATCAAGGTTATTCATCATGCTGCCCGCAAGATAGACTCGAGAGGGATTAAAAAGGTTAACAGCCCAAGCTAACCCCATGCCTAAATAGCTACCTGCGCGATATAGATCGGCGCTGCTACTGAGGTTTCTTGCCACAATAGACTCGCCACTCGCAAGCCTTTCTAAATTAAATTCGCCAGATTCCGTCATCACTCTGCAATGCCCAAGCTCTCCAGCTATCCCCGCAGCCCCAGTAAAAGGTTTACCGTTAATCGCGATCGACATACCAATCCCGGTATCACACATTACTAGCAGTTCACACTGCTGCTTAGGCTCTAACAATGCTTGCATAGCAGCATCACTGTCGTTAGCAATGATGATCTGCTTTGCCCTTGTCACCAACTGCCCTGCTGACAAACCATTAAGCCCCGGAAGTGACTTACAAGTGACTAATTGCTTGTCTTGCACCAAACCAGGAACGGCAATCCCCAGCGAGTAGCCATTAAGATCATAGTCTTGCTCTAGCTCAGCAATTTGAATGTTTAAACTGTCTATATTGAACGAATCGCTGGCACCGATCTTATATTGTTCAATTCGCCCTTGGGTCTCAATCTCAAATAAGGCTTTTGAACCACTAATGTCCACCGTTAATGTTTGCACCAACTACTCCTAAGACGTTCACAAATATCGATTAAATAGCTTACCACAACAAACTTAATATCATGTTGGGGCTGTTGATCTTTCATGGTTATTTTTGCCGCAGTTTATTGGCTATTTTGACAAGCCAGAGGTTATGTCGTTTAGTCATTCTGCCCAAATAACCTGTAACACAGTCAACATAGCCAAGAAGCGCGGCCCTTCGGGTTCGACTCAATGCTTTTATTATTCTATGATTAGAATGCGTTACGAGCTTTTCACTTAGCTCGCTAAGCATCATCGCTCAAACTTTGCCCTAAAAGCATAATTCCTTACGGTAAAGAATCGAACAAAAACTAAGCTCAAAAGTTCAACAGCCCCTAGCGATCTTTTTGTAACATGCGACTTTTGGATAGTTTCCACCAAGCGATGAGTAACAGTAAGGCTGCAATCAGTGGTAAACAGCTGATCAGTAATATCTCCCACCCTAGAACATAAATCACCCAACCAGCACTCAGCGACGCCATCGCTTGCGCACCAAAAACAAAGCTATCGTTAAACGCTTGCACCTTGTAGCGTTCATCCTTGTTATAACAGCGAGGTAGCAAAGCAGTGCCCGCCACAAATAGAAAATTCCAACCTAGACCAAGTAATACCAGTGCGGCCCAATAATTAAGTAGATCATGCCCAAGCAGCGCGGTAACAATGGTGATCACATACGCAAGTAAGCCGAGCAACATCATCTTAGAAACACCAATACGTACCACTAATGCACCGCTGATTAATGAAGGCAGGTACATAGCGATAATATGACTTTGAATAACCCATTTAGTATCGGCAAGCGAATGATGCTCAATATGGTGCATATGTAGCGGAGTAGCCGTCATCACAAAACTCATCATGGCATAGCCCAAAGTTGCCCCCGCAATCGCCACCCAAATTCGTGGTTGTAACAATATTGCGCCTAGAGGCCGGCCCGTGGTTCCAGTGAATTCCTTGGTAGGGTTACACTCGATTTTTGCTTCCCGATAAAAACATAGAATGAGCGCAGCAATCAAACTCACCATGGTTAGAAAGAAAAAAGCGCCAACATAAGCTTGATCAGACAAGATGCCACCTATTACTGCCAATTCAGGTCCAATTATGGCTGCCACCAGCCCACCAAGTAGTACCCTCGAGGCCGCTTTAGCTGCCAAGCTTTCAGACACTGACTCCATCGCAGCAAAACGATATTGCTGCACCACAGCGCCTGCAGAACCTAGCATCATTCCGCTTAAACAAAACAGCAAAAAATTTTGCTGTGACGTCGCAACAGCAGCTATTGCCCCAGAGCATGCTGCCACCAATGCGCCAAATATAAAGACTCGCTTTCTACCAAAAGCCTGCATTAACTTAGACACTGGAAAAATAGACAACGCCACGCCGATTACCATAGAAGCTATCGGCAAAGTTGCCAACTCTGGTGATGGCGCGATCTCAGCACCGATAATACCGCCTAACAACATCATCATTGGCGTGGCACTCATGGCAAATGCCTGTGCCAACGTTAGTACCCATACATTAAATGGCATAAGCTTTTTATTATCCTTAAACAACGCAATTAACACGCGACGTCGTCACTCTGATCAAAAATTTGTTGCCACATAGTGGCACGAATTTAGTGTTAACTCACCTAGGTAAACCACTGAATATAGGCTTATAGTCACAGACAATGCTACAAACTAGTAAAAAAAGTGATACAAATAAGCGAGTGAGCCACTCCCCTAGCGATAATAGATTGTGATAACCTCCGCGCTAAAGTCTAACTAAAATTCATAGCCTGCAGCCAATACCCTGTTGCTGTATAAATGCTAGGTGGGAGCCATTAATGTCAAATACTATTGCCGCACGGTTAAGTGCTATTCGAAGTGAGATGGAAAAATCTAATCTCGATGCTTTTATCATTCCACGTGCAGATGAGTATTTGGGGGAATATGTCCCAGCCCATAATGAGCGCATGTTGTGGGCTAGTGGTTTCACCGGCTCTGCTGGCATGATCATAGTTCTAAAAGACTCCGCAGCTATATTTGTCGATGGTCGTTACACGGTGCAGGTTCGTCAACAAGTTGATGCAGAGTTATTTGAATATTTAAGCTTGCACGACACCCCGCAAGCCCAATGGCTGACAGAGAAACTCAGTGCCAACGCTAATGTAGGCTTTGACGCAAGACTGCACACCCTTTCTTGGTTCAACAATACTCGTAATACATTAAGCAAGGCCCAGATACAGTTAGTTGCCGTTAAAGACAATCCAATCGATCTTAACTGGAGCGATAGACCACAAGCATCAAGCGAACCTATCATGGCCTTCTGTGAACAAAGTGCCGGCCGCAGCAGCATAGAGAAGCGCAGCACAATAGGCACAGCAATAAAGGCCGCAGGCGCTGATGTGGCGATTATCGCAGCACTCGATTCATTCTGTTGGCTACTCAATATTCGTGGTAAAGATGTGCCACGTTTGCCTGTCGTTTTAGGTACAGCCTTGCTTCATGCCAACGGCGATATGCTGCTATTTACTGACACTACAAAGCTGCCTGAGGGCATACAGCAGCATGTCGGTAACGGCGTTAGTTTTAAAACCGAAGCAGAACTTGAAGCGGAGCTGGGTAAGCTTACTGGCGCAAAGGTGCTCGCAAGCCCAGATACCACCAATGCATGGTTACAGATCACCGCCAAAAATGCTGGTGCAGAACTTATTGCTGCTGCCGATCCTGTCGCGCTGCCTAAAGCGCAAAAAAATCAAGCAGAACTTGGTGGCATGAAGGCCTGTCATATTCGTGATGGCGTCGCCGTTAGCCGTTTTCTTGCTTGGCTCGATAGCGAAGTTGAGGCAGAACGTCTATATGATGAAGGGCAACTTGCCGATAAACTAGAAGGCTTCCGCTTAGAAGATCCGCTATATCAAGAGCCAAGTTTCGATACTATTTCAGCCGCAGGCGCCAACGCAGCGATGTGTCATTACAACCACAACGATGGCACGCCGGCACAGATGAGCATGAACAGTATCTATCTAGTCGATTCTGGTGCTCAGTACCTAGATGGCACTACCGATGTCACTCGTACCATTGCCATAGGTGAAGTGACTGATGAACAGCGTAAAATGGTGACTTTGGTATTAAAAGGCCATATCGCCATTGATCAAGCTAAGTTTCCACTGGGCACATCGGGGCAACAGTTAGACTCATTCGCTCGCCAGTACCTGTGGCAACATGGTTTTGATTTCGATCATGGTACAGGTCATGGTGTAGGCCACTACCTCAGCGTCCATGAGGGGCCACAAGGTATTGCTAAGAATAGAAGCGCTATCGCTTTATTGCCGGGTATGGTGTTATCAAATGAGCCAGGCTATTACCGTGCCAATGAATTCGGTATTCGGCTGGAAAACTTAGTCGCAGTGCGTCCATCAGTCACCTTAGCCAATAGTGAGCGTGAAATGTTGGAGTTTGAAGCACTAACTTTTATCCCTATGGATGCTCGACTGATAGATAAGAGCTTACTGACTAGCGCTGAAATTGAGTGGTTCAACCAATACCACCAGCAGGTGCGAGAAAAGCTAACTCCACACATGCAAGGCACAGAACTGGCTTGGCTCAACAAGGTTACCGCAGCGATATAATACCGCTCCTCGATAAAGCAGCGCATCAGCGCTGCTTTTTTATTAATTTCATTTGTCGTAGTCTAGGGGCTGTAGATCTTTCACGGTTGTTTTTGCCGCAGTTTATTGGCTATTTTGACAAGGCGGAGGCTATGCCGTTTAGTTATTCTCCACAAATAGTCTACAACACAGTAAAAATAGCCAAGAAACGCGGCCCTTTGGGTTCGATTCAATGCTTCTATTACGGTGTTATGAGCTTTTCACTTAGCCAGCTAAGCTTTATCGCTCAAGCCTTGTACTAGAAGCATTGAATTCGAACAAAAACTAAGCTCGAAAGATCAACAGCCCCTATAAAATAAGTACAGGTTTTAAGCTAAAGTTTGCTATACTCCGCCACCGCCATTTTAATGGTAGATAGAAGTTAGCGCCGTTCGCTAGCGGTTGAATAGTTGATTACAGGACCCTCATCATGAGATTTGAATCTTTTAGTTTTGCTCCCGAGATTTTGCGCGCCATCTCTGAATGTGGTTATCAAAAAATGACACCTATTCAGCAGCAGGCAATTCCAGCGGTTCGCCGTGGTCAGGATGTGTTAGCTAGCGCCCAAACCGGTACAGGTAAAACGGCTGCATTTTCACTGCCTATCTTGCAAAAAATGCTCGATAACCCAAGCGCGACGCAGCGCTCTAACGCCCGAGCGTTAATCTTAACGCCTACTCGCGAGTTAGCAGCGCAAATTGCCGACAACATCAATGATTACGCGAAATACCTTGAGGTCAATGTCGTCACTATTGTCGGCGGCGTAAAAATGGATAGCCAGGCCACTAAGTTAAAGCGCGGTGCCGATATTATTATCGCTACGCCAGGTCGCTTACTTGAGCATATCGTTGCCTGTAATCTTAGCCTTTCAAATGTCGACTTTTTAGTACTCGATGAAGCTGACCGTATGCTAGATATGGGTTTTAGTGCCGATATCCAAAAAATTCTACAAGCAGTGAACAGCAAGCGTCAGAACTTAATGTTCTCAGCCACCTTCTCTGCTCCTGTGAAAAAGCTTGCCAGTGAGATGATGGTAAAACCCAACGTCATCACAGCTGACAAACAGAACACCACCGCAGATACCGTTAGCCAAGTTATATACCCAGTAGAGCAACGTCGTAAGCGCGAGCTACTTTCAGAACTTATCGGAAAGAAAAACTGGCAACAAGTATTGGTGTTTACAGCCACCCGTGATGCCGCAGATAAACTCGAGAAAGAGCTAAATCTAGATGGTATTCCTACAGCAGTCGTACACGGCGAAAAGGCGCAAGGTAGCCGACGTCGTGCACTGCGTGAATTTAAAGAAGGTAAAATGCGCGTGCTAGTTGCAACCGAAGTAGCAGCTCGCGGCCTCGACATTCAAGACCTTGAATACGTAGTCAACTACGACCTACCTTTTCTTGCAGAAGATTATGTTCATCGTATAGGCCGTACTGGCCGAGCAGGTAAATCTGGCGTTGCCATCTCATTTGTCAGTCGTGAAGAGGAACGTACATTAGCTGATATTGAAAAATTGATTGGCCAAAAGCTACGCCGTGTAACGGTTCCAGGTTACGAGGTGGGTAGTCGAGATCTGTTGATTAAACAGCTGCAAACTCGTCGCAGCTTTGCCAAGAAGCAGCAACGTGCCGACAATGCTGGCGCTCAAGTGATTGCCGAGAAAAACATGCAAGGCCGTCGCGTGAAAGTGAAAAATGCCTCACCGGCAAAAATAAAGAAGATAAAATAATCGCAGTACGGACATCGAATTATTTTATAATCAAAAAAGGCACCCATTGGTGCTTTTTTTGATCAGTTTGGCTTATTTTCAATAGCAGCCACATTATACCAATTGCATTAAAAGTTTGACCATTCAGCGGGAATTCAAAACGCTGTAGGCAAGTAGTGGAATTTGAGCTAATAGTTATTCTATATCCAAATCCCATAGCGAAGCATACAGCGTTTTGAAACCCGCACTACGTGAGCCCCTCAGTCTTTCCACTTCTGCTTTGCATTGGCTTAAAAGGGAATAACCATTTCTTTACCAATGCGCTTTGAATTGAAAAGACTGAGGGGCTCTGAACTGGCCAAATACTTAATGCAATTGGTATTATTGAAAGTTAAATTACATTTCACAGGTCTATTACTTTGCGAATAATGCCCCCTATATTCAAAGGCCAAAATAATGTTAAAAAAGACCTTAGTTGTACTGTCACTTACACTATCAACGCTACTGTTTAGTTTGCCTATTTTTGCTAAACCTATCGCACTCGATGAATTGAATGTGATGCCGTTAATGAACGGACAAACTATCCCCTCTGCTTCACTAAAAGATCTTAATGGCAACAGTGTTGATATCGCCAAACTCACTGCCGGAAAACCCAGCATTATCTTTTTCTATCGTGGTGGCTGGTGCCCATTTTGCAACTCTCAAATGGGTCAGTTACAAGCAATTGAGCCACAGCTACTTGAGATGGGCTATCAACTCATAGGCATCTCTCCAGATACTCCAGAGAAGTTAACAGCATCGATGACCAAGCAAGAACTCAGTTATACCTTATTGTCAGATGCCAATTTAGCGGCCAGTAAAGCCTTTGGCCTAGCCTATTTCACCAGCGCCAAAACCACTGCTCGATACACAAGCAAAATGAAGCTTGAAAATAAGCTATGGCAAACTCCTACTGGCGAGAGCCGCCTAGTATTGCCAGTGCCAGCAGTTTATATCAGCGATGCGAGTGGTTTAGTCCATTTCCAATATGTGAACCCCAATTTTAGAGTCCGTCCTGCGCCTGAGTTAATCATTACCGCAGCAAAACTGGCACTCAAATAACCTCTGTTAGCTGCGCTTCGACGTAGCTGTTAAGAACTGCATTAGCTATAATCCCTCCGCCGTACCCTTAATCATTTTTCACGGCGGAGATCTCATGTCCGATATCAGTTATAACCAAGCCCTTTTAGAATTTGCTAACGCAGGTCTTGCTGCACTTGCCGAGTCAGCAGCGAGCAGTAGTAGCACCAAAACACCCGCGGCAGAGAGTCATTTTTTATGTAGCTGGATGGTTACAGCGTTAAAGAAGCGTAGTTTCTCAAAACTGATCGCTGATGATCTTACTTTTTGGATAAGACAAGCCCGCAGTATGGGAGCTGGAGCAGAGCTTAAGTTGTTGCTGCAAAAAATTAGTCAACAGTACAGCTACATTGCCAACAAACAACAAGGACTGGCAGCATCTTTAAAGGCGATGTTAGTTGAACTTGAAGCGGACGATTGGCTTATCATTACCGATCAAGAGGTCAGCAAAAAACTGAAACTCGACAGTGAAGGCCACGCAAGTTTAATCATCTCTGATGATCAATTTAGCCAGCGTATTGATGGCGATGAATTAATTAAACCCATCACACTTTATGTGCGCGCCCAAGAACCTGCTTTTTCCGCGGTGGCTTATAAGCATGATCTGCTTATCAGTGCTGGCAACAAAAAAGCCTCATTGATTAAGCACCACAAGGCTTATCAAATATGGCCGAAGAATCTACAGCCAGCACTTGCACTATTACAGCCACTCACTGCTAAATAACAATCTTATCGGATCAAAAAGGCCTGCGAAAGCAGGCCTTTTTCTATCGACTAACAGCATGCTTTAGAATGTTACGCTAATATCCGCACTGCACGTTGTAGTACCAGCATCACAAGCTTTATAGATAAACGTCCCACCACCTTTAGTGGTAATGCGGTCTGTGAATGTCGCGTTACTAAGAGATGTTCCAACAAGGTTTCCATCACGGAAAACATCAACGCTAGTGCCCGCTGCCCCACTAAATTTAAGCTCAACCGTTTTAACACCTCGGCGTTTATAGTGGGTTTCAGTTAACGTTAGACCGTCACCAGTGCCAGGTTCACCGCCGTCATCGCCACCAGCACAACCATTAGCCGTTAAGTAAGCATCTGCCGCTGCAGCATCAACAATACCGTGGCCAAAGTAAACATCATGCCCACTGGCACCACTGTCCATTGCCGAAGCATTTAATGCGGCGCGAATTTCGCTGCCCGTACACTCACTATGGTTAGACCAAACTCGCGCAGCAATACCAGATACAGCGGGTGTAGCCATTGAAGTACCGCTCATAAAACCGTAATCAGAGATGCCAATTGCAATATCAGCGTTAGCAGCCGCAATCAGCGCTGCTCTGTCTTCAAATGCTGCGCCAACAGCAGGAATAGTGGTAGCATTGGTGTCACCTAATGTTCCATAAAGCATACCGTGTTCATTATTGATTATAACGGCGCCGACACCTCCAGAGTTTTCACAATTCAATACCTTGTCATGGAAGGAGATAGCACCTCGGTCAATCATACAGACCATACCGTTAGCACCTGCATTGGTTGCTTCTGCAGTCCCCATGTAAAATACACTGCCTGATGTTGAACCTGAATTTTCCATAGCTGAGCTTGAGTAGGCTACGCCATCAGCACTCATGCTGGATGCTGTTGCCATACCAGCTGGATAGGTCGATAGTGTATCGACACCACCAGCGGCGATCTCAACACAGATACTGGTATCTGTTTTTCGTTTTTTGCCTCTACCCGTCGTACACGTTGGAAATTGCGAGAAATCAGCAATGTCGTTATTTGCATCATTGGCGCCAACCATCATTACTGAAGGGTAACCAGCAGGATATGAGCGAACACTGTTACCATCATTACCCGCTGCGGCAACGACAAGGCCACCTGCATCAGTAAAAGATTGGAATGCATTTGACTCTGTTGAGTTTGAACCGCCGCCACCTAGGCTCATGCTGATAATATTTGCGCCCGCTGCACTACATAAGTTAGCGGCGTGAGCAAGGTCGGACGAATAGCCCCAACCGTCGGCATTAAATACTTTAATAATGTGCATATCTACGCCTGGTGCCATGCCCACTACACCTACGTTATTATTTGCAGCACCCACGGTACCAGCCACGTGCGTACCATGTGGGCCACCATTTTCATTCCAGTTTCCTGTACCACTGTCAGAATTACCACTAATATTGCCCCATTCAAAGTCTTGGTTTGACGCATCTAAGCCTGAGTCAATCACACATACCTTCATACCTGCGGCATTATTGAAGCCAATATCGTTCACATTAGATTGATAAACCGCATAAGGGGTTATTTGCTGCGCCATAGGGTTTCCAACATCGTCATTGAATGACATTAACGCTCGACGTTGATCCACTTCTACTAGTTGAATGTGTGGGTTGTTAAGCAAACCTTTCACTTGTGCGAGATCTTTTCCTGAAAATGTCGCAGCAATAAAGCCATCACCATCAAGCTTTAATTCTCCACCCACCTTCTTTGCTAAGGCTTTTACAACCCCTTTTTTGCTGTTATCCACTTGAATAACATAGCGCTCATCTGCTGTTGCTGCCGCAGAGGCGCCAACAGATAGTGCTATTAAGGTCGCTGCAATTCTTGTCAATTTCATAAAGTGTTGCTCCAAAGAGGTTTGCACAAGGCTCTTTTATGGCCCAATTAATTATTAGATTCTTTAACTACAAATCCTTTAGTTGGCAGCAATACCAACTAAGTGGAACTTAAAAACCTAGCACAACCATCGCTCGCAACAATAAATTAACAAATGTAAATTTTGTAAACCCTCGTCGATATGAATAAATCTCCATATAGAAAATACTTCTCAGCCTAACTTATAATTATTTTTTTCAGGTAATTAACTAATATTCACCGATGCTCTAAGAGAATTTAAAAGGTGAATTTATTGAGTAAAAATTCAACATATTTTTTTAGAATATCTTCCTAGCACTAAAGTATTAGC
Source organism: Shewanella piezotolerans WP3 (assembly GCF_000014885.1). Classification (NCBI taxonomy): domain Bacteria; kingdom Pseudomonadati; phylum Pseudomonadota; class Gammaproteobacteria; order Alteromonadales; family Shewanellaceae; genus Shewanella; species Shewanella piezotolerans. Next base: position 4,411,084 of record NC_011566.1, read on the forward strand.
GAGTAATTGGCCGCTAAATACGCTGCTAGAATTGCAGCCGAGGCTGGAGGTTACCCTGATAATGTAAGATAAACCCCATTTTATCAGCCTAATTTCAAAGCGGGTAACAGCCTTTACTACACAATACTCATTTGCTTTAGACACAAAAAAACGCCCCGAAAGGCGCTCTTTTTAGGTGGCAGAGAGTTTAGTTAAGATCCGCTGCTGTGGTTTGCTTATGGCTGTGCCCCTCGAGCGTATCAAGCTCAACCTTAGGGATATTAAGCGCTTGCTCTGTGAGGGTGTTGTTACCTTTTAGCAGTTCACTTAAGTTGCCCGTTTTAGCATCAACCAGTCCTAGCTCTTGTAGCATGGCATCAACTACAGGGCCATTAGCGCGGTAATTTAGCGCTGCAGTAGTGACTTGCTCAGCAATCCCCCCTTGTTGGCCTGCAATTTCTGTTGCACCAGTAGCATTACCGTTACCAGCGCCGTAGCCTTGTAGGATCTTAATGCCTTCAATGCTTTCCAGTGGCTTAACAGATTCCTTAATAATGTCAGGCAGCGAAGCTAAAATCGCCAGTGAGCGTTGCAGTGCAATCTGCTCATCGCTCAAAACATTTTCGGCTTCATGTAGCGCTTGCTTACCTGCAGCATCAACTGCATAGACTTTTTCATCCGCTTCTGCGCTTAACTTCTTCGCATCTGCTGCTGCTTTCGCTTCAATCAAGATCGCACTCGATCTATCTTCGGCAGCACGCTTTTCAGCTTCTGCTTCAACGGTGACTCCCACCGCCTCACGCTCCGCTTCTTTGCGCGCATCAATCACTTCAATCTCTTTACGGCGGTTAGCTTCAGCCACTTGACGAGTGGTGATAACCGCCTCTTCTTTCTCTACTTTAAGCTTTTCAGCGTCAGCGGCTTGCGCACGCGCTGCAGACTCCTCTTCAGATTTAGCGGCAACGGCAATTTGCTTGTCTTGCTCAGCCACTTCAATATCGCGTTGCTGCTGAATACGTGATTGCTCAATCGCTTTACGCTTTTCAATTTCACGGGTTTCGATATCTTTAGTTTTCTCAATCTCCGCAGTTTCAATGGCGCGCTCTTTAGCAATTTCAGCCTCGCGCTCTTCACGCGTTTTTTGCTCTTGTTGCTTTAAGATCTCCGCTTTTTGTTCAGCACGTTTAAACTCTAGCGCTTGTTGTTGCACTAGCCTTGCTTCCTCTTCCGTCTTTTCGATTTCAAGCGACTGTTTTTCAGCTTCGAGGTTACGCTGCTCTATTTTAATACGGTTTTCCTGCTCGATATCATTGGTCTCTTTACGCTTCTCTTCAATAATCTTAGCTAAGCGTGCGCGACCTTCAGCATCAAAGGCATTGTTCTCATTGAAAAATTGCAGATCTGTTTGATCGAAGCCTGTTAACGATACCGATTCCAGCTCAAGACCATTTTTCTCAAGGTCATTAGCGACATTATTTTGCACTCGCTGCACAAAGTCAGCTCGCTGTTCATGCATTTCGGTCATATTCATCTCTGCCGCCACCGCTCGCAGCACATCGACAAACTTACTTTCCATCAACTTTTTCAGCTCTTCAACTCTGGTTGTTCTGGTACCAAGTGTTTGCGCTGCCATGGATATCCCCTCTACATTGGGGGCAACCCGTAGATAGAAATCCGCTTTAACATCGACTCGCATACGATCTTTGGTTATTAAGGCATCTTTCTGGGTTTTTTCCACTTCAATACGCAAGGTATTCATATTAACTACGGTGGTTTCGTGCAATACAGGCAGCACGATAGCGCCACCATCTTTGATTATTTTCTCACCACCGAAACCCGTTCTAACAAATGCCATCTCTTTGGTGGCACGGCAATATAGTTTGGCAAAAATCATCCCTATTACCAACATACCGACAAAGACTGAGCCCGCTACTATTAAAGCGAAGCTACCACCAAATCCTGCTGCTATATCTTGTACTGGTTCCATCTATAATGTTCCTTCATTATTAACGTTATACTAATTTATGATTTAAGTTTTGCGGCGCTCCACACTCTGCCTTTTCTTTTAAGCAGCACCACTTGCGTCCCAGTCAAAAACTCAACGCCGTCTTCGTCGGGCTCCACTAATACATAGTGTTTTTGCATATAGTCATCTTTAACTAAAGCTTCGCTAGGGTTTCCTAAAACGGCTTTACCTATAGTTAATGTACCGACACAACCATTGAGGTCTTCAACAGAAACGGCTGATGATTCATTTTTTGGTAAAATACTAGCAAGCCTTCCCCCAAGAAAATGACAACTTAAAGCCATTAGCATTAGTGATATGGGCAAAGAAACAGATTGAGTTAGCAAGCTATTAAACCAGCTAAGGGAGAAGTAATTTACAGATAAGCCTGCAATGGCGAAGCTAACGAGTGCCAATACAAACCAAATGAGCAGCGGCAAACGACTAATGCACAACCAACCAGCGAGTCCGGTGACTCCGCCGACATCATTGCCTGCATCATTAGGCGCCCAATCATCGAGCAGCCCCAAGAAGCTGGCTCCTATGACAAGAGATAAGCTTTCAACAATGCCGAGTATGCCAACAATACATAACGAGATGACATAGGGTAAGTTTTCTTGGCTTAATAGAAATGAAACCATTAAATCCTCCATGAACACAATTTATCCGCATAATCCTGTGCGGCGTAAGGCTTCGCTGCCTTACAATGTGGCTAACTACATAATTTAAAATAATTTATGTACTATTCAGCATACCAAACTTTGCCCCTTAGCCAAACTAAAAAATCCACAGCTTAAAAAGGATTCAAGCTGTAGCCCTCTTTAGCTGCAATGGCGTGAGCTGTCATCGCAGACAATGCCATATCAACTCCTGGTAATAATTGCTGTAGCGAAACATCATAATAAGCAGCGCTTTGACCGCACAAATTAAACTTAACCCCAAGCTTTGACAGTTGGTTTATCAACTCTGCATTGATGTTAGGCAGAGCTTGAGTTGATTGATAGAATTTGTCCTGGGTAAAATCTTTGACGGCACTGCCGTGGACCACCATCATCAAGTCGATATCATCGAGTGCGACTCCGTTGCTGACATGCATGTTGATAAAACGCGCCAGCGAATCCAAACTGCGGTTAACTTTTCCTGGCTCAGCGGCTTTACTCATGTCGAATACCACTTTGAATTGCATCTCTTTGGGTATGGTTACGCTAGTCTCAACCTCAGCTATTTTGCCGTATTGAGGCAATACAGTTCCCGGTTTAAATGCTTCACTCCCCGCCATCAAATTAAAACTACACAGCAGCATACTGGCTGCAATAAGACTCTTTCCCTGAGCTTTGCTCATTATTATCTCCTTTTTACTTACTGCACTTGCAATATAAATAATCGATTTAGTAGCGCTTATTTGCCATTGAACTTCATGCTAGCATAGCGAGATTATTCATCTTTAGCTGACCTTTATGAACCAGCCTACTAACAAAAACTATCAATTGCTTTGTAGCCACTTTCAAAGCATTAGCCACTTCGAACATTTAAGCGCCCTTGGAGATTGGGATCAAGCTGCAATGATGCCTATTGGCGGTGGCGAGGCGCGAGGCGCGGCCATGGCAGAACTTGCTAAACATATTCACTCGCTGAAGACTGCGCCCATGCTAGAGCAAACTATTGCAGCTGCAGAGCTAGAAGCGTTAACCGCCCAACAGCAGGCCAACCTTCGAGAGATCCGTTATCAATATCAACAAGCGAACATCGTACCAGGAAGCCTTGTTGAAGCTAAAACTAAAGCCGCATACAAGTGCGAGCAAGCTTGGCGAGAGCAGCGAAGTCAAAACGACTGGCAAGGCTTTAGACCTAACCTTGAAAATGTACTCGCACTCGCAAAAGAGGAGGCGCAGATCCGTGCAGAAGCCCTCAACATCTCGCCTTACGATGCGCTATTGGATAAGTTTGAGCCAGGGATGACATCAACAAGGCTTGAACATATATTTGGTGGTTTAAAAAGCTGGTTACCTGGATTGATTGAACAAATTCAAGAAAAGCAACGACATCAAGATCGTTTTCAGATCCCTCATGCCTCTAGTGATGCCCAAGCACTGTTAAGTCGTGATGTAATGACATTACTACAGTTTGACTTTAATCATGGCAGGCTCGATACCAGCAGCCACCCATTTTGTGGCGGCGTTGCCAGTGATGTTCGCCTAACAACTCGTTATGATGAAGCGGACTTTACCAGCGGCTTGATGGGGGTTGTGCACGAGACAGGTCATGCTAAATATGAGCAAGGCTTACCGCTAAAATGGCGCGGTCAGCCCGCTGGTGTTGCGCGCTCAATGGCTATCCACGAAAGCCAGAGTTTGTTCTGCGAGATGCAACTTGGCCGTGGTAGTGCGTTTCTCAAACAGCTACAGCCGATGTTACAACAACGCTTGGATTGCAATTTAAGCCACGAGCAGTTACTTAATATCTACTCTCGAGTCACACCAGGACATATCAGAGTCGATGCCGATGAAGTCACTTATCCTTGCCATATTCTGCTGCGCTTTGAAGCAGAGAAAGCCTTAGTCGGCAATCAACTTGCAGTTGCCGACCTCCCCGATTTTTGGTCGGCGCAGATGCAGTCCCTTTTAGGAATCAATACCGATGGCGACTACAAGAACGGTTGCATGCAAGATATTCACTGGGCTGTTGGTGAAATGGGCTACTTTCCTAGCTACACCTTAGGCGCTATGTATGCAGCTCAATTTAGGGTAGCAATGGAGCAGCAATTAGGTTCAATGGAGTCGCTTGTCGCAAGTGGACATTTATCATCGGTGACGGGTTGGCTTGAACATAATATTTGGTCGAAAGGCAGTTTATTGACCACCGATGAATTGGTTCAACAGGCTACGGGAGAGACACTCAACCCTGAGTATTTCAAGAAGCATCTTTTACAAAGGTATGGCGCTTAAGCAGTGCAAGCTAATACCGCATTGGCTTAAAAGGGAATAACCATTTCTTTACCAATGCGTTTTGAATTGAAAAGACTGAGGAGCTCTGAACTGCTCAAATACTTAATGCAATTGGTATAACAGGATAAATCGATGAAGTTACGCAGTATTGAAACAGTTGATTGGCCGAGTATTCTTGAGATCCAGCTTGAATGCTACCCTCAAATAGAGCCTGAATCATTAGCAGTATTACAGAGTAAATGGCGAGCATCACCTAAGTCTTGCTTTAGTCTAGAGATTGACAACAAAGTTGCAGGCTACTGTTTGGCGCACCCTTGGATACTCGGGTTTCCACCGACCTTAGAACAAGAACTCGGGCCCATTACCACTACTGATACCCTTTATCTACACGATATTGCACTGTCGGCTAAGGCTCAAGGTAAAGGAGCTGGCGGTCTGATCCTAGATCAACTTATGCAATTCGCCAAGATTCATGGGTTTAGCAACATTAGCTTGGTTGCCGTACAGGGTGCTGATCGTTATTGGCAACGACAAGGCTTTAAAGTGCAGGAGATTGATAAAGATCTTAGCGATTACCCTGCCGATGCCTGTTATATGGTTTATACCTTGTAGCCGAGATTTGCTATCATAGCGATAATTAACCTCAACTTGCTCCAGACTGCATTTTGAGGCTGCTTGGGCTTACACCCAATTTAAAATGAGAAGATCAATATGGCCGTAAGAATCACCTATAAGTTCAAAGGCAAAGCAAAAGAGATTAACTTTGCCTACGACAAATTTCATGACATCTATGAAGCAGTGGCTGCAGAGGAAGGCGTAGATTTAACTCGCTACCATATGATGGAACAGCAAGTTGAAATGACATCTAAAGGCTCATCAGCCGTAAGGGATTTCCGTAATAAGGAGTTTGCTAGATTTGGTTTTAGCGATATCTATTACATAAAAGATGACCCTAAAGCGCGTTAACCAGTTAAACGCTTCCCTGGAAACTAACCAATTGAGTGATATTAATGACAGCAAACTCTATGCCTAATAGCGATCATGCCAACTTTCCACGCGCTGGGTTTTTCAAACGCTGCGGCGCAATTATTTACGATCTATTGCTAGCAGTCGCCGTTTATATGATCGCAGGTGCGATTGGTTTTGGCATTTTCACCGCACTGGTTGCAGGCGGACTAATCGACATAACGGGCTATGAACATGTGTCCGATGCACTTAATGCCGTCCCTTTGTATAAAGGGATCTACCAATTCTGGATCGCGCTATGTGTAGGCTTGTTCTACATCAGCTTCTGGAGCTACGGTGGTCAGACACTTGGTATGCGCGCTTGGAGACTAAAGATCCAGCATCCAAATGGTCAGAATCTCAGCATGGTCACTGCTGCTGCAAGACTTGTTTGGTCGCTCTTAGGTATAGGTAACTTGTGGATATTGATTAATGGCGACAAGCTTGCACTGCAAGATATGATGACCCGATCTGAAGTGGTGGTATTATCTAAAGAGGCAAATCAGATGCGTAACTGGCGTGGTGTTTAATCGCTAATATACTTGCTAGATACTTGCTAGATACTTGCTAGATACTTGCTAGATACTTGCTAGATACTACTGAAAAAGCCAATAAACTGACCACTAGTTTATTGGCTTTTTATTGCCTACTTTCTAAGGGTTAGACCTTTATTTACGGATATAGTACAGCGCACCGGCACTGAATATCAGTGCTGGCATCCCGGCACTTATAAATGCAGGTAAGCCGTAAACAATACTCAGCGGTCCAAACACTTCACTGCATATATAGAAACTAAAGCCAGCAACGACCCCTAGCAGCACTCGCGCTCCCATGGTCACCGTTCGCAGTGGACCAAATACAAAGGAGAGTGCAACTAACATCATTACCGCAATGGTCACCGGCTGCATAAGCTTGCGCCACAATGCTAATTCATAACGCGCTGACGCTTGCTTGTTATTTTTAAGATAGTCTAAATAATCCAGCAAGCCTTCGATAGATAGTGACTCTGGCTTCACCGATACAACACTTAACTTCTCAGGTGTCAAAGACGATATCCATTTATCCTCATCGAGGTTGGTCAGCACCACTTGTTCGCTCTTTAGTGACGTTCTTCTAACATCATAGAGCTGCCAAAACTTTCCCATATATTTAGCGGTTTCAGCATGTACAGTGCTGGTAAGGTTAGTGGTATCGTCAAATTCATACAAAGTAATATCACGTAAATTATTGCTATCGACAACGCCGCCAATATTGACAAACAAATCGCCATCTTTGGCCCAAACTCCGCGAGTAGACTCAATCAAACTACCGCCTGAGATCTGCGTTCGCTGGATCTCTTTCGCTCGCACTTCGGCAACAGGCGCAACATACTCCGACAGTAGCATGACTAAAATCATCAAAGGTATCGCTGTTTTCATCGCCGACAACGCTATTTGCAAGCGCGATAAACCGGATGATTGCATCACCACTAATTCAGAATTAGATGCCAGCATTCCCATGCCCGTGAGCGCCCCAAGCAACACCGCCATCGGGAAGAACATCTCAATATCACGAGGGATCAGAAACAATACATAGATCCCAGCATCCATCATGCTATAAGTGCCTCGTCCCACTAGGCGCAGCTGGTCGACCCACTTAATAATCCCTGACAGGCCTGTCAATATAAGCAGTGACAAAGAGGAACTACTGATAAGAACCTTAGCGATATAAAGATCTAAAATCCTCATGAGCACTCCGCCTTTTTCCGCTTAAATACGCCAGAAAGTTTTGCACCAGTAGGCCGCTCTTTTCCGAGCAATAATAACCCTATCAACAAGGCGGAGGCATGGATCCACCACATGCCAAGAAACTCCGGAATTACCCCGTCCTCCAATGATTTACGGCCTGCTACCATCAGTCCGAAGTAACCTAAATAAAGCAAAATAGCAGGGAACATCTTAGCGAACTTACCCTGACGGTTATTAACCCGAGCCATAGGTACTGCAATTAAAGTCATCAATGGAATTGCGAGTGGTATCGCGAGTCGCCAATGGAATTCTGCAGTCGCTTCTGGCGTATCGATATCCATCAACTGATCAATGGGCAATGCCGAAAGCTTACGTCTGCGCTCTCCCGCCTCTTGATCTTTAATTTCCATTTGATATCCGCCAAACTCGACCACCTGATAATCAACACGTCTTGGGCTGCCCTGGTACTGAACCCCGTCTTCCAATTGTAATCTTTGCCCACCCGTTGCGTCTTCAACCACCTTGCCTGAACGTGCAACTACAACATTAGCTAGGCCTGTTTCATCATCAGGATCCGGAAGCTGAGCAACAAATACCTTATCAAGCTTATTGTCTCGACCAATACGTTCCACAAATAGTACCGCACGGCCATTAGGGCTAGTTTGGAAACGACCTTGGGTTAATGCAGCGATGCCCGCCTCAGACTGGGCGTGCTCCAACACTTGGTTCTGCCGCTCTTCAGCCCAAGGGGTAACATAAATGGACAAAAAGCCGGTGAAAATCATATTAACCACAGCCAGCAGCAAAGTGACTCGGGTGATATACCATTCACTGATGCCGACACCGTGCAAAATAACCATCTCATTTTCAGAGTACATACGCCCATGAGCCAGCAAAATACCTAAAAATAGACTGAGGGGCAGCACTAAAACAATTAAAAACGGCATGTTGAGCCCTAGCAATGTCATCACTAGGGAAGCGGGAAATTCGCCATCAGAGGCGTCTGCAAGCACACGCACGAAATGTTGGCTAATAAAAATAGCTAACAGCACCAAAAGTACCGCTATTTGGGCCTTTAAAACTTCTCGAATCAAGTATCTAAATACAATCACAGGTAGGATCCTGTCTCTAAACTTTGAATTATGCTGGTATCAATACAACTTTCATGTAAACTGTCTACTTTTAGTAGTTTTGTAACCAACAATTGCATAACATGGCCAGGAAAACACCTGAAAAATCTATTTTAGGGTGCGCCATATTCAGGCCCTTTTTGGGCACAAGCAGACATTATCTAATAAATAATAAAATTTGTCTTTAAGAATCTAGGAGAGCTCATGGAGTTTAGCGTAAAGAGCGGTAGCCCAGAGAAGCAACGCTCAGCTTGTATCGTCGTAGGTGTATACGAGCCAAGACGCTTGTCCGGTATCGCCGAACAGTTAGATAAGATCAGTGAAGGTTACATCAGTAACCTACTTCGTCGTGGCGATTTGGAAGGTAAGCCAGGACAGATGTTATTACTGCATCATGTGCCTAACGTATTAAGCGAACGGGTACTTTTGGTCGGTTGTGGTAAAGAGCGTGAACTTGATGAACGCCAATACAAGCAAATTATCACTAAGACCATTAATACCCTAAACGAAACAGGTTCAATGGAAGCTGTTTGTTTTCTTACCGAATTACACGTAAAAGGTCGCGATACATACTGGAAAGTACGTGAAGCGGTCGAAAGTACACAAAACAGCTTATACAGTTTTGATGCGCTTAAGACACGTAAAGGCGAAACTCGTCGTCCACTACGTAAGTTGGTGTTTAACGTACCCACTCGACGTGAGCTAACGGTTGGCGAACGCGCGATTGAGCATGGTATGGCTGTATCAGCTGGTATGCACCTTTGTCGCGACGTGGCAAACATGCCGCCAAACATCTGTAACCCCGCTTACCTTGCATCACAAGCTCGTCAAATCGCTGAAAATACTGAGAACCTCACAGTAACAACGGTTGGCGAAGAGCAGATGGAAAAGCTAGGAATGAACTCATACCTAGCAGTAGGCCGTGGTAGTGATAACGAATCAGTTATGACTATCATGGAATACAAAGGCGCTGTTGATAATACTCAAAAACCAATTGTACTTATCGGTAAAGGGCTAACCTTCGATTCAGGTGGTATTTCACTTAAACCAGGCGAAGGCATGGATGAGATGAAATACGATATGGGCGGCGCAGCAGGTGTTATCGGTGCGATGAAAGCACTGTGTGACATGCAGCTCCCCATCAACGTCATCGGCGTACTTGCCGGCTGTGAAAACATGCCATCGAGTAATGCATATCGTCCAGGCGACATCTTAACCACTATGTCAGGTCAAACGGTTGAAGTGCTAAACACTGATGCTGAAGGTCGATTAGTATTATGTGACGTATTAACTTACGTTGAGCGTTTTGATCCTGAATTAGTGGTTGATACGGCAACCTTAACCGGCGCATGTGTTATTGCACTGGGTAAGCACGCATCAGGTCTATTCTCTGGTCATAACCCGCTTGCACATGAGCTACTTAATGCTGGTGAGCAAAGTGGTGACCGCGCTTGGCGCATGCCATTATGGGATGAGTACCAAGAGCACTTAGAGAGCCCATTTGCTGATATGACTAACTTAGGTGGTCGTCCAGCAGGTTCTATTACTGCGGCTTGCTTCCTATCTCGCTTCGCGAAAAAGTATAACTGGGCACATTTAGATGTGGCAGGTACGGCTTGGAACAGCGGTGCAAATAAAGGTTCTACAGGTCGCCCTGTACCATTATTGACTCAGTTCTTAATCAACCGTGCAGGCGTTGATCAAGGCGAGTAATTTGCTTTAGCGAAAGCGACTTGTCTAGCATTGCTAGACAAAATAAAAGCCAGTTGTTAATTCAACTGGCTTTTTTAATGCTTTGTGTTTTTGGTCATGAGAAGTGAAACACGTTTTTGGACAGGTATTAGGTAGGCTGAGGAGCCGAAAGATCAGTATCGAGGTTAAGCGGAAATATAGCAGTTAAGCACCATTCAACTGCCTTGAGCTTTTGCAAGCCGCCGTGAATATATCCCTATAGGCTCTACTAAATCATCCATGATTTAGAAGCTTGCACAGCCCAATTCAGATGAATACTTGCAAGTCGATGGTAGTCGTTAACTCATTATTGGACAAAAGTTTGTTGGTGCTTAAAGCACTTCTGCATCTAAAAGCCAAACCAATCAAACTTCGTTTGATATAAGATCGTGGCGCTTCGCCCACACCCGAGCCAAGGGGCAAAGCGCTTGCGCCCCTTAACAATCCCTCAGCGCCCCAAACGAAGTTGTCTTCCTCATACTTATTCGAAATAGCCTAGCGCTTCCGATGGGACATCCTGTCCCGCGAAAGCTATGCCAAGTTCGTGTGGGCATTACGGCTATTTCTTCAACGCACTTCGGTAACTTCGATGGGGAGTGGGTGTATTGGCTGAGTCTGTAATGGCTGTTAGTCACTAGATATCAGCCTAACGGGCAAGCTCATTATTGGACAAAAATTGGTTAGAGCAAGGAGTCTAAAGCTAGGGCGTGGGATGAGGAAAAATATGGTTCTCAAATAAAGTTTACTCTGCCCCACATATCCCTGAAATCAACGACAGCCATTAGGGAAAGTATGGAAAGTGGATATACGTCAACGCCCATTTAAGGGGCTGATAATAGTTTGCTAAAATTGTGAAGCGAAGCGGAACTGAGCAAACTGTAAAAAGTCCCGCTTTAATTGCTTGTTAGCTGTACTTTTCTCCAGACCAAAAATACTGTTCTACTTCAATTGGTTCGCAAGGAGAATCTTGTTCATTGATATCAAAATCAATATTGTAGAACCCACCACCTGCTTGATGACTGCCCCATAAAACAAGTTTATTTGTAAAGAGATCTTTTAAGAATCCAGTAATTTCAGCCGAAACTTGTTTATCTCTCTCTTCCTTACTTATAGTTTGGTCATAACATGCGGCATGCCAATGAGTAAAATTACCTACCATTACGATAATTTCATCTAGATCATCTTCCAATTCAATGTCACCAATGCAGTCATTAGGTCCTTTAATGATTAAAGTATCATTACTTTCATTCATAAAGTATTTAAGTGAAGGGAACTCGTTTCGAATATTTCCCTCAACTACTTGTAACAACATATCCATCCCTGTACTGCTAATGGGCTGATAATAGTTTGCTAAAATGTGTAGCGAAGCGAAACCGAGCAAACTGTTAGCAGTCCCGATTTAAATTCTTGTTATGTTGTGACATTAACCATTGTTTTATTTGATATATTTAGTGCAAAAACTACAATACAACCAGTAATTACTACAGCAATCAAATCTTGCCAATCAAAGGTACCTGTTCCTAAAGTGGGCTGCATCACCTCATATATTACACAACCAACCATTACCCCAAATGCTGAGGTGGGAGCTTTTTTGAAAGATTCTTTTGATAGCCCTATTAAAAGAAAAATCGCAGTAATTGTCCCAGTAATACTTGGTAAATAGTTAGCCAAGCCAAAATCTGCTATTTGATTGGAATAAACCCAATCACGATAATATGTATCACCTATATGGGTTAAAACTAGAAAGATAACTCCAGTTATAATAAATACTATTCGAATATTAATCATACTTTTCTTAGCAACATAGACATAATGACTCCCCACAAAAGGTGCTGATCTCCAATCAATCGTGGGTTAGCTGAAAGCCAGAGCCATAATAGTTTTGTTAAAGAAACTAAATCGGAGATCAGCATGAATAAACATAACATACTTTTTATTGGCCTTGATACACATAAAGAATTTGTAGAAATTGCTTATATTGAAGATCAAAGAGGAGCGCAAGCGGTTCATTTTGGACGAGTTTCAAGTGCGAAAGCCTCTATCACTAAACTGGCTAGGCAGTTTCAATCTAAGTACCCAGAAGCAACCTTACACTTTGTGTATGAGGCTGGCCCCTGCGGTTACTGGATCTACGATTGCTTACCAGCCTAGGTCACTGTTGCTATGTTATAGCCCCTTCACTTATTCCCAAAAAACCTGGTGAGAAAATTAAAACCGATAAACGTGATGCGCTTAAATTAGCAAAGCTGCTTAAGTCGGAAGATCTTAGCGCGATTTATGTTCCAGAGCCTGAAGATGAAGCTATCCGCGATTTATCTCGTGCTCGTGAGACCGCGATGAAAGATTTAAAAGATGCCAAATACCAGCTTAAAGCGCTTCAGCTAAGAAACAATATTAACTACAGAGGCACTGCTAACTGGTCGCTAAAGCACTTACGCTGGCTGACTGAACTGATATTGCCGCACCCGAGTCAACAGATTGTCTTGCAAGAATACTTACAAACCATTTCAGAGCGGATCGCGAGGCTAAAACGGCTAGACAATGAACTTGAGCATCACGTTAAAAAGTGGCGTTACTATCCGGTCATCAAAGCCATACAAGCATTACGTGGAGTGAGGTTACTGGTTGCTGCAGGTGTCATTGCTGAGTTGGGAGACTTAACTCGCTTTGATCATCCCCGAAAACTAATGAGTTATGTAGGCCTAGTTCCATCGGAACACTCAAGTGGTGGAAAGCGGCATTTGGGTGCGATAACGAAATGCGGCAATGGTCGAGCAAGACGGCTATTAGTCGAAGGGGCTCACTCCTATCGCTACCCCGCTAAGATCTCAAGCGAGATGCAAATAAGACAAGAAGGTTTACCGAAAGAAATCATTGATATTGCATGGCAAGCGCAGCTTAGGCTTTGTCGTCGATACCAAAACTCATGTACAAAGGTAAACATAACAACGTAGTCGTGACAGCCATAGCCAGAGAAATGATTGCTTATATTTGGGCGATTTCACGAGAAGTGGTACTGACAAAAGTTAACCCTAAACTACGGTTGTCGAGAGTACCTGCATGATAAACGATTTTGAGCTAATACAGTGGGTCAAGCATCGGATGTGACACGATCACCGAGGGCGTTAGGATGGCAATACGGTTAACTCTGTATTGAACCACGAACATAGACTGAAGACAGGTGTCACGACGCCATAATTAATAACAAAAGGTAAGGTAGGCGCTGCTTATTGAAAGATAAGTAATCCACGGATATCAGCATGACAACCGACGAAATTACTTGCTTCATCGACTGTGTTAGCTCAATCCAATTTAGTCAAAAGAGCAAAAGCAGGCTTAAATATTTAGGCCGAAATAGTGATGTTCTGCTTGACGTGGGGAGTCATACCAACGCCCTAATAATGGGCAAAAAATTGTTGGCTAAAATGTTGAGGAACGAAAACAGCCAACTGTTTTTTGTCCTTATTAATTAGCTTGTTAGGGCTATTTACACTGAACTGTAACTAGCAATTATTTTGTTAAAACCAGCTACTGAATCTACTTCATGCTCAGCCAAAAACTGTCCAGATATATGACTAATTTTACTTCCTGACTGAACTCGGAAGTAGCTATTGATATATTTTATTTTATGCCTGAACAATGTTCTTATGATGAACTCCAGTTTTAAACCTTCTATTTCTGATTTTTGATGAATCGTTCTTTCGACATCCTGACTTGGCTCCGAAAGCATTTTGAAACCAAAAGGCAGTTCTTTAATGAAATATTTTAATGAGCGCTCAATATAGTTTTCTATTGAAGGAGCTTGTTCTGAATTGTAAATATCAATCGTATAGTACCCTTCATTTGGGCATTCTATCGTTATTGCCCTGATAAGATCATCGTTATCATCGTCGATGACTTCCCAAGAATCAGGATACTCAAAACATACTCCATTATGTTGATACATACTCAAAATCCTAGATAGCCCTAACATTTGTATACACGCCTTGCGCGTTTACCAGGTTAGAGCAGTCAAAATGTATGCACTTAAACGTCTGATTTATAATAACTTTCAACGGTTAGTCCAAATACACCTTCTGGAAAAACGAGAATGCACACTTTGTTTGCCTCGTATCTCCTGCAAAACGAGCAAGCGCGTTTTTAGTTACTTGAATTTACAATTCTTTTTATTTTAGCTCAATAGCAAACCGCGAACTGATTGCGCATAATTTGGTGATTATCCGCACAAAACCAATAATACTGTATAAAAACACAAACACTGCTCTTTCCGACTGATGAGAAAAATATTGCAAAGAGGTTATTGCTGTATTGGACTAATTGCTGGCGTAAACTCATTTTGGGGCATAAATGCGTTAGCTGCTGACCAAAGTGGTTCCAATGACCTGCGGTCAGCGTATGTGCAGACGCAACTGAGGCTCGCTTTGCGCCGTCTGACCTCCAAGGATGGAGGAAATGCCAAATTCTGTAAGGAACAGAATTGCTCCTGAAACCGAAGGCCTCAGCCGGACTACACTGAGTTTGAAAAGCGCAAACTATCTGCATTTGAGTTATCAGCCTTCAAATAAGAAATAGCTATCTCTCAGTAAACATCGTGGCTTAAATACATTAACCAAACGTCCAGATTCAGATCTCCCCCGTTGGAAATTTCGCTTTTTAAATTTCGCCGGGGCGCTGAGGGATATCCAAAAGGGGGGCAAGCGCTTTCCCCTTTTTGGTCTGGTGTGGGCGAAGCGCCACGACTTTGATCTAGATTTTGACTTTAACTTTAAAGCTAAAAGCTAAAAGCTGATTTCCCAGCCCAAACTACTTTGGCGCTATCTGATCCACCATCAACTGCAAGGTTTGATTACCTCTAAACTCGTTCACATCCAGCTTATAAACAATCTCGGCATGTTGAATGCTCGCATCAGGCCAAGTTTTCAGGTCAACATTAAACGCGATAGCATCCAGCATCACTTGGCCGCACTCGGTCTCTAACACTAGCTTTAAATGCTTCTCACCAACAATTCGTTGTTGGATGATCCTAAAGTGACCATCAAACAGTGGCTCAGGGAAGTTTTGCCCCCATGGGCCTGCTGCGCGGAGCTCTGCTGCTAAAGGCAAAGTAAATTGATCTGGCGTCAGCTCACCATCGGAAACCAATTCACCAGTCAGTAGCTCTGGCGCCAAAATGTCACGAATCGCTTTATCGTATGCATCAGCAAACAACGCAAACTGCCCCGCTTTTATTGATAGGCCAGCAGCCATCGCATGACCACCAAACTTAAGAATAAGCCCTGGATGGCGACTGTTGATGAGCTCTAAAAGGTCGCGCATGTGCAAACCTTTGATAGAACGAGCTGAACCTTTTATTTGACCATCTCCCGCATCGGCGAATGCGATAACAGGACGATGATACTTATCTTTAATGCGTGAGGCTAAAATGCCGATAACCCCTTGGTGCCAATCAGCTTGAAACAGTGCAATTCCCCAAGGAAGCTCGGATTCGTTTAACTCAACACTTTCAAGACTCTTAAGCGCTTCCTGTTGCATCTCAGTTTCTAAATCGCGCCGCTCTGCATTTAAGCTGTCGAGCTCAGATGCCATTCTTCGAGCTAGCATGATGTCTTCACACAGGAGTGTTTCAACACCTAATGCCATCTCATCCAAACGCCCTGCAGCATTAAGCCTTGGGCCGACTGCAAAGCCAAAATCAGAGGCGACGATACGTGACGGAGTACGTTTAGCCACTTCCAGTAACGCGGTGATCCCCACTCGACAACGCCCCGCTTTCACTCTTTGCAGCCCCGCTTCAACCAAGATGCGGTTATTGGTATCAAGCGATACCACATCAGCAACCGTGCCTAAGGCTACGATATCGAGTAAGTGACCTAGATTTGGCTCGTTGATACCTTGTTGTTGGTACCAGTCACGCTGTCTTAATTCTGCACGCAGTGCTGACATCAAATAAAACGCTACGCCAACCCCCGCAATAGATTTACTGGCAAATTCACAACCGTGCTGGTTAGGATTAACAATCGCATCAGCATCAGGTATAGACTGGCCAGGCAGATGATGGTCGGTGATAACAACGGTCATCCCCAATGCTTTAGCCGCGGCGACGCCCTCAATTGATGAGATACCATTATCAACTGTAATGATGAGTTGAGCCCCTTTTTGCGCTGCTACAGCGACAATCTCGGGACTCAGTCCATAGCCATAATCAAATCGATTGGGGATCAAGTAATCTATATTGTTAGCGCCCATCATTTTTAGCGCCAACATACATACGCTGGTTGAGGTGGCTCCATCGGCATCAAAGTCACCCATGATCAGAATCGATTTCTGCGCTGCAATCGCGTCTGCGACAATTTCTGCGGCTTGGGTCACTCCCAACATGGTATTGGGCCTAAGTAGTTTACCTAGGCTCAATTCACATTCATTTGCACTCACACCACGGCTGGCATATATCTGTTTTAACAGTGGAGATAAAGAGTTAGGTAAATGGCTATCATCGACTTTTGAGCGGCGAACTATCTTATGGATCACAGGGCTGACTACCTTTAAACAATGAGTCCTGCCAGCATAGCAAAGACTGCTAATAAAGGCTTGCTCTTCACTCTCTTTAGCAGGCACAAAAAAGGTGAGCCGAGGCTCACCTTTTTTACTAGGGGCTGTTGATCTTTCGAGCTTAGTTTTTGTTCGATTCTTTACCGTAAGGAATAATGCTTCTAACACAAGGCTTGAGCGATAAAGCTTAGCCGGCTAAGTGAAAAGCTCATAACACATTCTAGTCATAAAAGAATAGAAGCATTGAATCGAACCCAAAGGGCCGCGTTTCTTGGCTATTTTTACTGTGTTGTAGACTACTTGTGGAGAATAACTAAACGGCATAGCCTCCGCCTTGTCAAAATAGCCAATAAACTGCGGCAAAAACAACCGTGAAAGACCAACAGCCCCTAATTAATTATTACTCTGCGGCTGCAGCATCTAGCACTCTTAATAGATCTTTAGGCGGTTGGTAACCTGGGATCAAGCTGCCATCCTCAAGCACGATTGCAGGTGTTCCATTAATACCAAAGGTTTGGCCAAGATTATATTGCTCTGCAATTTTCGCATCACACTTAGCCACTTTAACTGACTTCCCCGACTTAGCATCAGTCATCGCTTGCAATGGATCGGCAGCGCACCAAACAGCTTCCATCTCGTCAGCATTAGCTGATGGAATACCTGCTCGTGGGAATGCTAAGTATCTAACTGTAATGCCGAGATCGTTATATTCATCCATTTGATTATGTAACTTGCGGCAGTAACCACAATCAACATCAGTAAACACCGTAACAACATGCTTTTCATTCTTGGCTTTATAAACCAACATGTTCTTCTCAAGAGGTTTCATCATGTCAATACGTGGACCTGACATCGCTGCTTCGGTTAGGTTCTTCATGCCTTTATCTAAGTCATAAAGATTTCCGTGCAACAGCTTAGTACCATCTTTACTAATATACAGCACACCACGATTGGTTAGGGCTTCATACAAACCAGGAATTGGCGACTCTTTCAGCGACATCACATCTACGCTTAATGTATCAGACAACTTCTGTTTTATCGCCGCAGTGTCATCACTTTGGGTATTTGACCCGGCAAGGGCTGCAGGGGCTATGACCATTGCAATGATCAAAGAAAATGCTCGGGTGAACTTCATTGGATATCCTATTCTACGTTACGGTCTATTAAAGGGTATAAGGATTAGACCTAGTCTGGAGCTGAAAAGTTACAGTCTCATGCTAACTAAAGCAAACTTTTTGCTGTAACGAAATCATACAGACGTGAAATCTATCAAGTTATTGCTAGAACTCTGCACTAAAGATTTTCATCTTCCCAACTGAATCGTCAGTATTAAGACTTAACCGCGTGGGTGATGCTCTGAGTGTAAACTCGCTAAACGGGCCGTGGCAACATGGGTGTAGATCTGCGTGGTTGATAAATCGCTGTGGCCAAGAAGCAGCTGCACCACTCTTAGATCTGCACCATGATTAAGTAAGTGTGTAGCAAAAGCATGCCTTAAGGTGTGCGGTGACAGCTCAGTGCTAATATTTGCTCGCAGCGCATAAAGCTTTATTCGATGCCAAAATGTCTGCCGTGTCATCTGTTGTGCACGTTTTGAAGGGAACAGCACATCACTTTGCTTACCTTTAAGTAGCTCCACTCTGGCAAATTTGAGGTAGTTTTCAACCTCACCAACCGCAAGCTCACCAAGAGGCACTAAGCGCTCTTTGCCGCCCTTGCCCACGATACGTACTAACCCTTGCCGTAAACTCAGTTGCTCCATGGTCAAACCTACAAGTTCAGACACCCGCAGACCAGTAGCATACAGCAGCTCAAGCATGGCTTTATCACGACACTCGATAGGATCATCGGCTTGTGGCTCAGACAACAACCTATCAATATCATCCTCGCTTAATGAGTCGGGTAACTTGCGTGCCAATTTGGGCGATTCGAGTAAAGCCATTGGGTCTGTACTAATCTGCTTATTTACCACCAAATAACCAAAGAAGCGCCGCAGACTGCTCATCATTCTTGCACTACTGGTTTTAGCAAAGCCCTTATCAAAACGCGTAGCAAGATAATCCCTGACATCAAATTGGCTACTTTCAACCAACTTTAAACCTTTTAACTGTTGGTGGCGGTCGAAATGGCGCAGGTCTGTACGATAGGCGCTTAAGGTATTGTCACTCAAGCCTTTAGTTGACCATAAATGGTCAAGAAACAGATCAATTGCACGATCAGGGGTATACTCGGTAGGCACCTAAAATGGCTTCCTTAAATTAGATATAAAAACGGCGATGAATCATAAATTCATCGCCGTTATCATATGTTATCAAGCTTGCAGATGCTATCTCACCCGAGCATCGCAGCCAAGTGGCTTAGCTAACAGCCGCAGTCGCTTGCTGTTTCTTCATCATTAAACACGCAACAATAGCAATCGCAGTGGGTAGCAACCAAGCCATACCTTCAGCGTGTAAAGGCATAAAGTTAAATACGCTCACATCAACACCAGCAGCTTTGATACCATCAATAATACCGAAGAACAACGCAACACTAAGCACGATTCTATGAGCGGCTTCAGGTTTTGCAAAACGTTCAGTTAGGAACGTTACCGCAACCAACGCTATCGCAACAGGGTATACCGTCATCAATACTGGGATACTGATACTAATAAGCTGAGAAAGACCAACGTTAGCGATCGTTGCGCAAATAACGCTTAATAGCACAACAAATCGGCGGTATGAGATCTTAGGTAATAGCTCATTAAAGAACTCACTACAGGCGCTAATAAGGCCTACAGCTGTGGTTAAACAAGCTAAGGTTACGACCGTCGCTAATAACACCAAACCTGTTGTACCAAATTCATGAGTGACATAGTTAGTTAAAATCACACCACCATTCTTAGCACCTGCGGCTAAATCGCCTGCTGTAGCACCTAAGTAAAATAATGCGATATAAACAAATGCTAGACCCGCTGCAGCTATAAGAGCCGCTTTCACTAAATAGCCAGTCTGTGCTTTAGGTTCTGTGATGCCTTTTTTGCGCAAAATGTCGATAATTAAAATACCGAAAATGAGCGAGGCTAAAGTATCCATAGTGTTATAGCCTTCCAATATCCCTTTCGTTAACGGGTTGGTTTGGTAGTCACCAACAGCCGCTTCGACAGGGCTACCTGGAAGGATAATTACCGTTGCCGCAAGACCGACAAGCAATAATATAAGAATAGGCGTTAATACCTTACCTACGTTATCAAGTAGCTTCCCTGGGTACAGTGCAAATACCATAGAGATACCAAAAAAGACCAGCGTATAGATAAGTTGAGCTGTGGTGAAGGTAATTCCCGCAAGTACAAAGGTTGCATCAGCATTGTCTAAAAATGGCTTAAAGCCCACTTCGAATGCTACTAACCCTGTTCTTGGCGCGGCGAAAGCTGGGCCAATGATAATAAAAATAGCCACTGCAAGAGTGGTTGCAGCAATAGGAGGCAACAGATCCATAATCTTGCCATTTGCTTTCGCGACAGCAATCAATGTTATCAGAGGTAAGCCAACTGCGGTGACAAGAAAGCCAAGCATAGCTAATGTCATATTCTCGCCAGCAAGAAAACCTGCAAGAGGAGGGAAAATAAGGTTACCCGCTCCTAGAAAGAACGCGAAGGTCATGAAACCTAACCCTAACGTATCTGCAATACTCATTTGATTATTTTGCACTTTATGCCTCATCAATAATTTTTATAATTAACAATTTCATGTCATCAGGCCTTAACTGCACCACTTTAGAATGACAAAATTCAGTGTGTAATATTTGGTTTACACAACCCAGTGGTAAATACGACCTAAGCTTGGCGAGTTTATGAACAGCAGCGAAAAAATGAACACTGAAATTGCTATAAAACTGGTTTACCGTCCCTAAGAATAGGCTTTGAACCTACTAGGAGGGCCATACTATTATCAGAGTCACAGCTAATTAACAAGAATCGACACCTAATAAACGCCACACTCGATATAAATAATAACAATTCAATAACAGGTCGATTCCATAACTTACATTCAGCGCATTTGTCATGTAAGCAAGAAACATTCAATTGCTGCTCTAGCAAGGTCTCAATCGCGAGTAAACACTTACCTTCTGCATTTAAAAAATACAGAGGGAAACCAAATATGCCTGTTACCGACCGTAATAAATTAGCGTACAATTATTTAACTGACTCGATGCCTGTAAATTCCATGCCATTTAGCTTTAAGCAATTTCATATAGATGATCGCCGCTGCGGTATGCCTGTGAGCACCGATGGCGTACTACTTGGTGCCTGGGCTCCTTTATCCAATAGCAAAAATATTCTCGACATCGGCGCAGGTAGTGGCTTACTTAGCTTAATGGCCGCTCAGCGCAGTAAGGCAAATATCACCGCCATAGAACTTGACGAAAATGCAGCGCTTGATTGCCAAAGTAACTTCAACCTAAGCCCTTGGAGTAAACGATTAACGCTGTTGACCCGTTCAATTCAGCAATTTTGCACAACAGCTAAGAAACACAGCTTTGATCACATCATCTGTAATCCACCCTATTTTGACAACGGCCCACAATCTAATAGTGCTTTAAGAGCCACAGCTCGCCATACCGATAGCTTAAGTTTTGATGAGCTATTAACGGCTATCAGTTCATTATTAAGTCCAGCAGGACAGGCGAGCCTTATATTACCGATAACTGGCGCAAATCAGTTATTGCAGCAACTGGAGCAACACCAGCTCACCTGCCAACATGCGGTGTTAGTTGCCAGTGTTGAAGGCAAAAAACCCAATCGACAATTACTACTCATTACACCTTGTCGCTCAAACTTTGCCAATCAAGCTACAACCCATCCTGTCTCGAACTTGGTGATCCGCAACACTGATGGCCACTACAGCGATGACTTTATACTGCTGAGCAAAAGTTTTTATTTAAAGCTGTAGCGATCTGGCGATCTAATCGTTTCAAGTCTGGGTTGAAACCTTTATAATGTTCGGCTGTTATTTATTGAGATGCCACGCATGCTATTTGAAGATCTCCAGCTTGACCCTTGTTTGTTAGAGTCACTGAAAGCAATGGGCCACAACAAGCCCACTACGATACAACAACAAACAATACCTGTAGCGATGGAGCAAAGAGATATTCTTGCTCGCGCACCAACAGGAACGGGGAAAACAGCGAGCTTCTTACTGCCAGCGCTGCAGCATATTATTGACTTTCCACGTCGCTTCGGCGGCCAAGCTCGAGTATTAGTGCTAACACCTACTCGTGAGCTGGCCAGTCAAATCCACCGCTACGCATCTCATTTGGCGACTGATTTAGATCTGGATATCAGCATCATCACTGGCGGCGTGCCCTACGCTCCTCAAGAAGAAGCGTTAAAGAAAAACGTCGATATCTTAGTTGCCACTCCTGGTCGCTTGATGGAATACCTAGATAAAGGCCTATTCAATGCAGAAGAGGTTGAAGTGCTCGTCATCGATGAAGCAGACCGCATGCTAGACATGGGTTTTTCAGCCGTAGTTGAAACCATCGCGATTGAATCTGTTGGCCGTAAACAAACCATGTTGTTCTCTGCAACGCTTGAAGGCAGCGACGTTGGTCGTTTTTCCCACCAGCTGTTAAGCAACCCTGTGAAGCTAGAAGCTGAAGCTCCGCGTAGCGAAAAGGCTAAGATCCACCAATGGGTTCATATTGCTGATGATAGAGAACATAAATTTGCCCTGCTATACGCTATTTTGCAGCAAGAAGAAGTAGAGCGTGCGATCGTGTTTGTCAAAACACGTGAGGCAGTAGCAAGCCTAGACGGCCTGTTGCAAAAGCAAGGGATCACTTGCAGCTTTATGCGCGGTGATATGGAGCAGAAAGCTCGTTTTCAAGCACTAGGCCGATTCACCAAAGGTGAAGTCAATGTACTGCTAGCAACCGATGTTGCCGCCCGTGGTATCGATGTTGATGATATCACTCATGTGATCAACTTCGATATGCCACGCTCTGCAGATACCTATGTTCATCGTATCGGACGTACCGGCCGAGCAGGCGCTAAGGGAACCGCAATATCTTTGGTCGAAGCCCATGATATTCGCGTGGTTGGTAAGATTGAACGTTACATAGAGCAACCACTTAAGCGTCGCTTCATTAAAGATCTTCGCCCTAAAAACAAAGAGGCGAAGCCTCCAGGGAAGAAGAAAGTTAAAGATACTGGCAAGACATTCAGTAAGAAAAACAAGAAGAAAAAGAAGTAAGGTTTAACTTCTCACCGCTTTTGAAAGGATCACATCTGCTGATCCTTTTTTATTTCCCGTATTGCATCGCTTTTTAAACTGTCACAGTCATCCCTGTTAACCTCTTACCTTGCACCAGACTCGCCCTTCAAAACTTGTAACTAACGCCATAAATTGAAACATTTTATTTACAAAAAATCGTATCCCCTCAACGCTTAGTCTGGTAATTTAGCCGTTAGGAAACGCATTACATGGAAAAGCGAAACTATAATGATAAAAAAAATAATTCGAAGGGTCTCCCCATTACTTATTCTTATTCTCTTTATTGTTGCTGCACTAGTACTTATTAGCACTAAAGAGGCACCTGAGCAAAAGGCAGATGAAGCACCGGTCCCAATTGTTGACATAATGGAAGTTCAACAGCAAACGGTCTCTCTCAATCTCCCCTCATACGGCGTTGTTAGCCCCAAATATAAAACTCAGCTAGTGACTGAAGTACAAGGTCGCATGCTAAATATTTCAAATAAGTTTGTTGCTGGCGGCGTTGTCAAAAAAGGCGAAGAGCTGGCTGTCATTGAACCTTCAGATTACGAAGCAGACTTAATGCAAGCGCAAGCTTCTCTCGCACAAGCCAAAGCAGCACTCGAAGAAGAACGCGCTAAAGGTGAAGTGGCTAAGAATGACTGGAAAGGATACGACGGCGGCATTCCACCAGAGTTAGGCCTACGTTTACCACAACTTAAGCAAGAGCAAGCCAACGTTAAATTCCAGCAAGCAGCCTTGGCGCGAGCAGAGCGTAACCTTGAACGAACCATAATACGCGCCCCCTTTGATGGCATAATAAAAGCTCGCAATGTCGACTTAGGCCAGTATGTTACTTTAGGCACAAACCTCGGTGAGCTTTATGACACTCGTGTTGCCGAGATCCGTCTACCACTGTCAAATAATGATTTAGCCTACCTAGAATCGGTAGATAACCCAGATACTGAAGTGACCTTAAGTGCCGACCTTGCAGGTAAAGTGGTCACTTGGACTGGCAAGATCATTCGCAGCGAAGGTGTGATAGATGCAGAAAACCGCATGGTCTACTTGGTTGCAGAGGTAAAAGATCCTTACCTTCGCAGCGCTAAGGCCGAAGGACAACTACCACTTAAATACGGCAGCTTTGTCACTGCTATCATCAAAGGCCGAACTGTCGATGGGATTGTAAAACTGCCACGCCACTTAGTGCGCCATGGCAAAGTCACTTTAATCACAGCTACAAGCAGTGTTGAAGTACGAGAAGTTAACATCGTCCGCACTGATCTAGAAAATGTCTATATCAAAGACAGCTTAGCTAGCGGTGAGCGCATCTCCGTGACGAATCTCAGTAATCCTGAAGATGGCCAATTAGTTAAAATTTTAGGTGATGACAACAGCTCAACTATCGAAAGTACTGATGAAGCGACAACCGAAGAGCAACTCGCTAGCGCAGGTGACCAATAATGGCCACTGAAAAAGGTATTATCGCTTGGTTCGCTAAGAATAACGTCGCGGCGAACTTATTAATGTGGGTGCTATTAATAGGCGGGCTATTTAGCACGCTTATTATTAATAAAGAGATCTTCCCAACTTTTGAACTTAACTACCTCAATATCTCTGTCGCATACCCAGGGGCTGCCCCACAGGAGATTGAAGAAGGTATTAATATTAAGATCGAAGAAGCGATCCAAGATATTAATGGCATAAAGAAGGTCACCTCGGTCGCTAGTGAAGGGGTTGGCTCTGTTAGGATTGAAGTTGAAGATAGCCATGATCCACAAGATATCCTCGATGAAGCTAAACTGGCTATAGATGCCATCTCGACCTTCCCCGTTAATATCGAAAAGCCCAATATCGTTCGCATTAAACCTGAAAATAACGTTATTTGGGTCTCCGTTTACGGTGACCAATCTCTTGAAGATATGAAGGAGTTAGCAAAAACGATTCGCGACGAAGTCACTGCTTTACCAGCAGTGACTCGCGCCCAAGTCACTGGCGTGCGTGATTATGAGATAAGCATCGAATTGTCTGAAGACAAGCTGCGCGAATACGGCCTTACCTTCTCTCAGGTAGCGACAGCGGTACAAAACTCCTCTATTGATTTACCTGGTGGCTCTATTCGTGCAAAAGATGGCGACATCCTGCTGCGCACTAAAGGTCAGGCATACACAGGTGAAGACTTCTCACAAATAGTCGTCAGTACCCGCCCCGATGGTAGCAGGGTCATGTTGCCAGAAGTCGCCATTATCAATGATGGTTTTGAAGAGCGTCTTGAGTACACTCGCTTTAATGGACAGCCTGCAGCTATTATCGAAATACTCAGTGTTGACGATCAAAATGCACTTGATATTTCAGCCCAAGTCAAAAGCTATATTGAGACTAAGCGAGCAGATCTTCCTACCGGTGCCAAACTCGATACTTGGGGTGACTTAACTCATTACCTCAAAGGCCGATTAAACATGATGTTATCCAACATGTTTTATGGTGCTTTATTGGTGTTCTTCATTTTGGCACTATTTCTAGAGATCAAACTCGCATTTTGGGTCATGGTTGGCCTACCCATTTGTTTCTTGGGCGCGATGCTGGTTATGCCGATCGAGCCTTTTTCATTGTCTATTAACCTACTTACGCTGTTCGCATTCATTCTGGTGCTAGGGATTGTGGTGGATGACGCCATTGTCATTGGCGAGAGTGCCTATAGTGAAATAGAGCGGCATGGTCACTCACTGGATAATGTGGTTAGAGGTGCCAAGAAAGTTGCCATGCCAGCAACCTTTGGGGTATTAACCACCATAGCTGCCTTTATGCCTATGTTGATGGTTTCAGGCCCACAAGGGATTATTTGGAAATCTATCGGCATGGTTGTAGTGCTCTGTTTGGCATTTTCACTGGTCGAATCTAAGCTGATCTTGCCTGCGCATCTTGCTCATATGAAGCCACCTAAGCCTCGTGCTAAGCTGGGCTACTTTGGCAAGCTCAAAGCTGGCCTGAATGACAAGGTCCAGTACTTCATTCATAACAACTACCGTGTATTTTTAGAGCGTTGCATTAAGCAACGATATAACACTGTCGCGGTGTTTACTGGAGTGCTGATTCTGTCTATCGCGTTGGTCGTCAGTGGTCAGGTACGTTGGGTTTTCTTCCCAGATATTCCGTCTGATTTCATTCAGGTCAATATCGAAATGGACGAAGGCAGCTCAGAGGAAAACACCCTTAAAGTAGTGCAAGAGGTTGAAGAAGCGCTGTATCGCATGAATGATGAAATGGAGGCTGAGCTAGGTTACCCAGTCGTGAAACATAGTTTCATCAACATGAGCTCACGTACCTCTTCGTTTATTTTTGCTGAACTCACCAAAGGTGAAGAGCGCGATGTCGATGGGGAAACCATCGCATCCGCATGGCGAGCAAAATTACCTGAACTGCTAGCAGTTAAAAAGCTCAATATTAATGCCAGCACCAACGATGCGGGTGGTGACATCTCCTTCAGACTAACCTCAAGTAATCTTGCACAACTGTCTTTAGCTTCAGCGGAGCTAAAGCAGAAGTTGAGGAGCTACGAAGGCGTTTATGATATTGCTGACAACTTCTCCTCTGGCAGCCAAGAGATCAAACTTAAGATCAAACCTGAAGCCGAAGCGCTAGGATTGACTCTGTCTGATCTTGCACGTCAGGTGCGATATGGATTTTACGGCTATGAAGCTCAACGGATCTTACGTAATAAAGAGGAAGTGAAAGTCATGGTGCGCTACCCTCTTGAGCAGCGCCGCACCGTTGGCCACCTTGAGAATATGCTGATCCGCACTCCTACTGGTACTGCAGTTCCCTTTGCAAATGTTGCCCAGCTTGAACTTGGTGATTCTTACTCGTCAATTACTCGGGTAGATGGTCGACGCGCAATTACAATTACCGCCAATGCCAACACCAACAAGGTTGAACCATCAAAAGTTGTGTCAGAAATCCAAGCTGATTTCTTGCCGATGCTATCGAAGAAATACCCTAGTATATCGACGGCATTAGATGGTGGCAGCGCGGATGAGCAAAGTGCGCTTGTTAGCTTGCTACAAGGATTCTTCTTTGCCCTATTTACAATCTATGCACTGATGGCGATTCCGCTAAAATCATATAGCCAGCCATTGATTATCATGTCAGTGATCCCATTCGGTATGATTGGCGCGCTGTTTGGTCACTTCATCTTGGGTCTTAACATGAGTATTTTGAGCTTATGTGGCATTGTGGCGCTTGCTGGAGTGGTAGTGAATGACTCGTTGATCTTGGTTGATTTTGTTAACCGCGCTCGTGCTGAAGGGCATTCAATCATCAAAGCGGCTGTCGACTCTGGTTGTTATCGTTTTAGAGCAATTATCTTAACCTCACTTACCACTTTTGTTGGCTTAGTCCCCATCTTGTTAGAGAAGAGCTTACAAGCTCAAATTGTCATCCCGATGGCAGCCTCTTTGGCATTTGGTATTTTGTTCTCCACAGTGGTGACGCTGATCTTAGTGCCTCTGCTTTATATTATTCTTGATGATATAAAGCGGGTACTAAACCGTTTTTACCAATGGTGGTGGCAACCTAAAGCTGACACGGAAGCGACTGTTGAAGTCGAGCAGCCCTCTAACTAATGAGTCGCTAGTTCTTTATATAAAGGAGGCCATTGGCCTCCTTTTTTATGCCTGAATAAAAATACTAATACCAATTCCATTAAAGAGTTGGTCATTCAGCGGGAATTTATACCAATTGCATTAAAAGTTTGACCATTCAGCGGGAATTCAAAACGCTGTAGGCAAGTAGTGGAATTTGAGCTAATAGTTATTCTATATCCAAATCCCATAGCGAAGCATACAGCGTTTTGAAACCCGCACTACGTGAGCCCCTCAGTCTTTCCACTTCTGCTTTGCATTGGCTTAAAAGGGAATAACCATTTCTTTACCAATGCGCTTTGAATTGAAAAGGCTGAGGGGCTCTGAACTGGTCAAATACTTAATGCAATTGGTATTAAATCACTTTAGACAAGCAAGTGGGTTTTATATCGAAAGCCAAATGCGCCGTATTAAGGGATTTAAACCCGCACGCAGTGAGCTTTTCAGGACATTCACTGCTGAGCGATCAAATCAGTATAAAGATTTGCTCGCTCAGCGAGAGTTTAGGAGTGTTTTTGGCTTGCTACTTCTGCGTTGAATAAACTCAAAAGGGAATAACCATTTCTTCCACAATGCGCCTTGAATTGAAAGTCCTGAGAAAGCTCTGAATTGATCACATCTTTAGTGGAATTGATACAATACTCGATCTAGCGAACAGAATTAGTCGCTGGCATTCGCTATGCTAAACGCCTCTCTTGCTAGTGACCATTAATATGACCCAATCTGCTGCCACACTTGTTTACGACATTCGCAATAGTCGCTACTTAAATATCACCGGTAGATGCACTCTACGCTGTCAATTTTGCCCTAAGCACAACGGCAGTAAACAAGTTCATCAGTATCAACTTGCTCTAGAGAACCAACCAAGCGCAGACGAAGTAATCGCACTACTAGGTGACACAACAGCTTTCGATGAATATGTATTTTGTGGCTACGGCGAACCAACCCTCAACTTAGCCACCCTTTTAAGCGTTGCTAGCGAAATTAAAGCCCGCGGTGGCAGAGTAAGAGTTAATACTGACGGGCTAGGTAATCTATTTCATCGCCGCAATATTTTACCTGAACTAGCAAAATGCGTAGACAGCCTGTCAATTTCACTCAACACAGATACAGCAGCCGCTTATCAAGAACATTGCCAGCCAAAACTAAAAGGTGCCTATGCCGCCCTACTTGAATTTATCGAGCTCGCGCCACACTACATTGCAGATGTTCAAGTATCAGCGATAAACGGGCTTGCAGAGGTAGATATTGAGGCTTGCCGCAAAATAGTTGAAGTGGCAGGTGCTAAGTTCAAACAAAGAGAGCTAGGGGTTGTCGGCTAATATCACTTAAATCAATAGCTTCTTGAGTTATGGCTAGAACAGACACTCCCTCAACTGAGTTTAATCAACCGCGGGATAACCCTACTGAATTGATTACATATATAGCCGAATTGGTATAATATAGCGGCTATAACAACCATCGAAAATAGCTATTCATGTTAACGCGAAAATTACCGCTACTTATCAATGCACAAGGGATCCAATGGTCCCAACAACGAATTTTTGCTGCTGCTAGTCAGATCTGCATTCTATTGATCTCGGTTATTGTTCTTACCAATATTGTCATTACTCTTGGTGAAAGACGCCTGCAAGAAGACTGGGCTACCCAGCGTTACAGTGAGCTACAAGCGGTAGGTACACTGATTGCTGATAAAGTTTCTTTTCAACAGTTTAGAACACAAATGTTTGCCACATCAGAGCTACTTAATCGTTATCTGGACTTACCGACTGAAGCTAACCAAGAGAATCTGCAAAATAACTGGGATATCGTCGTGGATAACATTCCCGAGTTACTGGGGATTGCACTTTACGACCCACAAGGCCAGCTAAAATTTGCCACAGACGAAGAGTTTGGTCACAACGCTCTTCCACCGTCGTTGTTAGGCAGTTCACGTAATATGGGGGGTAATGAAATCTACACCTCACCGCTTGAGTTTAGTCCGATCAATGGCAAACTAGAGCCTTATCTCTATCAACTTGCATGGCTTGAAAACCCGGACCAATCAGTGAGAGGTTATCTGGTCGCGTACAACTCTATGTCGCGCATGTTAAAAAATATCAAGCCAGCTTACTCAAGTAAGCAAGCACCGTTAATGATGCTTGATACCCAAGGGCTGCTTTACTCTGGTGCACTTGATTCTCCTACCACGGGTCGATTACCAGAAACCATGGGCGGCAGCCTCAAACAATCCTATCCAGCCCTTTGGCGCAAAATGGCCACCAGTAATTTTGGCCAGTTCCACGGCGACGATGCCACGTTTGTTTACCTTAAAGTCGAGCTAACCACACAATACGAAACCCGCAGAGAGTACTTCCTACTCTCCTATGTAAAGAACGATGATATCGCCGCCAAGTTTGAACAGTGGCGTAATATTTTGATGGGCGGAGCGATATTTTTGACTCTACTCGCTTGTGTTGTTATCTATTTGACCCATGCATACCGTCTAGTACACCGTTCACGAGATTTTAGTATTGATCTAGCCAATCGCTTATTTAATACCGATTCAGGCTACATTATTGCCAATGAACTCGGGCGAGTACTCAGTGCCAACACCATGGCTGCAAAACTGTTATCACTCGAAAAAGATGAACTGTCCGACCGTAGCTTACAGCGTATCCTGCATATGGATGACGAGCAGTACCAGGAACTTGAGACTGTACTTGCAGAACAAAAAGAGTGGCGTGGAGAGCTTGATACAGAGGCTTCTGAGTATACTCAGTTGTCTGTCAGCCTGCGTCTCGAATACGATATGGATAACAAGCAGAACTACACCTTGGTGACGTTTGAAGATATTGGCGAGCTAAAACATAGTCAGGAAGAAGCAAGATTAAACCAACTGCTTAATGATAATCCGATGGCAACGGTACTGTCTGACGCCAAAGGTGTCATCATCAAGTCTAACGCTGCATTCAACTCTTTAATGCAGGTAAAGGATAGCCGTAGCTTGCAGATTACCGACTTATTGACCAAAGACTTTAAAAATCAATGGCCACAGATCTCACAGCAACTTATCCTCAAAAGGACTTGGCAGGGGCAGATATTATCTGCCAATAACCGTGCTAGTGATGATTGTATGCTTGCCACCTTAAAGGGTCATTTGGATGCATCAGACGATATCGAATACATTGTCTGCACCTTTGAGCACGCCAAGTTAAAAGCCCATGGTACAGAACCAGGTAGCTCAGTGCCGCATCGCAGCACTATCTTTAACGATCGTCGCGATCTTGAACGCTACTTTAATAATATGAGCCAAGAGAAAAAGGATTTCTCAAGCCTGATGCTACTCGATATTGCTGCCGAAGGCATGCTAAGCCACATGAGTGATATTGGCCAGTTAGAGAGTCGTCAAAAAGAGGTTGAAAGTCAGCTATTGCGTGAGTTGCCCAATCGATATCAAATGTCCCGCTGGCAATTGGGTAAACTGATTATCATGCTACCTGATACTGATTCTGACCAAGCACACTATTTTGCCATCGATACCCTATCTAAGCTGAAAAGCAATGGCTTAGGTGAAGGGATCTGCATAGGAATCGCAGCTTATCAGGGCGGCCAAGTACTAGAACAGTTCCTGAGTAATGCAGAGATTGCCTTAAAGCGAGCGAAGCAAACTGATGAGCAAAATATCTGCCAAGCCTTTACCAGACAGATATTTTAATACTCAGGACTAAGATTTAACCTCTACGGCGTCAGTTGCACTAGGGGTTAATAGTTCATCCTCAAATGGCGCTTCATCCATATTCTTCATGCCTGACGGCAAATCACTTTCAGTGATCTCAATAATAGTTGAGCGGTTCATGGTTATCTTATAACGAGCGTACTGTGGCTCATCCTTGCCCTCTTTGAGTACTAAAATAAGATTAACTTGATAACGGCGCTCTACAGACTCATTGCTAATTTTACCTTCATGTTCTTTATAAATTTTGGCCTTACCACGTTCTAAGTTTCTGGCAAAGGGTACAAAGCTAAAGTTAACTTGCTCTTGAATTTGTGAGTAGCCAGCTAAAAAACCTTTGGCCGAAACTCGAGAGTGGATCCCATAATGCAATATCTCAGCGTCCACTTTATTTTGGCTATGGCGCTTCTTTAAGATCTGATTAACTTGAGGCGGCAACTCCTTTTTCTTCATAAAGTCGAGCCATACAAGCTGCTTACCTATTGATAGCTTACTGGTTGTATCTGTTAATAATCGGCTCCAACGCGGCCGTCCACGCTGAATAAGCCGCCACAATGCATTACGGATATCGTCTTTAAAGATCTCTCGAAAACCATAGATAACCGCAAGGGTTAATACTAACGCAATGGTTAAGCCGCTAAACACACCTTGCGCTTTAATAATTAAAGTAGAAACCACCAGCATGACCATAGCTGTAGCAATGCCTGTGGTCATCTTTTTAAGCCCTATACCTAATGGCTTAAGCTCCTCTTTAAGTACCACCCCTTGCTGGATCAAACGTCTTAACAAGTGCATCTTGTTGGCGATACGATTAGCGTCCTCTAACGTCTTGGAGGAGTTGTACTTATGCTCTTTGCGATAATCAGCTTCCGCTCGACACAGTGCAACCACACTCTCTGTGATCTCGGTATAATCACTACTTCGAGGGGCATGGGCCAAAAGCTTTAGTAATCGCTGCTCGCACAACCAAGAGAGGTAATTATCCGCATTCTCGAAATATGACTTCCATTTCTCATCGCTAGGTTCATTACGCCTAAAACGCTTGAGCAGATGAATAACCTGTGCGCTTAACTCTTCCAGTGAGGTATAAAATTGAACGAGATCTTCGACCTGAGCCAGTTCTTTACTGTCGGTCTCTATTGCAACAGAGAATTGATAAGCAAATAGATTTAAATACAGTCGAAACTCTTCAACTGTTCGTTTCTTCTGACTAACAAAGCGGCTTTGCACTAATGGCAAATGCAGCCCTGAGGAGTAATAAGAACGCCGCCCAGTGATTGAAGAATGGTAATACTCCTCCTCATTTAAACTCTGCGGATTTATCCCCATCTCTTTCGGCAAGAAAAAATACAGATCTAATCGACGGTTATCACCCACTTCCATCTGATGTAGAAATTTGATTGATAGTGATTCTTCTTGCTTAACTCTAATTTTAGCCACAAATATCCTTATGACGACAACAGCTTGATAGCTTCGCAGTTGGTATCTTTTCGACATCAATGCGCCGCATTACGATACGACGATAACCAAAGGCTTTATAACATTAATAGCGAAGTGAGACGACGTGATAACGCCGTAAATAGAGCTTGATGAGTGTGAGGACTCTTTATTCTATGCAACTCATTTCACCGAGGAAGTAGACAGGTGAGCACTCTCGCATAAGCCATCACTAAAGATGATTGATATCAACCTTTACCATGCATTACTTCGCTGACTTGCCGTTTGCATGTAGTTTAGCTCTTTCTAGCCGCCGTTATTTGTTAGTAATACTATATTACAACAGGGCGTTTCAACCATGAAGCAAGTATAGCGTATCTCAACTATTGAAACTAAATTGGCACTAAGGTCTGTAGATTTTTCACGCTTGGTTTACCACAGTTTATTGGCTATTTTAATAAGGCGGAGGCGATGAATTCTAGTTAGTCTCGACACATAGCCTATAACACAGTAAGCATAACCAAGACGCGCGACCCTTTCAGGTACAAACTAAGTTTGAAAGATCATCCTAATTCAACTTTACTGAATTTTACAGGCCCATAACCCGTTTCGAGCCGAGAACTGTAAAGAGACAAAACCGAGCGTTTTGTCCATCTCGAGTACCTTAATATAAAAGGATTTTTCCTGTTCGAAAGAGTCTAAAATAAGTGATTCCTTAACGAATTCGACTTGGTCACGGATCTCTTCGCTAAACGTCGTGTTCAAAATATCTCTGTGCACTTTTCCGTTCTGTAACTGTATTTCATAGGTCAATACTGGACCACTCACTTCAAGCAACGAACCAACCGCACTAACGCTAACAAGCGGATGATTAGCCTTTACAAAGGTCATTTCCAGCGCGATGGCATTCGCAACCCGCTCTATTTCAAAGCGTATATTCCCAACTTCCGCACTAGGTTTTTCAACATCATAACTGCTGGTATCGCAGATTAGCTTGATATCTTCGTTGGGCTCAACAATGTGGTCGAGCAACAGGCAGAGTCCCAAAATGAAAACCAGCATGGTCAATATTGGCGTCGATTTAAAGCCCAAGAATAATTCGCGGTTTAATCGTCTATTCACAGAAGCCAACCTCCTTTAGCCAAGCACTCGTCAAGAAGTCCCAATTCTCATCAACATTAATCACTTTAAAACCGGTAAATTCATCGCCAACGGCGTCGGTACTATGCAAAATGAAATGGAGTACATCGCCCTTTTGAGAGGATGCAGCGTAGATTTTTTGCCAAACGATGGTATCGCAGCTATCAATCAACACAGCCATCCTTCTAAACTTGTCGCCAAAGGCCGCAAGTTCGATATCCGAGGAGTAGATTGGCACTAAAACTGATTTTTTTCCGTCTAGTAAAATTTGCTCTGGGAGCGAAAAATGAATATTAGGCGTAGTCTCAAAACGGCTAGTCAGAAAAACAACCAACATAATTCCAAGCAGTAAAAATATCGACAATTGCTTTAGCGAGATAGCTTCGTAAGGGCTACTGTGCAGTTGTAAGGTTCTGGATTTTACATGCAGTAAGTAGCCCTGATTAGTCACTACCTCAATCATAGGAGCTAGACTAACACCCAAAAATGCTTTGATATTGGTGATGGCAATAGTGATATCTTGCGCCGTTGCAACTTGCGGCTCGAGTAAGGTGCAAATTGATTCCGTAGACACCACTTGGCCTCTATACGAGATCAGCTCCTTGATCACTAGAAACTCAATATTAGACAGTTTGAGTGCTTGCGCAGATTCAGTATTCACCAACTGCCTTAGCTCAACGTCAAACCTGACTGGACCTATAAACACATTTGCAACTCAAAAAATTCTAGGGCTTATCAGTGTAATGGCTATCGATTCCAGAGTCCGTGATTAAATCAAGCAATCCTAGACTCAATAACGCTTTCGTGAGCTTTAGCACGTTAATCGAATCGCTAATCAGTATAGGGAGGATACAAGTTGATAACCTAGTTACCGAAAAGTAACCACCAGAAAGTAAAAGCCAACCTTAGAAACAAAAGTCTCCTCTATTCTCCTTGATATTTGCAACATAAAAACAAAAGGCACCCGAAAACGAGTGCCTATATTCAAAACATAACAACAATCATGACGATTAAAATGCGTATAGCAAGGTCATGTTTGTTTCTGTATCTGTGCTTTTCTTATCGTCTAGCGGCTCACTGTTATAGCGAACAATTACCGCAAATTTCATTGCTAAGGCACCAACAATATTTGCCGTGATAGCCGTTTCAGAGCGCCCTTCTAAGCTTTCACCATAATCAGCGACAAACATCTGCGTGAATTTTGAACTTTCACTGATTTCATAAGCAAAGTTCATCACACCATGACCAACCACACTATCTTCGCTGTCATATCCTCGTAGTGCTGTCTGCTCTTCATCAAGACTCTTGTAGATATAACCAGGACCAATTTCGGCGCTGAGCAATACCTTACCAGTATCAATGAACTTATGACCATAACCGGCAGAAACTACTGATTTAAAATCATAACCAGTGAATGGATCGACTTCATAGTTGCCAGTGATGAACATGTAGTTCTTGTCATCGAATTTATAGTCACCTTGGATACCCGCATAATAACGCTTAGCAGTTACCTCGCCAGTATCTTCTTTATAAAGTCCTTCAAATAGGTACTGGTTTTCCCAATTACCTAGTTCTTGCATTAGGTTTAAACGCCCTTTGATAGACGATGTATCAGTATTACCTGTTGTTAAAGTAGCACCGAGTTCAGCTTCACCTGCGAAAGTCTTATCGCCCTCTACAAAGTCAGCGCCAGCGTGGGCAGCAAAAGGAGCCGCCAATAGAACTGCAATTGCAGTCAACATTGTTTTCATTTTTGTATTACTCCGTTTACTTAAATCCCTAAAAATCGGCGCAATATTAACATTTAGTGCTAGTAATTGAAAATATGACTTATAACATTCTTTCAGCTTTTATTCTGTGAATTAAAAACCTGAAAAATGGATAAAAAAATACCTGCACTCGGCAGGTATTTTTATTTAAAGCAATTCAGTTTCTCAATGAAACTTACTTGATTTGTGGATCAAGTTCGCCTGACTGGTATGCCTTGTACATCGCTTGCAGCGACTTAGGCTTAATTTTCGAGCCCATACCCGCACAACCAAATGCTTCGTAACGAGTGGTACAGATATCAGCCATTGCTTCCATTGACGCCTTCAAGAATTTACGAGGATCAAATTCTGTTGGGTTTTCAGCAAGGAACTTACGTACAGCACCGGTAGATGCTAGACGCAAATCAGTATCGATGTTTACTTTACGAACACCATGTTTGATACCTTCAACGATCTCTTCCAGTGGTACACCATATGTTTCAGGGATAGCACCACCGTACTGGTTGATGATCTCTAACCACTCTTGTGGCACTGAAGATGAACCATGCATCACTAAGTGAGTGTTAGGAATCCGAGCGTGGATCTCTTTGATACGGTCAATACGTAGCACGTCACCGGTAGGTTTACGGCTAAACTTATACGCGCCGTGGCTAGTACCAATCGCAATGGCCAGTGCATCAACATGAGTGTCAGATACAAAACGTGCAGCCTCTTCAGGAGTGGTAAGCATTTGATCCATGCTCAGCGTGCCTACTGCACCAATACCATCTTCCTCGCCAGCTTGTCCTGTTTCTAGGCTACCTAAACAACCAATTTCACCTTCAACAGATACGCCACATGCGTGAGCAAATGCCACTGTACGACGAGTGACATCGACGTTGTAGTCATAAGATGCAGGAGTTTTACCATCTGCCATCAAAGAGCCATCCATCATTACTGATGACATGCCTAATTGAATAGAGCGCTGACAAATATCAGGATCCGTACCGTGATCTTGGTGAATACAAACAGGGATATCCGGATACTGCTCAAGTGCTGCAGCCATTAGATACTTCAGGAACTGTGGACGAGCATACTTACGGGCACCAGCTGATGCTTGCACGATCACAGGGCTGTCAGTTGCTTCAGCAGCTTGCATAATTGCACGCATCTGCTCAAGGTTGTTTACGTTAAACGCAGGTACGCCATATCCATGTTCTGCTGCGTGATCTAACATTTGACGTAGGGAAATTAAGGCCATTTTTTACTCCAATAATAGGGTGATTTGACTCACCGAGGTCGCTATCGTTTGGATTGATTTTTATGTCATCAAGTCACCAGCATTCTTGCTTTAAACTCAATAACGGTTACTGGTTATTTTTTATAATTGTTATACTTTTAAGCTACAGCGCTAAGCACTGTATAGTTGGCGGCTAGTGTACCCCCGACAAATGTCGATTTAAAGCCCGCCAACATACAGTTTGGTAATTTTTTTGTATGCTATAGCAAAATCAGAGTCTATTACTGAGCGCGACTCTCAAGCATTGCTACTGCTGGCAACTCTTTGCCTTCTAAAAACTCAAGGAAAGCACCGCCACCTGTTGAGATATATGACACCTTATCAGCGATATCATACTTATCAACCGCTGCAAGCGTGTCACCGCCGCCCGCAATAGAGAAGGCATTTGAATCAGCGATTGCCTGTGCAATACGCTTAGTACCTTCGCCGAACTGATCAAACTCAAATACGCCTACAGGGCCGTTCCAAACAACTGTGCCTGCATTTTTGATAATTTCAGCTAACGCCTCTGCGCTATCTGGACCAATATCAAAAATCATATCGGTATCTGAAACAGCACTAACATCTTTCAAGGTTGCAGTCGCCGTTGGGCTAAACTCGCCAGCAACAACCACATCGGTTGGTACTGGAATATCGCCACCACCGCTTTGTGCTGCCGCAACAAGACGCTTAGCTTCATCAATCAAGTCTGCTTCATACAGCGACTTACCGACATTGTGGCCTGCTGCAGCCACGAACGTATTAGCAATACCGCCACCAACAACCAGCTGATCAACTTTAGTTGACAGGCTTTCTAGTACAGTCAGCTTAGTTGATACCTTAGAACCACCAACAATCGCCACCATTGGGCGCGCAGGGTTATCTAGTGCTTTGCCTAACGCTGCAAGTTCACCCGCTAGCAAAGGACCCGCACAAGCGATAGGAGCGTGTAAACCCACACCATGAGTTGACGCTTGAGCACGATGCGCTGTACCAAATGCATCCATCACGTAAACGTCGCACAGTGCAGCCATCTTCTTCGCTAATGCTTCATCGTTTTTCTTTTCGCCGACATTGAAACGGACGTTTTCAAATACAACCACTTCACCAACAGCCACGTCAACACCATCAAGGTATTCGCTAGCTAGACGCACAGGGCAATCCAGTGCTTTCGCAAGATAGTTAACGACTGGTTGCATAGAAAACTCAGCGTTAAACTCCCCCTCTGTAGGGCGGCCTAAGTGCGACATCACCATAACAGCAGCGCCTTTTTCGAGCGCTAGCTTAATAGTTGGAAGTGATGCACGTAGACGCGCGTCACTTGTTACTACACCATCGCTAACCGGTACGTTAAGATCTTCACGAATAAGCACACGCTTACCTTGTAGCTCTAGGTCTTGCATATTAAGAATCGACATTTTCATGCTTCCTTACGATTTAAGTTAAAGTTAAAAAATTAAAGTTAAACTGTATTACCTGACCGCTGGGACACAACACCTAGCCATCTGGTTTATTCTTTCTAGGTTCAGCATAATCAAACATGCCGAATTTGAAGCGACTTATCTTTTATCTTTCAAGCTTGAACATCTATTCTAAGCTTGAACCGTCCAAGCTGTTTCTTGGCCATGATATAAATCTTTGACGGCATGAATGCCGACCTACAAAAAAGGCCATTCTACAACTTTGCCTGCTGCCGTTGTTTTCAGGCTTCAAACGTCCAAGCTGTTTCTTGGTATTGCTATATACCTTTGACGGCATAAATACCGACCTACAAATAAATGCCGTTCTACAACAGTAGCAGGGCCTATGCTCTTCTAGCCTTAATCATCTCTAAGCTGG
Organism: Shewanella piezotolerans WP3; assembly: GCF_000014885.1. Taxonomy (NCBI): domain Bacteria; kingdom Pseudomonadati; phylum Pseudomonadota; class Gammaproteobacteria; order Alteromonadales; family Shewanellaceae; genus Shewanella; species Shewanella piezotolerans. The sequence goes on from NC_011566.1 coordinate 4,450,186, forward strand.
TATCGAGCATACGGTTAGCGAACCCCCATTCATTATCACACCAGAGCAATAGCTTTACTAAATGGCCATCGCTGACTCGAGTTTGAGTGCCATCGACAATGCTTGAACGCGGGTCGTGGTTAAAATCACACGACACTAATGGTTCATTAGTGTAACCAACTACACCGGAAAATGAGCCTTCAGTTGCCTGCTTAAGCACCCTATTTACCTGCTCAATATCGACGCGCTTATCTAGCGTAACGGAGAGGTCGATAGCGGTAACGTTAATCGTTGGTACACGCACAGAAATCGCTTCAAACTTATCTTTCATGTGCGGCAATATACGTTCAATACCACGGGCAAGCTTAGTATCAACCGGAATAATTGACTGTCCAGCAGCGCGGGTGCGACGCAAATCATCATGGTAAGCATCAATCACTTGTTGATCATTCATCGCAGAATGAATAGTGGTAATAGCGCCACTCTTAACTTGAAAATGTCTATCTAAAACATCAATCACAGGTACGATGCAGTTGGTAGTACATGAGGCATTTGAGACAATAGTATGTTCAGCCTTTAGGAGATCTTGGTTAACACCGTAAACAATGGTCGCATCTACATCACTTGAAGAGGGATGGCTAATTAAAACCTGCCGAGCACCTGCTTCAATATGTGCTTCGCACGCTTGTCTGTCGTTAATAACCCCCGTCGCTTCAAATACAATATCAATATCCATCTCTTGCCAAGGCAAGTTAGCAGGATTGGGCTCATGCAACAGCTTGATGGCGTCATCACCAATAATCATATGTTGTTCATCAAGCTTAACTTGGGTATGAAAACGGCCGTGAGTAGTATCGTACTGGGTTAAATGTAGCATCGCTTCAGGCTTTGCCAACTCATTAATCGCCACGATTTGAATTCGATCGCGTTTTGCAGACTCGTAGACTGCACGAAGAATTGAACGACCAATGCGGCCGTAGCCGTTAATAGCGACTCTTATCATTAACTCATTTACCTTGTTTCTTTGATACAACAACGGCCTACCGCAATTGGTAAGCCGTTAGATCATAGAGCAATCATGAGATGCAATGCACGCACTAATCGACAGGCAAGTGAGCCATTGCATCTGCTGCTTTAAATGCTAAAACTGATTATAGACCGTTAGCGGTTGCTACAACATTTTCAACAGTAAAACCGAAGTGCTTCATTAAGTCGCCGCCAGGTGCAGACTCACCAAAGGTAGTCATACCAACAACAGCGCCGCCGAAACCAACATACTTGTGCCAGAAATCAACGTGAGCAGCTTCAATAGCAACACGCTTAGTCACATTGCTTGGCAGTACAGACTCTTTGTAAGCTGCATCTTGCTTGTCAAACTCGTTAGTTGACGGCATAGAAACGACGCGAACTTTTTGACCTTGCTCTGTTAGCGCAGCTGCAGAATCAAGTGCCAGCTGCACTTCACTACCCGTTGCAATAAGAATTAGCTCAGGTGTGCCAGCACAATCACTCAGTACATAACCACCTTTAGCAACATTAGCTAACTGCTCAGCGCTTCGTGCTTGAGCCTTTAGGCCTTGGCGGCTAAAGATAAGGGATGTTGGGGCGTCACGACGTTCAATCGCGTTCTTCCAAGATACAGCAGTTTCAGCCGCATCACATGGGCGCCATACTGTCATGTTTGGAGTCATGCGCAAGTTGGCAAGTTGCTCAACAGGCTGGTGAGTTGGACCATCTTCACCTTGACCGATAGAGTCATGGGTGTAAACGAAGATGTTTTGAATGCCCATCAATGCTGACATACGTACTGCGTTACGCGCGTATTCCATAAACATCATGAAAGTAGCACCGTAGTTGATGAAACCACCGTGTAAAGAAGCACCGTTCATGATACCGCTCATACCGAATTCACGTACACCGTAGTAGATGTAGTTACCGGCTGGGTCATCTTGAATACCTTTAGAACCTGACCATAACGTTAAGTTAGAACCAGCAAGGTCAGCTGAACCACCTAGCATTTCAGGTAAGATTGCACCGAATGCACCGATAGCATTTTGTGATGCTTTACGGCTAGCAATGCCTTCAGCTTTGTCTTGGCACTCTTGAATAAAGGCATTTGCCTTTTCTTCAAATTCTGCAGGCAGTTCGCCAGTGATAACACGGCGCTTATATTCAGCAGCAAGTTCAGGGAAAGCAGCAGTGTATGCAGCAAACTTTTCGTTCCAGCTAGCTTCATTTGAAGCGCCAGAATCTTTAGCATCCCACCCTTCATAAACTTTTTCAGGAATTTCAAATGCACCGTGTTCCCAACCTAGGAACTCACGTGCAGCTGCAATTTCAGCATCACCCAGTGGCGCGCCGTGACAATCATGGCTGCCAGACTTGTTTGGTGAACCAAAACCAATCGTTGTTTTACAGCAGATCATAGTTGGCTTGTCAGTCACTGACTTAGCTTCTTCGATAGCGGCGCGGATAGCGTCGCTGTCATGACCATCTACGTTAGCAATTACGTGCCAGCCGTAAGACTCAAAACGCTTAGGCGTATCGTCAGTAAACCAGCCTTCAACGTGACCATCGATAGAGATACCGTTGTCATCCCAGAAAGCGACTAGCTTACCAAGACCTAAGGTACCCGCTAAAGAACAGGCTTCGTGTGAGATACCTTCCATCAAACAGCCATCGCCTAGGAAGCAGTATGTGAAGTGGTCAACAATGTCATGACCTGGTTGGTTAAACTGTGCCGCTAATGTTTTTTCAGCAATCGCCATACCGACAGCGTTACTGATACCAGCGCCTAGTGGGCCAGTGGTTGTTTCAACACCAGGTGTGTAACCATATTCTGGGTGACCAGGTGTTTTAGAGTGAAGCTGACGGAAGTTTTTCAACTCCTCGATTGGCAATGCATAACCCGTAAGGTGAAGCAGAGAGTATATAAGCATAGAACCATGGCCGTTTGACAAGATAAAACGGTCACGATCAACCCACTCAGGGTTGTTTGGGTTGTGCTTTAGGAAATCATTCCATAGCACTTCAGCGATGTCAGCCATCCCCATTGGTGCACCTGGGTGACCAGAATTGGCTTTTTGAACGGCATCCATGGTTAATGCACGGATTGCGTTAGCGAGTTCTTTACGAGATGACATGCTCTCTCCTGCGTCGTGTTGGGTATTGAGGCTTAGATCTAGCGAAAGGCAGCAAGTGCGGTATCTGCTTAACCTTCTACTACAGCAAAATTTGGAGCCATATTTTCGCCTACTAGGCAGTAGGACGCAAATTTAATTCACCTGATATGAAAAATTATCGAAACATATTATTCATTACCTATGACACTCTAACCATATTTAACAACACCTTAACTTAATTGCGAACGAATTTAGCTAAGCAAAAATAAAATATTCCACAGCTAACCGCTCAATAATGGCAATTGCTTGATCATTTTTTTATCAGAACAAGCTAGCGAACCAAACAAGTTTATAATATTTTTATCAGTAACTTAGAAAAAACCAGCGTTATTATCCTTGTACCTATTAGGGATTTAATAGCGTGGATTACTGCACAAAATTAAGTGAAAAGGGTGTCATCCAAGCTGTTTTCCACTAAGATAGCCGTCTAGATGTAGATACTTCTACACATTCAAATTGTTTAAAGACGAGATTTACCATCATGGCAAAGCACTTGTTCACCTCTGAGTCGGTCTCAGAAGGTCACCCAGATAAAATCGCCGATCAGATTTCTGATGCGGTACTAGACGCAATTTTGGAGCAAGATCCAAAAGCACGCGTAGCATGCGAAACTTATGTCAAAACTGGCATGGTTATGGTTGGCGGCGAAGTCACCACTTCAGCTTGGGTTGATATCGAAGAGATCACCCGTAAGACCGTACGTGAAATCGGTTACACCCACTCAGACATGGGTTTTGATGCTGACTCTTGTGCAATTCTCAATGCTATTGGTAAACAGTCTCCAGATATCAACCAAGGTGTTGACCGCGCAGATCCTAAAGAACAGGGTGCTGGCGACCAAGGCCTAATGTTTGGTTATGCAAATAACGAAACTGACGTGTTAATGCCTGCGCCTATCACTTACTCACACAAGCTGGTTAAGCGTCAATCTGAAGTACGTAAAGACAAGACCCTTCCGTGGTTACGTCCAGATGCGAAAAGTCAGGTGACTTTTGCGTACAACAACGACGGTAGCATTGCGGGAATCGACGCTGTGGTCCTTTCAACTCAGCATCGTGAAGACGTTAGTCAAGCGGATCTGATTGAAGGTGTTATGGAAACCATCATCAAGCCAGTACTTCCGGCTAAGTGGTTATCTAAAGACACTAAATACTTCATCAACCCAACCGGCCGTTTTGTTATCGGTGGCCCAGTAGGCGATTGTGGTCTAACAGGTCGTAAGATCATCGTTGATACCTACGGCGGCATGGCTCGTCACGGTGGCGGTGCTTTCTCTGGTAAAGATCCATCGAAGGTTGACCGCAGCGCAGCATACGCAGCACGTTACGTGGCGAAGAACATCGTTGCAGCGGGTCTTGCAGATCGTTGTGAAATCCAAGTGTCTTATGCCATTGGTGTGGCAGAGCCAACATCAATCAGCATCGAAACATTTGGCACTGCGAAAGTGGCTGAAGAGTTACTGATTGATCTAGTACGTCGTCACTTCGACCTACGCCCATACGGTCTAACAGAGATGTTGAACCTAGCTCGTCCAATCTATCAAGCGACTGCTGCATATGGTCACTTTGGTCGTAACGAGTTCCCTTGGGAAGCAACAGACAAAGCAGAAGCCCTACGCGCTGACGCAGGTCTTTAAGCTCTACCGATTAAATCGGCAAAGCTTGCAATTAAAACCGCCTACCGGCGGTTTTTTTTATGTCTGGAACATTTATGACGATTTGCCAAGGATGGCAAAAAATCGTCGTTATGTCTGGAACATTTATGACGATTTGCCAAGGATGGCAAGAAATCATCGTTATGTCTGAAACATTTATGACGATTTGCCAAGGATGGAAAGAAATCGTCGTTATGTCTGGAACATTTATGACGATTTGCCAAGGATGGCAAGAAATCGTCGTTATGTCTGGAACATTTATGACGATTTGCCAAGGATGGCAAGAAATCGTCGTTATGTCTGGAACATTTATGACGATTTGCCAAGGATGGCAAAAAATCGTCGTTATGTCTGGAACAGACATGAAGGTTTACTATGAATGGCAAGAAATCGTCGTTATCTCTGTAATTTGTGTATAGGTTTTGCATCAGAGTGACACAATTACGCAAAACGCCATAAATAGCGTATTACAGTTACCTTCCAACTGTAGTGGTTCCAATGACCTGCGGTCGGCGTATGTGCAGATACTACTGAGATACGCTGCAAGTACATCTGACCTCCATGGACGGAGGGAATGCCAAATTCTGTATGGAACAGAATTGGCCCTGTAAGCTCTGTGATGGCATCCATGCCATCGAAGGCCTCAGTCGCATCTACACTAGATTAGAAAAGCAATATGACCTAACCTCAGATGTTTGAACTGACAAAAATTAGCTCTACCGCAAGTCGTATGCATTTTGCTTTAGTCGTCATAATTTTCTTTTAATCGGTAAGGATAAACAGCACAGTGCAATTAACTTGGTTAGCGCCTGATGATCGCAACGAGGTGAAGAAGTTCTATCGCCAGCACATGCCCTACGCACGCTTGTTACAGAAAGAGTCACTCTGCGTGTTAACGCAAACTGACCCTAACTTTGATAGTTTTGGCGAAATCACCTCTTCGAAGATAATAGCTAGTGCGCGAATTCGGCCTATTGGTCAGTTATCCATTTTAACCGGGATGTTGGTGCATCCAGATTTTCGCGGCCAAGGTGTGGGGCATTTGTTGATGCGAGAACTTGAACCCGTTCTTTGTGATGGCAAAACTTACATTTTTGCTCTCGCCCATTTAGTAGGACTTTATGCTCAACATGGATTTACTGTCATTGAGGACGCGCCCAATGATATTGCGCAGTTATTTTTGAAGTATCAGGGTTCTGATAAGGAACTTGTTTTAATGGGGTTAGCTCATTTTCCTTAGTGAACCAGCAGCTACAGCGTAACGGTAATACTCAGTGGCAACTTGCAACCACACAGGTTACAATGACCTGCGGTCAGCGCATGTGCAGATACTGCCGTGACACGCTATAAATACCTCCCTGTAAGCTCAGCCATGACATCCATGTCATGGACGGTCACGGTCGCATCTACACTGGGTTAGAAAGCACCGTCACCTAAGTCACTAATAATTAAAATGTACTCAGCCTAAAACTTCTGCTAAACACCTTAGAGAACCAAAGCTTGACCATACTAACTACCTTAGAAAATACCAAACACAAAAATTTACAGCAATTAGAGAATAAACGATTACACTATGAATGCTAATCTCTCTTGATAGAGCTTTTAACATCTCTTCACTTTGGTATGCTTCTAAGTATTTATCCATCTTATAAATAGCTAATAGACCAATAGCTAAAAACACTAATATTAGCTCGAATACATATTTATCAAAAATAGCAGAAAGGTCTTTAGATATATGAAAGACCACCCCAGCAACAATTAATGTAGGCAAGCCAAATACAGATAATATTAGCATTGTCACAGCATTACCGTGTTCAAGCTTTTTCTTCCTGTAATATGCATAGCCGCCAACTATAAAACTTCGCAAGATAAGCATTCCGCTTCCTAATTACAATCTAAGCTCAACGAAAACATCTGACCTTCATGGACGGAGGGAATGCCAAATTCTGTATGGAACAGAATTGGCCATGTTATCGACGGCCTCAGCCGTATCTACACTGATTCAGCAACTCAGGAACTATCTAGCACTAGAGTTGCTGACTATAAAAATTGACGAGAAAAACACGCTAACTCTAATTTAATACAGTTACAAAATGGCAGCGTGTAGCCATTCCTGTGTGCTCTCTTACGGTACCATCGTTCTGTATGACCATAATTTTGTAGGGTACCTCCTCACAAAATTTTATTTTATTCGCTGAGACTAAAGGATCAACAATGCTATCACGCAGGTCTTCGTTCGCTGCCAGAAAGCCCCATATATCATCTGTAGCCAAATCCATATACTTATCTTCTACATTAAAAAAAATACTCTCATCAACTTCCCAGTATTGAGTCTTTTTGTTCAGTACAAGTCTAACCTTCAGCTCAATCCCTTGTCCTTTGTAGGTAATGTAAATCTTGCCATTTTCATATTCTTGATAGTAATTTATCAGCAACTTAACCGTTTCATCAGTTAAGCCACGTACAAATGCATTAGCAGAGCTGGCAATAGGCACTTTAATTTTCGAAACAGCTGGTTGAGCAAAAACAAGGGCACTCCAATTAAATCCTGTGCTATCCATGAAATATGAGTTAACTTCCCTTAAATCATATCCAAAGTATTGCTTGAGCTTATTTTCATTACTGCAGATATCCTCAGACCAATCACATTCCATCTCTATGTCAATCGACTTAATTTTCTTTGAGTTAACACTGATGTTAGTTTCACCTCTAAGAGAAGCTTTGGTAATATCGAGTTCGAAAGCAACTTTTAACTTTGCAGTTTTAGCTCCAACGGCTACTGCACCTTCAATATTAACAACCTCTTTCGAATTAACGCGACACTCCTCATCATAACACTCATCCTGAGCCACTGAGTTAGTTGAAAAAAACAATAAAAAGACGCTAAGAGCAAATCCTTTTCTCACAAATCCTTTCATTACAAATCCTTTTTTTAATAAATCCTTTTTTTAATAAATCCTTTTGTAGCCACAACACTCTAGCACTAAAAAAGAATAGTGAATAATTAATAGACAGCGGGGCAGATCGAAATAGCATCTCTATTTCAAATTTTATTGAACAATAGTTGAAATAAGTGAGATCAACCTAAACTTTCCACAAGGCTACCTGAAAACACCAATTCCCCATCAGAGTTACCGAAGTACGTTGAAAAATAACCGTAATGCCCACACGGTCTTTCTCATGCATCCATGCACTTCAAGACATTCAGGCATACTGCCTATCAGATGTCGGCATAGCTTTCGCGGGACAGGCCGTTCTTTGGCATCCAGATTAGTGGGGCAGAGTAAAATTTAACCTTCAAAACGAGCAGAACACACACATTCCCCATCGGAGTTGCCGAAGTGCGGAGATGAAAATGCCGTAGAACCATCATGGCCTTTCTCGTGCATCCATGCACTTCAAGACATTCAGGCATCCTGCCTATAAGATGATGGTTCAGGCTCGGAGGGACATGGATGTCCCATCTGAGCCGTTAGGCAATTTTTATTGGAGCATGAGGATCAACAACTTCGTAGGGGCGGCTCGGACTTTTTATAAGAGAAATGATCAAGAGAGGGAAGCTGTTGTTCCCCTTTTGACCGAGTGTGAGCTGGAAGCTCACGACCTTTATCAAGCGCAGCTTGATTGGCACTTGGGTGCGGGCGAAGCGCCGCGACGTCAGTTGTTAGACGCAATCTAACTTAGAAGTCAGGCATCGCCTGATAAGTGACAAGGTCACGACCCTTTATCAAACGAAGTTTGATTGCCTATCGCTGTAAAGCGTAAGTCAGCCGCAACCTGACACAACCATTACTGGTTGGCCAAAACCTCTTCTAGTTTAAGCCCAGTTAAATCATGAATAGTGCGCCATAAATAATAAAAGATCCCCATCATCATCAACATCGATGGCACGGCGATCATTGGGTAACTGTATAGACTCAATTGCCCCAACTGCTCATTAAACTCTGGCGTCCCTGTTGGGCTGGTGACGATCCATTTAGCCAAAACGTAATTCATAACGGCAGAAAAGGCGAAGGAGCCGCCAACTAAATAAGTGGCCTTCATTAAGCGCTGTTCAAATGCAGCCACGCAATTGTTCTTTTTCAACCTGTCATTGATCTTATCAACATCCATCACCGCCGGATTAAATATGATGGCTTTAATTAATGGCTTAGAAGTAAAGGTCGACAACACCACAGCGGTGCCGATAATCGCCGGGATAGCAGCTTCTTTAATGGCCAACCACTTAAGGTCCAGCTCCAGTAAACCAATCCCGCCAGTCAGCAGCACATTGGCTAATCCAAGCAAGGCGATAAAATTAAACTTCCTATATTTGATTAACTCGAATAAGCCCCAGCCCAGCGGAAAGCTCAACGCCAACATTAATCCACCACTCGCCCCTAACTGATCTTCACCACTTAGCTTCATTAGAATAAAAGCGGGGATCGCAATGCTCACTATCAGGTCAACCAAAGGCCGAGGCTTATGTGTCGATGTACTACTCATATATTGTTTTCCAGGCGAAGTATGCAAGCTTCGAAAAATTTAAAGATAAAAACCATTACAGCAACTTTTATGATGCCAGTATCGATACTCACTAACGTATAGCGGCGTAAAAATACCTTCTTCTACATCAAGTGTCACTCTTCATCAAACATTGTTGAGACAGAGCTAACTGTAACGTAAATAGATGAAGGTCAGCTTAAACGTTCTAAAACTTCAATACTGAATAGCGATGACTTGAACACATCGAAGCAATAGTAGATTCACAGACAATGCCAATTTCCCATAGGAGTTATCGAACTACGTTGAAAATGTCGTTATTCGTATCATCTGTAAATATCAATATAAACCTCAATACCACAACTAACAGTAGCTAATCTTTCCTATTGGAAATTTCGCCTTTTAAATTTCGCCGGGGCGCTTACCCTCTAAATATGGTCGAAGTGAGCATTTTCCATGCACATAAACTCAACTTGTTGCATCGACAATACCGGTGGCTGCAGCACCTCTATCGACTCAGGGTTTATCGCATCCAAGTCGGCGACTTCATCAATCTTATTGCCATAAGAGTTTGTCCGACCACAATAGATAAAGTGCTTATGCCAGCGTACCAAGTATGCCGTTTGAGCCTTCCCCTCAACAGCCATCTCAGCTTCTAAGGCATGGCACTCTTCAGCTCTATCGGTTAAAACCGCCACGACCAGCTTAAGGTTATCGAAGGCTGACAAATTCAATTGCAGATAGGGGGAGAAAATAGATGCTACCGATTCAGACAACATAACAGTCCTTAGAAAAAAGAGTCACTAGTGGGTAATACCAGCAAATAATAATCACGATCGTCAAAGCTAATAAAATCGACGACCTGCATTCCGCCCTTACGAGTATGTGCGGCAAAGGAGCCTGCATTATCTTCAGCAATAAAAGTCACCATGTAAGGCAACTCCTTGGCCACCGATTTTTTGACAAACTGCACTAATGCTTCAAATATGCCTTGGCCACGATATTCGCTCGCGATCCAGATCGGGCCATATTGACAGCAATTTCTTTCGCTAAGCTTGGCTTTTTCGTAGTCAATTCTTGGCAGTCGATTAAGCAAATTTCGATATATCGGCCACTGCTTAAAGAAACTCCAACGTCCCGCGATAACGTAACCAATAATATCACCATCAAGTTCGGCGACGACAACCCAATGCTGTGTGACTAAACAAGTTAGATCACCTTGACTAAATGACTGACCAGCTAAACTGTTATTTCGCTGTTCTATCGCCAATTCATCTTGTTGTTGGCTTTGCTCTAAGACAGCCAAAGCGGCAACGTCTTGCACTGTGGCTAAACGGATTTTAATGCTATTCATCATTATTTTCTGGAGTAAAAACCCTAATTAATAGTGCCATTATAGCAACTTCACCAACGAAAATATGGCTATAAATCGCAGCAAATATACAAAGGGCATTAAGAGTGATCCGATGAGCATGATTTAAGCATGCTTAACATCAAATCTTTACTTGTTTACATTTCAACAACTTCAAAAAAACAGTATAGTCGACCTAGTAAATGTATTTTTAATTCCGAATTATCAGCATAATTAATCACAAGTGAGTTTTACCCATGTTAGCTCAAAATATCGATCATAATGTTTGGCTGCGAGATCAGGAACAACCCGCAGTTAGCTTGCCAAGGTGGCAACAACAGGTTGATCTACTCAACGACCTTTATCGCGCTAAAACTTGCCTTGTTATGCAGTTTTCGGGACAAGATGCTCAGATAGTTTGTGGTAAAAAGCATCATGATAGCGCTCTAAAAGCAGGAAAAGTGCTGACTAATTCTCCACTTTTAACCGCGATAAACTCAATCAGTAGCTTTGGCTCAAGTGAACTTACTATCGATGAACTTGGAGATGCCTTTGCTGAGTTTGAGCAGGTTCTCAGCATACAGTTATCCTGGCCTGATGGTCGAGTCTTCGGCTGTATCCTCATTTGCGATCCAAACACAACCCAAGCAACATCAGCATCACTAACAGTGATAGAGTCTGTGCGTTCATTATTACAAAGTGAACTGAAGCAAGTTTACTTAATGCAGCAAGTGCAAAGGCTATCGTTTCAAGACGAAACAACTCAAATGCTTAACCACTATGGCTTTGGCTTAATGGCGCCAAGGCAATTAAGTTTAAGTAGACGGTTTGGCTCTCATGCGGGAATAGTATTAATTGAGCTGGTCGACAATCCATTAATGCGCACAGCCCCACTATCGACTGCGCAAAAGGCTCGATTACTTGCTCGAATCATAGCCGAGAGCTTACGTGAAGCAGATATGTCAGCCCGTATTGATGAAGATAGATTTATGATCTTAGCGTTTGTAGATAGTGAATCAAACTTAGACACCTTAATTGGCCGCCTACGCAAACAGATAGCCAAAGAAGCGGGTAAGTTGAGTATCCTAGTCGGCAAAAGCTTTTTTACCCCAGATGCCCAGCAATCATTGGTCCCTATGCAGCAAGCCGCAGAGGATAATCTCGAACTATGTCGTCAATCTTTAGTGACTAAACCTTATTGATCTTGATTTTGAGCCTGAGCCCATTGCAGAAATAGTGCAATGGGAAAAGGCGACATCATTACCATGCCTAATCCAGCCAAACTGGCGACAATCATCATTCCTGTAACCTGTTGTGTTAGCTCCGTAAAGAAATATAAGCCAACACCGCATAACAACATGCTTAAGCCTACCCAATGCAACATCTTGAGGTAATTAATTACATTTTTTTGCACTAACAAACGCCTTATTTCGGTTGATTTTGAGCTAAAATACTCACAATATAATGATATTAATCACTTTGGATCCGTAACATGATAAAACAATCCTTTTTCGTAGCAAGTTTGCTACTGGGTTTATCCGCATGCCAATCAACGCCGCAAGCCCAAATCGAGGATTTAGCCATAGAAGGTACATGGCATATCGAGATCGCAAACGGCCAACCCGTTATCGACTATAGCCCAGCTCAGCTCACTTTCGAAGCAGAAGGTAAGTTAACCGGTAATAATAGCTGCAATAACTTCTTTGGCAGTTACGTTTTATCAGGTCAATCTATACAGCTACAGCCTGCAGGTAACACTATGAAAGCCTGTGTCGATGCATTAATGGCACAAGAGCAACGCGTCATGCAAGCGATGCCTGAAGTTAGCCAAGCTAAAATAAGCAAAGGTAAATTGTTACTGCAAGATGCAGATAGTAAGACCTTGATGGTACTCAGCAAGCAGTAACCAATATTGTAAAACTGTGTATAGCAGTAAAAGATGACACAAAAAAACCGCCCAACTGGCGGTTTTTTTGCTATTAAATTAAGCTGTTACGATTTTAACTTTTCAGCTATTTCAGCGCTTTCTTCAACGCCCGCATTGTAATGCTCAACATTAAGTTCGTCTTCAGATTTGGCTATCACAGTCGTCGCCACTAAATCGCCAGACACATTCACCACGGTTCGAGCCATATCAAGCACTCGGTCGATACCAGCAATCAATGCTACACCCTCTAGCGGTAAACCAACGGTAGTCAACACTAAGGTAAGCATCACCAGGCCTGCGCCCGGTACACCCGCGGTGCCAATCGAAGCAAGTGTGGCGGTTAAGATAATAGTGATGTAATCAACCCAGCTTAAATCGATACCAAACGCTTGTGCTACAAACAGTGCTGTCACACCTTGGTATAACGCCGTGCCGTCCATATTAATGGTGGTGCCAAGGGGTAATACAAAACTAGAGATCTTCTTATTGACCCCTAAATACTCATTAGCGCACTTCATACTCGCAGGTAACGTACCCGCCGAGCTTGAGGTGGTAAAGGCAACAGCAATAGCGTTGCTGATCCCTTTAAAGAACTGTATAGGGTTAAGTTTGGCAAATACTGTCAACACTATGCTATAGAAGCCAACAATATGCAGCAAGCAACCAATATAAACTGCCGCAATGACTTTAATCAGAGGCATTAGCATGCCAATGCCATACTCTCCAGCCACCCATGCCATTAGGCCAAATACACCGTACGGTGCTAGTTTCATCACCATATCAGTCAGCTTATACATAGCTTCTGCAAGACTTTCAAAGACTTTGATTGCAGGCTTGCCATGGTCACCAATCAGTACCAGAGCAACACCTAGCGCTACTGCAAACACAATCACTTGCAAGATCTGACCACTGGCCAATGCAGCAATAGGGTTTGTTGGCACAATATTAATCAAAGTTTCCATCACTGATGGCGCCGCTTTAACCACTTGTTCCGCGGGTTCAGCAACCATATCCAACCCTTTACCAGGCTGTAAAAAGTGTCCAACAGCAAGGCCCACAGTAATGGCTATTGAGGTCGTGCCCAAATAGAAGGCAAAAGATTTGAAGCCGATACGCCCCATCTTGGCAGTATCTTGCATAGAGGTAACGCCCACTATCAGCGAACAAAATACCAAAGGCACAATCAACATCTTAATAGTATTAACAAACAGGGTGCCGATCGGTTTTAGTACCGTTGCTTGTTCCCCAAAACCGATACCGGTTAAGATCCCGAGTAGCATACCAATCATGATCTGTAGCCACAGTGGCACAGACATCCAGCTTGACCACACTTTTCTAAAAAGTGAAGTTTGTTGTTTTGACATATTTAAACCTTGCTACTGTTGGATAAAGAGGACACAAGCAGATACTTGCTTAAAAAATAACGCGGCAGTTTAGCATAGGCACTAAACAGGAGAGATGATCTGTATCACGCTGCGCTCTTCAACGAACTACTCACTACAAAAATTGCCACTACAATGAATAATTCTCAATATTAGGCGTCGAATTTTGCATTTTCTTTATTTTTATTAAAACTCATCTTATGAAGTGCTGCTGGCGGTTGATCTCGTTCAATTAAGTAGCTCCAATAAGCATCATCAAAACCGCTAAAGATCTGTTTATGCTTACCTTCTGAACGCAAGATAAGCCACCACCAAACCAGCCCCCAAAGACCAAAGGTGAGTATCGTTGCCACGAAATGGCGTGGATGATTGATAGACTTGTAATCAACAGCCCTCTGTTTACATTCATCATTATCTTTATGTTCATCAGATTGGGGAGTATTTTCCATCGCGCCCTCACCTATAAATAAGCTATAGAAAAAGTGTAGCAGAGTTAGACTTTAGTCGAATAAAAATGGAGCGAAATGGTTAAAAGTTGCATTTCTTAAACTTGAGCTCATGTTAAAGTTAGCAAAAAAGGAGGAATTAAATATGCTCATCCGTAAAGGCTTATCCACTGATCTACAAGCGCTAATAGACTTCAACCAAGCAATGGCATTGGAAACGGAAGGGCTTTCGCTCGACGCAGACCAGCTATCCATAGGCGTTAACACCCTACTTAGCTCCCCGGAAAAGGGCTTTTATATAGTCGCTGAAGTTGATGGTGAGATCGCGGGTTCATTAATGGTCACCTTTGAATGGAGTGACTGGCGCGCTAAAGATTATTACTGGATCCAAAGCGTTTATATTCGCCCTGAAAATCGTCGCCAAGGGATCTACAAAAAACTCTATCAAGAGGTTAAAGATATCGCCGCACAAAATGGTGGTGCGGCCAGCTTCAGACTCTATGTTGAGCAGGAAAATATCAAAGCGCAGCAGACTTATAGCGCACTAGGTATGGATCAAAGTTACTATCTAATGTACGAAGAAAAGTAGCTTTCATTGATTCTAATTCATTAAAAAAGGCCATCAACTGATGGCCTTTTTTAGCAACTATTTCAACTTTTAGCCGCAGATACTGGTGACCTTAATAGCTAAACCGCCTTGGCTAGTCTCACGGTATTTAACATGCATATCTTTGCCTGTCTCATACATGGTCGCAATCACTTTATCTAAGCTTACCTTAGGTTGGCAATTACGACGCATCGCCATTCTTGATGAGTTGATCGCTTTAACTGCCGCAATCGCATTACGCTCAATACAAGGCACTTGCACTTGACCTGCAACGGGATCGCACGTCAGGCCTAAGTTATGCTCCATACCAATCTCAGCCGCCATACAAACTTGTGCAGCATTGCCGCCCATAACCTCTGCTAGACCTGCAGCGGCCATAGAACAAGCAACCCCCACTTCGCCCTGACAACCCACTTCAGCACCAGAAATAGAAGCATTACGCTTATATAGGGAGCCAATTGCGGCAGCGGCTAAAAAGAAGCGAGTATATTCTTGTGGGCCAACAGGTTTAATAAACTTGTCGTAGTACGCCAATACCGCTGGAATAATGCCTGCAGCACCATTAGTTGGCGAAGTCACCACCCGTCCACCAGCAGCATTTTCTTCACTAACAGCCATGGCAAATACGTTGATCCAATCGACGATCTCCATTGGATCTTGTGATAAACGTTCGCCCGTTAATAGCTGACGGTAAAGTGCAGGGGCACGACGTGGTACTCGCAAAGGCCCAGATAATACGCCTTCAGTTTGGCAACCTTTCTCGATCGCTGCGTGCATGGTACCCCATACATCTGCAAAACCTTGGTAGATATTAGCTTCACTATTAAATGCCAGCTCATTTTTGAACATGATGGTACTAATGCTCATCCCAGTTTCATTGCATGTTGCTAGCAATTCGTCTGCATAGTTAAAGGGATAAGGCACGGTAACTGGATTTTCGACTGCTTTACCAAACTGCGCTTCTTCGACAATAAAACCGCCACCGATTGAATAATAGGTGTTACTCATGAGTTTTTCGTCACCAGCATAAGCGTGCAACATCATGCCGTTCTCATGCATTGGTAGTGCGTAGTTGTGGAAAATAACGGCGTCATGTCCAAAATCGACGAGTCGCTGCTCTTTGCCCATTGGCAACTTTTCAGTTTGCTCAACCTGGCTAATAAAATGCGGAATAGATTCGATATCGACGCTCTCAGGTGTATTACCACCTAAGCCCATAAGAATTGCGATATCAGTATGGTGCCCTTTGCCTGTGAGTGACAATGAGCCAAAGATCTCAACACTTAAGCGAGTGACTTTTTCAAATTGGTTTGCTTGATGTAGGTCGTCGATAAACTCTTTTGCGGCCTTCATCGGCCCGACAGTATGAGAGCTCGACGGGCCCACACCTATCTTAAAAATATCGAATGCGCTAAACATAGAATTACCTCGAAAACAGAGGAAGGGCTAAAAGATTTTTCAACCCTGTGTCAAACATTGTACTTAAATCATTGGGGCTAAACGCCATTTAAAATGGCGTTCAGCCAACGCTCCTGCTCAGTTAAGACATAAGTCCAAACAGGATAGCGGTCATAGAAAGTAAACCTGCAATCACAACAAAGATGTTGCTCACACGGCCACGGTATGGCGCTAGAGCTGGCACTTTATGAATCGCATACATAGGCATAAGGTAAAGAATTGCCGCAATAATCGGCCCACCTAGTGCTTCAATCATTCCCAAGATGCTTGGGTTGATTACCGCTACAGCCCAAATGGTGAAGAACATAAAGCCTAAGATAAACTTGTTTAACTTCTTGTCTGATATTTCTTTGTTACTTGAACGAAGCTGCTTGCTAATAATGCCCTTCATGCCTTCAGTTGCGCCCATGTAGTGGCCGAAGAAAGAAGAGATGATGGCAACAAAAGCGATGATAGGACCAAAGTAACTTACAAAACCACTGTCGTGTACGTTAGCGAGGTAAGAAAGGATCGGTAAGTTATTCGCCTTGGCTTCAGCAAGCTGTGCTGGAGAGAGTGACAATACACAAGAGAACACAAACAACATCACAAAGCCCACTAGCATCATAGTGGTGTTACGCAAAATAGAGTCTGCTTTACGTGCTGCATTCTGACCATGTTCACGCTTAAGTGCCACAGAGAACTGTGAAATGGCAGGAGAGTGGTTAAATGCAAAAATGAGCACAGGAATCGTCAACCAAACAGTACCCAAGAAAGCGCCGGTGCTAGGTACAACGTTCAGCGCATCCATCTTCCAGTCAGGAATGAGATAGAAAGACATAAATGCCAAGATAGCAACCAATGGGTATACCAACAGCTGAGTCACCTTAAGCATAAACTTCTCGCCAGCAACCATGACTGACATCATCGCAATGATAAGCGCGCCAGAAAGTAAGAAGCGTGGAGGCGACGCCATACCGAGTTGGTTAACGATAAAGCTATCAACGGTATTAGTAATACCTACGCCGTAGATCAAAACAATTGGGTAGATAGCGAAGAAGTACAGCATGGTAATCGCTTTACCAGCGCCAACGCCAAAATGCTCTTCTACTACATCAGTAATATCACTTCCTGGTCTTTGTGAAGAACACACAAAACGTGATAAGCCACGATGAGCAAGGTAGGTCATTGGGCCAATAATTGCTGCCATGAGTACAAGAGGCCAAAAACCGCCCATGCCAGCATTAATTGGTAAAAATAGAATGCCAGCACCTACTGCGGTACCAAACAAACTCAACATCCAAGTCGTATCTTGTCGTGTCCACGGTAACGACTTAGTTGTCGCTACATCATCCTGGGTCACTTCTTGTGTACTTATCGCGTCTTTTTGCATTAGCTTTACCTTTAAGGTGTTTCTTAACACCTGTAGATTTGTATCTAAGGAGTAATTTTCGCGGTTAAGGTAATCCTAATGCAGGGCAGATAAATTGATCTGGATGCACATTTTGTAATTGAATTTCACAATATACGCATATTGGGAGCTATATCGCTTATTTCATGTAATGAATTTTCATTTTTATTGCAGTTTGATAACCGAATCGAACCTAGATTTAACACGAATCTCACTTAATTCATTAAATGCTGATATAAACTCCACCGGAGATAAAATTGAGCGGCGGACATAGCTCTAAAAATTACGCATTTTGAGACATCGACCAGCATTCAGCACGGTAAGTTTGATCTGGATCTCGCGATTTTCAGCCCCATTTTCTCTGGGTATTAGTCAATCTAATGATTAATATAGGAAAATAGTTTTACCCTATTTTTAGCAGACCAACTTAGAGATAGAAAACAGTGCAGCTGACAGCGAGATTATGCCTTATAAAAACAGTTAAAATTAATCGCTAATGACCCGCTTTATGTGAAATAATTTAAGCTATATATAAATAGAAAAGCCCCTTCCTATGACACAAGTAGTTCGAATTATCGTTGGTTCAAAAAATCCAGTGAAAGTTGGTGCCGCAAAATCGGCATTAAGTACCCTCTTCCCTGAAGTGGTTATCGAGTGTGAAGGTGTACATGCGCCCTCGCTTGTGGCCGATCAACCCATGACCGAAAGCGAAACACAAGCAGGTGCAGTTAATCGAGTTAAGTACTGCATGGAAAATTACCAAGCCGATTACTTTCTTGCGATGGAAGGCGGTGTCGATCTATTTGACCATGGCCCGGCCACATTCGCCCATATCGCTATTGCCCATAAACAGCAGGTAAGTGTCGGCCGCAGTGCATTGCTGCCACTGCCTATGCAGGTATATCAAGCTTTAACTCAAGGTGAGGAGCTAGGTCATGTCATGGACAGCATGTTTAATACCGTCAATATCAAACAACAAGGTGGTGCAATAGCATTACTGACCCAGGGCCATGCTACTCGCCAGAGTATTTACACCCAGGCTATTATTCTTGCAATGGCCCCCATGCTTAACCCTGAAATTTTTAGCCTATAAAACTAAAGCTTGGTCAGTCTGAAGTAACTATTGACCAAGCATATTTTAGTAGTTAACTTAATACTTAAGTTCCAATAGTTAAGATCCACTTGATTTTATTTAGTAGCCCTCGTAAGTTAGATGCAAGTCGCAACTAAATGAGTCTAAATAATTTCACTATGCCTCAGCCTCTCTGCCAAGCTTCTCAATTACGCCGCTTATCAAGACAACTTATTCGCCAATTAGGTTTGCTCGATGCTGCCTGCGGTAATCAACCCTTGTCACCAGTCCAAGCCCACACACTGATAGAGTTAGGCCAGAGCAACTACTCGATTAAACAGTTAGCTGAATTACTCAATATTGATAAATCTAATGCCAGCCGCGCAGTGAGTCATTTAGTTGAGAAGGGATTTGCTAAAACCACAGCTAACCCCAAAGATAACCGCAGTCTAGTGGCTCAATTAACGGCCAGCGGCAAAAAGCAGCTGATTAAGCTTGATAACCAACAGAACCAGCAGTTCAATGAGATTATGGCGCAACTGCCAGTGGCACAGATCTCACAAATAGAGCAATCACTGAGTCAATACAATAAAGCTGTTATGCAATCTAAAGCGCAAATCGGTTATAACATTAGAACTATTGAGCCTGCCGATAATGCGGCTATGGCGCAGATCATTCGTGACGTTTCAGCTGAATATGGACTCACTGCAGATAAAGGCTACGGAGTATCAGATCCTACTCTCGATAGTCTCAGCGAAGTCTATCAACAAAGCAATGCTTGTTATTGGGTGATTGAACAGGACGGACAGATCCTTGGCGGGGGCGGCATCGCACCACTGAACAATCAACCTGGCGTATGTGAACTGCAAAAGATGTACTTTTCTCAGGCTCTGCGAGGTAAAGGCTTTGCTAGGCGGTTAGCGCTACAAGCTATCGGTTTTGCCACAGAGCAAGCTTATGACGCTTGTTATCTAGAAACCACAGCTAATTTAACTGAAGCAATAAAGCTCTATGAGTCACTCTCTTTCCAGCATTTAGATGCTCCGCTCGGTAGTACTGGGCATGATGCATGCGAAATAACCATGTTACTAAAACTAAGCCAAACGAAATCAACTTAAGCCATTAAGCATATCGTTTTTATGCTAAAAACTTGTTAGCCTCAAGATTAGGTAGTTTTTTAAATTAAGTGAGTTGCATTATGGAATATAAACGTCTGCCACACTCAAGTTTAGACGTCAGTGAAATTTGTTTAGGCACCATGACTTGGGGCGAGCAAAACAGCCAAGCTGAAGCTTTTGAGCAACTTGATTATGCCATTGGTGAAGGCGTTAACTTCATCGATACCGCTGAAATGTACCCTGTGCCACCAAAAGCTGAAACCCAAGGCGCCACCGAAACCATTCTCGGTAACTACCTTAAGCAGCGCGGTAATCGCGACAACCTCATCATCGCCAGCAAGGTGTCTGGCCCTGGTGGTAAGAGCGACTATATTCGTCCTAATATGGCATTAGACTGGCGTAATATTCATCAGGCCGTCGATTCATCATTAGCGCGTTTGCAACTAGACACCATTGATCTTTACCAGATCCATTGGCCCGATCGTAATACTAACTTCTTTGGCGAGTTGAGCTATACCCAACAAGATGACAACGAACAGCAAACCCCAATTATAGAGACCCTTGAGGCATTAGCGGATCTCGTCACCGCAGGTAAAATCCGTTATATCGGGATCTCAAATGAAACTCCCTGGGGCTTTATGAAGTACCTACAGCTTGCCGAAAAACATGGCTTGCCGAAGATTGTCTCTGTGCAAAACCCTTACAACCTGCTCAACCGCAGCTTTGAAGTCGGTATGGCAGAGATAAGCCATCGCGAAGAGGTACCATTGCTTGCATATTCCCCGCTCGCCTTTGGGGCACTATCGGGTAAGTATCTTAATGATCAATGGCCTGAAGGCGCTAGACTGACTCTGTTTAAACGCTTTGCTCGCTATACAGGATCTGAAATGGCGCTTGAGGCAACAAATGCTTACGTGGCACTGGCTAAAGAGTTCAATATTAGCCCAGCACAAATGGCGTTGGCCTTTGTTAATCAGCAAAAGTTTGTTGGCTCAAATATTATCGGCGCCACCAACCTTGAGCAGCTAAAAGAGAATATCGATAGCATTCATTGCAGTATCTCACCACAGTTGCAGTTGCGTCTTAATGAACTAGCACAGCTATATCGCTTGCCTTGCCCTTAGTAAATAGGCTTGCATTAAAGGCGCAGATCTTACAAGATCTGCGCGCATTCTAATCCACAGGTCAAATTAATGGATCTCTCAACGTTACGGTCTCAGTTCCCTGCGCTTGCCCAGTCTAACGACGGCTACCCGCTGTGCTATTTAGACACCGCCGCCACCAGCCAGAAACCGCAACAAGTGATTGATGCCATGAATCACTACTATCAATTCGATAATGCCAACGTGCATCGCGCTGCGCACCAATTATCAGCCCGAGCAACCACTCAATATGAAGCGGTACGCGACAAGCTTTGCCAGTTGATTTGTGCTGAGCGCCGCGAAGAGATAATTTTTACCCACGGTACCACTGAGTCGATAAATATCGTCGCTAATGGCCTTACCTCGCAGCTCAGGCAAGGCGAGCTGATTTTAATTGATAGTGCAGCCCATCACGCTAATATCGTGCCGTGGCAAGAGCTGGCACAGCGCACTGGCGCAATTGTTAAACCCATTCCTTTAACTGGCGATTGCCGTTTAGATATTACCGCTTTCGATGCGCTATTAACCGAGCGCCCTGCAATTGTCGCGCTAAGTCATGTGTCCAATGTGTTGGGGACCGTGAACCCAGTGGCCGAGCTCGTGGCTAGAGCCAAGCAAGTGGGGGCAATCACCTTAGTCGATGGTGCACAAGCCATCGCCCACATGGATGTTGATGTACAAGCGATAGGGTGTGACTTTTACGTATTCTCAGGCCATAAGATGTATGGACCGACGGGGATCGGTGTGCTCTATGGTCGCTTTGATCCACTAGATAAACTCACCCCGTTAATGACGGGCGGAGAGATGATAAAAACCGTCAGTTTTAGCGGCACTGTATTTAACCAGCTGCCAAACAGGCTAGAAGCTGGCACGCCACCGATTGCAGAGGTTATCGGTTTAGGCGCTGCAATCGATTTCCTTAATGCTTTGCCTAAAACGCCAGTGCGTGAAGCAGAGCAAGCTTTATTGGTTTACTTACAAGATTCACTGCAAGACTTAGGTGATATAGCGCTATACGGCGCTCATAGCGATAATCTTGGTGCCGTCGCCTTTAATCTAGCTGGAGAGCATCATCAAGACGTGGGGATCTTACTTGATCAACAAGGGATCGCGGTTCGCTGCGGCCACCACTGCGCCATGCCTCTGATGCAAATATTACAGCTAAATGGTTGTTGCCGCGCCTCCATTGGCGTTTATACCGATAAAGCCGATATCGACAACTTTATAACCGCAATGAAATCAGTGAAAGAACTGCTGTTATAGCGACTAGATGCTAGGCAGCTCTAATTTAAAAGCTGACGCTTCTAAAAGTCAGATAACACTCTTTACAACTATATTTATAATATCACCATTACATCAATCTTAGGTCGAGTATGAGCCAGTTAATCCAACCTTCAACAGCAGACTTTTTAGCATTAGAGTTCAGCCAATCGACTCAAGCAACGTTAGCGCTGTTTCAACAAGCAAACAACTGGCAAGAACGTTATCGTCATATCATGCTGCTAGGTAAAAACTTATCTAAACTTGCTGATGAATACCGCGTTGAAAGCGCTCAGGTTAGAGGCTGCGAAAGTGATGCTTGGTTGTATCACAGTGAAATAGATGGCAAGCATTACTTCCTCGCAGACAGCGATGCTCGCATAGTTAAAGGGTTAGTCACACTATTGTTGATTGCCTGTAATGGTAAAACAAGTGCAGAAATAAGCGCATTCGATGCCGATGATTACTTTAGTCAGCTTGGCTTACAAGGTCAGCTCAGCCCATCTCGTACTAATGGTTTATTGGCGTTAGTCCAAGCGATTAAAGCAGGTGTTGTTGATACCAAGTAACAAGCTTCATCGGCTAAATCGAGTACCAGCCAAGTCTACACTTGGCTGGTGATAAAATGCTAAACAGCTACCTTTGCTGTGGTTTTCCACTGTTTGACCAACAAACCTAATACAATCAACATGCCCACAAAGCCGATACCAAACGGATTGAACAGCACCAGTGGCACTGCAGCAAAAGCGACAATACGCTCAACGCTTGATAAAGCACGCAGCAGATAACCTTCAATCGCAATTGCTAATGCCAAGATAATCGTGGCAGTTTGCAGTATGGCAAATCCAAATGCCAATACACCGGCCTCTGGATTTAGTAAGTCGGTATAAGCCATCATAATCGGGATCATAAACAGGCCTCCTGCTAACTTAAACGCTTCAACAGAAGATTTCATAGGATTTGCATTTGCCACCCCAGCACCAGCAAATGCCGCCAGTGCAATCGGTGGTGTTACGTTTGATGTTTGCGATAACCAAAATACGATTAGATGCGCTGTTAGTAGCGGCAAACCAAAGTCGCCCAACATCGGCACAGCCATAACAGCCAATACGATATAAGCAGCAGTTACCGGTAGACCCATGCCTAATACTAAAGCGACTATACTGATTAACCCCAAAGCCACCAACATATAACCGCCAGAGAAATCCATCACAAACTGGGTAAACTGCAGCCCTATACCTGTCTGTCCCACCACGCCAACAATAATGCCCGCTGCGCCACAAGCAACAGAGATTGGCAGTGCCATTAGTGCACCATTTTTCATTCCTGAAATAAATTTACTCAAGCCTATACGGCTATGCTTACGCAAAGCTGCGGTAAGTAGTATTGCAGCGCAACCGGCAACACCGACCAATAATGGCGAGTAAGCCATCATCAGCAGTACGGTGATAATCACTAACGGAATAAGATGATGCGCCCCTTGTTTCATCACCGCAATAACAGCCTCTGTGCGACTCGCAGCTTGCAAGTTCAACTTACACGCCATCAAATGCACATACAGTAAGGTACAGAAAAAGTAGAGGATAGCTGGTGCAATCGATGCCAGCATAATGTCGCTATAGGGCACGCCCGTAAACTGCGCCATGACAAAAGCGCCCGCTCCCATAATTGGCGGCATGATCTGCCCACCCGTTGATGCAGCGGCTTCAATGCCTGCGGACTGCTCTGGCGTATAGCCAAGCTTCTTCATCATCGGGATCGTCACCGAACCCGTTGTTACTGTATTGGCGATAGCGGAGCCAGAAATGGAACCTAAACCCGCAGATGCTAAAACCGCAGCTTTGGCTGGTCCACCACGATATTTCCCCGCAATAGAGAACGCCAAATCGATAAAGAACTTGCCTGCACCTGTGACCTCAAGAAAAGCACCAAATAGTACAAAAATGAACACTGTGGTCGCGGCAATCCCCAAGGCGGAGCCAAATACCCCATTAGCAGAGAAGATCTGGAATTGAATAAGCTCCTGCAACGAGTAGGCTTTAGTTGCTAACGCGCCCGGCAACATATCACCAAATGCACTGTAAGCTAAAAATAGCCCGGCAATCATCACCATCACCCAGCCGACAGTTCGGCGACACCCTTCCAATAATAACAACAGCAGGGCGCATCCTGCCGCTAAGTCGATATTGCCTAAGCCATACAATAAGTGGTCAATATCGTTGTAGTCGAAGATCAGCATCCGATATCCGGCAAAAACGGTCAGTCCACACAACAGCAGATCGGTTACACGACCGAGCATGTAGCCTTTGCTATATCGATTGCTTATCAACGGGTAATGTAAAAATATCAACACTAACACCCAACATAGGTGCACTGGACGAAAGTAGGTCGCCGAAATTGTTGAAGTGATCCCCTGCCATATTTGAAAGGATGACAGCGCCACCGCAATAGCAAGAATCACATAGCCGAGATATTTAACAGTCGATTCATGGGGAAGTGGCGTTACAACAGGTGCATGTGTCGTCGCATCCGTATCACTGTTTTGTTGAAGAGGGCTCATAGCATGTCCTCAAATTGTCTACTCTCAAATGCTCCGTGACTCATGTTCAATCGGTGATAGATTACGGGCATTTGAGATATAAGCT
The DNA here is from genome assembly GCF_000014885.1 of Shewanella piezotolerans WP3. Lineage (NCBI taxonomy): Bacteria > Pseudomonadati > Pseudomonadota > Gammaproteobacteria > Alteromonadales > Shewanellaceae > Shewanella > Shewanella piezotolerans. The sequence goes on from NC_011566.1 coordinate 4,475,281, forward strand.
AGATAAAATAAAGGCAACCCAAAGCTGCCTTTATTGATGATTTACACCGCAGTTTATTAACTGCTAATGATCGTCGACTTCAAGAATCGCTTACTGAAAAGTAAACTATTTAGCCAACGAGTCTAAGTACTTTTGCGCACCAGGGTGCAATGGCACACCTTCTAACCGACCTGCATTATCAGGGGTTGTCGCCTCAGCCACTTTCACCACTTTTTGCACTTCAGTCATATTTTCAAAGGCTGCTTTGGTAAGGTTAAACGCCATCTCATCACTCATCTTAGCGCTCACCACAATCACATTCCATACACTTAATGTCGCAACCGCGCCCACGTTGTTATAAACATCGGCAGGTATGGTATAGCTGCTATAAGCTGGGTGTTGCTTGATAAATGCCGCACTCTCCGCAGCTGAGACAGGAATAATATTAACTTTATGCGTCAGTGCAACTTGAGTCACTGCGCCAACGCCTTGGCCACCCACAATAAAGCCGGCATCAATCTGACCGTTAGCTAATGCGTTTGTGGTCTCAGAGTAGTTAAGATATACCGCTTTAATATCTTTTTTTACGTCAATACCGATAGATTCAAGCAGTGCAGCCGAGGTCACCGCAGTGCCACTCGCTGGCGCACCCAGCGAAATGCGCTTACCTTTAAGATCGGCCAAAGAGCTAATGCCAGAGTTCTCTAGGCTGATAGCATGAACTAAGTTTGGGTATAGCGCGAATAAAGTATTGACCGGCATTGCACTTCTGAATTTACCCTCCCCCTTATAAGCATCAAGGACCACATTGCCCATCGCGATGCCCGCAATCATGTCACCACGAACCACTTTAATCGTGTTCTCCACTGACGCTGCCGTCACTTCCGCTTTTACATTCACTTCAGGGACCTTATCAGACCAAACCTTGGCTAAGGCGCCACCAAAAGGATAATAGATCCCACTTTGGCCACCCGTGCCAATCGAATAATTATCGGCCTGAGCCGACGCTGGCAAGACCAATAGTAGTGCAAGCATTAACACACGATGCAACATAGCTTTCCCCTCAAATTTCATTTATTTTTATATTAGGCTTTAATTTAAAAGCTTTTAATTATTAACGATTTCACTTCAATTTGGCCTCGATACTCACTGAAGAGTTAACCATTGTCAAGCCGTCGAATAGTCGAACAAACCCACCAAACAAGCCAAAAACTCGCGGTGAAGTATGCCGTAATAGTTGTTTAGAACGCCTCATATAAGGCTGATGAAAAGCAATAATCCACAATCCGCTAGATCCATTTTGAACTCATAAAGACATATAGGCTAATATGGCAAGCATAACGATAAGTGTCGCTAATCTAATGAAGACAAAGGACAAATATGCAAAACCTAATTAATAGACGTCAACTGATTAAAGGGATTACCGCTGGTACAATCTTGAGCCAACTCGGTTCTCTGCCCGCGCTAGCCAGTAACGAACGGCGCCTATTTGTTGATGGCCTTTGCTTTCTTCCTGATGATTTGGCAGACCTAAGCAGCTCCAAAATTGATGCTTATCTTTGTGACATATCTGCCATTGAAGCTATTAAACAGCCCGATGGCACCACTAACTATAAGCGTACTTATAAAGCTTGCATCAAGAGCATTGCAGAGGCAAACAGCCGAGTTGAGGCTAATAAGGATAAGTTGATCCTTGGCCTAAATAGCTCAGATATCAAACGGGCAAAGCAGACCGATCGCACCGCTGTGTTTTTTCAAATCCAAGGCGCTGATTGCGTTGAGGAGAGTATTGATAACAACTTAAACCAAGTCGATGAATTTCATGCTAAAGGTCTACGCGCCCTGCAGCTTACTCACCATTACGGTAACCAATTTAGCGGCGGGGCATTGGATAACGATGCCAGTGGCGGCTTAAATCTACCGTTAACCAAAGCGGGTGAAGCGCTCATTCATAAACTCAATCAAAGCAATATTTTGGTTGATGTTAGCCATTCAAGCCCGCAAGCGGCTTTAGATACCGCAAGAACAAGCAACTCACCGATAGTGCAAAGCCATGGCGCAGTGCGGGCTATTGTTAATCATGCTCGGTGCAGCCCAGATGAAGTGATAAAGGCCATCGCCGACACAGGCGGCTTGTTTGGGGTATTTATGATGAGCTTTTGGCTTACTAACGATAAAGTACCGACAACAGACCACTATATAAACCATTTGAAGCATGTCGCTAAAGTGGCTGGGATTGATGCCGTCGCTATTGCCAATGATTACCCCCTTAGAGGCCAGAAAAATCTACTAAAACTTAATAACAACAACGCTGAAGGGGTTAAGCAGTATCTTGATTGGTGGCATAGCCTACGAGAGAAAAATGTACTCGGTTACGATGTTGAACCTGTGCATGTGGTGATCCCTGAACTGAACCATATCGATCGCATGGAGCGTATCGACTTGGCGCTCGGTAAGGCAGGCTTTACGAGTAACGACCGCGATAAGATCATGGGACAAAACTGGCAAAGAGTGCTTAATGAGGTGTTAGTATAATTGCGACCTCTTAGTTAACAACGGTATTAAAATCGAAGCCACTATCATTGGAAATATAGTCATGAATAGCCCTGTAAGCATAACTATGCCTATCATTGAAACTGAGAGAAGTATGATGCTGCTTTTGGCGCCAGAAAAGGCCCAGCTAATGCTTGACTACTATTTAGAAAACCGAATGCACCTCAACCCTTGGGAACCACAAAGAGACAGTGGTTTTTATCGCTTAGAGCATTGGCAGCAGCAACTAACAGACAATCGTCGCCTGTTTGCAATAGGCTCTGCTTTAAAGCTAGTTGTGCTCAATAAAAATGCTAGTGAAGTCATCGGGGTCTGCAACTTTACCAATATCCAAAGGGGTATTTTTCAAGCTTGTAATCTGGGTTACTCGGTTGCAGCCAAATATCAAGGTCAAGGTTATATGCGCGAAATTCTGCAAGCAGCGCTGGCCTATGTGTTTGATGAGCTAAATTTACATCGGGTGATGGCGAATTATATGACAAGCAATCAGCGCAGTGCTGCATTGCTCAAACAATTAGGGTTTAAACAAGAAGGGTTGGCGAAATCCTATTTAAAAATAGCCGGGATCTGGCAAGATCACGTGCTAACAGCCAAAATCAACCCAGCCCATTAACTCCACAGAGAGCCCAAAGAACAACTCTGAGCTCAAGGAGCATTCACAACAATATGCTAACCGCACTTGCCATTAACAACTATCGCTCTTTACGCGATATCACCATACCACTAGCGCAACTCAATCTGGTGACAGGCGCTAATGGCAGTGGTAAATCCAATCTTTACAAAGCGCTAAGGCTGCTGGCGCAAACAGCCCAAGGTGGCGTGGTGAATGCGCTTGCGCTAGAAGGCGGCTTAGATTCCAGTTTTTGGGCTGGCCCTGAAACACTATCGCGCGCAATGCTCGCCGGTGAAGTCCCCGTTGAGGCAACCGTTAGGCAAGAGGTAAAGCGGTTAAAGCTTGGTTTTTCCAGCGACGAATTCAGTTATTTAATTGAGCTTGGTTTACCTAAGCCCGACTCCACTACGCTATTCGGTTTAGATCCACAAATTAAGCGTGAGGCTATTTGGGTTGGTAATGCCTACCGTCCATCCACTGTGCTGGTTGAGCGTCGCTCAGCCTTAGTAAAAAGTCGTACTGGCAAGGATAAACCTGCTGGCTGGCAAACCTTAAATGTGCATATGCAACATAGCGATAGTATCTTTACTGAGCTTGCGGATCCTGAGCGAAGCCCTGAAGTGATCCGCCTGCGCGATAACATTCGCGCTTGGCGTTTTTACGATCACTTCCGCAGTGACAATGACGCTCCCGCCCGTAAACCGCAGCTTGGCACGCGCACACCAGTGTTACACCATGACGGCAGAGACTTAGCCTCAGCGATTCAAACCATTTTTGAAGTGGGTGATAGAGACGCATTCGATACCGCGTTAAGTGACGCGTTTCCCGGCGCTCATGTCATTATCGAGTATGAATCCAATGGCATGTTGAGCCTCAAATTTCATCAACAAGGTTTGTTAAGACCGCTGAATGCGGCAGAGCTATCAGACGGGACCTTGCGTTATTTGCTATTAGTTGCCGCACTGCTCACCCCGCGCCCTCCAGAATTGATGGTACTTAATGAGCCTGAAACCAGTTTGCACCCCGATCTTCTGCCCGCCCTTTCTCGCTTAATCATTAAAGCCTCAGAGCGCTGTCAGTTGTGGATCGTTTCTCATGCTAACCGTCTAATTAACTCACTGAATCAGTTTGAAGATTGCAATTTGATAGAGCTGGATAAGCAGCTCGGGCAAACCGAGATGATTGGACAAGATATATTGAGTAAGCCAAGTTGGCGCTGGAACAACCGCAGCTAAATGTGCTGCGGCCATTGGCTGAGTAGCAAGTGGGCTAAGATCGAGACTTACAGTGAAAAGTTAGCTATGGTTTTCTGAATGCCAACCACATCAGTACCACGCTTAAGCTCTTTGATTAATGGATCTTTTTGGCCTGAGATCCATAACTTTAGCTCAGCGTCCATATCAAACGTGCCGGCAGTTTCCACCTCAAAATGGGTGATGGCTTTATAAGGTATCGAATGATAGCTGGTTTTCTTACCTGTCATGCCTTGCTTATCAATCAGGATCAGGCGCTTGTTGGTAAACACAAACATATCGCGTACCACTTTATAGGCTAAATGTAAGCCCTCATTTTCCGCCATAATAGGGCTAAGCTCCTCGGTGAGTTCTTTAAGGTTGACCTCAGAGGCGTTACCCATCAATGAATCCAATAATCCCATGCTATTTTCCTTAATATTTTATGTTGAGAACTGCTAGTCCCTAGAAGCTCAAGCTTGTCTGATTAACTTACCTGAGATATAAAAAAATCGCCATAAGGCGATTCTTTTACTGTTTACACTTTCTGCGAACTGGGCACTTGCCTGTTTTCGGCAACCACCAGCATTTCGCATTTAGGGCAATCGAAAACCAGCTTTAATACATCTTTGCCTATCTCTAACACCATGGGATCGGCTTTAATCCCTGGCACCTCTTTCGGGCACAAATTAAAGTTAAAGCGCAGGCAGTGCTTAGTGACCATTAATGGTACATCTTCAGTAACACCGTTTTTCTCATAGGTGTCTTGAATATCGATAACCCCATGGCGTTGGTAAAACGCTTTCGCTTTATCATTGGCTACGTTACCTAAGTAGCTTAAGTGCTTCATTGGGTATACCGCATCACGATTATATTCCCACGCTTTAGGCCGTTGATAATCATTGACTCGTGCCAACTCTAATGCTGCCACTGTGTCACGTCGTAAGCCATTTAGTACGGAGGTAGGAATAAACCACGCCTGTGCTGTTTCAATGTTAATCTGTTGAGCATTAAAGTCGGTACTACCCAGCTTACCCAGCTGTTTACGTAAGCCTTTTAGTGCCTTTTCAACATCTGTGGCCGGCGTTTTTTCGCAAACTAAAGACTGTGTTGCAGTGTGACCGTAGACATCGGTCATGGTCAATGACACCCCCTCATCACTATCACTAAGGGTAATATCAACACCAATAATCCGTTTAGCCGACTCTTTGGATAATACTGCTTCAAAGGCCTGATTATGATTGCGGTAAATAGTCATACCGACCTGCAGTTCTTTAGGCATACGGGCAACAAAGAGTTTTAAGCCGTCAGCTCGATTGACTCGCAACCCTTTTAACTTGTCGTCAGACTGTTTAGCTTCGGCGTAGTTACTTGGGAAAAAGCATAGGCCATCACCATTGTTGAACGTATGTTCCGAGGCGACTTCAATAAAATCTTTGCCTATGCGCTTAACGGTTGCGACCTCTTCACCAATATATTTTGGTGAACGAAAGTCGTTCATCCCCTGGCTACGTTCATGGACAAAATAATCGGTTTTGCCACGGTTGAAAGTTTTCTCTGGATCAGGCGTAAAGGTATGTTCGCAACGACCATGGGATGATGCACTAAACTCCGGACGCTTAGCGATAATCTTGTCTAACTCTTGGCGATAATGAGCAGTCACATTTTTTACGTAGCTGAGATCTTTAAGGCGGCCTTCAATTTTAAATGAGCGTACACCGGCATCAATTAACGCTTCCAAGTTATCCGTTTGGTTATTATCTTTAAGCGACAGTAGATGTTCGTTCTGCGCCAAAACTTCACCCTGACGGGTTTTCAGATCGCCAGGAAGGCGGCAAAGTTGTGAACATTCACCGCGGTTTGCACTGCGGTTACTGAAAGAGTGACTTAAATTACACAGGCCACTGTAGGCAACACATAGCGCACCATGAATAAAGAACTCAATTTGCATGTTGGTTTTGGCAGCAACATCTCGGATCTGGCTCAAGCCAAGTTCACGCGCGAGTACCACTTGAGAGAAACCAACTTGCTCTAAAAATGCCACTTTTTCAGGATTTCGGTTATCCATCTGCGTACTGGCATGCAGTGCAATCGGTGGCAAGTCGAGCTGTAAAATCCCCATATCTTGCACAATTAATGCATCCGCTCCGGCTTCATACACTTGCCAGATGAGCTTTTGCGCAGCATCTAGCTCCTGTTCATCCATCAAAATGGTGTTAATCGCCACAAACACTTGTGCGTGATATTGATGAGCGAAGCGACAAAGCCGAGCGATATCTTCAACGCTATTACCTGCAGTGGCGCGCGCACCAAATGCAGGACCACCGATATATACAGCATCGGCACCATGGCGAATAGCTTCAATACCAAAGTCTGCATTTTTAGCCGGCGCTAACAACTCAAGACGATTAGAATTGGTTTCTAGAGGCGCCAAAGGCTCACCAGCAGGCTTTTCATTAGGTCTGAAGATGCCAACATTGCTCATAAAAAAATCACTCAAAAAGGAAAAGACTATTATTTTGGGCGAAGATTATAGCAAAATCTCACATTTGGCGTTAGCTAATATACTCAGCAATACTAGCCATTAATGAAGAACATCAACGGCTAGTCAGTAACAATCGAGAAGAGTTACTTGCTTGGAGGAAGTTAAGCGACTGATTACTTGTTCATTAATCCAGCAGCGCTAGTAAGGGTTCGCTTAAGTAAACAGATCGAAGGCGTTACCTAAGGCGGAAGATTTTCCTTTATAAAATTCGGTATAGCTGCAGTTACTACAAGTCACTGCGTAATAACGCTTGTTCTGCATATCAAAAATACGTGACCAAAAGCCGCCTGACACACGAATTTCACCGGTTTCAAACTCTCTATTGTTACACTTAATACATGTCCATTTATCATGTTGCATAGTGACGATCTTCCTTGTTGATTTACTATCTATAACGGCTAATAACGACTTAAAACTAGTAATGCACCGCTAACCAAATTGTCTCTGCTTGCTCGCATGTCCAAGCGACTCGATGCTTTACATGGGAGTCAATATTGACATAGTCGCCTTGCTTTAAGAGCAGCATTTCGCCAGTTTCAAACTCTAATTTAGCCGCGCCCTGCATCACCATCACCCATTCGCTGCGTTCCTGATCATACCACTGCCCAGCGGGAGTCACGTGGGCTTTAGAGGTAATACGCTCGACTAAAACGCCATCTGTACTTACGATTGGCTCAAACTGCTCTCGCGTAAGATCTTTAGCCAAGTTACCAAAAATATTAGCTTTATCCACTTATTTATCCTTTGCTTCAGCCTTAGCAACTCATTGAATAATGAGCTTGATCGTATCGATTTGCCCAGCGGGAGTCACGTGGGCTTTAGAGGTAATACGCTCGACTAAAACGCCATCTGTATTTACGATTGGCTCAAACTGCTCTCGCGTAAGATCTTTAGCCAAGTTACCAAAAATATTAGCTTTATCCATTGCCCAGCCCACCATCATTGTTATCAATAACGATACTCTTGCTCACACGTATACCCAAACGTTTTGCCAAACGATTTAAGTTAGCACGATCCATCTGCAGCGCTTTAGCGGTTGCAGACCAGTTACCATGATACTGAGTCATGGTTTGCAAAATACGTTGCCGCTGAAAGTCATCAGTCTGCTGCTTAAGGTTTCCCTGTGCTAACACCTCGATTTCCAGTGCTGAGTCTTCAGCTTTATTCTTGCTATCATCACCTTGAGGGTTAGTCGATAACAATAGAGCTAAATGGGTGAGTCCAATACGCACTATCGCTGCAGTGCTCTCACTTCTCGCTCGCAACGCAGCTCGGCTAATAACGTGCTCGAGCTCACGTACATTACCGGGCCAGTCATATTGGTTTAGCATTTTTATCGCGCTAGCGTTTAGGGTCAACTGACTCATGCCAAGCTTACGCCGCGTTAATTCAATAAAGTAGCCACTAAGCAAACTGATGTCGCCTTCACGCTGCCTTAATGGCGGGACAATAACGGGATACACACTCAGACGGTGATACAGATCGGCGCGAAAACGCCCCTGCTCTACCTCGACTTTTAATTGTCTATTGGTTGCAGCAAGAATACGCACGTCGACATACTCTACATCGTCTTTACCGACAACTTGGATCTCTTGATTCTGCAGCGCCCTAAGTAACTTACTCTGTACCGCTAATGGCAACTCGCCAATTTCATCTAAAAATATGGTGCCGCCGCTGGCTAGGCTGAACTTACCGGTTCGATTTCGATCCGCACCTGTAAATGCACCTTTGACGTGACCAAATAGCTCACTCTCAATTAGGCTTTCAGGTAGCGCGGCACAGTTAACATACACCAAAGGCCCTTCACTTCGGCTAGATTGGCGATGTAGAGTTCTTGCCACCAGCTCCTTGCCGACGCCAGTTTCTCCCTCGATTAAAATAGAAAAATTAGAGGCGGCAACCATCTCGATTTCACGTTTGAGTTTAACCATGATCTCGCTGTTACCGATTAGCTCGCCACCGTCTTTAACTAATGCTTCGTGGGTCAGCTCAGCAACAACCTGCTGATTATGTTTAGAAAGCAGTTCAAGCTGCTGCAATAATATCGCTGTGTTTAAGGTGGCTGCTGACATAGCAGCAATAATGTCTAGTGTACGCTTAGGGATCTCATCAAATACATTGGGGACCATACTGTCTAAAGTCAAAATACCGATCAGCTTGTCATCTGACAATAATGGTAACCCCATACAAGCATGCACAGGGAGGTCACCTTCATGGGAAAGCAGTAGGCCATCATAAGGATCCGCTAGCTTGCTGTCAGCTGCAAAACGAACCGGTGTTTGCGATGAAGATATCAGCTCGAATCTTGGATGAGCTGCGATTTCAAATCGACGTCCTAAAGTTTCTTTAGTCAGACCTTGTAGTGCTAGCGGCTTCAAATACTCACCTTGCACATGCAGCAGCACTACAGCGTCGCAATTAACAGTATGACGCACCGTATTAAGCAAGCGCTCAAACCTGTCATGATTTGTCAGGCTGTTGGTGAGATCTAGCGCGAGTTGCACCAAAGCAGCAGAAGATATTTCACTCACAAGTATAGTAAACCTAATCGTCTAAAACTGGCTTTAGCTTATCATGCTAGCCACTATCCATCAAAAGCACTCCAATGAGTCATAATGACTACAAAGCAGCGTAGTCATTATGACTACAATCATTCAATTAAACGGCTGAATGCTAGTAATTATCACTAGCGTGAATATTGGCACGGTTATCGCAATACACTAGTTCAAGCACACTGTAGCAGAGCAAATGGAGCAAACTCATGATAGCCACACAATCAATGCCCTACTCTCACGAAAATTTAGTCGACGAGCTAACTAAAAAACAGAACATTCAGCTTGCTGCGACATCAACAGCCAAGCAACGTACGTTAGTGCAACTTGGGGCAGCATCGAATCGATTTTATTCACATGCACTGATTGGCGGCAACAGCACCATGTTGATTGCGATCATTGGCTTACTCTTGTGCATTTTAGTTGGTTATTCCTATGCTGATAGCTTTTCATTGTGGGCACAAGTCGCCAGCCACATCGGTTTGATACTGTTTGCGACAGCAGTAAAAATTGGCTACGTGATGCGCTGCATAGGACTCGATGGCATGGGGCACTTACAGTTGTAGCAAGGCCCTAGGAAAGAATTTTGATCGCAATTACCGTTTACGACTACCATTTGGACAACAATACTGATGCAAACGATTAGCTCTGCCAAGACCAAGCAAATACTCTCAGCCAGCGGTGAAGTAGAGGCTGTAGTAATAAAACCTGATTCATTGTTGAGCAAGATCAGCGATATGCCTATATGGGAGCTTGCTTTCAGACCTTGGTTTTTAGCTGCCACGTTATCATCTGTGCTAAGCATTGCAGCTTGGCTACTCTTTTTACATGGTCAGCTACCTAGCTTAGCAACAACGGGTCTAAGCCCTGTTGTTTGGCATATTCATGAAATGTTATTTGGTTTTGCAGCGACGATTGCGGTTGGCTTTTTGCTCACAGCCGCCCAGACCTGGACTAACCGCCGCAGCATAAACGGTTTACCATTAATAGCGCTTACACTAATCTGGCTAGCGGTACGTGGCTTACTCTGGTCGAATGACCCCAAATTACAGCTAGCAGCGGTTGCACTGCAGGCATCTTGGTGGCTTATCTCGATTGGTTATTTAGCCAGTATGGTGATTAAAGCTAAAAGCAGTCGCAACTATCAATTCATTCCATTATTAACAGCAATGATGTCATTCAATATTGGCTTTTTACTGGCTGATATAAATGGCTATACCGAGTTGGCGATGCACCTTTCTCGCTGTGCTATTTTACTGTTTTGCTTGTTAGTCGGCATCATTGGTGGCCGCGTCATTCCATTTTTCACCGGCAGAGGCGCTGAAAATGCCAAGGTAAAACCAACACCGCAACTCGATAAATGGTTACCTTGGGTTTCTCTACTCGGACTGGCCGTCTTTTTCACTGGCTACTTCATCGAACTCCCTTTTACACCAGCAACACTGTTGATGCTAGCAGGTGCCATGCATCTGTTACGCTTACTTAACTGGAACAGCCTAGCCACAATAAAAGTACCGCTGCTGTGGTCACTGCACGGTTCATACTTAGCCTTAGGACTGGGCTTGATTGCGCTCGGGGCTAGCTATCATATTGACGCGTTACGTTTTGCTGATGCGCTGCACTTAATCACGGTGGGCACCTTAGGTGCGATGATCCTCGCGATGATCGCGCGCGTCTCATTAGGTCATACAGGTCGGCCACTCAAGCCTCACTTTTCAATCAATATCGCTTTTATGCTTATTCTTGCAGGTGCTTTGGCACGAGTAATATTACCGTTAGCTCAGCAGCCTATTTTGGCTTGGGATATCAGTGCTACTTGCTGGGTAGCCGCCTTCAGTTTATTCATCTGGCACTACAGCTTAATACTTGTGCGCCCAAGGCCGAGCTAAACAAGATCTATATCGTCGATATCAAAACAAATTAATAAGAACACAATTAGAAATTACACCCTAACAGTGCCGCTTTCCGGTACAAAAATTGATTAAGGATATTTAGATGTTATCTGAAAAACATATCAGCATAGTTAAGAGCACCATTCCATTATTAGAGTCTGCTGGTACTGCCATCACCGAACACTTTTATAAACGTATGTTTAGCCAGAATCCAGAGCTAAAACATATCTTCAACTTAAGCCACCAGCACTCTGGCGGCCAGCCTGCTGCACTTTTCAATGCTGTTGCAGCCTATGCTAAAAACATTGATAACTTGGGCGCATTAACTGGCGCCGTTGAGCGCATTGCCCATAAACACACCAGCTTTAATATTCAGCCAGAGCATTATCCAATCGTAGGTCATCACCTACTTGAAACCTTAAGAGAATTAGCACCAGATGCTTTTACTCCTGAAGTCGAAGAAGCTTGGGGTGCTGCTTACGGTGTACTCGCTGGGATCTTTATCGAGCGCGAAGGTGCCCTTTACCATAGAAGTGCCAATGAAACTGGCGGCTGGCAAGGCGCACGACAATTTACTATTACCGATAAAACGAAAGAATCAGAGCTGGTAACAAGCTTTGTGTTAACTCCTGTTGATGGCCAAGCTGTTATTGACTTTGAACCCGGCCAGTACCTTGGGATCTGTGTAGAGCCCGCTGAACATGAATATCGTGAAATGCGTCAGTACTCACTATCGGATAAACCTAATGGCAAGCAGTACCGCATATCAGTTAAGCGTGAAGCACAAGCAACACCTGGTGTAGTGTCGAACTATCTGCATGATCACATGAATGTTGGTGACAGCCTTGATGTCTATCCACCCGCTGGAGACTTTCATTACGAGGAGCGTGAAGCCCCTGTAGTACTCATTTCTGCAGGTGTAGGGGTGACTCCGATGCAATCTATGCTGGAGATGTTGGCGGCTAAGTCTTTCGCTAAGCCAGTATTCTATCTACATGCTTGCGAAGGCGTAGAACAGCACTCATTTAACCAACGTGTTGAAACGCTAGGGCTAAGTTTAGATTTACAGCATCACACATGGTACCGCGATATTGCTCATTCAAATGAAGTTGCAGATGTTAGCAACATTCACCAAGGCTTTATGAACTTTGCCACATTGAGAGATGCTCTTCCGATCGACAGTGGTGATTATTACCTATGTGGCCCCGTCGCCTTTATGCAGTTTGCCAAGCAGCAGCTGATAGAGTTAGGAGTAGATAGCTGCCGTATTCACTATGAAGTCTTTGGTCCACATGCTTCGCTATAAGTGCTAGCCTATCAAGCCATAAAGGAGCATACCGTCGACTGACGCTATGCTCCTTTTTAATATTCTTAGCTTTTAGATAAAATCGCAGATCTCTGCCAGCGGCTTCTTTTGTAATGCATGTTCAGGAACCGTCGCATCTTCACTTGGATAACCTGCGATAATCAACATATAAGGCCGCTCATTGGCACTGTCTCTGCCGCAGACTTTACTAAGAAAAGACATAGGCTTAGGCGTATGAGTAAGCGTTCCTAGCCCTGCATTGTGCAATGCTTGGATCAAAAAACCAGTCGCAATACCAACCGATTCATGTACATAATAATTGGTTTTCTGCTCGCCTTCCTCTTCACTGCGTTTCTTACTGAAAATAGCAATTAACCAAGGAGCATGCTCAAGGTAGGGTTTACTGGCATTAGTGCCTAATGGCTTAAGCGCATCGAGCCACTCCTCTCCGGCACGCCCAGCATAAAAAGCTTGCTCTAACGCTTCAGCCTCATGGCGGATCTGAGCCTTAACCTCAGAGCTATTGATAGCAACAAAGTGCCAAGGCTGATGATTAGCACCATTGGGGGCTGTTCCCGCGGCCAAAATGCATTTTTCAATTAGCGCTTGTGGAACGGCTCTATCTGAGAACTTACGAATCGAGTGGCGACGCTTTATGTCTTGATAGTGTTGCTCAGCTCTCTCAAGCATTTCATGCTCGGGGTACTCGATAAAATCCGTTAATGGATGATGCTCTTCCGACATTTCTACCTACCTTCATCGCAGCGCTTTGGCCACTGCTTATTATAGTTAACCGTGCAAATTTACTGTTCACTTGTTAGCAAAGCGGCAGTAATGCAATTTACTTCTTATGCCATGCTCGCGAGAAGTATCATAAAGATACAGCTCAACAAACCCAATATAACGATCGCTGATCGGGCCTTAGCATAGTTTCCAATATACAGAAATGGGTGAACTAACCGAGTCAACACAAAAATAATGGATGCAAACGCACTTAATTCTGCATTAGCGCCAGCTAAATGCGCAATCAACACCGTAGCAGTAAACAACCCTAAAGCCTCCCAAGCATTTTGCTGTGCTGGTAGCACTCTAATAGCATTACCGGTGAGTAACTTGAACTGCTCTCTCGGGTTTTCGCTATCAATATACCCAAGCTGAGTCTTTTTATAATAGCCACCAAGCCCCGCGAGCAAGTACGGCAGTAAAGCGACTATGCCTAAACACCATAATGGTATCGTCATAACATTCTCCAACTAAAGTTATCTATCGATATTAATATGAGTTACTGAGCTTCAAGCTCTTGTTTCAATTGCACTAACCCCTGATTAAGATCGTTGCCAATCATGGTTTCAAAATCAAGAAACAGAAACATTAGATTCATTGGGTAATCTAAATGGCCATCAAAACCCCACTGCACCCGAGTTTGGTTAGTACCTACGGCTTCTGTGCTCATAAAAGCGGGGTCGGTTGACTCAAAAGGCGAAAAGAATCGCAACTCGAAATCAATACGCTTGCCTTCGTCAATACGCATGATCTCCTGCTCACCGATTCCAACATCCTCCAACTGGCTTTCCCATCGAGATACAAAACCTACGGTTCCATCTGTACCGCGATAGCTTTTAACCATATCAGGATCCATCTGTGCCCAGACGCTGAAGTTATCCTGATTCTTTAAATACTTCACATAATCAAACACTTCAGCCACAGGTTTATCGATGGTGATATTAGTCACTACCGAATACTCTTTCTGTACGAATAGCGCGATAATAAAGGGCAGCGCGATGAGTATCAGTACCGCTATTGAGAATTTTTTTAGCATTTTTTTACTCTCTAATAAGTGATTAAGGGCTATTGAACTTGCAAGCCTAGTTTTGGCCTAAAAATTATCTTAACCAATAAAGAGTATACAAATAATTAACATATGAACAGAGACGGATTTGGTCGCAGGCAAAGTGGTAATCGTCCCTAACTGAATAGGCGAGTTAATTCATGCGAGTAGAGCCTACTTTTGCTTACAGGTATTTTCATTAACCCGTAAATGTCCCCCAATAAGCGTTGCGCGGCACTAAAGCGTCAACTAAATACTACTGCCATTCGTCAACAGCAAAATGGTTGTCGAGCTTAAAACAAAAAAGGACAAGCCATAGCTTATACCTATCAGTATAAAAATTTGATCGCTCAGCGAGAGTTTAGCGCCTTTGAGGTAAGGTCATTAAATGCTCCTCGGTAACTGCACCAGTGTGACTCTCTATAATCGCTCCAGCATGATGCTAGCTTCGAGCATCGTTGCTCTCGTACCTCTTATATCAGACCTCCAGAAATGGAGGGAATGCCTGGTTTTGTATAGAATAAAATAGACCATATAGTCGTGCTTTAATGACATTATCCACATCAGATCTCCAGCGGTGGAGCGAATGCCTTAAGCATGTCAGGAACATGCTAGGCATGTGGTTTGTAATGAAGAGCATCGTTAAACTAGGTTCAAGTTCATTAACGCAGCTTCAAAGCCACTAGCACTCGCCTGTAAGGAGTATTTTTGGCTGCGTTATTATTACAGCCCGAGTCTGGCCATCAGCTTCTGGTTTTCAGCCTCTATATGCTTGTAAAAATCACAGTCAGACAAACTCGCAGCCGCCGCTTCATCTATCACTAGTACCACATCTTTATGCATCTGTAGCGCCGATGCAGGGCATGCAGCAGTTAACGGACCTTCGACTGTCGCCTTAATCGCTTCAGCTTTATTGGCGCCTGTCGCTAATAGCACGACTTTCTTGGCATCCATGATGGTGCCTATCCCCATGGTAATCGACAGATGCGGTTGGTACTCATCGGCTTCAAAGAAACGTGCATTATCGTCAATTGTTGCTTTGGTTAAAGTCTTTACTCGAGTGCGCGACATTAAACCCGATGACGGCTCGTTAAAACCAATATGACCATTACGCCCTATCCCTAATAGCTGGATGTCGATACCACCCGCAGCCTCAATCTGCTGTTCATAGCCTTGGCAAGCCGCAATAGGATTAGCTGCATCACCTGGTGGTACGTGAGTGTTTGTTTGATCAATATCGATATGATCAAACAATTGCTGCTTCATAAAGTAACGGTAACTTTGTGGGTGAGTACCTGCAAGACCTAGATATTCATCGAGATTAAAAGTCGTGGCATTAGAAAATGAAATATTGCCAGCCTTAGTCGCTTCAATTAACTGCTGATAAAGCGATACTGGCGTTGACCCTGTTGCTAAGCCCAGCACTGAGTGCGATCTCTTCTGCAGCTGCTTTATAAAGATATTTGCGCCATAGGCCGCGACTGCAGCGCTGTCTTTTAATATTACGATTTGCATAAATTGATCCAATAAAAGTGAATATCTAACAGTCACTGCAGCACCATACAATATGGTAACAACAGAAACAGGGATAACAGCGGCTAATTATACCAACACGTTATGTAACATAACTATAACCTCAAATGACAACGCTGTCATTACTATTAATGGTTTGATATAAAAATTTGTATTGCACAGACACCACACTGACTAAATTGGCTTGAAGCACCGATGCTATTTATAATGAACTCTCCTTAAGAGATTAACTCCGCTGATTAAGAGCAACTGCATGACGTTAAGCGATCAAGAGCAAGCCTGCACTATTAAAGATGACATCAGTCATCAGCACTTTAAAATCTATAAACCTTATGGTTTTCTGAGCCAGTTTCTACCTGAAGCCCGTAAACGCAAAAAGCTACTCGGTGAACTGTTTAGTTTCCCCAGCAAAACCATGGCGATAGGTAGACTAGATCATGATTCAGAGGGATTATTATTGTTGACGACTGACGGCATGATGAGTCATCAAATCCGCAGTAAAGGCATCGAAAAAGAGTATTACGTACAAGTCGATGGTGATATCACAGCCAGCGCGATAACTGCGTTACAACTAGGTGTAGAGATCGGTATTAACGGCGAGAAGTATCAAACATTGCCCTGCAATGTTTTTAGGTTGACTGAGGAACCACAGCTACCAGTAAGAGGCCGTAAGATCCGCGATCCTAGGCATGGTCCAACAAGCTGGGTGTCAATAACGCTATGCGAAGGTAAAAACCGGCAGATAAGAAAAATGACCGCTGCAGTGGGTTTTGCCACACTAAGGTTGGTCAGAGTCAGAATTGGCAACATATTTGTTGGTGGTATGCAGGCTGGCGATGTTACGCCTCTATCAGATTTTAATGCGGCGCTAAAGCCAAAGCCTTAGACGCAATATGGTACTTCAAAAAAGTGTTCCAATTCAGATGCAGCTTTAGGTTTACTGAACAAATAACCTTGGGCTTCATCGCAGCCATTGTCGGCAAAAAACATTGCTTGCTCGGGCGTTTCAACCCCCTCTGCGATCACTTTCAAGTTAAGAGAACGACCCAATGCAATGACAGCCTTAGCGATAGCAGTATTATTGGCATCCTCAGGGATATCTCTGACAAAACCTTGATCGATTTTCAGCTTATTTATCGGTAATTTTTTAAGGTAATTGAGCGAAGAGTAGCCGGTACCAAAATCGTCTATTGAAAGTACAATGCCCATATCAGCCAGCAAAATAAGATCGCGCCCAACCGATTCAGGATCTGACATCATACAGCTTTCTGTCACTTCTAATTCAAGACGATTTGCAGGCAACCCTGTCGCCTTAAGCACATCGGCGACTTCATTGACAAAGGTGCGCCGTTGCAGCTGCGGTCCCGCAACATTGACCGCTATACGGCCAAAATCTTTGCCCTCAGCCAGCCAACTAACCCCCTGTTCACAAGCTTGCTGTAATACCCAACGCCCAATCTCCTGAATAAGGCCTATCTTCTCAGCAACAGGAATAAAAATAGCCGGAGAAATGCTACCTAATAGCGGATCATTCCAGCGAAGCAGCGCTTCAAAACCGCTTAATGCCTTGGTCTTACAATCAACTTTTGGTTGGTAAACCAAGTAAAAGGCCTCTTGAGCCAGCGCATCATGCAACGCACTTTGTAACTTAAGGTGGGCGACCGATTCATACGTCAAAGACTGAGTATAAAAAGCATAGTTATTACGGCCATCTTGCTTGGCTCTGTGCATAGCAGCATCAGCATTAACCAATAATGTACTGGAGTCACGACCATCTTGTGGATAGAGAGCAACCCCCATGCTTGCAGTAAGCCTCACTGGCGCATGTTCACCCAGCATAAAGGGCCGCTCAAAAATCTGCGGCAATTTACTGAGCCGCAGCAATAGCATATCGCTGCTTTCAATATTAGGTAATATTACTGCAAACTCATCACCGCCTAGGCGGGCAATGGTTGCCAGGCTCCCTATAGCTAACGTTAAACGCTGACTTAACTCAACCAGTACTTCGTCACCAATAACATGACCAAAGCTCTCGTTAACCTGTTTGAAGAGATCAACGTCGATGTAAATAACACCTAACTGATATTCGCTTCGGTTTGCCAATCTGATCTCTTGTTCTAAGCGAGAGGTCACCGCCATCCGATTAGGCAGCTTAGTTAACGGATCATGGAAGGCTAAATGGGCCAGTTCTGCCTCATTCTTTTTCTGGGTCGATAGATCAGCAAACACAGCAACAAAATAGCGGATTTGATGTTCATCACCATAAACTGCACTTATAGTTAGTAGTTGCGGGAATACTGCGCCGTTCTTGCGTCGATTCCAGATCTCACCATGCCACTTACCGCTACCGAGCAGGGACTGCCACAATGACTCAAAAAATGCTTTATCATGACGACCAGAGTTAAACACCCGCGGATTTTGGCCAATTAGCTCGCTTTTTTCAAAGCCAGTAATCTCGGTATAAGCGCCATGAGCATCAATAATGATGCCATCGACGTCAGTAATTAGCACCCCTTCTACCGAGTTTTCAAATACACGTGATGCTAGTTCGAGTTGATCTTGCGCAGCTTTATGGGTCGAGATATTACGGGAGATACCAATAATACCGGAAAGCTCTCCAGCCTCGCTGACAACAGGCACTTTAGTGGTCTCTAACCAAGATTCGACATTACCAATATCCAGTCCTTTGCACTCACCTGCTGTGACTTGCACGCCTTTGGTGATCGACTCTTTATCGCCTTCAATAAACTGCTGCGCCAGTTGTGGAGTAAACAACTCCTCATCGGTATGTTCGAGGATCTGTTCCCTTGATAGCTCCCAGGCCATTTCGACGCTTTGGTTAACAATAATATAGCGGCCTTCAGCATCCTTCATCCACACATGCTCTTTCATTGCGTCGATAAATTGCTGCAAACTCACGTTCAGCGGCTTATCAGCAGTACGTTGAATCCCTTTACTGTAATCACGGTAAATCTTGCTTAGATCCAACTCCATACTATCGGCAGACTGTTTAAGCAATAACCTTAAATCTGTCTTACTCAATGAAGCGTTAGTTTGAGGGTTTTCTTGGGTGATGCATAGATAACCAAACAGAGCCTGTGAAGGCCAATAGATTGGCATTGAACAGCTTAAGTCAATTTCAAAATATTGCTCATTGGCCGCTAGAGGTCTAATCACTTGTTGCGGATTTACTGGGCTTACTGAGCTTGATCGCTGTGAATTCGAAAAAGTTTGTTGAGTACAATTTTGACAGAGGCGCTCTAAATAAGAGTCACTCACCCTTGTTGCTGAAAACACATTAAAACAGCCATCATGGCCCATCCTTAATAGTGCAACTCCACAACTAGAAACACGCGCAAGCATGTCAATGGAGGTTCCCCACTGAACTTGTTGAGTATCTGAGACATCAATCTCTATCATTCAACGCTCCACCTAGTGACTACCAAACATCAGCTCAAAATTCAGACTACAAGATATAACCTGCCAGATTATTCTTGAAAGGCCAACATTTACAGGTAATTAATCAGTTATTTTATCGTAAAAAGACAAATCTACTAACCATTATTAGTATTAGCGAGTAATTATATTGCAAATTTGATGCATATATTACCTTTACACTAATTAGCGACCCACTCAGCAGTATCTAAAGCGCGTCTGCTAGATAAAATAAGGGTTGTGATCAAACAGGTACTTTTCATCCGTAGCCACTTAGCCTTATTATGGGAGCATAACAATAACAAGGATGAAGCTTGTGCTAAAACAACTGACCGTTTCAATTAGTTTACTACTGCCCTCAATCGCAAATGCAGCACTACCAATTGATAAAATAACCCTCCCTGCGGGATTTGAAATATCCACCTACGCAGCCAATGTACCAAACGCTCGTCAGATGACGCTTGGAGATAAAGGCACGCTATTTGTCGGTAGCCGCAAAGCTGGCAAAGTCCATGCGCTAATAGACAGTAACAATGACGACCAAGCAGATGTAATGTTTGAAGTGGCTAGCGATCTTTTTCTGCCATCAGGGATTACTTTTCACCAAGGCGATTTATATGTTGCTGAGGTGGATAAGATTTGGCGCTACCGCAATATAGAAGCAAGTCTGCCTAAAATACCAGAGCCAGAATTGGTGTATGACAAGCTGCCTAACAAGTCACATCATGGCTGGAAATTCATCCGCTTTGGTCCGGACGGTTTACTTTATATCCCCGTTGGCGCGCCCTGCAATGTGTGTGAAAGTGACGCTCCTTTTGCCAGTATCATTAAACTCAATGTTGATACTAAGCAAGTCACTACTGTGGCTAAGGGAGTTCGCAACAGCGTCGGTTTTGATTTCCACCCACACACTGGCGATTTATGGTTTACCGATAATGGCCGAGACATGATGGGCGATGATCTACCCGATGATGAACTCAACCATGTGACTAAAGAGGGACAACATTTTGGTTTTCCCTATATACATAACGCCGATATTCTCGACCCTGAGTTTGGTAAGAAAGCCAGTAGTATTAACAACCAGCCACCCGCGCTCAATTTAGGTGCCCATGTGGCAGCATTAGGCATGGAGTTTTATCAGGGAGAACAATTCCCCGCTGGTTACAAAAACAGTATCTTTATTGCGGAGCACGGCTCTTGGAATCGCAGCAGTAAAGTTGGCTACCGTATTGTTAATGTGAAGCTTGATGGTAACCAAGTCGCGCACGCAGATGTATTCGCTTCTGGTTGGTTGCAAGGAGAGCAAAGCTGGGGCAGACCCGCTGCAGTGTTGACCCTAAATGATGGTTCATTATTGATCTCAGATGATGCGGCTAATGCTATCTATCGCATTAGTTATAAAGGTAAGTAAGCCGCAACACCGTGGTCATTTCTGTTATTTTTAAGTGCATTGTTAGCAGTCTAACAATGCACTTTTGTTATCGCACGGCTTTCAATAGCTTTAGTTCGCCAAACACATCAGCATTCTTGTAGCCTAGGTTTTTGTCGCCGTTAACCGCTTCTATAGACTGGGAACCAATAAAGTGTTCCCGCTCTTTTGAGCCATCATTGTCACAGTAAGCCAGCATAAAGCCCATCGTTTTCCCATCTGTTAAGCTGACTCTAGAGTTGCTTGCTCCACTCACTGAAAAGCTAGCGTCATGCACCTCTAAGCTGACCTCCCAAACAATCCTATTATCGGCCGTACTTTGCCGTTGCCAACGACTTTCTACATGCTGATTCAACAGCAAAACTTGCGTTTGGCCATCTTGATAATTCGGGCCGATATCAACAGCTTGGTTATCCAGTGCGATATGATAAGCAAAGGCGTTAAAGTTAAACTGGTGCTCACCACCAGAATGGTCTTCATCAATAAAAATTTCTAAGCAATCATCATCCCAGTAACTTGTTAAAGGATCTGCATATTGATCAAATAAAATGTCGTCTTTGATCTCCACCAACAAATATAAGTGCTCTTTAGTCCATGCAAGCTTAAAACGCCCGCTAAAGTCCTCATGACTAGGCGGTGTCCCCAAAATAAGCTGATCTATCTGGTACCATTTCCCTTGCTGCCAAATGGGCTCATCAGCAACCGCATCAATTACCGGTGCCTTTACAGCAAAAGGCGCCTCATAGGCAAAACTAGTTATTGATGTAGTCAGCAATAGCGCCACTGGCAACCATGACTTTAAGCATTTATCTGACGAGGTCATTGCTTATACTCCAAGCGTATTATTAGGGGCTGTTGATCTTTCACGGTTGTTTTTGCCGCAGTTTATTGGCTATTTTGACAAGGCGGAGGCTATGCCATTTAGTTATTCTCCACAAATAGTCTACAACACAGTAAAAATAGCCAAGAAACGCGGCCCTTTGGGTTCGATTCAATGCTTCTATTACGGTGTTATGAGCGTTTCACTTAGCCAGCTAAGCTTTATCGCTCAAGCCTTGTACTAGAAGCATTATTCCTTACGGTAAAGAACCGAACAAAAACTAAGCTCGAAAGATCAACAGCCCCTAATAGCTTTGATTGAAAATACTTTTAAGAGCCGTACTATTTGCTCTTCGATATTCTCATTCTGACACAGTATTAAAACATCGGGTTCATCGGTCGGTTGCTCCAACGCGCTAAGCTGGCTTTTCAATAATGAAGCTGGAAAAAAGTGATCTTTGCGATTGCTGAGCCGCTGTAAAACCTCCATTTCATCGACGGCTAACCAGATAAACAGGGTGCGATAACCGAGCGCCCTAAAGCAATCTCTATGTGCTCTTTTGAGTCCAGAAAATGCCAAAACAGCCGTTTGCTGCTCAGTCAGGTTACTGACCTGATGCAATAGCCTGCCAATCCATGGTTGTCTCTGCTCATCAGTTAACGCAATACCTTGCTCCATGCTGGCCTTAGCAGCTGCACTATGGAAGTCATCAGCCTCAATAAACTGAGCCGCTAATACGTTTGAAAGTCGCTGCGCTAGTGTTGATTTACCACAACCACTAACGCCCATTACAATAATCAATTGCGGTAGTGTGGAGCTGGTATTCATACAGCCTCCATGACAGCATTTTGCTGCGCAGCAGTCTTTGGAACCAGCACTTCCACTTGGTAACTTTTGCTTGCGACTAACCCTTGTAGATGATTATCTTCAATCTGCTCACCATTCACCTTGATGCTCATTTGCTCAACCACAGCTTGCTCAATTTTGATGTTCAGCTCTATCCCATTAAACATCCGTCGCAATTCCACTTTCGGCCACTCTTTTGGAAGATGCGGCTCTATAACCAAACAACCTAACTCACCTTTCACCCCCACTATCTCTTCCACAATGCAGCGGTAATACCAAGCCAAAGTGCCGGTATTAAACAGCTGACTGCTACGCCCAGCCTGTTGCGGATGTTGAAAATATGCGCCGCGATAATAATTTGGGATAAAAGTAGGTAACTGACCTCGAATGAGCGCATCACGCTGACTAGGCAGCATTTTAATGAGGATCTCAAATGCCCTTTGATGCTCGCCAATCAAGCATAAGCTATAGGCATAAAATACCGCTGCATGATTATAAACACTGCCGTTCTCAGCTGAGCCAGGATACTTTTGCGTTAGCCGCCCCACATCTTCACGCATTGCGGTGTAAGCCGGGGCCAACATCATAGGGCCATAGGGCGTCATCAACTGTTTCTCAACGGCAGCAAGTATTTTCGTGGTTTGCTCGGCATCAACAGCCTTGCTCATTAGTGCCCAGCTTTGGGGGTTAAGGTAGATAGAACCTTCAGCATCAGCCTTAACCCCAAAGGCAACATTGTCATCGGTTATTCCCCTAGCAAACCAGTCTTGATCCCAGCAATGTTGATTGACTGCCGCATTAATTTCAGTTGCAGTTGCGAGTAGACGCTGGCTATCTTTATTTAACCTTTGGTTTATCTCAGCCCATTGCTGCAGTGCAAATGCAGTCGCTAAAGATAACCAGCTAGAAACCCCACGCCCTTTATGGCCCACCATATTCATTGGATCGCACCAGTCACCTTGTTCAATATAGCTAAGGCCACGGCTATCTCTACGCTGTATTAACCAGCCTAAAGCCAACTCAATATGGCGATGCACACTCAAGGTTTGCTCACTGTCAGCAAACTTAACCTGCTCACCTAACAACGAAATATCCCCAGTCTCATTGAGATAAGCGCTCACGCAGATAGGCAGCCAAACACAGTGGTCTGTATGGGGAATTTGATTGATATATTTAAGCTCTGCAATTTCACTCAGCAACACTCCATCGGGCATAGCACCTGAAGATAACTGCTGCGACATCGCCAATAAAAAAGATTGCCGAGCAGTAGTAGGATTGATGTAGCTCATGCCCATATTGTCTTGCAGAAAATTACGTGTTTGTGGATCGGTGCTCAAGCGATTGACATCGCCGTGATAAAACATTTGCCGCGGCAACCATTGATTAAAAAACGGATCGAACAGCGGATCACCACAATTAATATTTAAACAACCTTTACCAGACTCAATATAATCTATGTAGCGCTGTTGCTGCGTAGAAAACGCTTTGGGGTCACCAAAGTGGCGCTGACGGTTCTGCTTAACCTCAGCTTTATTAGTCGCTGGTCCAAACACAAAGCGATGCCGCCTAATCTCATCCGGCAGCAAACGATGACGATACTGCATCACCGCGACAGGCGGCTCATAAGCGCTTACTTTGCTGGCTAATAGCGGAGTATTGATTGCGTCGGGACTGGCCAAGCCGCCCTCTCCTTCAAAGCCATATTGATTTGCCGTCCAGCTATCGGGTTTATCCTCTGCAATTAAAAAGGTTAGGTCTTTAAAATCCTTCAGCTTTGGGTAATCCTCCACCTTTTGATAAGGCGTAACACTCGTCGCCACGATGCCATTACAAGCAGAGTCAAAAGTTGCACTCTGATTCATCCACGACATGTATCCAATCGAGAAGTAGGGGTAGATACTGATATTAACTGCGCTATCGCGAGTGTTTTTAACCTCGAACTGCCACATCTCAAGTGGGTCACTCGCAGACAGATTAACTTCAATTGAAACCGATAGGCCAAAACACTCCACCAGCCAATTTATTGCAGCGCTAGATTGCACAAAACTAAAAGATTGCGAGCGACATCGAACGGGCTCATAAGGCACGGAAAATAGCTCGTTAGTATCTTCATTTTTGATATAGAAAAACCGCCCTGGATGATGCGCAAAATAACTATGCTCAGGCTGCATAAACGTTTTAGCTTCTAGCATTGGTCCATGGCTGTATTTTGCTGGTTCTGGCTGCATGAATTGTGCAGTTGCGTAGCCGCGACAATTCATATGTAACATCATCTGTCTATTCCACAAGAAGCCCGAAGCTTTGGGCATCGCGGTGGCGCTATTTAACTGCACACTGTGTTGACTCATAGAGAAAAGAGGTGCATTAGCTTTAACCACGGGCATCTTCGAACTCCCCTTGCTGGCGTTCAATTAATTCCTGTTGTAATTGCTGCAGCGCTGCATCATCCAATGGATACATTCGAATCACCACCAATGACAACAAGGAGAACAGTGCGGGTAGCAGAGTCATCAATAATACAATGCCATGTTGAGATTCACCGCTTTGAACTTGGTTAGCAACATAACCCATCGATGCAAGCAACCAACCTATCATTCCACCCGCTAACGCGCCGCCAAGCTTTTGCGCAAAAGAGGCGGCAGAGAAAATCATTGCCGTGGCACGACGTTTATTCTTCCATTCAGAATAATCAGCGGTGTCGGCATACATTGAAAATACCAGCGGTGATTTTGGCCCCAAGCACAAACCTATCAAAATCTGTAAGCTGAACATCAAGCCGATGCTCTCTTTAGGTACAAAATAAAATAGCGCCGATAATAGCGTCACTGCCGTCATCAAAATAAGCAGTAAACGGCGTTTATCAAACCACTTAGTCAATAGCGGTGTGAGTGCAGCCCCCGTAGCCAAGGCCAGCATATACACCATGGCAAAACTGCCGATAAGATCTTCACGCTCGGCGTAATACTTAAAATAAAAGGTGCCAGTACTGCCCCTCAGCGAGATTGTCATCATGATAATGAGCGCTAAGCAAAATAGGATAATCCAAGGGCGGTTACTAAATAGGTCTTTAATATCTTGCTTGATAGGCGTTTGTTGATGTGCCGGTGGCTTAATGCGCTCTGTGGTGGTAGCAAAACTAATAGTAAATAACACGGCTGCTGCGATTCCATAGACCATCATGGTTAATTGCCAACCCAATGCCTCATCACCATTACCTAACCAACTCACCAATTCAGGGGTGAGATAAGCCACCAAGGTTCCGCCAGAGAAAGCGCCAATAAAGCGAAAGCTAGTCAGCGCGGTTCTAGACTGAGTATCGGCGGTGATAACCCCAAGCAGCGCACCATAAGGCACGTTGATAAAGGTATAGGCCAGCATCATCAAAATGTATGTCGCATAAGCCCAGATAATTTTGCCTGGCTCATCTAAGTCGGGGACTGTAAATGTCAGTATGCCCGCAGCGGCAATAGGCAATATGCCCCATATAAGGTAGGGTCTGAATTTTCCAAAACGGCTGTGGGTTCTATCCGCTAATGCCCCCATGAGAGGATCTGAAAAGGCATCAATAATCCGCGTGACCAACATCATGGTGCCGACTACGGCAGGCGATAAGCCAAACACGTCGGTATAGAAAATGAATAGAAAAACATCAAACACCCGCCAGTAAAAGTTAGAGGCGACATCTCCGCAGGCATAACCTAGTTTTTCTTTTAAAGAGATGGTTTGACTAGAGGTTTGCTGCACTAAACCCAAGCGTCCCTTTATGATTTGTCGTTGCATCCTTGAAGCACCTTAGCACTACACCACAGTAAAATGGTGTCACTCTGTAGATCGTAAATATGGTTAAATTTCACAGACACAAAATGTAACCGCTTACATTTTAACCTAGCATGTTAACTTTCAGATTGATAGCTGGTTTTTCGTACGAAAATATTTTGTTATTGCCAAGATTCAATTTATCCATAACAGCTTTAGGCGAACAGCCTCTATTGGATACTCCTGTGGCATCACAGGTGAAAAGCTAGTTTCCCCTCATACGCACAAACTCAATCACACCAATTCGAGCTTAATAACAGCAACCGCAATTAATTGAAGCTCTAGCGAATTTCAGTCATCATAGTGCTAACTAAGGAAGGTTTTCAGACATTTACGTTTGACTACTAATAATGGACACACCTCAAAATGAAACAGCTCATCCTTGCGCTTTTAATACTATTTACATTCAGTGCTCATGCAGCTTTTGACAGTAAAGAATCTGTCTACGCGGATCTACTCAATAGTAATAATTTGCAGAATGTAAAATTGGGTGCCAAAGCGCTACACCATGATCTACCTGATAATGTCGAACTCTGGGATTTAGCCGCCTTTACTATTTGGTCAATGAATAGCAATGGCGACAGAAGTAATGCAGAGTTTGACGACACTATCTCTTGGCTAGCGAAAGCCATAGGTGAGAGTCAGCGAGGGCGATACCAAACACTGTTAAACGAGCAATTAAAGCTGGCACAATCGAGTAAAGTAAGGCGCTACTTTAAGGGAGCAATCAAAGAGCTTAACAATACTGAAGAGCTACAATTTGATGCTACAAACTACACAGCACAAGTAGCGTTGAGTGACCCTAAGCATATTCGGGCAACCGCTGAAAACTTCAAAAGAATAAAAGTTGGCGATACCTTAGAAGTGGTACTTTCATTGCTCGGGCAACCAAATGGGGTCGGACAGTATATTCGTAGTTATAGACGCCCTTTTATTGGCCGTCAGACGTTTCAAAATTTGCGCTTATCGTACATTAACTTTGGTTCTATGGAACTTAGGTATGAGAAGACACATTGGCTGGTTGACCTAAAATCAAAACAAACTGATGCTGATATTTCTGCAGTTTCTGCAGATTTTCGCGATCTACTCTCTCGCCTTGTCAGCAATGATGTCACTCAAATTCGCAGCGCCGCTAGAGAGGCAATAAAACTACCTTTAACCGATCAAGCAACACTCGATCATATCGCACAGTATATTTGGGACAGCCAAGACACCCAAAATGACCAATTTGCAGACTCACTTGCTTGGCTATGTAAAGTATTAAGCAACAGCAAAAATGGCCGCTATAAAGAGATATTAGCGACTCTTGCTCAAAAGCCAATCCATAAGAAAATAACTCGCTATGCAGCCAACTCAGCTAAAAACTTACCCATTAGTGCTGAGCATTTTACCCCAGCAATAAACACCAAAACTGCTGAAACTCCAGAGGAAAACACAAGCTTATAGGGTTTTGATACTCAATAAAAACCAGCCATTAGGCTGGTTTTTTTTCAATAAGGAATTCGATTAACGCTCTAAGGGCAGGATTCATCAATCTGTTGGCTGGGAAAACCAGTGAAACAGGCGTTTCGTCAAACTCATAATCCTCTAGAATTGGGCAAAGTTCACCAGAATCTAAATACTGCTGCATCAAAAATGAAGGCAGGTAAGCAATTCCATGACCATCAGCGGCGAATCTCGCTGCAACTTCACCGTCATTGGCCTGCACATAGCCTTTCACTGTAATCGTCGACTCCTTAGCCGCCTCATTATAGCGCCATCGACCTGGCTGGCGGTTCGAGCTATCAAGCACGCATTGGTGCTGGCTCAACTCTTTCGGATGTTTAGGTAAACCATGTAGCTTAATGTAGTCAGGGCTCGCAACAAAATGTACCTTTATCGAAGTATATTGCCGTGCAATCAAATTAGAGTCCGCAAGCTCACCTATTCTTATACTTAAATCCACCCCCTCCTCAACCATGTTGACGAAACGATTTAAGAATAACCACGAGATCCGCACATCAGGATGCCGCTTAATAAACTCGCTGGTATTGTGCAGATAACCTAATGCCGCACTTCCTTGAGGCGCGGATATAGTCAGATTTCCCGCAACTTGCTGCAGCCTTTCACTGGCAATATTTTCGAGGCTATCTATCCGCGCAATAATCTCTTTAAACTGCTCGAGGTAATATTCACCCTCACTGGTTAAATGCATCGCTCTGGTGGTGCGATAGAGCAGCTGTGATGAAAAATGACTTTCCAAATCAGATACATGTTTACTTACTGCCGACGCCACAATATTCAGCTCTCGCGATGCCTCAGTAAAACTCTCTCTTTCAGCCACGATGACAAAACTTCGCATCGCTTTTAATAGATCTATTTTTCTCATTTGGAGAATATTCATTTCATTTTGAGGTTATTTATCAAATATACATGAACAATTATAGTGACTCCATCATCTACAACGAATCAACTTGGAGCAACACATGAAAATATTACTTATCGGTGCATCTGGAACTATCGGCGCAGCAGTAGAAACAGCTCTTAAGCCTGAGCATACAGTCATCTCTGCAAACTTTAGTGGCGGCGATGTGCAGGTTGACCTTGGCAACACTGAATCCATTAACGCGATGTTCAACTCTGTAGGCAAGGTAGACGCCGTTATCTCTACCGCTGGATTAGCATCGTTTGCGGCATTGAATGAGCTGACCGAAGCAGACTATCAACTAGCGCTACAGAACAAACTCATGGGGCAAATCAACCTGATTCGAATTGGTCAACAATTTGTCAACACTGGCGGTTCGGTTACCCTCACCTCTGGAGTATTATCACGTGAGCCTATGCATGGTAGCAGCGTTATCAGTATGGCCAACGGGGCTTTAGAGAGCTTTGTAAAAGCGGCAGCACTAGAACTCGATACACTGCGTGTTAACGTCGTAGCACCTATCTTTGTAAAAGAGACCATGGCAATGATGGGCATGGATACAACGTCAGGTTTATCTGCTGCAGATACAGCAAACGCCTACGTTGCAGCTGTAACCGGCGACATGAGTGGCAAAACTCTGGATGCACCGGGTTTTGTCTAATGTTTTTATAGCCTAAGTTGAATGTTTTGCACGCCTGCTTTAACTGGACGCTTATGTCAGTCAATAGAAGCACTCTGTCGACTAGAGTGTTTCTAATCTCAATAGCTAACGCGTTTAAATAGCTTTAGCTAAGCGAAGCACATTTTTCAGTTATAAAAAAAAGCAGTTAAGCTCAGGCTTAGCTGCTTTAATTCGGCTTAATATCGGTGAACAACTAAAGCCTGTAAGTCTCAATCAAGACTAACTCGCTTTAACAAACTCACTTTCGCGAGCAAATGTTATTGCAGCTTCACAGATCTTAACCTGCTGTTGTTTGTTGGCCGCTTGGAAGTTCTTCATATAGAGATCCAGTGCGTCACTTGTCTCCTTTGACATCACCATATCTTCAATACCAGCACCTCTATGCGCCATGGCAGACTGCCCGACAATACTACCTTCTATCTGCATGTCATGTTCAGCATAAAATGTGGTACAAATCATTAGACTTGCCATGCCTAATGCCACATCTTGGTCTAACTGCTCTGCGCTTGCTTGCCCTGCAATCAAGCAGCTTAAAAGACCCGCCAATAAAACTTTTTTCATTATGATAAACCCTTTTAAAAAGTCATCATCTTCCTGATACCTTTATGATATTCAGTGTTTCTCTTGTATCTAGAGCCATCATTCTCTAGTGATGAGGCTAGCATGCTGCCTATTTATTTGTATGTGATACCCAACCGAGTTAACCGTTTTCGAATCAATTCTGTGTGCTCTATCACTAAATAAACTAAGTAACATTTAGCGAAAAATTAAACCTCTAAATCAGTGGATATAAAAAAAGCAGCTAGGAAAACCTAACTGCTTCTTAATCAGACTCAACTCACATTGAGTGAGGCAATGCCCCTAACAATCACCCTTGTGGGCGCATCGCTGGGAACAGAATCACGTCACGAATAGTGTGCGTGTTGGTAAATAGCATCACCAAACGGTCGATACCAATACCTTGACCCGCTGTTGGCGGTAGGCCGTGCTCTAGTGCGCGGATATAATCTGCGTCATAGAACATTGCTTCGTCATCACCAGCATCTTTCGCGTCAACCTGAGCTTTAAAACGGTTGTCTTGATCTTCTGCATCGTTAAGCTCAGAGAAACCGTTAGCCACTTCACGGCCACCGATAAAGAACTCGAAACGGTCAGTGATAAAATGGTTTTCATCATTACGACGTGCCAGCGGAGAGATGTCTGCAGGGTAGCCAGTAATGAAAGTAGGTTGCATTAGCTGAGGCTCAGCTGTTTCACCGAAGATCTCTTCAAGCAGTTGACCACAAGTCCAGAACTTCTCGATTGTCATGCCGATGCTTTTCGCCAGGTTACGCATAAACTCAACGTCTTTAACTTCTTCATAAGTCATTGACTGAATCGTTGCGTTTTCTGGGTTGTACTTCTTGATCGCATCCAACATGCTTAAACGCGCGTAAGGGCCACCAAAATCAACCGTATGCTCACCGTATGGCAGCTGAGTTGAACCACAAAGATCAGTGGCGATAGAACTTAGCATCTCTTCGGTAAGATCCATCAGATCTTTATAGTCAGCGTACGCCATGTAGAATTCCATCATAGTGAATTCTGGGTTATGACGAGGAGACAAGCCTTCGTTACGGAAGTTACGGTTAACTTCAAATACACGCTCAAAGCCACCAACAACCAAACGCTTAAGGTACAGCTCTGGTGCGATACGCAGATACATAGCCATATCTAAGGCATTATGATGCGTTTCAAATGGACGAGCTGAAGCGCCACCTGGGATGCTGTGCATCATTGGGGTTTCAACTTCCATGAACTCTTTTTTGATCATGAAGTTACGGATTGCTGAAACAACCTTTGAACGCATGATAAAGGCTTCACGAGACTCTTCATTAACAATCAAGTCAACGTAACGCTGACGGTAACGAGTTTCTTGATCTGACAAGCCGTGGAATTTTTCAGGCAGTGGACGCAGTGCTTTAGTTAGCAACTGGTACTGTTCCATGTTCACGTAAAGGTCACCTTTACCAGAAAGGTGCAGCTTGCCTGTCACACCTATGATGTCACCGATATCTAGACCTTGGAAAGTGGCTTTAAGATCTTTTTGAACATCCTTACCCGCATAAGCTTGGATACGTCCGCTCACATCTTGGATAACCAAAAATGGGCCACGCTTAGCCATAACACGACCAGCGATTGAACGTTGAACGTCCATGCCTTCAAGCTCTTCTTTAGTATGGTGACCATACTCAGCTTGGATATCTGCCGCTTTGTGTTTTCGATCGAAGTTGTTCGGGTGACCGTTTGCTGGGCAGTTCGCGCGGATGTGCTCTAACTTGGCACGGCGTTCTGCAATTAACTTGTTCTCATCTTGTGTTTGTTCAGTCATCTTCTTCTCTCGTTAAAGGCCAGATTTAAGGCTAGCTTCAATAAACTTGTCCAGATCGCCATCTAAAACGCTCTGGGTATTTCGGTTTTCAACGCCGGTACGCAGATCTTTAATACGTGCATCATCGAGCACATATGAGCGGATCTGGCTGCCCCAACCAATATCTGATTTAGCATCTTCAGCGGCTTGCTTATCAGCGTTCTGTCTAAGCATCTCTAGCTCATACAGCTTCGCTTTTAACTGTTTCATCGCAGCGTCACGGTTCTTATGTTGTGAACGGTCATTCTGACACTGCACGACGGTATTTGTAGGCACGTGAGTAATACGAATCGCAGATTCGGTTTTGTTCACATGCTGACCACCCGCACCTGAGGCGCGGTAGGTATCAATTCTTAGATCAGACGGATTGATATCAATCTCAATCGAGTCGTCAATCTCTGGATAAACGAACACCGAACAAAAAGAGGTGTGACGTTTGCCCGATGAATCAAACGGTGACTTACGTACTAAACGGTGTACACCGGTTTCTGTACGCAGTGAGCCAAAGGCGTATTCGCCAGTAAACTTAATGGTAGCGCCTTTAATACCAGCAACATCACCATCAGTCACTTCAATCAGTTCAGGCTTATAGTCGTGGGCTTCACCCCAACGCAAGAACATACGCAGTACCATATTGGCCCAATCTTGCGCTTCTGTTCCGCCAGAACCAGATTGAATATCTAAATAACAATCGGCTGCATCATGTGGACCAGAGAACATACGGCGGAACTCAAGTTCCTCTAACCGTTTCTCAAGATCATCTAATTCAGCACTTGCGTCGTTGAAGGTTTCTTCATCATCTTCTTCAACAGCAAGTTCAAGTAATCCTTCAATATCTTCTAAGCCGCTATCCATATCGTCGATAGTTTTCACTACCGCTTCAAGTGCGGAACGCTCTTTACCTAGCGCTTGTGCGTTGTCAGGATTATTCCAAACCTCAGCACTTTCAAGTTCTCTGCTAACTTCTTCTAGACGCTCACTTTTAGCATCGTAGTCAAAGATACCCCCGAAGAAGGTCGGTACGGTCAGCGAGCTCCTTGATTTTGAACTTAACTGGATTTACTTCAAACATGATTTAGCCAACTTTTTAATTAGTTTTGCCGACGACAAGCAATGACTTGCAAGCGCCTCAATTATATACAGATAGAAAACCCGCTATTTTAACCTATGCATGGGTTGAAACCTAGCCGCAAAACCGATCAAAACAGCAATTTTATTCAACAATATTAGCTAAAGCGCTAAAAACCCACATTGATACTAACGACCACACTTCTTTTATGATGCTTAGACGGAAAATACCAATCCAAATAAACTAAGTAAAACTTGATGCAGGAACCAATAAATTCTAGGGAATTAACAAAAAAAACGCTGAAAATAGCAACAACTTCTATACTAAAAAGACCATTAAATACCGAGGCCACAATCAGCGAATGCCGCCGACACACGACCAAGCGTTGACATGCCGTTATCATGAGGAAAATAACCACACTTGCCAAGAACCGGCAGGTGATTCAGGCTTGTGCTACTGGCACGACCCAAAGTTTATTAAAGACAGACCCGAAGATATTCAACAGCTTGAACAATACGCCAGACGCGGAGGTCAACTTAGGGGCATCAGTCTCAACCATGCCAAGCTTAGCGGAATAGATCTGGTGCGCCACCAACAAAAAATTGGCTACGATCTCAGTAACGCCGAGCTCTACCGTGCTGATTTAAGTGGCGGTCACCTGTTTAATATTAACCTTACTGATGCCAGTTTAATGAAGGCAGATCTGCGGGAAGCAAATCTGCACTGCGCCAACCTTGATGGCTGTAATTTGCTGGGAGTTAAATGGATTGGCTCCAAAATAGAGAACATGCACGCAGGCAAGATCCTGCGTCAGGAAAAGCTCGCGCTAGCGGCTGAAAAATGTGGTAACACAGAAAAAGCCATGGACTATTTTGAGCAGGCAGAAGAGATCTATCGCGACCTACGTAAAGCCGCCGAGCGTGAAGGACTATTCGCCATGTCAGGCGAGTATATTCGTAAAGAATTGACCATGCGCCGCCACCAAATGCCCAAACGTTGCGTAAAACGATTTATCTCTAAAGCGATTGATCTGTTTTGCGGCTACGGTGAAGCGCCCTTGAGAGTCATAGGGTTTTCTTTGGTGTTGATATTGTTCAGCGCCATTTTATATTTTTTTACTGGACTTAACTTTAACGGCGAAGTGCACCAATTCAGCTTTAACAACAGCTTAGTCGATAACCTGTTTATCTTTCTAAATTGTATCTACTACTCTGTAGTCACCTTTACCACACTCGGGTATGGAGACTTCACCCCCATAGGGATCTCCCGCGCAATCGCTGCGTTCGAAGCCTTCACCGGCAGCTTTACTATTGCGCTTTTCGTGGTGGTATTTGTGAAAAAGATGACCCGTTAAGGCTACTTTGTTGCTCAATGGCTTAAATAGATTAAGTACTACAGCGCGGGGTAAAGAGAATATATCGCAATCAAATGCAATTCATCTGCATTGAGCTTTTGCAAGTCGCCGTGAATATATCCCTATAGGCTCTGCTAAATCATCCATGATTTAGCAGCTTGCATAGCTCAACTTAGATGAATAGCTTGCAAACTTATTGCTGTAGCGGACTCATTATTGGACAAAATTTTATTTGTGTTTGAAGCGGTTCGACATCTAAACCCCAAACCCGAGCTATGGATCAAAGCGCTTGTCCCGCCAAAGCTATGCCCACATCTGATAGGCAAGATGGCTGAATGACTTGAAGTGCACGGGGCCACTTTTCACGATCTATGTTTTCGAGCACATCGTGTAACTCGTCCAGATTGTATCTTTCATAGTTAGGTGAGCTCATCCATACCCCACGTGTGCCTAACGACCTGTAAGGGGAAAATTGTAGTTGCCTGAAATCTGAAGCGAGCGGAACCTGCAACGGTTACATGTTCCGCTGGAACAGCTTGTTAGTGAAAACTTACACCAAAAAGTAACAAAACCGTACTTAGAAATATACTTGCTTCAGCTAACCTCTGCGCTAAACCAATAAACCTTTTAGGGAACCCAATAAGAAATATTAATAAAAAAGAACAAAGCAAAGTAAAAGCTACGTCAATAAACCAAACTTCCTTGCTGTCCATTAATTCATTTAGTTGATATGCCATCGCAGCGTAACAAACACCACCAATAATATTATGTATGGAGTTTTTCCACGTACCTAGTAAAGGGGTTCCCGGATCGCACGGAAAAAATGCACTTAGAAAATAGCTCAAGCCAATTGCACCCGATAAGAACGTGGTAAGCCCCTAGTTTTCTAGACACTTTCTAAGTTCTCATAATACTGCTTTTCAAAATTCATTGGAGACAGTCCGTTATTACTACCATGATGCCGCACTGGATTGTAGAAATATTCGATATAGTTAAATATTTCAGCACGCGCTTCATCTCTGGTTTTGTAGACTTTTCGCTTAATCCTGTCTTTTTTCAGTAATGAGAAAAAGCTTTCAGCAACTGCATTATCATGACAGTTTCCTCTTCGACTCATACTCGCTTCCAGGTTGTGCTCTTTAAGAAAGCTGCGCCAATCAGAGCAAGTATATTGCACGCCTTGATCGGAATGGATAAGCACCTTTTCTGTTGGAGTGCGTCTCCATACCGCCATCAGTAGCGCATCAATAACTAGGTCAGCTCTAGCTGTACTTTTCATTGTCCAACCGACAACTTGTCGAGAGAATAGATCGATAACAACAGTGAGATATAGCCAACCTTCATGAGTCCGAATATAGGTAAAGTCGGTCACCCAAACTTTATTGGGCTCAGCGATGTCAAACCCTCTATTTAACGTATTTGGTGCTGTATGACTAACATCGCCTCTGCCAAAACTTGGATTGCGCTTATAGCCACGTACAGCCTTAATATCAGCTGTTCTCATGATCCGATATACCCGATTTTTTCCAACAGCCTCACCATCATCTTTAAGGTCTAAAGTGATATTTCGGTAGCCATACACACAACCGCTTTCTAGCCAATACTGTTTAATTTTACCTAGTAGTCGCTTATCTTCAGTAGCTCTGCGACTCAGAGGCTCCTTAAGCCAGGCATAGAAGCCGCTGCGGTGAACGCCAAGTATTTCGCATAGGGTTTTTACTGGGTAGTGCTTGAGCCTAGACTTTATGAACGTGTACTTTTCTTTGACTCGCTTGCAAAGTACACGGCGGCCTCCTTTAGGATATTTCGCTCTTCGGTTACGCGACGTAGTTCAGCCTTGAGTTTACGTATTTCGTCTTGTTGATTATCAATGGTGATGTGTTGCTTTTCCGGCTTATCAAACTTATTAATCCAGTTGTGCAAACTTTTGGAAGTGACGCCTAATCTATCAGCAACATCTGCGATTTGATAACCACGCTCAGTGACTTGTTTAACAGCTTCTATTTTGAACTCATCTGGATATCGTTTTCCGCGCATGTAACACCTCATATTTTTGGTTAAGTATAACTCTATGAAGTGTCTACTGTTCTAGGGGCTTACCAACGCAGCTGGATAATTACTGGTATACGTAGCAAAAGAAACAATTAAACAACCTAATCCTACGGGTAAGAATATGAAATATGAAACCTGCTTTTCATATTCCGAGTTCAACTCCCCCAATTCACTGATTGAGTATCTGAAGTGGCTATATGCTTTACGTTTTTTAGCATAAAGCACTACTCCACAAACTAAATAGATATAAATAATAATTAGAAAAAGCGCCATACTATCGGTTTAGCTAACAGTCCTGTTAAGGGGAAAATTGTAGTTGGCTAGAATGTAAAACGAAGCGAAACCTAGCCAACTGTTACGTGTTCTTGGTTGATTGCTTGTTATGTTCGTACTACTACTGTCCCACCAATATAGTCATGTAATGCTCGGCGTTTATCGTTAAATAGCATAGTAATAAATTCGGATAATCCCCATACCGTGGCTAAAATACCAAATCCAATTACTCCGTAAGCTACCCCTTCTGAGATAGCTCCAGACAATTCTAAAGATATTGCAACAACTAAGATAATTAAGACCCAAGAAATATTTAGAGCTAAATTAACGGACTCTCTTCGTAATGCTTGTTTAACATTTATTTCAGTTTCAGTGTCATGGTTGAGGACTTTAACGTCCATAAACATTTTTCCGAGTGTCTGACCAAAGCAACCGTGCATAAAGATGGCGTATATCGCAAACTGTACTCCATTTAATGCTTGTAGGAACTGATCTTCAGCACTGTACTCAACACCAAAAACTAGACATTCCACATACAAAATTATTGCAAATACAATCCCATCAATTGTCGCAGCCCAGAAACGGGGCCAGAATGTAGAATATTTATCTACTTCAATTTCTTTGGAAGATTCAATTTTTCCTTCTGGTAAATGATTAGGATCATTTAAAAGTTTAACAACAGTTTCATATCTCTGAGGATACATGTCTTTGTTTATATGCTTTTCAGCATCTAACAAATCGTTGTAAGAGTATTCAGAAAAGTTTGGTTCGTAATCCATTAATTTGACGATTCCCTATGTACATAACACCCATTGAGAGGGCTGATAATTGCTTGCAAAAATGGGGAGGAACGAGCGCAACCAAGTTGGTTGCAATCCGCCTACAACGGATTGTTATATTTACCAAATTCTGCAATCATCCACATGGCCACCTTCCAGCCATGTTTCAATTCTTTTTACATGTCTTTCCCAAAATCTATTTAGCGGATAAACATAAACTGTAGTCTGACCAACTTCACCAGTGATTCTGACCAGCTCTAAGTACCCTCTTGGGTAGGGTTCTACTTGCTGACTAAGCGCGATCTGATACTCATCCGAAGATAACTTGCTGCCCTCGACGAACATTCCGGCCTGAGCACTACTGGTAATAAATGAGCCCGCTACTGGATAAGTCAATTCACCATTATAGGCGTAACAAGCCACCATCTCTTTTTGAAGGAGTTCATACGTTTTCTCAGGGGAAATATCTGCATTGAAACTGAACGTTTTATGGGAGTTTGTCTGCAGCTCTCCTATAGATTCAGGGAGACCAGTACAACCTGACAATAATGCAATAAATATTATTACTACGAATCTCAAAACTACTCTCCTTGGTAAATATAACGCCGCCAACAATCGTGCAGTAGTTGGTGCGATTTGTTGCGACTTTTGCAAAAAACGTGACAGCTGACGGAGTCGGCTTGCTTGGCCTTTTTAAGAGGCGCTAACTGGTGGCTGATAGCCTCTAATCATCTCAAAATGGTGTTTTCTACACTTTCTTGATG
Source organism: Shewanella piezotolerans WP3 (assembly GCF_000014885.1). Classification (NCBI taxonomy): domain Bacteria; kingdom Pseudomonadati; phylum Pseudomonadota; class Gammaproteobacteria; order Alteromonadales; family Shewanellaceae; genus Shewanella; species Shewanella piezotolerans. The sequence continues at coordinate 4,513,447 of NC_011566.1, forward strand.
ATGAGACCCTATAGTTCTCACACCCAATTTCATTACAACGCTGTTCACTATCTTCAGTACCTATTGCCAAGAAAAAATAGTAGTCCTCGTTAGACTTAAACTGCCTTGATATAAGCTGTTCTGATTTTACCCAGTTGAATTTTGGTTCACTAAAGGTCAATACATCCAATGTATTATTGAGGCTGATAAAACGATAATTCTTAGGAATACCTGCAACATCAATTTGTGATGAGGATAGCACTCCTAACCACAAGGATTCATCTACTTCTACAAGAGGCCAGGAAAAACTTTCAATTGTAGGAAAGCTATCTAGATACTCAGGCGCTTTTGGGTGCCAATGATCATCTAGTGACATAGCTGACACGTAACTTTCAAACGTTACTACAAGGTCACTAAGCACACCTTCAACTGCTTGATCAATGCAGATAGTCACAGCTAGGTTATCGCGGTGCAAGTCATGAAAAATTTCAACAGCATCTCGCTCAAATGTAGGGATTGGGTTGATCGTTTTGTACTTTTCCATACCTTACGACGCCCCCTCAACAGCCTTTTAACAGCTTCTTCATTAGTCGCTCGATAACATTCTCAGCAACTCGTTAACTTTTAACAATCTATCACTGCTAAGGTATTGCTGTAAATAGATAAACTCTAGATTTAAGCAGTAGGTATTTCGGCATTGACTGCGGAGAAACTAAGCCTAGGTTGCTCGATGGGCCCGTATATCACTTTTGTACATATATCATAAGACTAAATTTTATAGGTTTTGTGAAATGTTAAACAATTATCGATGCTTCGCAGGACAGTTTTTGGCATCTTTATTTACGCCATATTGAGTGATCTTGCTCACTTTTAGTTATACCTGTATGAGAATTTGTAATCCACGTTTAACTTAAAGTTAACTAACTCTGGGATATTTCCGCGTTAAGCATCAAGCCGCAAGAGTATAGATTGAAACACCAGTAAAGCAGTGTAGATACGGCTGAAGCCGTCGGAAACATGGATGTTTTCGCTGAGCTTACACGGACGTACTTGAAGCGTGCTTCAGCAGTGTCTGCACATACGATCGTTCATTCACATTTGACCCATAGGGATATGGGAAATGTCATAATGATGTCGGGAACATCATTGACCATGTGTTCACGACATTAGGTCATCCTGTCCAGCACCCGCTGGAGGCGATTAATAACCATGAGACCACAAGTTCAAACAGGTTGATCGATAACAGCAGTCAAAAATGTAATTAGTCTTCATTCGAAAGCAAGCTAACTTTGGGGCAAAAGGGAGTATCAAAAACTTACAGAACACACCGATTCCCCATCGAAATTGCCGAAGTGCGTTGAAGACCCTTTATTAGCCAAAGTCCATAATTCCCACACGGTCCTTCTCCTGCTTCTATGCCACCGCTGCATTGGTAAATCCATTTACAGCAGATGCCCCATCGGAAGTGTTAGGCTATTTTGAATAAGTACGAGGAAGACAGCTTTGTTAGGGGCGCTGGGGAATAGACTCTTATAAAATCAAGCGCTTTGCCCCTTGGCTCCGCTCTCTGTTTCAAGAATGGGCGAAGCACCACGACTTTAATTATGCGTAGTCTGGTGCATTAGAGATTCAGCTGAAGCTTGAGCAACCTAACCCAATAGCAATTTATAAATTGCCACCTAGTCATCAACTGTTCCTTGATAAAAGCGAGAAACATTTTTACTGACCTTAGCCCATTCTGACGCTAAAGTTCTTTGCTGATGATAATCAAAGGCTTGTTGGTCAACAAACTCTTCATAAACCTCATAACGCCTTGGGTCTATACTTGATGGGCTAACGCTAAATGTTAGGCAACCCGGTTCTGCGAGCGTCAGCTTTATATGCTCAGGCAATGCTTGAAGCACAGCCTCAAGGTCGGTTTCGGGGATAGAGATGAAGCCAAAGACAGTTACAGTAGACAATCTAATATCCTTATATTTAAAGCTAAAACAAACACCTGATGCGGGATAAAAATTATCACAAAACGCTTATTGGGTAAATTTTCAAGCCCGTAAAGTGACTCGCCAGTGACTATTCACGACAGCCACTGTGAGTAGATGAGCAATAAACACCGCCCAGCTCACACTCTAAAAAACAACAAAACTTGCCAGCGCACACTTCCATTAGCCTTTGTGAATCCACCTGCAAATTTAGCACAAACTTAAGCTGCATTTTCTGCGTAAAAAAGGTGCACAGGTATACTCAAAGTCACTCATTTCGCCGAGTCCACATTCAAAGCGCCACAGTGACAATTGAGGTTTTGTGTTTCAATACCTTGTCGCAAGCTGTGAGCCCTATAACTAACAGGCCCTTGCGATGAAACAGATTACCATTGATGGCAAAACCCTAACTGCCAATCAACAAGATACCTTACTCGATACTGCGTTAAACGCCGATATCGCGATCCCTAATTTGTGTAAAAGCCCTGCAGGTTCTTTAGTCACTAACACTAAACAACATTGTGACTTGTGCCATGTTGAACTTAAATCAGCCAATGGCGAGCTCTGTTCAGTACGCGCCTGCGACACTAAAATCGCCGATTTAGATGCTCAGAATATTGAAGTAATTACCCAATCTGCCGCGTTAAGTAAGCAGCGCAAAGCAGCATTACACAATATACTTTCAGACCACTTTGCCGATTGTGAAGCGCCCTGCCAAACCGCCTGCCCTGCTGGTGTTGACGTGCAGTCATACCTTTACCATATTGCCCAAGGCGATCATCAAGAAGCGGTCAAAGTCATCAAGCAAACGCTGCCTCTGCCGCTCTCTATCGGCCGTGTGTGCCCAGCATTTTGCGAAACAGAATGTCGTCGTGGCTTAGTCGACGAACCTGTTGCGATTCGCCAGCTAAAGCGTCACGCAGCCGATCTCGATCTTGAAGACAATACTCCATATGTGCCACCTAAAAAGGCCGCGACCAATAAGAAAGTCGCCATCATAGGCAGTGGCCCTGCGGGGATTTCAGCGGGTTATTACCTGTCGAATAACGGTCATGACGTCACTATTTTTGAATCCATGCCCCAAGCAGGCGGTTGGTTAAGATACGGTATCCCAGAGTACCGCTTGCCGAAAGCAATCCTCGACAAAGAGATCGCACTGTTATGTGAAAATGGCTTAGACATTCAAACTGATACTCGACTCGGCAGAGACATACACCTAAATGGCTTAATTGAAGATTATGACGCTATTTGTTTAGCCATTGGCGCACAAAAAGCAGTGCCGATGAACTACCCCGGTATTGAGCTAGAAGGTTGCTATTTAGGCGTCGATTACCTCCGAGATTATTGCACCGAACAGCGCTACCGTACAGGCAACAAAGTAGCGGTCATTGGTGGTGGTAACACAGCAATCGATTGCGCCCGCACTGCTAAACGCGATGGCGCCGATGTGACTTTAGTTTATCGCCGAACCCGCGATGAGATGCCCGCAGAGCCTTATGAGATCCATGAAGCGGAAGAGGAAGGGATTAAATTTCATTTCTTAACCAATCCTATTGAGAACCACAGCGACGACAATGGCCGCGTTAGCAGAGTCACTTTCGAAGTGATGGCACTTGGAGAGCCTGACAGCTCTGGTCGCCGCTCGCCAAAGCCAACCGGTGAAACCTTTACTGAAGCCTTTGATACGGTGATCCCTGCCGTCTCTCAAACGCCCGATATGGAGTTTCTCAACCATCCTGACAGTCAATTAGCCACCGGTGAAATAGCGTTAACCCGCTGGAACACTTTTGAAGGTTGCGAGCATACCATGTCGGCAGGTCTGGCAGCGGGGCTCGATAAACTGTTTGTGATTGGTGACTCTCGTACTGGCCCTGCTACAGCGGTTGCAGCTGTAGCTGATGGCAGGAAGGCCTCCGACGCGATTGAGAAACTGCTGACCCAAGGGCTGACTTGCGAACTTGAAAAGCAACCCTTTAACTCCAGCAAAGCGGCTAAAACTCGCCAACTTGAAACACTCAACGCGCAAGCTATGTATCCAGCAGCCAAGCATGAACTACGCAGTAAAATGCCGGAGCTCGACAAGTTGCAGCGAGCCCTCAATTTTAGCGAAGTCGAGCTAGGTTTTGCCGCCGATGACGCCATGAAAGAAGCTGCGCGCTGCCTTGAGTGTGCTTGCCAAGCCAATACCGACTGTAAACTGCGCGACTATGCCACTGAGTACAAAGTCAAAGCCCCGGAGCTGGATATCAGTAAAGCACAGCACTTTAGCATCGACAGTAGCGCACCGTTTATTACATTCGACGCAAACCGCTGTATTAGCTGTGGCGCCTGCGTAGAAACCTGCAAAGGGGCTAGCGGCCATAACGCAATTTGCTTTGAGAAAGATCACTACCAAGCGCTACCCTCGACTGATAACACAGCCAAACGTAATGCGCCAAGAGTCGGCTTTAGCGCCAGCATGAACGACAGTGATTGCGTGCAATGTGGAAACTGCGTGCAAGTGTGTCCAACTGGCGCGCTGGTTGACTCGCGTGATAAAACCCAGGGGCTAACCTCCGAGCTAAAAGCACCACTTGAAACAGTGTCGACTATTTGCACCTATTGCGGTATTGGTTGCCGAGTAGAGATGCATGTTGATAAACAGAAGAATCAAATCCGCCGTATAAGTGCAGATACAGAATCCCCCGTCAACGGCGGCATGCTGTGTGTTAAAGGACGTTTTGGTTTCGACTTTATCAACAGCGATAAACGGCTTACTACGCCGTTAATTCGCAAAGAAGGAGTGCTCACGCCTGCCAGTTGGCCAGAAGCTATCAGCTTAATTGCAGAGAAGTTCACTAGCATTAAAGCTAAGCATGGACGTAAATCGATAGCGGGACTTTCGTCGGCGAAGGCGACTAACGAAGACAACTATGTATTTCAAAAGTTGTTCCGCAGCGTCATTGGCAATAACAACATCGACCATTGTGCACGGCTCTGCCATGCTTCAACCGTTACCGCCCTGCGCGAAAGCTTAGGCAGTGGTGCCATGACCAACGATATTCCTAGCATTAAAGATTCTGATCTAATTTTTATTATTGGCTCGGATACTGAAAGTGCGCATCCAATCATTGCCTCACATATTAAACTGGCGCTACAAAATCATGGCGCACGCTTAATCGTTGCCGATCCGAAAAAGGTTTCTCTTGCCGACAAAGCCCAGCTTTATGTTGCGCAAAGACCTGGCACAGATGTGATGCTATTGAATGCAATAATGCAGCAGATCATCAAAAACGACTGGCACGATTTAGATTATATTCAACAGCGTGTTGAAGGTTTCAGTCAGCTTTTCGATGAAGTGATGAGTGACGACTATAGCCCTGAAAATACTGCTTTAATCTGCGGTGTTAGCGCGGCAGATATCATAGAAATGGCGCGATTAATTGGCACCGCTAAAAAGACTGCTATTTACTATGCAATGGGGATCACTCAGCACACCTCAGGCCATGATAATGTCACCGCTATCTCTAACTTACAGTTACTGTGTGGCAATATTGGCATTAAGGGCGCTGGTATAAACCCATTGCGCGGCCAAAGTAATGTTCAAGGTGCGTGTGACATGGGCGCACTGCCAAACTACTTCAGCGGTTACCAAAAGCTCAATGATCCGCTAGTTCAGCAACGCTTTAGAAAGGCTTGGGGTAAGAGTGAGCTGTGCTCCGGTAAAGGTGTATCAGCCACGGAGATGATGCATGGGCTAGCCCATGGCGAACTCAAAGCCTTATATGTAATGGGTGAAAATCCCGTGTTGAGCGACCCAGATCAACAGCATGTTCTCGCAGGCCTCGCAGCAGCAGAGTTTGTGGTAGTACAAGATATCTTCTTAACCGAAACCGCAGAATTGGCCGATGTCGTCTTGCCAGCTGCAGCCTTTGCAGAGAAACAGGGGCACTTTACCAATACTGAGCGCCGCGTACAGCAGCTTCTACCCGCAGTTACGCCGCCGGGTGAAGCGATGAATGACTGGCAGATAGTGCAGCAAATAGCGCAGCAGATGGGTGAAGATTGGCAATACCAGTCAGAAAAGCAAATTTGGCATGAGATCACCGAAGTGACCCCACAATACCGAGGTATTACGTGGAAAGTCATCGACAGTGAAACCGCCAATGGCCGACAGGGTTTGCAGTGGCCGTGCCCGGCAGAAGGCCACCCAGGCACGCCAATACTACACAGTAAACAGTTTACTCACGGCAAAGGAAAAATGCGCCCTGTGCAGTATCGCTTGCCGGCAGAGATGCCTTGTGATGACTATCCACTGATGCTGTCTACCGGACGCTTATTGGAGCAGTTCCACACAGGCACCCTCACCCGTAAAACCCCGGGGCTTAATGAGCTAGGCTCACCGCGAGTAATGATCTCAGTATTCGATGCCGAGCGATTGCAGATAAACAACGGCGATCAGCTTAAGTTATCTACCCGCCGCGGTGAGATCGAGATTGCAGCTTTTGTGACTAAGCGCGCCCCAAGCGGGGGTTATCTTTCTGCCGTTTCACTTTGCAGAATCTGCCGCGAATAAACTCACCAACAATGTGTTAGATCCAGTGGCAAAAATCCCTGAATTTAAAGTTTGTGCAGTGAAAGTAGAGAAAGTTGCCAAGGTAGAAAGTGCGATACTTGCATAGCGAGAAACGGAACTAATACCAAAAGCCGCAGATTGATATTCAAGTAGAACGGTATCAATCTGCGGCCTTTTTTTGTGTGCTATATGTTTGTAAAAACTATCAAATAATCGCTGTAATCAACGCACCTGAAACGCCAAACCCAGCAACTAAAATAAAGATATTAGGTTTAAAAATCTTAAATAACCCAAAACCTAATACTACTAATGCCATATCCAGTGGTGACAGTACTGCACTACTAAAAATAGGGTTGTACAGCGCAGCTAACAAGAAGCCTACCACCGTCGCATTCACTCCCGCTATCGCCCCAGTAACCTTTGGACGACTACTGATCCCATGCCAACTTTTAAGGGCAACTAACATCAGTAAAAAGCCGGGTAAGAATATCGCTAAGGTTGCCACTAACGCACCCACTAACGGTTGTGAGATCCAAATTTCGGCACCTAGAAATGCCGCTAGGGCAAACATAGGTCCAGGTACCGCCTGTGCTAATGCATAGCCTGTTAAGAACTGGTCATTATTAACCGCATCACCAATACTTGACTGCAGCAGTGGCAATACCACGTGGCCGCCACCAAATACCATGCTACCGACTTGATAAAACTGGCTAAATAGCTCTGTCAGGGTAGCAATTCCGGCCTGCTTAGATAGGCCCACAGCCACCAACGAAGCGATAAGCAGACCGACAAAGATACTTAACCAGAAGAAATTAACACGCACAGGTTCTGTTGTGTGTGTTGAACTTGCTGGGGGCTCTGCATTATCGCTAGCGGACAGGTAAAATCGTCCTACAATAGCAGCGATAATGAGCAGAGAAAATTGCACTAGCATTGATGGCTGCAGCAAAATAACCACACAACTTAAGACCATCAATAACTTGGCAGTTTTGCGCTGACAAAACTGCTTAAACATAATTAAAATAGCATCGGCAACCACCACGACAGCCAACAGCTTTAAACCATGGATCACCCCTTGAGTGATGGAGTACTCCAACCATTGGCTGCTGGTCACCGCCAGTAAAAATAACAAAATAAATGAGGGCAATGTAAAGCCTAAGAAAGCGGCAATGCCGCCTAATAAGCCGCCTCGATGATAGCCAATGGCAAAGCCAACCTGACTAGAACCTGGTCCAGGCATAAACTGGCTTAGCGCCACCAAGCTGCCGTAATGTTTATCGTCAAGCCATTGCAACTCTTGAACAAATGTCTGTCTGAAATAGCCAATATGGGCTGCAGGACCGCCAAAGGACACTAACCCTAATGAGAAAAATCGTATAAATATTTGCAGCATGCTCAACGTCCTAAAATGCCAACAATCAATTTGCCAAATAATATGACACAAAGATGACAGTTTAATGAAGCACTAGGGGCTATTGATCTTTCGAACTTAGTTTTTGTTCGGTTCTTTACCGTAAGGAATAATGCTTCTAGTACAAGGCTTGAGCGATAAAGCTTAGCTGGCTAAGTGAAAGCTCATAACACCGTAATAGAAGCATTGAATCGAACCCAAAGGGCCACGTTTCTTGGCTATTTTTACTGTGTTGTAGACTATTTGTGGAGAATAACTAAACGGCATAGCCTCCGCCTTGTCAAAATAGCCAATAAACTGCGGCAAAAATAACCGTGAAAGCTCAACAGGCCCTAAACACAATGCCAAATTTTATCAGTCTAACTGTAACTGGTTAAAGTCCGCCAATACATTGCGACGACCAATATGAGACTCTACCCAACTAAGCACTTCAACGGCAGTGGTGCGATAGGTGGTTAGCTTACCGCCATAAAGCGTCAACAAATGTGGATGAGATGCAGTGGTTTGCTGCAAGGTATCACGGGGGCGATCGAAGGCACTCCCCTGCTGCTTGGGCAATACACGTACCCCACAAAACGTATCAATAATTTGTGTTTTTAAGCTTTCAACATCACCTAACGTTGGAAAATAGTGCTGATAAATACCGAGTAAGTAATCGATTTCATCAGCTGTCGGTGTCGGCCGCCCTGTTATTTCATCGAGCACAATTTCAGTGGTGCCAATCAATGTTTTACCGTTCCATGGCATCACGAAAATAACCCGTTTATCGAAGCAAGACTCGAGATATAAAATACCATCGGCGGCGTCAATATCGAGCAGCAGATGGCTACCTTGTACCCATTCAATCGGCAATGGAGCGACAGCAGGTGTTACACAATCGAGTACATCATTGACCCAAGGTCCTGCTGCATTAACTACCGCTAGCGCTTCAACTTTATGTAACGCTTGTTGGTGCTGATAGTGCACCACGCAATGACTTTTCAAGTGCTCAATTTGAGTACACTTCGTATGCTCAAGCACCTGTGCGCCTAAACTACGTGCATTACGAACCACCGCCTCTGTCAACAATTTATCGTCTGTTTGCGCATCCCAATACTGATAAATAGCCTTAAGACCATCGAGCTTTAGTCCTTTGATTTTTGCCCAATGCACTGAGGGAACGGATTTAAATTGACCTAAGGCATCAAACTTACTGAGCATTGAATACATACTCAAACCAGCTCGTATCGCAATCGCACCTCTACGGCTATTTTCGTAAACAGGAATATAAAACGGGATAGGGTTAACTAACGAAGGGGCAAGCTTTAGCAGGGCTCGACGTTCAGCAAGCGACTGCTTAACTAAAGATAACTGGCCAGTTTCTAGATAACGTAAACCACCATGAATAAGTTTGCTGGAGTTAGCCGAGGTTTGGCCTGCTACCACGCCTTTTTCCAGTAATATAACACTGTAACCTGCAGCGGCAGCGCATTGGGCGATACCCGCTCCATTAATGCCGCCTCCTACGATAACCAGATCGACTGTCGACATTCCACCTCCATGCGTGAATTAGCTTGTCTTAAGTATTATCTAACTTACCCTATGCCACAGCCTTTTGTTAGTTTTTCGGAGTCGACGGCACGCTAAATAGCAACCCAATTAAACTGCTGTTCAATTCTAAGCTTTCTCTTGGCACTTCGGATCAGCTACTCAGTGAAGTTGCCATATACCTCATCACAGAGCGACTTTAACTGCATTAACTTAGCGTCTGAAATTTTAATTTGGCATTTCATCTGCTCTGGTACTTTTTCAGCTTCCAGCTTTAATACTCTGGCAGCGGCGGTGATATTAAGTACACGTACTCTTTCATCATGTTCACTTCGACCTCTTATCACCAGGCCTTTAGTTTCTAAACGCTTTAATAACGGAGTTAACGTGCCAGAATCTAAATGCAGCTGTTCGCCCATATCTTTCACACTAATCCCATCACTTTGCCACAACACCATCATGGCCAAATATTGCGAATAGGTAAGATCGAGTTTTTCAAGTAGTGGACGGTATGCCCGCACCATTGCATTGGTCGCGCTATATAGCGAAAAACAGATTTGGTTATCTAAACAAAGTGGGTCGCGTATGCTGTCATTAGCCATCTAAGAATACTCCAACAATTTAATTGCGCACAATATACTTGCGTTAAACATAAAGATCGAGATAAACTTGCCACCAATTAAATTGCGCGCAACTTAAAATCCAAAGGTTAATCATGAAAACTCTCTACCAAACAACTGCAAATGCTACCGCTGGCCGTAACGGCATCGCTAAAACTGAAGATGGGCTACTCGAAGTTAATTTAAGCTATCCAAAAGAGATGGGGGGAGCGGGTAATGCGACCAATCCAGAGCAGCTTTTTGCCGCGGGATACGCAGCTTGTTTTTCAAATGCGATTTTACATGTTGCTCGTGAACAAAAAATTGCTATTAATGCGGCGCCGGTAAGCGCAACGATAGGCATAGGCGCTAATCAATCAGGCGGTTTTGCACTTTCTGCAGCGTTAGCTATTGAGCTTGAACTAGAGCAAACAGTTGCTGTTGAATTGGTTCGTATTGCCCATCAAGTATGCCCATACTCCAATGCAATACGTAACAATATAGAGGTCGAATTAACAGTGAATAAGCAAGTATTAGCATAATTCACTTGTTCAAAAAAGAGTCAATATTTTGTCATTAAATAGGTCGCTATTAACGCTAGCCGAGTAAAATTGGGCGACCATTTAATGACACTCAAAGTGCAGCCCTATTTTGCAATACTTTCGTCGTAGAAAATGGCCATTTCCCATTGCAATCAACTACGCAATAGCATAAATTCCCAGCCATAAAATTAATGGATAATGCTACCCAAAAGGCTCTTAAAAGACTTTTATTTTACAAGGGAATGTTAAAAATGAGATTTATAGCTGCCACGTGGCTAATTTTCATAAGTTTCACTGCCACCTCAGTGATGGCACAGTGCAATCAAAAAGTTCATATTACTGATATTGCGTATGCTAAAAATAGCTCCTATTTTAGTAGTAAGTACGGTTCCGAGCTTGATGATCTAATTGCTCACCCCTCCAAGCAAGCAGGTTATTTACTGCTTGAGTTTAAAGTAAACAATATTCAGCCGAGTGAAGATGTGCGTCACTATAATAAATGGCTGGCCAACCGTAGAATAGAGCGTATTAGAACTTACCTCAATGAGTCTGAATATTCTGCGCCAATCATCAGCAAAATTTTAACCGCGAGTACAGATACTGACCGCTCTGTTGCCATTCATTGGTGTGCCTCCCCAACAGAAAAGACTCAGTTGCGGGTTGCAAGTATCAAAGCTCCCACAACCAGCAAGCAATAATACCAATTGCATTAAGTATTTGACCAGTTCAGAGCCCCTCAGCCTTTTCAATTCAAAGCGCATTGGTAAAGAAATGGTTATTCCCTTTTAAGCCAATGCAAAGCAGAAGTGGAAAGACTGAGGGGCTCACGTAGTGCGGCTGAGGTTAAACAAATTGGCAAACGCTGTATGCTTCGCTATGGGATTTGGATATACGATTAAATGGTCTATTTTGTTCCATACAAAATAAGACATTCCGGCCCTCCTTGGCGGTCAGATTTAGGAGGTACGAGACCAAGGATGGTCGAAGGTAGAATAATGCAGGAGCAATTATCGAGAGCGAAGCAGGATGCCAGAGCCGAGAATAACTATTAGCTCAAATTCCACTACTTGCCTACAGCGTTTTGAATTCCCGCTGAATGGTCAAACTTTTAATGCAATTGGTATAAGTGTAGTTAACGCTTAAAAGTTAAAACTGCAATATATTATGTGGTAGCCTTTATATATAAAGCATACAGAGTTCCGCACTCTTCTACTGTCTGTTAACTCCTACAGCGAGTCGCTCTTCAGTATAAACCTACATGTGAACTCGATTATCCATTGAAGATTCCTAATACATCGCCGCCTAAAATAATTGACTCACAATGTTGCTAAAAGTTTCAAATTATTATTAAAAACAAACTACTGTTCTCAAAAGTTATTTATTCGAGAATCCCCCCGCATATCCGACACATTTATTTACCAATTAAATATAGCTTTAGTAAAGTAGCTAATACCACAAGAAAGTCTTGCGCTATTAGCTAATTCGGAGCCCCTATGGCGAAATATATATTACTCTTAGTTACCTTGCTATTTTCGAGCTTTTCACTCCCAAGCTTTGCAGCTTCTCCCGCAGAACCAGCGACGGTATGGCATTACACCAATGATGCAGGAGAGCTAAAAGTTAAGTTATATTTTTTCTGGTCACAAACCTGTCCTCACTGCAAAGAAGCGCACCCTTTTATCGATAGTTTGCCTGAACGTTACCCATGGATCGAAGTGGAAGATCATCTAATTTCAGATCCTGGCACCATGGATATTTGGCAAAGTATCGCCAAGCAAACAGGAACACAGGCCCGCTCCGTCCCCTTTTTTGCCAGCGGCGAAAAAGCGGTGGTCGGTTATAGCAGCCAAGCCGTTACCGGTGAGTTTCTATTAAGTCGATTAAAATCTTACTACGTATCCTTAGGTGGCAAACTTAAACCTGGAGATAACAGCGGCTATACAGCACCAATGGCCAGTGCTAGCGGCGCATTTTTTGAAACCTGTAGTGAAAGTGCCGATGAAGGAACCTGTGACTTAGGGCTGGAAACCACCAGCCCAATAACCACTTCCGATGTACAACCCGTTGAAATCCCATTAGTAGGGGTGGTTCACCCTGAGCAGATGTCACTGCCATTACTCACTGTGGTACTTGCGGGTGTAGATGCATTTAACCCTTGCGCCTTTTTTGTGTTGCTGTTTTTATTATCAATCATGGTTAATGCTAAGAGTCGCACGAGAATGCTGATTGTTGGCGGTATTTTTGTATTCTTCTCAGGATTTATCTACTTCATCTTTATGAGCGCTTGGCTCAATATTTTCCAATTGCTTGGCGCGGGCAGCGACGGTGGTTTGATTATTCTCGGGGCCGGTATTCTTGCACTTATCGCGGGGGCGGTAAATATTAAGGACTACTTCTTTACCAAAGGTGAGGTCACCCTATCCATGTCTGCAGAGAATCGAACGGGACTCATCAAACGTATGGGGAAACTCACCAGTGCCAGTAGTATGACCGCTATGATAGCCGGAACTGTGGTGCTTTCGATTCTCGCCAATGCTTATGAGTTACTCTGCACGGCCGGCTTCCCAATGATCTATACCAGTGTGTTATCAATGCACGACCTTGAGGCTGCGGAGCGCTACATGTATCTGGTGTTCTATAACATCGTCTACGTGATCCCGTTAGCAATTATTGTTATCGCTTTCAGTATCTCTTTGGGCAAACGTAAGCTCACAGAGAAAGAGGGACAAACGCTTAAGTTAATGTCGGGCATTATGATGGTAGGTCTTGGCGGCATGCTAGCTATGGACCCAACTGCCTTGCAAAACGTAGTACTCGCTATTGGGCTTATTCTAAGCTCTATCGTCCTCACCTTTGTCATCACTTTGACTCGAAAAATGGTTGAAAAAAGGAAGAAAAAGTTAGGCTAATAACTCACTAAAGATGGTGATACACACTGTAACAAGCACGTGCTTAAGTTGCAGTGTGTAGCGCCGATAAAAGCTTGTCCCCCTTAACGATGAGTCCACTATGGCTATTTCACTATCCACCCCAAATCTCGAACCTAATATGAGTCACGGCAGTGTCGGTTTGAAAGTCGCACAGATGTCTAAAGAGCAGCAGAAAATTGAGGGCGATATAGCACTTAAACTGATTGAATCCGCTTTGCCTGAAACCGCTCCAGCCCCTGTCGGCAATGCAGGACATATTATTAGCACTAAAGCATAGTTAGCGACTGCGGCCTTCAAAGCAATAACTGTCTCTACCGGCTGATTTAGCTCGATATAACATGCGATCAGCCGCTTTGATTAATTGGTCCCTACTCATTCCCGGCTCCCACTGAGCAATACCTTGTGACAGTGTCACTTGCGCTGAAACATCGGAACATGGATGCACAATCTGTGCTTCTTCAAGTAGGCTTTTAACCTTTTCCGCCACTCTAATCGCACCTTCTAGATTAGTATTTGGCAATGCTATAACAAACTCTTCGCCGCCATATCGGGCCACCAGATCTCGTGGGCGATTCACCGCCGAACTAATGATCTCAGCAATTTTAATTAATTGTGCATCACCGGCTTGGTGGCCTAAAGTATCATTGAGACGCTTGAAGAAATCGATATCGAGCAGGATAATTGACAGCGCGTGATGATTACGCTCAGCGACCCGCACTTCTTGGCTCAATATCTCGTCAAAATGGCGACGGTTACTAATATTAGTCAGTCCATCAATGAGTGCTAAACGTTTAAATTGCTTAACCAGTTTCTGCTTTTCAAAATCACGGATCACAGCCTTAATAAACCAGCCGGAAATGATCTTTTGCCCAGAAATAATGATTGCCAATACACAGGCGAATTTGGTCAGTGGATATACTGGTGATTCGGGGTATTCATACAATCGATAAAAACAAGAGAACAATAGAAAGGGTAATATGCCCAGCAACATCACCTTTCGATTGGGAAACAGCGCAAACACGAATACCATTACCAGAATATCCGCCAGAGACTCAATACCAGGTAGAGGCTCGCTTGATAATTGTATCAGCCCATAAAGCAGGTAACACCAAGTTAAAATGAGCAACATTAAAAATAGCTGGCTTTGCCTTGGAGTTACGCTATCAATATGCAAAAACTTGATGACAGCAAAAGCCGTGATAACTAACAGAGTCACTGGCGCTAATTCTGGAAAAATATCCTTGAGGTCATAGATATCATGTGAAAAATAATAGGTATTGAGTAGGACAACTAGCACCAAAAACAGCGTCATATACATCGCCCAAAAAATCCCTCGCTGGAGAATTTTTTGAGTTTCAATTTTGAGTTGATGTTTATATTGCTTGCTGTTCAGACTAACGCCCTAGTATTGATAACGATTTCACTCCTTCAATGTTAGTTGAGTTTTCTAATAAAAAAAGCCAGTAAACACTGGCTCTTATGATACGAATCAAACTAACACACGAATGATAAGCTTTATGCTGTGACCGCTTCATCAACACTATGGCGGATCAAATAGTCAAACGCCCCCAGTGAAGCGGTAGCGCCGCTGCCCATAGCGATAATAATTTGCTTATAGGCGGAGTTGGTCACATCACCTGCGGCAAATACGCCTGGCAGTGATGTTTCACCTTTAGCATCGACAATGATCTCGCCTCTAGCCGTCATATCAATTGTCTCTTGCAACCATTCAGAGTTCGGCACCAAACCTATCTGTACGAAAATACCCGCCAGTTCAACGTGGTGTGACTCGCCTGTCGCTCTATTAGTGTAATTCAGCCCGTTAACTCGTTTGCCGTCACCGGTCACTTCAGTGGTCATCGCCTGAGTAATGATTTCAATGTTACCCATTGATCTGGCTTTGCGCTGCAGAACGTCATCTGCTCTTAGTGTGCTATCAAACTCAAGAACAGTAACGTGCTCTACAATATTGGCCAGATCAATGGCAGCTTCAATACCCGAGTTGCCGCCACCAATCACGGCCACACGCTTGCCCTTAAACAATGGGCCATCACAATGTGGGCAATAAGCAACACCACTACCGCGGTACTCTTGCTCACCCGGTACGTTCATTTCGCGCCAGCGAGCACCAGTGGCTAGCAATATGGTTTTACTGCGCAGCACTGCGCCGCTTTCGAGCGTGAGTTCAAACAGTTCACCTGACTTTAAGCTCAAGGCGCGCTGACTATCCATAATATCAACATCATATTCATGCACGTGTGCTTCAAGATTGGCCACCAGCTTTGGTCCTTCTGTGGCTTTAACTGAGATAAAGTTCTCAATACCTACCGTTTCAGCCACTTGGCCACCAAATTTGTCGGCAACAATGCCGGTTCGTAAACCTTTGCGTGCAGCATAAATCGCTGCAGATGCGCCTGCTGGGCCACCACCTACGACTAACACTTCAAACGGTTCTTTCTCATTGAGCTGCTCGGCTTTTCTGCCTGCAGCATTCACATCGAGTTTGTTAAGGATCTCTACAGTGCTAATCGCCCCCATGGAGAACTGCTCGCCGTTAAGAAATACCGCAGGAACCGCCATCACGTTGCGTTCGTTAACTTCATCTTGGAACAGAGAACCATCAATCATCACGTTGGTGATATTAGGGTTAATTGCCGCCATCATATTCAGCGCTTGCACAACCTCGGGGCAGGTTTGACAGCTAAGTGATACATACGTCTCAAACTGGTACTCACCGGGAAGATCGCGGATCTGTGCAATCACATCAGCATCAAGCTTGATTGGGTGTCCTCCGCTGTGCAGTAAAGCCAATACCAAGGAGGTAAATTCATGCCCCATTGGCAAACCTGCAAAGGTAATTTGACTAGCAAGCTGCGGGTTAATCACCGCCATTGACGGTGTGCGTTTACCGACTTTTTCTGTGACAGAAATAAATGACGATAAGCTATCGATATCGCTGGCAAGTGATTTAAGCTCTTGGGCTTTTTTACTGTCATCGGCAGATACAACAAGCTCAACTGGGTGTTTGAGGTTCTGCAGGTAAGTATTCAGTTGATTTTTTACGTTTGCATCTAACATGATGACTCCTAATAAGGTAAAGCAAAGCTGTTTAGTTCGACTTACAGACAGCCGTGGTCGTAAGCCTGCGCTTAAGTCTTAGAAATAAAATAAAAATGAATCGAAAATAAAAAGGTGCAGCGACTAACGGTTAGTAGGGGGGGGTCAGCTTAGACTGCAGGGGCGCTAAGCTGAACAATGGAGATGTAACTCGATGATGAATATCGAGTGTGATAACAAGAGATGGGGCTTGTTAGCACACTATCATCCATTTGCTCTTGAGTTAGATCTTACCCACTAGGTCAATTGATGGAGCAAGTGTTGCTTCACCTGGCTGCCATGCAGCAGGACATACTTCACCGTCGTGAGTCGCTACATATTGAGCCGCTTGAATTTTACGAACAAGTTCAGATGCGCTACGACCAATACCTAGGTCATGTACTTCAGCAACTTTGATTTCACCTTCTGGGTTGATAACGAAAGTGCCGCGAAGCGCTAAGCCATCTTCTTCAATCATCACGCCAAAGTTACGAGTGATTGCGCCAGTTGGGTCACCAATCATTGGGTACTGGATTTTGTTGATGGTATCAGAGCTTGCATGCCATGCTTTGTGAGTAAAGTGAGTGTCAGTAGATACTGAGTAAACTTCAACGCCCATAGATTGTAGCTTCTCGTAATGATCAGCCATGTCACCTAGCTCTGTTGGACAAACAAACGTGAAATCCGCTGGGTAGAAGAAAACAACTGACCACTTACCAAGTAGGTCTTGCTCTGTTACTGGGTGGAAATCACCGTTATGAAAAGCGGTTGCAGAGAAAGGCTTGATAGTCGAGTTGATGATTGATTGATGCATGTTAAGCTCCGTTTTAAATATTCAAAAATTAAAAAATAAGATGATGAGTCTTTATAATTCAACAAACTAGGGTGAGTGATGATGAGTCTCTTAAGCCAGTTCGTTTCCGATGTGAGAATAATAGAGCAGTACAAAAAAATAAGATAACGGACAAAATCTATTATCTTAATCTGTTTTTCCGAATGGAGAGTGAAATGAACGCGATGCGATTAACTGAGCGTTAATCTGCGGCCACCAAAACAGTGAGTAGTAAGTAGCAGAGATACTATAGCAATGAACAACGTTCGCTCACTTGCACCGCAATGTTGAAAACCTGGATTGTTTAGATAATTAGCGCCAAGCTATATTAAGTCTGCGGCACACCCGTAATGAGTACTATGTTTTGCCCGCTCAATCATTGTTTGATTAAATGCGCTGGCGTACTCAATTACCAAAAGTACTAGTTCAGCGTGATTTATACAGGAACTACTGGACGCACTGGCGCAACAGAGCTGGCGACATTAATAAAGTAGACTGAACCACTTGTATACTCACTATTATACCAATTGCATTAAAAGTTTGACCATGCAGCGGGAATTCAAAACGCTGTAGGCAAGTAGTGGAATTTGAGCTACTAGTTATTCTCGGCTCTGGCATCCTGCTTCGCTCTCGATAATTGCTCCTGCATTATTCTACCTTCGACCATCCTTGGCCTCGTACCTCCTAAATCTGACCGCCAAGGAGGGCCGGAATGTCTTATTTTGTATGGAACAAAATAGACTATTTAGTCGTATATCCAAATCCCATAGCGAAGCATACAGCGTTTGCCAATTTGTTTAACCTCAGCCGCACTACGTGAGCCCCTCCGCCTTTCCACTTCTGCTTTGCATTGACTTAAATGGGAATAACCATTTCTTTACCGATGCGCTTTAAATTGAAAAGACTGAGGGCTCTGAACTGGCCAAATACTTAATGCAATTGGTATTAGCATCACGAATGGCATTTTCAATGCGGTAATTATCACCAACCTGTTCAAATAAACAATCATCAGCATTAGTAATAGTTGAAAATAGAAAGGTTAATATTAGCAATACCCTCACCGCTATCTTTCTCATGGTTAAAAGACCAGCATCACTCCCAAATATCAAAGCGATTTAGCGATCGGCCCAACTGAAAATCGAGCTTCTGCGACAGCGCTTGCGCTTGCTGCTTTAATCCGTTGGCACTGATCTCTCGTTTTGCCTTGCCAGCAATTACCACCCAGTTTGCGCTACCGGTTAAACAGGCTCTAACTTCAACAAAATGCAGCTCAAGGTAGGCTAATAGTTCTCGGTTCTTGCTGTGTTCTTTCCAGCAATTCAACACCAAATAACCATCTGCTTTTATTAGCGCTGCACATTGAGCGATAAATGCTTCTGATACCTGCGCCGCATCAACGCCTTCGGCGCTGTAGATATCGGTAAAAACAATATCAACGCGTTTATGATCGCCTGCCGCTAGAAACTGAGTCGCATCTTGGTTAACCAGCTTAAGTTTCTTGCTAAGGGGTAACTGAAAATAGCGTTTGGCAATTTCAATCACATCAGCTCTAAGCTCGACGGCGGTCAACTTAATGCCAGCATCGAAATGACGCAGAGCATGGATAAGTCCGCCTCCACCTAACCCCAGTACAATCGCGCTTTTAGGTTGGCTATAGAGTAGTACCAATAACATCGCTTGCACATAAGTGTGCTGCGGAATATGCGGCGCTGCTTTGAGCAATTTACTTTGTTCATCATGTTCAGCAAAGGCTAAAATTCTGCTCTCTTTATCGTCTAGAACAATAAGAGGGCCATATTCATCTTCGGTTTGATGCAATACTTGGTAATCAGACATGGGCTCTCCAGTAATCGGAGCGCTATTATGCGTTAAATTAAAGCACAATTGAACGCTTTGTAACTTGTCTCAGTTTGACGCTGAGCAGCACTCGCTTTTTGTACTCCTGCGCAACAGACTGCTTACCAACAACGCCAATCCCCACCAACAGAGATACAACTAGACGCACTCACCTACAAAGCCCACAAGACAACAACTTACTCAGCAAAATAACAACATAAAAATGAGCACACGATCGCAATTTAATTTGTACTAATACATACAATCAGCCCCCTGCTAACTGAGTTGAATAATTAAAATCTAACTATGAAAAAGAAAATATCTGCACTGGTTTTATCGGGATTGCTGACGAGTCAATTGACAGGCTGCATGGGGCAAATGGGATTAAGTGCTATGGTCACTAAGGGAAACTTGAGTGCAGTAGATAACCGTTATGGCCGTGCAGGTCTATTTGCACTGATGAGCCCTGTTTATGGGATAGCTGCAACGGCCGATCTATTTATTGTCAACAGCATTGAGTTCTGGACGGGTACCAATCCGGTAACCGGAAAGTCGCCTGCAGTGGTTGATATGCCAGTGGAAGCTATTTTTAAGGTAAACCAGCATTTAGACGATGACTTAACTAAAGCGCCGCTCACCGATGTAAAGCTAACCCAAGCGACCCTTGAAGCAAAAGATAAAAACACCTTATTGATGCTGCTAACTTATGAAGATGGTAGCCAACAACTGATGTCAGGTATGAAGCAAGATAAGCATGTCGACTTTTATTTAGATGACAGCTTTATCGCACGAGTAGATTTAGATGAACTGCTAAATTACCAGCAGGGCTAATGACAGCTGCTTAAGTCGAAAGATACAAAAGGGTGAATTGAGTTCGCCCTTTCTCCGCTAAAACACCCAAAAAACTATTTCAAAGTTCGCTGAAAAAATGCCACTGCTTTTAGATACATTTGCAGCGCAATAGCAGCGTCATATCGTTCACCTTCATCACGCATAAAGGCGTGCTGAGCATTAACTTCATGCCAACTAAAGTTGCGCTCTGTTGCTTCAAGCTTAGCGTAAATAAGCTTACGCCCTTCGCTGGAGACATGCGGATCTTGCTTACCAAACACCATCACCAACTCACCAGATATATCGCCAGTACGCGACAGTGAATCATTATCTTTTTCACAAGGTAGCGTATTGGAGTGAATATCGGTTGGATATAAACAGAAAGCCGCTAAAATATCTGGGTTTAGTGCGGCGCGGTATGCCAGATGCCCACCAATACAAACTCCCATACTGCCAATTTGACTCGTACAAAAACTCAGGCTTCGAGCAAAATCGACTAAGGCTTCGGTGTCACTATCGTGATGTTCTAATGGCTTAGCAAACTTGTCGGCATTACCTTTATCTTTACCGTTATCATCATAAGCCAGCACAGTACCAACAGGATTCAACTCATGAAACACTTCCGGTACCAGTACCACAAATCCATGCCCCGCAAGGATTGCTGCGGCGCGAGCAATAGGAGCGGTTTGCTGAAAAATTTCAGAATAAAAGATGATCGTTGCAAACTGACCATCACAATCCGGGCGATAAAGATAGGTACGCATCGTACCTGTGGCAGTTGAAATATCATGGGTTTCTTGGGTGATGACCATCGGCTTTCTTTCCTTAGAGTCAGTCGTAGACGCTGATTAGTTAAACCTAGCAAGATATTACATCAAGTAAATAGCATGTTTCAGTTAAATATCAGGCTCTAGCCTAAAACAGTCAGCTATTTTTAGCCACAAAAAAGCAGCTACAACTTTAACCGTCGTACCTGCTATTCCATATCAATCATCCATAACCCTAGAAAAGCTCGTTAGGACACGTTTCTCCAGCTAATAATTGCTGTACATTAGTGAGTGTCGTTGCCGCAATCGCTCCCAGCGCTTCTTCTGTTAAAAAAGCTTGATGGCCAGTGAAGATAACATTGTGACAGGCAGATAAACGTCTAAACACATCGTCTTGAATGATTTCACTCGATTTATCTTCAAAAAACAGCTCTTTCTCATTCTCGTAAACATCAAGCCCTAGTGAACCTAGGTGGCCTGTCTTAAGTGCTTCCATCGCATCTTGCGCGTTTAACAAACCACCGCGGCTGGTATTGATCACCATCACGCCAGGCTTCATCTTAGCGAAACTCTTTTCACTCAACAGGTGATGGTTATCGGCGGTTAATGGGCAGTGCAGACTGATCACGTCACAAACAGGGTACATATCTTCAAGAGAGACATATTCAACGCCTAAATCGGTCACGGCCTGACTTGGATACGGATCATGCGCAATGACCTTGCAGCCAAAGCCTTGCAACACTTTAATCGTTGCCAAGCCTATTTTCCCCGTTCCTATGACACCGACAGTGCGACCATGCATATTAAAACCCACCAAGCCCTCAAGAGAGAAGTTTGCATCACGGGTGCGTTGATATGCTTTGTGGATCTTACGATTCAAAGTCAACATCAAAGCCACGGTGTGTTCAGCAACTGACTCTGGCGAATAGGCCGGAACATTCACTACTTTCATGCCTAACCGCTCTGCTGCTTCCAGGCCGACATTATTAAAGCCTGCACAGCGCATGGCGATAATCTTAGTGCCACCTTTTGCCAGCTCCACTAACACCTCTTCACAAAGAGAGTCGTTTACAAACGCACAGATGACTTCAAAGCCAGCTGCAAGCTTTACCGTTTGCATGCATAGACGGTAATCAAAGTATTCAATATCAGCACCGAATGCGCTATTGGTGCGATCAAAATGCTGCATATCGTAATGCTTAGCGCTAAAAAAACCGATTTTCATTGCAGAACCTTATCCAAAATAAGTAGATAATATGGGAAGTAAGTTTATGTGATATTCATAAGTTTGTCTTGCACCCTGTAATTGCGTTCTCAAGATAGATAAGCAAGCTGTGATCAATCTCCGCTTACCTTTACAACAATTACTGATAAGCTTTACCCAAATTAATAGGAATATTCATTTCACTATGGCTAGAAAAGAGCTCAGCGAAAAGCAATTTTGGATCCAACGTTTCTCGAAGACAAGCTTGCGCGCTATACATATCCTCGGGATCACAGGCGCTGGCGGCGGCATTCTAATGCATGTCCCTAAAGAGCAATGGCAGATCTACTGGATCATGGCCATGAGTACAGGCGCAGCAATGATGCTCTGGGAAGTTGTCAGGGATTGGCGTTGGTTGATCCAACTAAAAGGCGTACTGACTCTGGTAAAATTAGGCTTACTCTGCTTATTTATCCCATTAGCAACTTATAAACCAGAACTGCTAATCACAGTAGTATTACTGTCGGTGGTCGTCTCTCATGGGCCTGCAGGTTTGAGGCACTTTTCAATTGTACACGGACGCAGAATTGATGGTAGAAAAGAAGTTAAAGGCTAAAACTGCGGCGCTTATCAGTGAGTTTACTGCGCTAACTGAACATCTCACACCGAGCACTAATGTGCTCGATTTAGCCTGCGGCACTGGCCACAATGGCAAATGGTTTTTAGAACACGGCTGCCAAGTAACTTTCCTTGATCGTGACTTAAGCAAGCTTGAGCTTCAGCATGTCAGCGACAAGGCTAAGCTGCTTGAGTGGGATTTAGAAACAAACAACTCACCAACACTCTCCGCTAATAGCTATGATGTGGTTGTAGTATTTAATTACCTACATCGACCACTCTTCTCGCAAATAATTGATGCGATTAAACCAGGTGGACTCATTATTTATGAGACTTTTACCCACCAGCAAGCCAGTATAGGCAGGCCACGTAATCCTAATTTTTTGCTCACTGATGCCGAGCTAAAAGCTTTATTTGCTAACTGGCGCTGCCTACATTACTCTGAAGGTCTGCTTGGTGAATCAAGTAACGCAAGTTATAAAGCTCAAATCATTGCTCAAAAACCATTATAAAAACGGCTAAAGGATTAATCGCATAATGATGTTTCCATACCCTGAACATTACCGCGTTGCAGCGCCGCCAATCATCACCGGTGCTATGGTTGTATGGTCACTGATCAGTCGCTTAGTGTTTGGCGATGCCAGCAGCCTCAGCCTTTACCCCTTGTTAGCACTATTTCCGTTAGTTGTACTACTGCATATAATCCTCATTTGGGATGCCAGAAGTATGGGCCGACTAGATCAGTCTTTCTACGCACTGGTGCATTGCTCTTTGGCCTTTGTGGTATGGACTTTTTGTATTATGCACGTCAATGGTAGCGGCTTCTCTTAACTCCTCTTTTATATACGCTAGGAATATAGCCGCCGAAAAGTAATCCGCAAAACTTCCTAGAGCCATAGCTAAATCACCATTTAGTGGGTGGCTTCCCATTAATAGATCCAATTAGTCTATAGACGACTCAGCTTGTTGAATAGCGTAGATACTTGAATCCTATTGAAAGTTAGACCAGCCAATACCTACCTGCTGCCTATAGCGCGAGTCCTCCCAAAACATAAAGCTTTAGCTGGACTATACTCAATCGAATATTGATCATCTAAGGTGAAGTACTATGTCGGATATTAAAGATTGGGCATTATCAATGCACCAAATTGAAAACTGCAGTTGTAGCCACGGTTGTGGTTGCCAATTTGGCGGCTTTCCCGATAGCGAAAATGGTGGCTGTGAAGCAGTCCTAGGTTTTTTGATCATCGATGGCCATTATGGCGATTTGGATTTATCTGGCTTAAAAATGGTATTTGCCGCCATGTGGCCTCAAGCAATGCATGAAGGCAATGGAAAAGGTGTTTTATTCATCGACTCGGCGGCCAGTAGCGAGCAAATAACCGCACTAGCGACCATCATGTCGGGACAAGCTAACGGCATGCCACTGGAAGCATTGGCGACCACTTTTAGCGCATTCGAAGGCCCGATTATTCGCGATATCAAAATGGATGCATCGGATACCCATTCATGGTTCTCTATTGAGGGCATAACAGAGGCGTATCAACGTCCGCTCAAAAACCCTGTCACAGGTGAAGACCAAAATGTACATATTACCTTTCCTGATGGCGGTTTTATGTGGAATGACGGCATCATTGGCACAACGGATAAGATGTCGATGAATTATGGCGCCGTAACCTTTGAGCATGTCGGTCGCTTTGCAGCTAAAGCCGTTGTTAACTGGAACAACGCTTAACTTGTTAACGCAATGGTTATCGCCCTACGGCCTACGCCGTAGCCTAGTGGCACTCACATTACTACTAGTGACAGCACTGAGTTGGTACTACATGCTGTTTGCCATGAGCATGAATATGGACCCAGTGCAGCAGTGGCAACTGCACGATATAGCGATGCTTTTTGTGATGTGGGCAATCATGATGGCAGGCATGATGCTGCCATCAGCCGCCCCAGTTATTTTATTAGTTGAAAAACTCAATCAACAACGCAAACAACGCCACAGCAGCTATGCCCCCAGTTTGTACTTTATGCTGGGTTACCTGATAGCTTGGAGCTTTTACAGCGCAATCATTACCTTAGTTCAATATGGACTACATCATTTATCACTACTTAATAGCATGATGATCAGTGCTAATGACACGTTTACCGCAGCACTGCTTTTTATCGCTGGAATATATCAGTTCACCCCTTTGAAACAAGCCTGCTTAAGTCAGTGCCGCTCGCCCATTGGCTTTATAAGTAGCCAATGGCGAGAGGGAATTGATGGCGCGATCTGGATGGGTTTTAAACATGGGCAATACTGCCTAGGCTGCTGCTGGTTTTTAATGGCACTGTTGTTTGCCACGGGAGTGATGAACCTAAAATGGATACTGCTACTCACTTTACTGGTCATGCTCGAGAAATTGCTGCCCTTTGGTAAAATCTCCAGCCGAGTCATTGGAGTGATCCTGATATCCAGCGCCTTCTACTATCTGATTTAGCCTGACTCTTGATGAGTCCACAGAAAATAGCCAAGCGCGACCCTTTGGGTTCGTTTCAATGCTTTTAGCTTGTTATACCAATTGCATTAAAAGTTTGACCATTCAGCGGGAATTCAAAACGCTGTAGGAAAGTAGTGGGATTTGAGCTAATAGTTATTCTATATCCAAATCCCATAGCGAATCATACAGCGTTTGCCAATTTGTTTAACCTCAGCCGCACTACGTGAGTTCCTCAGTCTTTCCACTTCTGCTTTGCATTGG
Source organism: Shewanella piezotolerans WP3 (assembly GCF_000014885.1). NCBI lineage: Bacteria > Pseudomonadati > Pseudomonadota > Gammaproteobacteria > Alteromonadales > Shewanellaceae > Shewanella > Shewanella piezotolerans. The sequence goes on from NC_011566.1 coordinate 4,538,891, forward strand.
CTTAAAAGGGAACAACCATTTCTTTACCAATGCGCTTTGAATTGAAAAGACTGAGGGGCTCTGAACTGGTCAAATAATTAATGCAATTGGTATTACAATAGCGTGGGTTACAAGCTTTCACTTAGCTCGCTAAGCATCATCGCGAAAGCCTCGGCCTAACATTATTGAACTCGAATAAAAACCACACTTGAAACGCTAACAGCACTAGCTTCTCTCCCCCGATCTTAGCTTAGATAATGAGTTCACCACTTCATAATGGTGTGAAAAACTCAACCTGATAGTGCTATTGCTCCAGCTGCATCAATAAATGTTTCGATAGTTTGCCCAATAGGGATAATCTACTTGCATCAAGAACGGCCAAAGAGGTATCTTTGCGGCGCATTTTAAATAAGGTTTTATCATGACTGATTTTGTATACTCGCCGCCGACTACGCCTTGGCTCGATATTTTGCACCAAGACCAAGATATTATGGTGCTCAATAAGCCTTCAGGCCTGTTGTCTGTTCCTGGGCGAGATCCAGCTCATAATGATAGTACCTATAGCCGTGTGTTAGCCCAGTATCCTGAGGCAAAGATAGTGCATCGCCTCGACATGGCAACCTCAGGGGTTATTGTGGTCGCGCTTCTGCGTAGCGCTGAGTCTGAGCTGAAAAGGCAGTTTAGAGATAGAGAAACTGCGAAGACTTACTACGCCCGCGTTGCCGGTCATGTCAAAGCCGATAGTGGCACAGTAAACCTGCCACTAATCTGTGACTGGCCTAATCGACCAAAGCAAAAAGTCGATCATCAAATAGGTAAAGCCTCACAAACTCATTATGATGTGGTTAGTCGTGCCAAGCGCTCAACCTTAGTCAAGCTGACGCCAATCACCGGACGCTCTCACCAATTACGCGTGCATATGATGGCATTAGGGCACCCGATTTTGGGTGATAATTTTTACGCCGATCCATTAGCCAAGCGTTTAGCGTCACGGCTGCTGCTGCATGCCCAGTCATTAACAATTACCCACCCTTATACTAAAGAGCCGATGACCTTCAGCTGTGAAGCCCCATTCATGCAAGCTGAGGGCGAGCAGTAATTTATAAAAAATAGGCGTAATGACTAGATTATCCATACAAAAATACGTAGATTACCAAGCACTCCCTTAGCTAATTTACGTATTTATTATGGAACCTTCATTTCAAAGAGATTCACTCGATAATCAAATTCTTTCAGCACTGATGCAAGAGGCACGTACACCTTTCGCTGAGCTAGCAAAACGCTTTGGTGTCAGCGCTGGCACGATTCATGTGCGGGTAGAGAAAATGAAGCAAGCGGGAATTATTACTGGCGCCCAAATCACCGTCAATCCAAAAGCACTGGGTTACGATGTTTGCTGTTTTATCGGCATCAATCTTAAAAGTGCAGGCGATTACCCCGCAGCCCTGTCTAAACTAAATGCACTTGAAGAGGTGGTAGAGGCCTATTACACCACAGGTAATTACAGCGTGTTTGTCAAAGTGATGTGCCAATCAATAGACGGTCTCCAGCATGTACTGATTAACCGCATTCAGTCGATTGATGAGATCCAATCAACGGAAACACTTATCAGTCTACAAAACCCAATTGTAAGAGCGGTTAAGCCTTAATGCCTGCAGACTAAATTACCACGTATATCAATATGCGTGGTAGCAATAATGCTCCTAAATCATCGAGTTGAAGTAAACGAATGCATTGACTCGCGAGCAAACTCCAACGTTAACAAAAGATCTATTTATGAACATTCAAATTAGGCAGTACTTTCTATTAGATTTATATAAAATATCGAAATAAAGCAGAAAAATAGCGGCAATAACTATCCAACTGTAAAGCCAATGTTCCATTCTTCCATTACCAGCCCAGATTATCAGTTGCCACTTTATTGAATAGCAAACAACACAAATATACTTATTACTCGTTCAACCCCTGCTATAGCTAGCTTTCTGTTAGCCAACCCATAATCATGGTTCAAAAATCAGCCAAATGTATCAATAAAAGCACTAACTGCGACTTTTTTTAACACATTTGTTATCAAAATAAGTCTTTTGTGTTACAAAGCTGACGGCAGCCTGTGGATACAACAGCGCAACCATAACAAAAAACCAACATATAAAAATAACCAAAACCCACGTAGGTCTTGGAGTTACAACAAAATTGACAAGGAAATCGTTGTGAAAACTAAACTATCAATAGCCATTTCGGCTGCGCTTATTTCATCGGCTACCTATGCGGTTGCAGCTTCTGCAAGCAATGCAACTATTAGCCAAATACCTCAAACTGTCGCACATCAGTCGCAAGTGACAACATCAAGCATCAGCGGTATGCGCGATCAATATGATGCAAAATCAGGTGAGGCAACCTTTCAGTGGGCTAAAAAAGGCCAGCAAGCACCCGCATTAGGCGCTCTAGAGCAAAAGTACAAAGCTGCAACGGCTGCAGACTATTACCTAAATAAAGTTACTGGAATTTCATCTGCTAACAAAGGTGCTGCAAAAGCTGTATTAACCAGCATGCATGATAATGGTCGCGGGGCTTCAGTTGCTAAATACAGCCAAGAGATTAATGGTGTTGAAGTATTTAATCATGAAGTAAACATCATGATGGACCGTGAATTCAACCTTGTCGCCAGTTCTGGTAAATTTGCTAACGTTTCTCACTCAAGCAACAGTATTACCGGTATTCAGCACAACTTTGGCGAAGCTTCTACGGCCATTAACACTGCATTCTCGGACATGGGCGGCAATTTAGTCACTCTAACAGCGGTAGATTCTGGCTCTAAAAAGTATCAGTCATTTTTAAGCTCAAATGCATCAGGTTCCAAACAAATAGTAGGAAAACCGAGAGCTAAAAAAGTTTACTTCGATAAGAAAGGTGACCTCGTCCCAGCGCATTATGTAGAGCTAGAAGTTGCAGATTCTGAAAGTGTTGATTCTGAATTCTACAGTTTCATTATCGATGCCAATACAGAGGAAGTACTGTTCAAGCACAACTTAACTTCTGAAGATTCAGCTTTTAACTACCGTGTATATGCAGATGAAACGGGTGTACCTTGGGACAGCCCACACGGCAATGTTATTCCAGCGGCAAGCGCAGAACAAATTGATGCCACTGCATACCTTGATGCACCAATGGTGACAATGACCCATGGTCCTATCAGCACTAAAGATGCTTGGCTTGCAGCTGATGCCACTACCACTTCAGGTAATAACGTTAATGCTTATGTGGATGCTATTGCACCAGATGGATTCTCTAATGGTGACTTTGCTGCTGAAGTGACTGGTGCTAACACGTTCGACTATAAATACAACACAGAAGAAGCTGAAAGCTCTGTCAATAACCGTAAAGCAGCAATCGTTAACCTTTTCTATATTAACAACTACTTACATGATACTTTCTACGATCATGGCTTTGATGAAGCATCAGGTAATGCACAAGCACTAAACTTTGACCGTGGTGGTGTTGAGGGCGATCCAATACGTGCAGAAGTGCAAGATAACTCAGGCTTTAATAATGCCAATATGAGCACACCTGCAGATGGTGCATCGCCACGTATGCAAATGTACCTTTGGGATAGCAAAGATGCCGTTGTTGGTGAACATTACGGTGTAACAGTAACCTCTGATGACTCTGTAGGCTTACTTCTCTCATCGCAGCGAGCTAGCTTTGGACAAGGTCAATTTGACCTTTCAGGCTCTATTGTTCGTGTCGACGATGGGGCCATTTTAACTGATGACGGTGAAGGCGGAACAATTGACGGCACTGTTAAAGATGGTTGTGAAGCAACCACCAACGGAGTCGAGATAGCAGGCAATATAGCACTAATTGATCGCGGCGCTTGTGCGTTTACCCAGAAAGTTAAGCACGCGCAGGATGCCGGTGCAATCGCGGTATTAATTGCTAATAATTCTGGTACAACTGAACCCGCTCCAATGGGTGGCAGTGATGATACAGTGACAATCCCAAGCATGGGATTATCACTCAATGATGCTAAAGCTATCGATGCTTTACTTGATGGTGGTGAAGACGTCACTGTGTCGATGTTTAACCAAAAGCCTTACAAGGCAAGTTCTTGGGATAATGCAATTGTTGCCCATGAATGGGGACATTACATCTCTAACCGTTTAGTAGGCAACGCTTCAGGTCTATATAACCAGCAAGGTCGCTCAATGGGTGAAGGTTGGGGTGACTTCCACGCACTATTGTTAGTTTCTGAAGCAGACGATGCAATGCTTGAAGGCAACGAAATGTTCCAGAAAGCCTACGCTGCAGTATCTTACGTAGGGTCTTTCTACACAGGTATTCGTAACTACCCGTATAGTACTGATATGAAAGTTAACCCACTCACCTTTGCCAATGTTGAATTAGGCAATGGTACTGGTCCAGATCAGTACGGTAACGCAGAAGTACATGATGCAGGTGAGCCGTGGGCAGCAATGCTTTGGGATAGCTATGTAGCCCTTATCAATGATGAGCGCCATTCTTTTGCTGAAGCGCGTAGCTTGATGATGGACTATCTCGTTGCTGGTTATAAGATGACTCCAGTCGCTCCAACCTATACTGAAGCTCGTGATGCAATTCTTGCTGCAGCCTATGCAAACGATGTTGCGGACTACGAATTAATCATGGCAGCGTTTGCGCGTCGTGGTATGGGTTTTGGAGCAGTATCGCCAGAACGTATGGACAGAAAGCACACGGGAGTTGTTGAATCGTACGAAGCAACTCTGGCAAAATTCATTGTTGCTGATCATGACATCGATGCCGATTACGAAGGTATGACTGTAGGTTACTGTTCAAAAGATGGCATCGTCGATAAAGGTGAAACGGCTACCATCTCATTTACAGTCGCCAACAAAGGTAGCGAAGTATTTGAAACTATCGATGCTGTTGTTAAAGTCACCAGTGATCATAAAGTCACTTTAGCGAATGAAGGTAAAATTAGTTTCTCTAACGTACTTCCATTTAATGATGCGACTAGTACTCCGATTGAATTTACTTTAGACGAAGCAGGCACTGCCGACGAAGTGACTTTCGAGTTATCTTTCCCTGATCTCGATGAAGATATCAAACCTGCTGACTATATCCTACACACAGCTGTAAACATGGATTTTGCAAGTAAAGATATCGAAAACAGTATGTCTACCAGTGATATGGAAGATTACTCAGGCCTAGTCGACTTCAAAGAAGTAGTGCTAAGCGGTGGAGAGCTAGCAGCAGGCACTTCATCACTTGATTCACGCTATACGAACTTCTTCCCTGTTGGCGAGCAGTACATGTACATTAGAAACAACGGCTTTACATCTGATGTAGCCTTTGAGACTAAGCCATTTACTGTTGGATATGGCGGCGATTTCAGTGTGAGCTGGTTCCAATTCTATCAAATCGAAACAGAGTATGATGGTGGTGTTGTTGAAATACGTGTCAATGGCGGCGAGTGGGAAGATGTAACAGATATGGGTGGTGTATTTGGTGGCACAGGTTACTCTGCTGAGCTTGAAAACCTGTTACCGGGTAGAAAAGCATTTACTGGCAATTTACCTATTCCAGGAGAGACTGAATCACTTAACTTTGGCACGGCACTGAATGGCAATGAAGTTCAATTCCGTTTCCGCATTGTAACTGACAGCAATACCAACTCATTTGGTTGGATTGTCGATAACGTTACATTCAGCAATATCACTTCTAATGTGTTCCATACACAAATCGCTGGTGATACCAATGCTTGTGACAATCGCTTACCTAACGTCTCAATAAGCGCAAGCGCTTCAAGCGTTAATGAAGGTGATTCTGTTACGCTATCGTCAGTCACTGTTGATGCGAATGCAGCTGATAGCCATACATATAGCTGGGTACAAACAGCTGGCACAGCAGCAACATTAACGGGAGCAGATACTCACGAAGCGACCTTTACTGCGCCAACAGTCGCTAGCAGTGAAACTTTGGAGTTCAGCCTAACAGTGAATGATGGTACAGACGATGTCGTATCTGAAATCAAAGTTTACGTTAAAGATGTTCCAGAAGTTGCCAAGCCGGCATCGAACTCTTCAAGCGGTGGCTCAATGGGCTGGATAGCATTGATGCTACTACCGTTTGCAGCGTTCCGTCGCCGCAAATAAGCCTGGTATAGCTGATAACAAAAAGCCATAACAAAAGTTATGGCTTTTTTATTTCACTTCATTAGGGCTGTTGAACTTTCGAGCTTATACCAATTGCATTAAAAGTTTGACCATTCAGCGGGAATTCAAAACGCTGTAGGCAAGTAGTGGAATTTGAGCTAATAGTTATTCTATATCCAAATCCCATAGCGAAGCATACAGCGTTTTGAAACCCGCACTACGTGAGCCCCTCAGTCTTTCCACTTCTGCTTTGCATTGCCTTAAAAGGGAATAACCATTTCTTTATCAATGCGCTTTGAATTGAAAAGGCTGAGGGGCTCTGAATTGGTCAAATACTTAATGCAATTGGTATTAGTTTTTGTTCGATTCTTTACCGTAAGGAATAATGCTTTTAGGAGAAGGCTTGAGCAATGATGTTTAACGAGCTAGGTGAACAGCTCGTTGCGCAGTGATAAAGCATTGCAACGCCCCCGAAGGACCGCGCTTCTTGGCTATTTTTACTGCGTTATAGGATATTTGTGGAGAAAGACTAAACCGCATAACCTTTGCCTTGTTAAAAAGCCAATAAACTGCGGCAAAAACAACCATGAAAGATCAACAGCCCCTAGCTAGTTAGAAATATATTAGTATTCGTCTGTAGCTAAAGAACGGCTATAATCTATTTCAATTTCGACTGTACGTAAGCTGACATCCTGTTGCAACGACTTATACATAACTAACAAGTCAACATCCTCATCGGTAGGTATTAATCGGTAAGTTTCTGCCGCTATCTGCTCAATAGAATACAGCGTATGCAGCGAATCGATTCCAGACTCGCTTTGAACGACAAAACTACCTTTTAATATTCCGCCTTGGCTCATTTCGGGGTTAAAGACCCGAGTTCCTTTAGCCAGAGGGGTAGTCTCGGCAATAAACTTAGCGCCGTTTAGCTGCAAGCTAGTCGCATTGCTTGTCGATACCTTATCCATTCCTATAGCGTTTGTTTCAACTTCAGCTTCGGCTACTTTGGTCACTTTAGCTTGCACATTCTGATCTGGAGTCGCTTTGTCAGCAGTACAACCTGCTGTTAGCAATAGCGCTGCACATAGTGGGATTAGTCGCATAATTAGCCCGAACCTCTATCAATAATGTTCTATTTAAACATTAGCATAACATTAAACAGCCCTTACTTAGTGATGATATTAAAGCTCAAACACATTAGTCATCAGCTTATACAACTCTGTGCCTTGATAAACAGAGGCTGAAGCAAAATGAAGAATGGGCACACAATCTTGTTCAAGCTGCAGCGAAGTTAACTCATCTTCGGTGCCATAACAGTCCAGCCTAAGAATATTTGCCAGCGGTTCACCAGCCTTTAGCGGTATACCTGGCTGAGCTAAGTACTCTACTAATCCGCCTTTAGGTGCATGATATTTTTTGTAATCCTTGAGTAAACAACCAAAGCGAGGCATATCGGCCGGGGCAACCTTCTCGTTGATCACCCCGCGAAAACTAAGATAAGCCAAAACTCCCTGAGCATCGACCAGGGCATCTCGCATATCAATACGCTCTTGACTAGCTAGCTCCAGTGTAAAAGCGGCTACAGGAACAGGCATCTCTCTCCCTTGGCTAGCAGCATGCTCAACCAATGCCCACCAAGGACAAAATGCCGCCTCATCCATCGCGCCGCCAAAATCATTGGGGATGATTAAGCTATAAGGAATAGAAAAAAACCTTGCTGAATCTCTATCGTATTCAGGACAATAAAGGTGTTTACAGGATTTAGGTCCGGTATGCAGATCAATCACAATATCGGCTTGATGCGCTAACGTTTGCAACGTGACAGCGAGCCTTTTACCTGTCGTCACGCCCCAAGGGTTTGCTAAATGTACCTCACATGATGCCAGCAACGCCAACCTAAACTGCTGCTTTAGCTGCACATCATCTAGATGACAATGTTGTTGATAAAATGCAGGGATATCGATTGAATGCTCAAGGTACTCACGGTTCCAGTTGACCCCTGTAATAGGATCAAAGCGCCCAAGTGTAAACTCGCCACTCTTTTGATTGATCCCCAACGGATTAGCAAGCGGCAATAATGTCACTTCACCGCGAACATCCATTCGCTCCAGTTGCTTCATTAACTGGAAAATAACCGCATTTCCCTGTACTTCTGCACCGTGAACATTCGCTTGCACAAATACACTCGGCGCAGATGGGTCTTTCGCAGCTACACGGTACACAGGAATGCTTAGCTCTTGCCCTGTTGCCAGTTCGCCAACATTAAGGCTAGATTGGGTAAATTGCATCATGTGTACTCGGTTCCTTGCTTCACCAGCGACTAATATTCAACGGCGATTATGATTCAAACAAATTTTCATGTAATGCACGGATCACATCAGCGGCTTGTGCTTCTTCTACCAGTACACATAGATTATGCGGGCTCGCGCCTTGGCAGATCATGCGTACATTATGAGGCTCTAGTACTTCAAACACTCTGCGACATACACCCGCCGTTGACGCAATTCTGTTACCTATAACAGCAACCAATGCCAAGCCATCTTCAACACGAACTCGGCAGTGCTGCGACAACTCCTGCAACAGCGACTCACTCAATAAACCATGGCCACTCGAATCAGAGCCGGTTTTATCTAAGGTTAATGCCACATTCACTTCTGAGGTGGTAATTAGGTCAACACTGATCTTATGCTTTGCTAGGGTGGCAAAAGTTTGGGCTAAAAAACCCTGTGCATGAAGCATTTGTAGACTATGAAGATTTAGCAGCGTTTGATCTCTTCTTACCGCTACCGCGCGGTAGACGGGCTCGTCAGACACCTGGTGACGGATCCAAGTGCCGCCTTGTTCTGGTGTCCAGCTTGAGCCAACAAACACTTGGATTTTTTGCCTAACCGCTGGAAGAATCGTGGCTGGATGCAATACTTTAGCCCCGAAAGTAGCCATCTCTGCCGCTTCATTAAAGCTGATTTCAGCAATAGGCTTAGCATTGGGGGCAAGTCTTGGATCAGTGGTGTAGATCCCAGCAACATCAGTCCAGATCTCAACCGCGGTTGCCCGCAGCGCTTCTGCTAATAGTGCTGCTGAATAATCACTGCCGCCACGCCCCAAAGTCGTGGTAGCTCCCTCTTCATCAGCCCCTATAAAACCTTGGGTAACTATTACTTGAGAACTCAACAATGGCGCTAAATGTTCTTCAGCAAGTTGAGCAATGGATTCTATTTGTGGTTCTGCACGGCCATGATGGCTATCAGTTCGCATCACTTGTCGCACATCGAATGCTGCAGCTGCTGCGCCTTTCTCACGTAACACAGCGGCGAAAAATACCGACGAGCACATCTCGCCTTGCGATAGCATTTCATCCATAACTGCTTTGCTGCGGCTCAGCACTAAGCGTTCGGCGAGTACCGATATATGGCTAATGACGGCATCAATTTTTGCAGCCACTTCACTTGGATGACCCAGCCTATCGAGGATCTGATACTGAATAGAAGCAATCTGTTTAATCAGCAGTTTGCTTTGCTCTGAGGTTGTTGTAGCTTGAGTCAGTGCTACAAGCTTATTGGTGACGCCACTTGATGCACTCACCACCACCACTTTTGTAGCTGGGTTATTGATAATGATATCAGCACAGCGGTGCATCGCATCATAGTCTGCAACTGAGGTTCCGCCAAACTTAGCGACAGTTAAACCATTGGCTATAGACATAGGGCAGCCTCCACGGAAAGTGGAATCTGAATAAACTGACGGTTTTGAAAAACTAACATGAATAAGCTCCGAACTAACTTCGTTCGAAGAGCCTGGTGCTAAGATATGCACCCCATTGATGGGAAACAGCGATCGTCACCAGAAGCTCTCCACCATAATAATAGGTGACAATCGACAGGATTCAGCCTGAACGACCGATACTTAAAGCTATCCCAAAAAGCTTTTAATATCTCGGCGCTAATCTCCCTCATGAATGATCTTTGGGTTTTGGTCCCCTCTCATTCACTACCTAGTTAACGCTCCTCTTCTGTACTCAATTTGTATACAAATCAAGAAAGTGAAAAATATATAATTAACGCCAGCAAGTCAAACAAAATTTGTACAACTTTAGAATTATACCAACCAATAAATAACTGCTCGACTCAAAGCAGCCACCTTGATTTGATCTCAATTGCTATTACACGTTATCAGGCAGCTCATGCACTACGTTAACTCGAGGTGAAAACGCACCAAGAGCCGTTTCCTGTTGTAACAATAAGCAAGGGATCAATTGCAGTTTGTCTGACTCGACATAGTAGATAGCATTTTGATTAAATTTACAGCCAAGTTTAATCGCAGAGGCTTTATCAGTGGCAACCGCCCAACTCTTTTCCATATGGCTACGATCTTGAGACGCTCCTACCATCGCCCGATAAGGACGCCGTAAACCGAGGATCTCTTGCAGTAGCTTACGGTCGAGTAATCGATTCTGACTAGGAGCCAATGATTCACCTTTCGGATTGTGAGCAGTGATGATTGCGAATGAAATTTTGGGAGATAAACCTTGTGTGAACAAGAATTCCGTTTGTTGATATTCGTGCCAAAGCCTTTCTACTGAGTGATTCATTGCTAACAAATTCTCTAATTGAAGTGATTTTATTATAGCAAAATCGTTAGGGCTGCCTAGAGACGTGATATCGATCACAGTAAATAAAATTTCACTTATCTTAATTATCAACCACTTAACTGCTTTTTCGTGATCTAAGTCATGCCTTCTTGTAAATTTGTTAACATTTCATTTGTTAACAAATGCCTAAAACGAGTACAATAGGTCCTGTTGATTAACTCACACTGATATACATGTGATGACACATTTTGTTACACATATCTGAAACAGATAGAAGAGTAATCCACACAGCTGTACCAAATGTGATCTATGTTTGATTTAACATTTAAACTTCAAAAAAAAACAATCGTTAAGGAACTTCTTGTCCCTATTGTTTATCGAAGGAAATACAGTTTACGTTTTCCATATGTGAGATACCCATACTTTACTTATCATGAAGTGTGTTGCTGTTTCAGAATAGAATTTGAAAACACCAGCGTGTATCAGTGAAATATCAGCATGACTTTATGGAGTATAAAATTATTTATACTCATGGTTAGAATAGAATTGACAGAGATTAGGTAATTAATATGCAAAACCCGCACATTCTGATTGTTGAAGATGAAGCCGTTACCAGAAACACACTTAGAAGTATTTTTGAAGCAGAAGGATATGTGGTATCTGAAGCCAATGATGGCGCTGAAATGCATAAAGCTATGCAAGATAACAAAGTTAACTTAGTCGTGATGGATATTAACCTTCCCGGCAAAAACGGACTTTTATTAGCACGCGAACTTCGTGAAATTAATAACATTGGCCTTATTTTCCTTACAGGCCGTGATAACGAAGTAGACAAGATTCTTGGACTTGAAATTGGCGCTGATGATTACATCACTAAGCCATTCAATCCACGTGAATTGACTATTCGAGCTCGTAACTTATTGACCCGTGTAAATAGCACTGGTGCTGAGTCTGAAGAGAAAAGCGCAGTTGAGTTCTACCGTTTCAACGGTTGGAGCTTAGAAATCAACAGCCGCTCTCTAGTTAGTCCACAAGGTGAGTCTTACAAGCTGCCACGTAGTGAGTTCCGCGCTATGCTGCACTTTGTAGAGAACCCAGGCAAGATCCTTAGCCGTGCAGACCTACTTATGAAAATGACTGGTCGTGAGCTTAAGCCACATGACCGTACTGTTGATGTGACGATTCGTCGTATCCGTAAGCACTTCGAAAGCTTGCCAGATACACCAGAAATTATCGCTACCATCCACGGTGAAGGTTACCGTTTTTGTGGTAACTTAGAAGACTAATCCAATCTTCTAATACAAAAAAGCCAGTCATTTGACTGGCTTTTTTGTATCTAAAATCTAGGAAAACAAGTCAAATAACTAAGCTATAAACTTGACACCTAATCTTAATTAAACCTTAATCTGACGCTAGAACAAGTTAAATTCCGCTAGCAGATAATCCTCATTTGTCAAATAAGCCAACCATAATTATAAATATTGCTTTGTCCCTATATAGGTCGCTTTTTAACGTTAAGAATAAATAAACCTTCTTATTAACGATATTTAATCTTCGGTTAATCAAAATAGGCATAAACTTAATTGTCTTTATACCTATTTTGAAATTGTTAACTCTATTTTAGTTCACGGTCCAAAAAGTCTGCTAGCGAGCGATATAAATGAACCCGTACTTTCTCACCGCGCATAGAGTGTTTAGAACCGGGGTAATCTATCATCTGGAATAGCTTTCCTTCATCTTGCAATGCTTTATAAACTCGCGTGCTGTTTTCAAATAGCACATTGTCATCCGCCATACCGTGGTACATCAACAATCCAGACTGATAACCTTTGACATATGGCAACACACTACTCGCCTCATAGCCTTTGGCATTTGTCTCGGGGTGGCTCAGGTAACGCTCGGTGTAATGGGTATCATACAATGACCAATCGGATACTGGTGCACCAGAGATTGCGGCCTTGAAGTAATCAGGTGCTTTAAACAAGCTCATCAACGCCATATAACCGCCATAACTGTGGCCGTAGATAGCAATATTATCGCCATCTACATACGGCAAGCTACGCAGATAGTCGACACCCACTTTTTGATCGTTAACTTCAGCATCACCTAGTTGCTTGTAAATCACGTATTCAAATTTTGTACCGCGATGGGCGGAACCACGATTATCTAATTGATAAACGATAAAGCCTTGCTGCAGTAGGTGTTGAGTAAAGTAGTCCTGATGACTCCAACTATTGGTCACTAGTTGTGCGTGTGGACCACCATAGACCCGAACAACCACAGGATATTTCTTGTTAGCATCAAAGTTTGTTGGCTTAAATATGCGGTACTGTAACGCTTGTCCATCTTCTGCGGTTAACTCTCCAAACTCAGGCACTTGCCACAGCCCAAAGTAATCATAAAGTGGGTGGCCTTTTTTAACTTCATTTTGCTCAACCCAGGCTAATCGCTTGCCTGACTCACTGTGCAAACTCACCTGAGGTGGCTGCGACAAACTACTAAAATAGTCTAAATAGACTGGCTGGTTATCGGCAAACACAGTTGAATGCATACCAGAGCGACTGCTTATAGGTTCGACTTTACCACCAGTGATAGCGACCCGGTATAACTGCCTTTCAGTAACTTTAGTTTTACGCCCTGTAAAGTACACTTCGCCGGCTTTTTCATCGATATACTCAACAGCATCTACCGCCCAATCACCTTGGGTAAGCTGACGAATAACCTTGCCGTCAAGCCCTATTAGGTAAAGGTGGTTAAAACCATCACGCTCCGACGCCCAGATAAACGATTTCTGTTTCTTTAAGAAATGCAGGTCATCGTTCAAATTGACCCATGCTTCGCTGCGCTCCTGTACCAAGTCTTTATTGCGCTTGATATCATCAATATTAACAACTCTTAAGTCGAGCGATTGCTGATCACGGCTCTGCCACTGGTAAGAGAGTTGCTTACTATCAGGCAACCACTTTACTCTCGGAAGATAGATATCTGTATCTTTGCCTAAATCAACCCAAGCGACTTTGCTATCGCTAAGCGAAACGACACCTAGTGCGATTGTTACGTTATTTTTACCTGCATATGGATAACGCTGCTCGGTGAGTTTAATGCCATCGGCGTAGATTTCATTACGGGTAACTAACTCGACAGCAGATTCATCAATACGAGTGTAGGCAATCGCTGATTCATCAGGTGACCACCAATAGCCCGTCATACGGCCCATCTCTTCTTGCGCAACAAACTCAGCCATGGCGTTTTTAATCGCACCGCCGCCATCAGTGGTTAATGCTGTCACCTTTTCAGTTTTTAGGTCCAACACATACAAGTTTTGTTCACGTACGAAAGAGACGTAATTGCCCTTAGGAGACAGTCTTGCATCGGTCGCAAAGCCCTCACCAGTTTTAAGCAGTTTTACTTGATTGGTTTTCACCGAGAAGTAATACAACTGGCCTGAGGCTGGGATAAGCATAGCTTGGCTATCATCTGCCCAGAAATATTCCATAATGCCTTGGCCATAAATACGCTGACGTTCGCGACGCGCTTTCTCCTCATCGGATAGCTCGCCAATCGTCAACTTATCAGCGTCAAGCAACAAGCTTTGCTTGCCCGTTGCGACATCCATCTGCCATAGATCATAAAAATGTTGATCATCTTTACGACCAGCCAAATAGGTCACTCGCTTACCATCAGGCGAAAGCTTCAGCCCACGCGGGCTGGTGCCAGCTAAAGCTGGCGAGGCATACATACGCTCGATAGTTAATGGTTTGTCACCACCTTTGGTGACTGAAGATTGTGCAATTGCTGGAGATGCCATCATCATTGGAAACGTGGCAAGCAGCAAACTCATCCAATTTTTTTTCATTATTATTCCTTGGATAACACGTTGTTAAAACGTGTTTTGGCTGAAAATTCGTCTACATTGTGCCTCAAATATAAGCAAAACAAAAACAATGCAGACAATATGCATTGGCGTGTGCGCTTTACAGCTGAAAAAACTGCCAATCTCAGGTATCATCGCCGACAATAATAGGTTTATAGCAATCGGTATAAAGATTTGGTCGCTCAGCGAGAGTTAGCGGTTTTGAAGCAAGGTCATTAAATGCTCCAGCATTAATGACATTCACCACATCTGACCTCCAGGGATGGAGGTAATGCCTTAAGCATGTCAGGAACATGCTAGGCCATGTGGTTTGCAGTGAGTGAAGTACATAGTTATTCTACGTTCAAGCTCATTAACGCTGCATCAGAGCCGCTAAAACTCGCCTGTAAGGAGTGTTTTGGCTTCCTACTTCTGTGTTGGATAAAGGCAAAAGGGAACAACCATTATGTCAATTATCCGCCTTGAATTAGTTCGCCAAAAAACACTCTGAGTAGACCAACTACTTATCCCGATAGGTATTAAAACTAAAAATCCCGACCTCTAACTCAATTTAATACACTTAAATTGTCATAGGAAACAACATGCAGACTCTGGCTGAAAACCTGACATCGCAAGCAATTTCTCCCTCTCTTGAAAAACTGATCCTGACCTTAGCTGACACCTCGATCGAGATCAGCCATGCAGTTCGCCATGGTGCCTTAGCAGGTATTTTAGGCGCTACAGAGCAAGAAAATGTTCAAGGTGAAACCCAAAAGAAACTGGATATCATTACCAACGATATGCTCAAAGATGCACTAAAAGCTGACGGTACAGTCCGCGGCATTGCATCTGAAGAGGAAGACTACGTGGTTGATGCCGATGCTAACGGCGAGTTTCTAGTCTGCTTTGATCCACTAGACGGCTCATCAAACATCGACATTAACTCATTAGTCGGTACTATCTTTTCGGTATTACCAGCGCCAGCGGGCGAGTTTTCAGAGAAAAGCTTCCTACAAGCGGGTCGTAATCAAGTTGCCGCAGGTTATGTGCTGTATGGCCCATCTACGATGTTGGCGCTCACCACAGGTAAAGGCGTGCAACTCTTTACCTTAAATCCTGAAACCAATGAGTACTTGTTAACTGATCCAGCGATGAGTATCAGTAAAGACACAGCTGAGTTTGCCATTAATATGTCAAACCAACGCTTCTGGGAAGCGCCAATGCAGACCTACATTAACGATCTGCTACTAGGCACTATTGGTCCACGTGAAAAAGCCTTCAATATGCGCTGGATTGCAGCCATGGTTGGCGACGTTCACCGAGTACTTTGCCGCGGCGGACTCTTCACCTATCCAACTGATAACAAGAACCCGAACAAACCATTTAAATTACGCTTAATGTACGAAGCAAATCCAATGTCTTTCCTAGTTGAGCAAGCTGGCGGTAAAGCATCTACCGGCTATGAAACCATCATGGACATCGAACCAAGCGAGATCCACCAGCGTGTGGCGGTTATCTTAGGTTCTGCCAATGAAGTTGACGCATGCCTTGAGTATCATCAAGTTGATTACTCACAAGAGCCAACTATATAAGACGTTAGATCCTAGGAGCTCGGAAAGGTACAGACCGTAAAAGCTAAAGTAGCTAATCGGAAAAGCTGCAACCTGAAGCTTAAAGAAGGCTCTTGACACTGACTCCTAAACCTAAGAAAGCGCAATCCTATAATAGTTAGGACTGCGCTTTTTTTTGGCTGGTTACTAAATGGATGGCAGACTAAAACCTTAAAATTAGACTTTGTCTAGCGAACAAATAACTGACTATAAGATTTGAGTAAAGCAGTAATCAACTTAGCAGTACAGTAAGGGACAGAAGTAGAGTGACCATAGCAGGAATTCCATCTTGCCATCTGTCAAAACGTAGATGGAAAAATATCGCACCAAGTGAGGTCACAACAATAAGCACTGCACCGA
Source organism: Shewanella piezotolerans WP3 (assembly GCF_000014885.1). NCBI lineage: Bacteria > Pseudomonadati > Pseudomonadota > Gammaproteobacteria > Alteromonadales > Shewanellaceae > Shewanella > Shewanella piezotolerans. Next base: position 4,555,433 of record NC_011566.1, read on the forward strand.
GCCATAACGTCCATATAGGTGTAGCGATAGCTAGAAATACACTCAGTAATATAGCGCCGGATAGCTCTATCAAGCCAACAACAAACATTACTTGTCTGTTAAGACCATACTTCTTAAAAAATTTAAGCTGAGTTTCGAAGATCAATTTTTGCCAACCTAGCAACTTAATTGAACTGGCAAACATAAAGAAAGTGACTAACACAGCGATAATAATTTCTTTCATCTTAAGCATCCTCTTTTTGAATAGCGAAATTAAAGCATTCCTAAAAAGTTATATAAATGCTATTTTTGGCATAACTTACATTCCAAATAAGAATGCAATGGATAAATTTGATTGCCTCCAAATTTTTGTCAAAATCTCGCAGCTAGGTAGCTTTACTGCCGCGGCAAACGAACTGAATATCACGCAGAGTGCCGTGAGTAAAAAAATTGCATGGCTAGAGAACAAGCTCGGATTTGCGCTATTTCACCGTAACAGCAGACAAATTCAGTTAACCACTCAAGGTGTTCAGTATCTTCAATATAGCGAAAGATTTATCGATGAAATGACACATTTCGAATCTAGCTTAAAAGAGGAACTAGAGCAGGTTAAAGGCCAGCTCAAACTATCAGTGCCAAGTTCAATTGCCACTCAACTACTACTGCAACCAATCAACGACTTTATGGATCTTCATCCTGGGCTCACAGTTGATACCTCTGTCAATGATCGGCAAGTCGATCTGATAGAAAGCAATATCGATATCGCCATTAGAGCCGCTGTTTTAGAAGATTCAGGTTACAAAGCACGTTTCTTATTTAATAACCAAGCCGTTTATGTTGCCTCACCTCGCTATCTACTAGGCAGAGAAGCTCCGATCCTTGCCAGCGATCTTCAGTCTCACAACTGTCTAACCTATTCGCTTATGAGTCCATCCAATATATGGAGCTTACGTAAAGGCGGTAAAGTAGATGCAAAAGTCATGGTCAAAGAAGTGTTTAAAAGTGATAGCCCAGAGTTGCTGCTTGAGATGGCCTTGCTTGGGCGTGGCATAACAGCACTGCCTAACTGGATGGTTGCTGAGCAGTTAAAAACTGGTAGTCTGATCCAGGTATTGACTAGCTATCAATCTATCGCTTTACCCATGTATGCGGTGTTCAAAAATGATGATTATCAACCCTACCGAGTCAGAGCTTTTATAGACTACCTTATCGATTATTTTCAAGCCTTAGACAAATCACTCTGATACAAAAAAGCCTTCATCTAATAAGGTGAAGGCTTTCAGTTTAAAGATTAATTTAAAGAGAAACTTCGAAACTAATCCTTTTCAAACTAACGCTACCAAAGTTATTTCTTTTCGGCGTACTTAGCTGCATTTTCACCAGCCATTCTACCGAAGGTAACGATGTCAGAAATCGCGTTACCACCTAGACGGTTAGCACCGTGAACACCGCCTGTCACTTCACCCGCACCGTATAGACCAGGAATAACCTGCTTCTTAGCGTTCAAGATTTCAGACTTAGAGTCAATCATCACGCCGCCCATAGTGTGGTGAACACCAGGAGTTACTTCAATCGCGAAGTAGTTACCTTCATTAAGAGCACGCGGTAGGTTTGGACGTTCAAAGTCAGCGTCTTTACCAGCAGTCACAAAGCTATTGTAACGCGCCACAGTTTCAGTCAATGCTTTACCATCGATGTTCTCTAGCTTACCAAGCTTAACCAATGAGTCAGCAGTCGGGGCAACACCTAGGCCGATGTACTTATCAATTTTGCTTAGTGACTTACGCACGGAATCATCAAAGATTAGGTAAGCTGTTTTACCTGTTTGCTCAAGAATCGCTGCAGCGGCTTTGTCACGAGTGGTGATTTCGTTGACGAAACGCTTACCTTCGCGGTTAACCAAGATTGCACCGTTACCACGTACCGCTTCAGTAACCATCACACCACCTTTAACAGACAGTGTTGGGTGAGCTTGGATGTACTGTAGATCTTGCATCGCAGCGCCAGCATTACCCGCTACATCAATACCATCACCAGTCGCACCTGGTTGGTTTGTTGATACAAAGCCTTTAAGTTTTGGATCAAGTTTGGCTACACGGTCGTTGTTCTTACCGAAACCACCTGTTGCCAGTACCACTGCATCAGCTTTAATCCAGTAGTAACCTTTGTACATACCTTTAACGAGCAGGCCTTTAACATTGCCCTTATCATCTTTTAGGATTTCAATACCACGGGTGTTCATGCGCATATCGATATCACGCTTAACTGCGTTATCGTAAAGCACTTGAATCACGTGAGCACCCACACCTGCACCACCTGTTGGACGATGAGAACGGTTAACTGACGCGCCGCCCATACGGCCAATGTCAGTCAGATCGGCACCCATGCCAGTTAACCAGTCAACTGAACCTTTTGAGTGTGATGCCAATACATCGACAAGAGCAGGGTCATTTAAGTTGCGGCCACCTTTCATGGTGTCTTTAACCATAGACTCAACGCTATCTTCAATACCTTTGGCTTTTTGTTGATCTGTCCAAGCAGCGTTCATACCGCCAGCAGCTAGTTTAGCGTTACCGCCAATAACAGGCTCTTTTTCAACAAGAATAACTTTGGCACCGTTGTCATAGGCAGAAACTGCAGCAGAGAAACCTGCGCCACCAGAACCGATAACCACTACATCAGTTGTGTCGCGTGGTTCAGCAGCTAATGCAGCTTGGCGATCTGACTTGTCCTTTAATAATTCATCGATGCTAGGCTCATCACGCTCCCACTTCTTCGTGTATGGCATGTCAAAGTCGAAGCTATGGCAAGAATCACAGTAAACCATCGATTTTTCGTGGGCGCTATGGCAAGAAGTACAAGCGATTTCGCCAGGGAAGTGAGATGCGTGTGCGTTGTAGTGCTCATGTTCAGTCTCTTTTGCCACCTCTTCCATCGTGCCATGACATGATACACACTGCTCATTTTCGTAACTTAGGTTGTCGTTTGAAAGCTCGCCATCTGGCATGTGGCAGCTATCACACTCTTGGTTTTCACCATGGAATTCAGCTAAGTTATCCGCAGCCATTGCATTACCCATAAAGCCAGCTGAGCCTAATAGCGTTGCAATACACACTGCTTTTTTAAAGTTTTTCATCTCAAATCCTCACTCTCACCAAGTCACTTATCGTCACTTATAAAAGTCATCACGGTAATTTCGACAATCGTTAATGTTGTCGTCAATTGTTAAGTTCAAATTCATTTTGAGCTCAATATTGCCTACGCTCAATCAACAACGGCTCAGCAAGTAACAAACTAAACACTTGATCACAGGCTGATTAGTTGCTCATGCACGAATGCATAACGGCATGATGGGTTATGCAAAAATGCATAACTCTGTGTGAGCGAGCTAACATTGATCAATAAGACCTCTTGCAGCGATTATTTAGATCCTCAAAGAGACTTCAGGCTTGAAAATCCCATCATTATCTAGCTGCTGTAGCGGTCAAAAACCGAGAATTACTGCACAGTTAACGTGTATAAGTGCATGCTAAGATTAAGCGATGAAAATACTTGTTAAGCTTTTATACGCACTGCTGGTAATAACTTCAGCGCTACTCACCCAAACTGCTGTTGCTAAAGAGAGCAACAGTATTGTGTTTGGTGTTCACTCAAAAACAGCTCCACTTGAATGGCGTAATAACGGTGTCGATCAAGGCTTTAACTTGGAGCTACTGGATCGGATCGGTCAACTCACCGGTAACCGTATTGCAGTTAGACGTAAGACCTTCCAACAGTTGCTGACAGATGTTCATAATCCTGACTCCCTGATTGATGTGATCGCGGTTGTCAGCCCAGTAACAATCGATCGCGACCTTAGCCAGTCCGATCCGATCTACGCCACCCACGCGAAAGCTTATACCCTGCAAGGTAAATCTTTTATCGAAGGCTGGGACGATCTAAAAGGTAAACGAGTCGCTATTAAAAAAGGGGCCTTTGTCGATGTGTATATCTCTGGCAAACAACAAGACTTTAAGAGAGTTGATGTTGACCTTTACGAGACAGGGTTTCAGCTATTAATAAAGGGGCAAGTCGATGTTGTGATCGCAGAAAATTTTGTAGCCAGACGACTAATGCCATTATACCCCTCTATCAGAAGTTCTAGTGACCCACTGATATATGGCGCGTTTAACTTTGTTAGTAATCGCAAAAATGCAGCCTTAATGGCACACATTAATGATGCACTGCGTCAACTGAAACTATCGGGTGAATATGACCGTCTAGTGAATAAGTGGTTTGGTACAGGGCGTGAAAAAGTCGACCTTAACTCCGCGCAACAGCGTATGTTGTCACTGGCAATTTTTGTCAGCTTGATCTCTGCTGTTGGCATGCTGCTCACAGGGTATGTCAGTCTCAGCTTACGTAAACGCAGCAAAGCACTAAAATTAGAGTTAACTCAACGGAAAAAAGCGGAAGCGGCAATATCCAACTTATCGAAACAGTTTCAATCAGTTCTCGACGGTATCCCTCATGGAGTCACCTTATTTAATCGACAAGGTGAATGCCTGTGGAGTAATGATAATAATCAACTACTCAAAAATCCTGAGTTCCACTACATCGATGGTCAACCATTCAAGCTATTGCCAAGCTTACTTGAAGCCTTAGACAGCAACCGTTCCACCATCGCTGATATGGTTATTAAAAACCAGCATTGGCAGTTACAATTGCATCCCATTGGCGACGACCAAGCTGTTATTTTGCTGGAAGAGACCACAGAGCAGCAACTACTGCGTCAAGCTAATGACGAGGCCAGTCGCTTGGCTTCTTTAGGAGAACTTTCAGCAGGTATCGCTCATGAAATCAACAACCCCACTGGCATAATCATCCACTCTATAGCGTTTATAAATGATGCCCTAGCTGATCTTTCTATCGCTGCTGATAGCTACCAGAAACAGAACCCATTTTGGAATATTGCAGGACTAGAGCCTACATCGGCATTAACTGAACTCAATCTGAGTAGCCAATCGATTGTTGAAGGGGCCGATCGTATTAGCCGTATCGTTAACGACTTAAAACGCTATGCCTTACCGACCATTGCTGATGAATACCAAGCAATATCACTTAATGAAGTGGTACAGGTCTCTTTGCGCTTAACAGCGAATCAGATAAAAACCTTAAACGTAGTCACTGACTTATCCAGTCCGAGTCCCATTATTAAAGGCGATGCACAGCAATTAAATCAAGTGCTAATCAACTTAATTCAAAACGCCTGCCACGCCATCGTGCTCGATGCTGACACTTATGATAATGACCAGCATATTGTGCTCGAAACCCACATTGAGCAAGAATTTGCTTACTTGACGATTACCGATAAAGGGCAAGGTATGGACAGGGCAACTTTACAACGGATCACAGAGCCATTTTTCACAACAAGACGCTCAAGCGGCGGCACAGGGCTTGGGCTGTCGGTTTGTAGCCGCATCATTAAAGAGCATAAAGCTGACATGCAGATAAAATCGCATATTGGCAAAGGTACCGTTATTACCCTTCGCTTCCCATTGGAGACTCAAACGTGAAACTAGCCAGAAACATTCTACTTGTCGATGATGAGGCCTCTTGGTTACGTACCCTTGCAATAACGCTCAACCGATTAGTGCCCGAAGCAAAAATTGATACCTGTGTCGATAGCAGGCAGGTGATGAACCGCCTTGAAGTCGGTGATTACGCGCTAGTGTTACTGGATTTAACTATGCCGTTCCACTCAGGTGAAGAGCTGCTGAATATGATCCGCAATGCCCACCCCAATACTCGGGTCATCATAGTCACCGGTGTCAATGAGGTTGATACTGCAGTGCGTTGCATTAAGCATGGTGCTTATGACTACTTTATCAAAACCGATAATGTTGACGATCTTGCCCGCACAGTGCGCCGCGCATTAGAAGTCGTGGGGCTGGAACGTAATTATTTGAGAATTAAAGAGAGCTTTCTCAGTAAAACCTTAACCCAACCCGAAGCATTCAATAACATTCTTACCTGTGAACCCGCGCTACTCGATCAGTTTCGCTATTTTGAAGCGGTTGCACCTAGTCCAGAGCCAATCCTGATCCAAGGTGAGAGTGGCACTGGCAAAGATGAGTTTGCTAAATCAGCACACCAATTGTGCTGCCCAGAAGCTCCCTTTATCAACGTCAATCTAGCAGGAATAAGCGCGAGCGCATTTGAATTACAGCTGTTTGGCCAAATCAAGACCTTAGATAATGGTCAAGTCAGCGCTCAAGCAGGCGTGTTGCATCAAGTGCAATCCGGCTTACTTTATCTCAATGAGATTGGTGATTTACCGATAGAAGCTCAGGCAAAGCTGGTGGATGTGATTGAGCATAAACAGTATTACCCTATTGGCAGCGACAAAGCCTACCCAGTGTTGTGTAAAATAATCATTTCAACGCAGCACGATCTACTCGCTTTAAGCAAAGCTGGTAAGTTTCGTAATGATCTTCTCTACCGCCTACGCTCTCACACCATTAAACTGCCTCCACTTAGACAACGTAGGCTTGATCTATTCATGTTGATCAATCATTTCATCACCTTAGCAGCTGATGAAATGAACCTGCCAAGACCTAACCAACCCAGTACCCTTGCCGCGCAACTCGCAGACTATGAGTTTCCTGGCAATTTGCATGAATTAAAAGGGATGGTATTTGATGCTGTAAGCAGGAGTGATGGTATACAACTCAATATCAGCCCTTTTATGGAGGCCATCAACCTCAGCAAGGTAACTGCAGAGCATTGTGATCAGTTAGTCTTTCCAAAAGAACTGCCGACATTGGCACAGATGGGAGATGCATTGATTAATGAGGCTATGAGTCGCACCGCCAATAGCCAGACGGCTGCAGCACGAATGCTTGGTATTAGCCAAAGCGCATTAAGTCGTCGGCTAAAACAAGAAAAATAACATTTGAGAATACATACAAAAAACTCGCCAATTTAGGCGAGTTTTTGGCAATAACCAGTTCTCAATTTAGCTTGAGGTAACACTGTTTGATGCAGTTTCCAGCTTAGCTTCTGCACGCTTCTCTGTTTCATCAACAATAGTAAGTACTGCAGCGTCACCCACTACATTACATGATGTCAGTACCATATCGATTAAACGGTCAAGCGCGGCAACAATAGCGAATGCTTCTACTGGTAGACCCATCTGATGAATAAGTACACCAATCATCACCATACCGCCACCTGGAACACCGCCAGCACCAACAGACAGTAAGAAGATGCTAAACAATAGTGCAGGTAACTGATCCATACCAATTGGTGCGCCAAACGCATTAGCCACAAAGAAGATAGCAATGGTGATGTAAATTGATACGCCGCCCATGTTCATCGTTGCGCCCAGCGGTACGCCAAAACCTGCCACGGCACGATTAACACCAAGCTTCTCAGTTAAGGTACGCATTGTCACTGGAATAGTGGCGTTTGAGCTCGCTGTTGAAAGTGAAAATAGGATCTGTTCACGAGTTTTAGCGCGGAATTCTTTGGCCGACACTGGAGTAAACATGCTTACAGCAAATGGGTAAACTACAAATATCCATAACAGCAGTAAACTTAAAATCACCACAAGGTATTCTAATACGCTACCAAATATCTCAGCTTCAAGGGTTGCTCCCAGCTTTAGCATCAATGCAAACACACCAATAGGTGCTAACTGCATAACCACGCTAATGAGCTTCATCATGATTTTGTTAGCAACCTGAAAGCCGCTCACAGCACTTTTAGCTGTTTCACCAAGTGACTTAATCACGCCACCGAGCAAAAGTGCCATAAAGATCACTTGTAGCATATTGCCAGATGTAAAGGCTGCGACAGGGTTACTAGGCACGATACCAACAATCAGCTGTACTAAGTTTGGTAGCTCTGTGGCGACGATATCAACACCACCACCGCTCGACATATCAACACCTTTACCCGGTGCCAATAGCAAAGCGACAGCTAAAGCGGCAAAAATAGCCACTAAGGTATTAATGATGTAGAAGCCAAACGTTTTACCGCCTAAACGGCCAAAACTATTGAGGTCTTTTAGTTCGCAAACGCCACATACGATTGAAACGAATACTAATGGTACAACTAACATCATGATCATATTAACGAACATGGTGCCAGCACCGGAAGCGATATCGACCACAGTGCCAGTGAAGAAACCGATATCTGCGAGGAAGTACTGAATGATCGAGCCGAGGATCAAACCTGAAAACAGACCGATAAAGATCCGAGTAGAAAGTGATTTAGTCATTAACTTGCCTTATATTCGACATGTCTTATCGCATGTCTTCTATTGCCTTCAATCTTGATGGATATTTAATTTCCATCTATTAGTGGCAGGGATAGTGAAACATGCTAGCAAGAATTTCAATCAAAACCATAAAATTAGTTTATGAAACAATCTTATAACACCCCGGCAGTAACAAGATAACCCTCTGTATCAACAGTAAATTCAACTGCAAAACTGAAAGCCAAATTGAAGCAACTTTTACACAGGCAACACCAAGGCAACACAATAGAAACATACCAGCAAAAACAGAGCAGTGACAACACCTATTAAAAACGACCTAGGCAGCGCAATGCACTAGCGAAAGCAGGCCGAGCAGTCGGCATAACTAACCAACTTTATTGCGCAGTGTTATCTAAAGAAAAACTGCTGAGTTTTTATGCTTAACAAGCTCGAGGATGGATAATTAACCCTAGATTATGAGCCAATAGATGCTGCTGCTTAATGCTGACTTTATGCTCGATAATAAACTGCTGTAATGGCCGCCACTGTTCACTTTGATGTTGGATATATTTAAGTTGTTTATATTGTGCAGTGTAGTCTTCCGTGGAGCTTGCGGTAACGACTAGCGATGAAAGGGCTTCAATGCTTGGGGCGAGCAGCTGAGTGACTCTGGGCGTCGTGAGTGCGATTTGTACACCAGCTGGATCGACATCAACAAATGCTACAACAGTAACCTTCTCTGGTAGCAGCTCAAGCAAAACGCTAAGCCCTATACTCAATCCGTTATGCCCTCGATACACCACTAATACATTGTTGAGCGCTTCATCGACCGAAAACTGATACCAATAATCAAAGGCATCGAGGTTTTCAACAATCACTAGGTGAGTAATCGTTGCAATCTGCGACTCAAGTAATTGAATGACGTTAGTAAGCGGTATTCTAAGTGAGCACTCAATAGGAATATTAGGGAAAAAAGGGCGAGATTTTATCAGTACAAACTGGTCATCAGGCGCAATGGCAGCAAGCTTTTCATAACGGCTATGTTTAGCAACATCAATACGATCACCATCAAAAGTATTCGTCAGCAGATCACTACCAAAGTAATCTACCGACATCTGCTTAAGTTGATGCTGTTGAGCAGCACTAAAATGCAGATATCGGCCAGACTCATCGACACTGCCCACCTCTAGCTCAGCGAATATCTTTTGCCAATTGCTGCTAAAGGCTACCTTAGCACTGCGCTTTCGCAGCACATTGGTAATGAGGTTTGCATGGACTTTAGTTAGGCGAGCCACAGCTCTACATCTCGGATAACAAAATTGCCAGTATAAACAGGGTCTGACTCCCCAATAGCTTCGAGCTCGAAATATTGTCTATGCTCTTCAGGCAAGCCCTCATAGCCGCAAATAACTTGATAGAGCCAGCTTTCACGATCCCAATCCAGCGCTTGTTCATCAAGGTACTCTAATGCCGATTGACTCTTGCCTGAATCAATCACCGCACAGAAATAGGCATCAACCGCCAACTTGAGAGGGTTATCAGGAATATCGAAATCTTCGGTTTGGCTTAGCGATACTGATACATCATGCTCAGTGATAACATGCCCAGCATTAAGCCTATCGATACGCTTAATATTGGAGACGATTTCAAAAAGCTCAGGCTCATATAAAGTACTGTGAACATCTACCGCTGCTGGCGCGAGCAAAGCTTCGGCGCAATTAAACAATGCAGGCAGCTGTTTGTGACTGACATGATCCGCAGGATGATAATCAGGATGAAGATCGGTATAGAGCTGCCAGCCCTTTAGCAAACGAGTACGCCCGCGAATTTGACGGAAGCGGCCAAGCAACTCTAGCAAACGTCCCTGCACCACGCTCAACTCTTGAGTACAATCACTCAACGTATCCTGCAAAGAAGTGACTAAGAGCTTTCTTAGTTCACGAATATCGCCCGCTATCTCACCAAGCTCGCTAAACTGGAACATCTCCAATCCATTGAGCAGTTCCGTTACCTGTTTTTGTGCCAATTCGTTCTCACGAATTTTAGCGTTGATGGTCCCCACATAACCAAACTCGTTGTTAATGCGGCTCCACAGTACCCGTATCGAGTAGCGTAGGCCATCAGCAAAGCTATAGACATGCTCACTTAAGTCAGCAAGATAAGCCTCAGAAGCAGCATAATCAACATTGTGACGAGCTTCTTTATAATGAGCAGCCAAGGTTTTAATGCTGGCTAGCGAACTGCCAACATTCGAGTCTATTTGACGGTTACGCTCATCGCTTAATGCCTCCTCTAATAAGGCACGTACCGAACGCTTCAAGCGTAACTCTTGATCCGCTTCAGGCCGCCATAAGATATCACTTTTACGTAGCTTCTCTATTGCCGCCGCATTGGTTTCATCTTCTGACACTGAGCCCGATAGATACACATCCATCACTAATTCAGCATGACGGCCAAGCTGCTTGAGCAGCTTAACGCCAGCTTGATGTAAGTTACTGCTCATATTAGACCAAGTCCCTTTGGGTGGCAGTTTCAGCTTGCGCCTCTAAGCTCAAGCCTTCAGTCTCATCAATAAAGCGGATAACCTCATACAGGTAATCTAGCTTACCTGTGGCGATAAAGATCTGCTTTTCTGCGTTAGGCTTAGTTAAATATCCGAGCTCGACCAAACGCTTAAACACTAACTTTATCTGCGCATCAACATTGCTGCTGGTCGAGCCAAACAGACGATAGTGGCTGATTTTAGCCAATTGCTCACGAAAAGCTGGCGTATCTTCAATGCGGGTCTGTAACTCTGTCAGTCTAACTGCTGCACCTTCAGATAACGGCGCATCTTGACCACTGCCCTCTTGCACCAACACCAGCCACTCGACCAATGGAATAAGCGCATTACAGATATCTTTGAATTGCGACGAAATCACCTTGCGTTCGCTTTCGCCTAACTGCTGATAGCCACAAAAGAACACTTCACCTTCGCCCGCCGAACCAATAGTACGATTAATCTGGTTTAAATAGGCTTCAACACGCTCGCGGGTGTCTGGGTTTTTCAGCGCACGCCAGCCATCTTCATCGGTGGTTCGGCAAATAAACTGGCCTTTTAGTAAGCGTTCAATCAGCGCACTAGTGCCAACTAATGTGGTTTCTGTTGCTTGGCTCATTACACCGCCTCCTGGGTACGTCGCTGACTAAGTTTTTCGGCTATTGGATTAATTTGTGGTTTAACCACCTGCAGTTTTTTGGTTTGCTTGTTAATAATATAACGATTAGCAAACAGGCTAAGCACCTCAGATTCTGGATTCGGGAATGCACCCAACACTGAGATATTATTGTTTTCACAAGCATCAAAAATCTTTTTCACGTTACCGTGATGCAAGGTGCCGAGCTCATCGATAGGCCAATGAATGGTCACCTCCGCCCGGCCACGCAGTAGACGGGTAAATGCCAACAAGAACTTACATAAGATCAGATACGCCATACCATGGCTTGATGACTCATTAAGCTGTCTGTCGGTACGTATTATCAGGTCGCTATTGCCCTCTTTTAAGCGCAGTTCAATCTCCAGTAACTTAGCAATGCCGCCCGATAATGCTGCCCGACCGATAATATCTAATGCGCGGCGCATGCTGTTGGTGTAATCCTCACCCGGCAATTCACTGAAGCCATCGGCTTTCCATTGGCGATAGGCTTTTACAAAGGCTTCAAGTTCTGGCCAAAACTCTAGTTCGCTAATGCGTGAGCGGATTTTAACCGCAGATTCCGATACCCCATCAAGGAACAACTCTTCACCCACCTCACGGGTAATACGGGCGCTTTGGGTGGCAATACGGCGGTCAATATCGGCCAGTACATCATAAAATGCAGTGAGATCAATACCGAATATTTGCCCCTGATCTCGTAGACCCTTCATTGCCTGTGGCACCATCACGTTCAGTAGCTGTTCCAACTGCGGCACTAATTTGCGGTAATCTAGAATACGAATGCCTTTATCATTGATAAAGCTCGACTCTTCGCGCGCACGCTCCCAGGTCTCTGACAGACTAGAACCTGACTTACTGGCAATCACCGAGTCAAAGTGTTCAACATACTGCTTAACAGAGCCGAGTAATGAATCACGCTTTAACAGCTGGTCTTCACCTTGGCGCAGACGTTCGCTGAGTCCACCTTGAGCATCCTCATTATTAGCAGGCAGTTTAAGCTCGGTGAGTTTGCGCATAACACTGCGCAATTTAGTGAGGTTTTCCGATGCTTCTACTTGCACAGCATCAGAGCGCTTGCGTTCACCGTCAAGCTCACTACGCTTGGCTTTGACCTCATTAGATTTGGCTTTAAGCTGCTGCTCTAACGATAAGCTAGCTTGCTTAACAGTGCTAAGCTCAGTTTGTAGCTTAGGCTTACGCTTAAGCCAAGTATGTTGATACCAGTCGTCATAACGCAGCACTTCACTGCGGCGTTGTTCCGCTTTACTGATATTCGCTTCAAGGGTGCGGATCTCTGTTTTTAGCGCAACAATTTTGGCTTCATCGATACCACGAGATTTAAGCTCATTCTTGTACCACTGTTCACACGCCTTTTGTTCACTTTTGGCGTGATCTCGGCGGTGCTGTATATTCGCTTTAACCTGACCAAGTTGATTGTCTAATGCACCAACAACCTCTTGCCAATAAGCGTTTTTCTCCATTCGCGCTTCTAACGCCTGCTCTTTTTGCTCTTCAAGCCACTCTTGCTGCTGTTGCTTTAATTGTTTCAGCTCGTTATCGAGCCTGGCAAGCTGCTTTTGCGAGGCAGACTTTCGCTCATTAAGTGCTTGGTTGATCTTCTCCTGCTCAGCGCGTTTATCATCAAACAGACGGCGCAGATCATCGCGGCTATTTTTGTATGCTGTGCGGGCAAATGTTAGCTCTCTTGCCATCGCATCAAGCTCTGAATTAACGGCCACCAATTTAGCTTCTGCTTCAGTTTGTAACTCTTTCGCACTGGTTAACATCTCATCCGCGTTAGCATGCTTGATGCGCAGCTCCTGCTCAGATGCAGCGTACTCTGGTGAATCGATAGCTTTTAGATCAAGCGCTATGCCATATAAAGCTTCAAGGTTTTCACCGCTAATAGTCGGGTGCAAGTCACTGCGGTGTAGTAGATCTGAATTGATCACCTTGCCTAAGGTGTTCTCCCAACCATTGGCCTCTTTACGCAAGAACTCTAGTAACGTGTGTGACTGTGGGAATAAGATATGGTGCAGCTCTTCAAGCTCGCTTTGGCGCTCAGTGACGCGTATGCCAGCCACCCGCAAACCTTCGTTAGCTTGATCACGTTTAGCCCGCAGTTTTCGCTCTTCACTTGTGAAGCGATCAACCTTAGCATTGCAGCTTTCTTGCTCCTCATCGGCGCGGGTAATTCGTTCATCAAATACTGCTAAGGCAAGCTTTTCCTCTTCCGAATAGGTCACGCTATCAACGCGTACTTTTAGCTCTGCGGCAGACAGCTTTAATTGATAGGCCTGTTCACTAAATTTAGCCTGACCTTTATCGGTCGCGTCACGCCATTGCTCTTCTAATGCTGCTAATTCACTGCGGCCTTGTTCACGCTGTTTATCGCGAGACTCTCTTAAGCTGTCTTGCTCTTGATGCAAATTTTCCAGCTCTCGGTTAAGCCCTTCACCAATTTTACTGCGGCGTGCGTTGTAAGCCGCTTCAATATCTTGGTGCTTTTCAGTTTGTAACTTATGTCGCTCTGACAAGTTTTCTAAGCTACCACGCCAGCTTGGTAGCTGCTCTAGATCCAATTTTGCTTGTTCAATCTCTGCATCTTGAAAAGAAGCATGTTGATCTTCAATAGAATCTAACTCTTGTTCACACTTGGCCACATCGCCTTTCGCGGCAGAAAGGTCAAGGTTGAGCTCGTCACGCTGCTCTTTCCACTCTTCATCTAGCTCTCTTAGCTTGGCGTTGAGCGCTTTAGATAGATCTTGGTGACGCTCTTGCCTTTCAACTTCATCACTTTCATCTTTGCTATAACCGCGGCGCAGGCTGGCGAGTCGCTGCTCTGTGCTTAGTAGCTGGTCAAACTCCTGCTCAAGCTTTTCAAACTCTGGACGGATAAGCTCAAAACCTTGAATAAGTTGGCTTTCTTTGATCCAAGACTCAACATGTTGTGGGTTAATACGCGAGCTCGGTGGATTTACGCCATCCTCCTCAAGAATAGCGGCGATCATCGATTTGATCGTCTCCATCTTGCCCTCTTTTGAGTGCACCGCTTTAGCTAGCTTTTCAATATGGCGTAGCGAATGCTCAGCTTCACAGAGTGAGAATTGACGGGCGTAATTACGTAACTCGGTACGGTTACTACCAGTGCTCAATAATGCTCTATCGTTCTGAATGATCGCCCTAAACTCTCGAGTATTGAGTAAGTTCGTGACCGCAATACCCGCTCGCTTCATCTCACGGCCAAGTTCAGCCATGGTAAAACACTGAATGTTATCGCCCTGCTGAGTTTTAATATAATCATCTAACTCAAAACCTTTACCGATAAAGCGGTAATTAACCCCTTTGCCGTCGCCTGCAGAGGCTAATACCGCTTGATAAGCGAGTCCGTCAGACTTGATATATTCATAGATGATAAAGCTTGATTCGTGCGGCAGGTACCAGCGCTCAAAACTATCACGTGTAGAGGGGACAACTCGGCTTGGGTACTCACCGTAAAAAACCGGTACCAAACGTTGTAGCGTGGTTTTACCCGATGCGTTCGTGCCGCATATGTTGGTATGGCCATCAAGGGCGAGTTCGACCACGCCTGGCAAGTGAGTATCAATCAGTACGATGCGATTTAAGCTTGGCATTACATTCCTTAATCCAAACGCAGCTTGCTAGCAAAAATGGCTAGCAAGCGGTTACGTGTCGCAGTGATAGCAACACGCATATAAAGAGGTTGATAATAAAATTAGCTGGTCACTAAATTAAAGGAAAGCGCCGCGCTTGGCAATCATCGCCAAGCAGCTATTTTGCTGACTTTAGTGACTAAATTAGGGAAGCGCGATCATACGCCATTTTCTGCGGTGAAGGTGCTCAATCAATCGGCAATTGAGCGCCTTCGATAAAACAATCTTATAGATCTCGACTCATGGCAGATTAATCGAAGAGCAGCTGCCGCTAGGTCTCCCTATTGCGCACGCAATTCATCAAGCACTGCTGCCCGACGCTTAGCGAAATACTTATTGGTCTCAGCCATAATCACATGCCTTAAGCCAATCAGGGCAATTAAGTTGGGTATTGCCATTAGTCCGTTAACCGTATCGGCTAACATCCAGATCAGATCAAGCTTGATGAAGGCTCCCCCGGCAATCAAACTGAGAAAAGTCAGCTGATATAACTTAATGCCTTTCTCGCCAAGACGCTGTCCCGTTAAGTAATACCAACAACGTTCGCCATAGTAATGCCAGCCTAAAATCGTTGTGAACGCGAAACAAACCAAAGCAATAGTCACCACATATTGGCCAATAATCGCTGAGCCTCCAGCAGCAAATGCAGCGCTGGTCATGGCTGCGCCCGCAGTGTCACCACTCCAAACACCGGTAATAATCAACACGAGTCCCGTCATGGTACAAATTAAAATGGTATCGAAGAAGGTGCCCGTCATGCTGACCATACCCTGCTCAACGGGCTCATTGGTCTTAGCGGCCGCAGCGGCAATGGGTGCGCTGCCTAAGCCTGACTCATTGGAGAACACCCCGCGAGCGATACCGATTTGTAATGCTTGAGCAACCGTCGCCCCTAAGAAACCACCCGCTGCCGATATCGGCGTAAAGGCCGAGTGCAGCACGAGTTGTAGCGCGGGCATTATCTGATCGGCAAACATTAGTAATATCCAAATACACGCAAGCACATAGCCTAGTGCCATTGTCGGCACCAGTTTTTGCGCCACATTGGCAATACGCTTGACTCCGCCTAAAGTTACCGCAGCGACCATTAAGGTCAATACGATGGCTGTTGTCCAAGCAGGTACGTCAAAGGCGATAGTCATCGCATCACTAATCGCATTAACTTGGGCAAAAGTACCGATCCCAAAAAAGGCGACTCCAACACCAAACACTGCAAAGATTTTAGCCAACCACTTAAGCCCTAGCCCCCGTTCAATGTAATACATGGGGCCACCAGCAATATTGCCGCGAGCATCGGTAGTGCGATATTTAACCGCCAACATACATTCAGCATATTTGGTTGCCATGCCAAAAAACGCCGCTAACCACATCCAAAACAGCGCACCTGGACCACCAATTTTTATCGCGGTGGCAACCCCGACAATGTTACCGGTGCCTATGGTTGCCGACAGCGCGGTACATAGCGCGGCAAAAGAAGACAGATCACCTTTGCCACTTGCAGGCTTAAACAGCAAACTGAGTGCGAAAGGGAGTTTAAAAACTTGGATAAGCTTTAATCGGATAGTGAGATAAAGACCGGTACCCACCAATAGGCAGAGAGTAACTGGCCCCCAAACGATGGCGTTGATATCGGCTAGCAGTGTTTCAAAATTCATGGTATTCCTCGAGTATTAAACAACAGAACTCGCTATATTCAAACGGCTTGAAATAGGAGTTATTAATAATCGGAGGAGGAAAAGAAATGGCTAGTGTAGCGTGCTGCCGAGCGCAGCAAACGGTTTATCCGCCTCGAATGAGGACAGAAAAGGCGCAGCGGCAAACGACAGTGACTAATATCGATTTGATAAAAGTTAACACAGTCATCCTCTCCTCTGTCCTTTTGCCTGAGCGTTTCGCATTAGCAAAAAATGCTAACACTTTCGCCTTCGGCGCTGCGTGACAATCAAGCTGACGAACACTTATTTGCTCACAGTCTCTCCAGAGGCTCGTCCAGTAACAGTCCTCACCACATAAGTGGCACCTGAAAGAGTGCTTTGTTTAGCCTAAGCATTAACAAAGTTGCCTCGTCGGTGTAGTAATACCAATTCCTTTGGATATTTTCTCATTCAGCGAGAATTCAAAGCCCTTTAGGCAAGGCGGATAATCGAAGCTAATAGTTATTCTATATCTAGATTATCGAACATAGCCTACAGGGCTTTGAAACTCGCACGAAGTGAGCTTCTCAATACTTTCACTGTGGCGTTACATTACCTCAAAAGGGGAAAAACCTTTATCAACAATGCGCCTTACATTGAAGCGCATTGAGAAAGCTCTGAATTGAGTACATATTCAATGGAAGTGGTATCGTTACCTACTCTCCTGCTACCTTCATCCGAACGGATCTCTATTATTCGTACCGAAATACAAATAATAGGGGCAAACAGAATGCGTTATCTATCCTCTAGCCTCAAGTGAGCCAGTTCACAGTTTATTCACTCACAAAGTCAAATCGGATTGGCTGCTGCTTAAATCATCGCTTTAAAACAAAAAACCGACTAATCACCAGTGTCATTAGTCGGTTTATCAACAATCATTGACGAATGTCTGATAGCAAGTTAAACGCTATAGCTTAGCCAGTATAGCTGAGTCGGCGCTCTTCATAGGTATCACACATCTGCTGCGCTTGCTCTTCAACATAAGGACGCAGGCCGCTCATCACTAACGTTTTGATACCTGTCCCAACTAGCGTGTCACCACTGTGCAATTCAAAAGTCAGTGTGACATCACCACGCTTACCTTCAATTTTTAAGTCTTGCGCGACCAAGGTCAACTCAACCTCAGTAAAATCAAGGGTCGTTAAATCAAAAGACATGCTTTCATAAATGACCAAAGGTCTTGCGGGATTAATCATCATTTGGTGCTGTTTCATCATCGGCACCAAAATATGCATAAAGTTAAGGCCTGAAAATGCCACATATTTGCGAATGAAAGACTCGATTTGCACATCGCAATGTCTTACATCACCACTACGGTGCACATTTAGATAGCATTTATCTTTGTCATCTCTAATATCGAAATCTTCTTCGATTGCAGCTGGAAACTGCAGCTTAACGCCATCACCTACCATCCCCGCAAAATTAAAGGTCATTTTCTGGCTAAGACCATATTCATTTAATACTAAAGAGAAAAGCAGATCGCCAGGTACACAAAAACGCTTTGCGGCAACGTCATGGATTGGATTGAAATCATGGGCAACGCTTTTAGCAAACTCACTCGCTTGTTCAGGAGCAATCACAACTGACTGGTTTACTTTTTTAGAGAAAGAACTTAGAAACATAGTCACTCAACAATCTTGTTAGCCTTTAAAGTGGCCGAGCATTGTATACCATGATTGAAATTTGACTCACCCGATGACTCGTCTGCACACAGGAGACAGGATAAATACCCGCGCCCATCAACAAACACCGGCTTCAATTGTTACAGTAATGGCCAATTATTGTGTCGAACAACACCTGAACATGCGCTGCAAAATCTGTTGTGGATATGGCAATGCCAATATATTGCTCAATTTTAAAGTCATCGATTGGAATAAAGGCGACTTGATAAGGGGTAGCTCTATCTGTGATGATGGAAACGCCTAAGTTTTCAGCCACAAGCGATAGCACAAATTCATCATTCTCAGCTTTCATGACAGTATGAGGGACAATCTGTTTTGCTTTAAACAGATCCTGTAGCTCCTGCCAAAAACCACACTTTAACCGCTCAATAAACAGTTCAGCATCCAAAGCCGCTAAGGTAGTAGATGACTGATTAGCCATAGGGTGCTCTTTAATACCACTACACACATTTTCTCAGGAATTAGGGGCACAAAACTGTCTGCTTTGGTGTGGCTATTCACAATGGCAAGGTCAATCTTTTGCTGTTTGAGGAGCTGTTGCAACTCTTGGTCATGAGCAATGATAAATTCAATCAAAATATGCGGATAAGTGCGGCGAAAAACTCCAATAATTTTAGCGACATGATCCATATGAATATTCACCAATACGCCGATAACCAATTTTTGCGGCTCATGACTCAATTCAGACTTTATCGTCATAAGCTGATTATAAGACTGCCTGGCGGTAGCAATGAACTGCTTACCCGCGGGTGTAAGCGATGCAACTCGGCTACCACGGTGGAATAACTTTACCTGCAAGGATTCCTCTAACTTACGGATCCCCGCAGATAAGGTCGGCTGCGTAACAAAGACTTTTTTCGAAGCAGCAAGAAAAGTCCCGCTATCTACCACAGCCAAGAAATACTTTATCTGCTGCAACTCCATATAGACAACCTCTATAGAAAACATAAAAAATATCGATTATTTATATACTTTAATTTTCGTTAGTCTTTTGTGCAACCTAAATAGGAGCACAAATCATGCATTCAAACAAAACGATCATCGTAACAGGCGCAGCATCTGGTATGGGCAGAGCGATTGCACAAGCTTTTTTAGAAGCCGGAGCAAATGTGGTAATAAACGCCCGCAGTGAAGAAAAACTCAGCAGTTTTATTGCAGAAAATAACAACCACAGCCATCGAATAAAGACTGTTATTGGCGATATTGGCCAAAAAAGTACTACCTTACGGTTAGCACAGACTGCACTAGATAACTTTGGCACGATTGATGTGCTCATCAACAATGCAGGGGCATTTGTACCTAAACCATTCCTCGAAGAAACGGAAGAAAACCTCGATGCTTACTACGCAACAACGGTTAAAGGAAGCTACTTCAGTGCCCAAGCCGTCATCCCGACAATGCAAGCCCAAAAAAATGGCGTAATCATCAACATAGGTTCTATGTGGGTTGAGAATCCAATAGAAGCCACCCCCGCTTCAGCATCGCAAGTCGCTAAAGGCGCCATGCATACACTGACTCGACACCTCGCAATCGAGTTCGCTAAAGATAATATCCGGGTGAACACCCTTGCCCCGGCCATTATCGAAACGCCGCTTTATGACAAACTAATGGATAAAGACACCCTAACTAGCCTGGCATCGCTACACCCACTAGGAAAGTTAGGTCACTTAGACGATATTCTTAGTTGGGTAATGCTGCTGTCTGGTAAAGGTGGAGAGTTCGTTACAGGACAAACTCACTTTATTGATGGTGGTATCAATGCGGGCTCACATTCCGTTTAAATTCGCTGACTAACAATTTATAGCAGTTGCACTAAAAGTTTGACCATTCAGCGGAAATTGAAAGGCCTGAGTGGCTCTGAGCAGGTCCAATACTAGATGTATTGGGTAATAGCCGTGACCGATACAGAAGGTGATTTAACCTTCTGTATCGCGGAATAACACGTCTTGGCACCTATTGCTGCTAGTAAAAATACCCAATTAAGGATAACAGATGATCAGTGTGATACAGCGCTTACAGCGACTTGGCTTTGAGTTACCGAATGCCCCCGCCCCTGGTGGCAATTACCAAGCATACCTTTTGTCCAGCAAGCAGCTTTTTATCTCAGGTCAACTTCCTATCGTCAATGGCGTGCCGCGTTATCAAGGGCGACTAGGCCAAGAGCTTAGTTTGCATGAGGGTTACCAAGCCGCACAACTGAGTGCGCTCAATATTCTCAGCCAAGTTAACCAGGCAATCGGCTTCGATTCATTAAAAACCATCATTAAAGTGGAAGGTTTCATCAATGCCACTGACGACTTTAACCAGCATGCAAAAGTACTTGATGGTGCATCCGATCTATTCAGTAAAGTGCTACAGCATAAAGCAGGTCACATTCGCTCAGTCATAGGTTGCAGCAGCTTACCACTAAATGTAGCCGTAGAAATTTCAGTCATTGCCGAGTGTATTTAGGCCATGCTTAGCGTCGCTGTTACAGCATAAAAATCTTACATTAGTGCGCTAATGGGCTTTGCTAACTCTTTAATTTTTCATTCGGCCGAAAATTTACAAACGTAAAGAAAAATCCTTCCTATTTCCCTCAAAAACACAAGCCCCACAACCGATTGATTTGCAACAACTTAATATAACCATATAAATTACATGGCCATAAACATTAACACAAATAATTTACAAACCTTGATCTTAATCATAATTTAAATGAGAATAATTTGCATTATGTTAATCAATTGGTAAACTCCTCCACAAATTTTACAACCCGCCATAACAAAGGGATAGAATGATGATGAAGAAAACCTTACTTGCTACTGCGCTAGTTAGCATGTTTGCAACTCAAGGAGCTTATGCTGCTGATGAAACAGCTGAGCTACGTAAGATTATTGAGCAGCAACAGAAAGTGTTACAAGATCTTGAAAAACGTCTCGATGAAACTGAAATGCGTGTAGAGAAAACCGCAGATGTAGTTGAAGAGTCAGCTTCAGAATCTAAGAGTGCAACCACTATCGGTGGTTACGGTGAGCTACATTACAACAACATCACTGACAATAAGTCTGGTAAAGATAAGAAAGCGATTGATTTCCACCGCTTCGTACTTTTCTTTGGCCATGAGTTCACAGAAAGCACTCGTTTCTTCTCTGAGCTAGAAGTTGAGCATGCACTTTCAGGTGACGACAAGCCAGGTGAAGTTGAGCTAGAGCAAGCGTATATCGAGCATGACTTTAACGACATGTTTACTGGTAAAGCGGGTCTATTCTTAGTACCAGTCGGTATTATTAATGAAACTCATGAGCCACCAACTTTCTACGGTGTTGAGCGTAACCCAGTTGAGAAAAACATCATCCCAGCAACTTGGTGGGAAGCCGGTGCTGCACTTAACTTAAAAGCGGCTCCAGGTTTAGCGTTTGATGGTGCAATTACTTCAGGTCTTAAAGTTGATGAAACTTATAGCATTCGTGGCGGCCGTCAAAAAGTAGCTAAAGCCGACGCTTCAGATTTAGCCTACACGGCTCGTGTTAAATACACTGCGGTACCTGGTCTTGAGCTAGCAGCGACTGCACAATATCAAGCTGACCTAACGCAAAGTGCTGGTGGCGTTGACACAGCATCTGCCACATTGCTTTCTGCGCACGCAATCTATTCTATCCAAGGTTTCACTGTTAAAGCACTTTACGCACAGTGGGATATCGATGGTAAAGAAGCCGAAGCTTTAGGACGTGACGAGCAAAATGGTTGGTACATTGAGCCATCTTACAAGTTCAACGATAGCTTTGGCCTATTTGCTCGCTACAACGAGTATGACAACAACGCAGGTAGCAGCGACGATACTAAAATAGAGCAAACCAATGTAGGTATTAACTACTGGTTGCACGAAAACGTAGTATTTAAAGCAGACTACGAAAAAGTTGGCGGCGCTAAAGACGCTGACGGATTCAACTTAGGTGTTGGGTACCAGTTCTAATTTGAACTAAACTGACCTAAAAATGAGTGCTCAACCTTGAGCACTCATTCAATTCCTCTCACACGAGCTAGCGCAATATGAAACTACCCCTCGTTGTATTATCTGTCTTATTTTGTTGCTCACTGACGAGCGCTGCAGTAAACGCTAGAGGGACCTACCAAACACCAGAAGAGTTTATTGGCCAGGCTTTTAATGCTGAAGTGCCAAAAGCAAAAGTATTCTGGATTGACGATACCGCAAAACAAGCCATTGAATCTATTCTTGCCCATAACTTTAAAAAGATGCGTCTACGCTACTGGCAACAAGCAGATGAAAGCGTATGGATCATGGATGAAATTGGCAAAGAGTCCCCCATCACAGTCGGCATTCATGTCAAAGACAGTGCGATTGCCCAAACAAAAGTACTAGTTTATCGAGAGAGTCGCGGCGATGAAGTCAGACATGATTTCTTTACTGATCAGTTTAAATCAGCCAAACTCAAGCAAGACTTACAACTCGATACACATATTGATGGCATAACAGGTGCTACATTATCAGTTAGAGCGTTAACTAAGTTATCGCGCATTGCCCTGTATCTAGACGATTATGTGATAAATAAAGATAAAGAATGACGCGCAAACACCCCAGCTTTAGAGTCAAACTGTTACGACAATTACGCCCTTGGCATCGTAGGATTGGGATATTTTCCACCCTATTGGTCATCTTTATTGCCGTGTCAGGGGTACTCATTAATCACAGTAATGCTCTTTCGCTCGATAGTGCCCAAGTAAAACAGCGCTGGTTACTCGATTACTACGGTATTAAAGCCCCCACTGAGATAAGCTTTTACCAACAAAGCCCAAAGAAACTCATTAGTGCTGGAAATCAAGTCTGGCTAGACAATCAGCTCATACTCGAAGCAAACAGCCTAGTGTTAGCAGTAACCCACTATAACAATATGCTGGTTGCTATCGATGCAAGTCATCTGTATTTAATGTCCTCAAGCGGCGAGTTGCTGGAAACCCAAGACAGTGCCACAGGCCTTCCCTCCCATATTCATGCAATAGGGTTACAACAAAACCTATGGCTTAAAACTCAAGCTGGAGTATTTGTTGCTGATAGTGATTTGATTGATTGGTCACCAGCACAACCGTTAGCGGCAATTCCTTGGATTAAGCCGATAGAAGGTACTGATATTTCGGAGGCCGCCGAGCAAATCCGTAGCAGTCGACTGCACTGGGAACGAGTCTTACTGGATCTACACAGTGGTCGTTTCTTTGGCACTTTAGGCCCTTGGCTGATGGATCTGGTCGCATTCGCACTGATCATCATGTCTTTAACGGGCTGCTATATTTGGCTACAACAGAAACCCGCTAAAGTGAAACGTCGTAAAAAGAAATGAAGTAGCGAGCGCTAAGCTTTAATTACTCGCTCTCTTTTAATAGCGAAACTACCCATTTTTGCAATGCATCTTCGTTATAACGAGGATGCCATGCCGCAATAACATCAAACTTATCGGGCGACTGCTCTAATGCTATTTCAATTAAGTCCAAGCCTTTAATCGCTCTCGATGGCAAGAATGCTATTGAGTCTGTGGTTTTAAGATACATAGGCACAACTGAAAAACAGGGCGCAGATATAACGATATTGCGCTTTAAACCAAACTGCTTAAACCAATCATCAATCGAGCCTTTAAAATTGGGCCTAGATGGCGAAGCAATAATACTCGGGTAGTTAGCCACGTCCGCCAGTGAAGGGGGAAATTGTGCTATCGAGGCGTTTGGAGAAGCCACGCAGACATGATGCTCTTCAAACAGCGTAACTATTGGGTAACTATCAGGAATGTAATCAGGGAAGGCTATCGCTAGGTTCACTTTGCCGCTTTGCATTAGATCATGCAGTTTATCGATCTCAAAATCCCTAACAATCAACTTCAAATTCGGCGACAGCCGTCTTAACTTTGCCATCAATTATGGTAACACCACCTGTTGAGCATAATCGGTGGCGGCAATCACGAAGGTACCGCTAATAGTTTGCGGTTCAAAACAGCTAGGTGCTAACAACGCCTTAAAATCGTTTAATAGCTTATCGACGCCGATGGATAGCTCCTCAGCAAAAGGCGTCGGCACAAAACCATTGGTTTTTCGCAGAAACAAGCGGTCATCGAACACATCACGCAGTTTTTTCAAATGCTCACTCACCGCTTGCTGAGTCATCCCCAGTTGGCTCGCCGCTTTAGAGGCATTCTGTTCGCGGATCAGCGCTTGGAATACCCGTAGCTGCTTAATGTCTAATCGGTCTAGTTTACTCACAGTTCATTCCCCTCATTTATCGACTTGCCACTCTAAAGTTAACCCAGCCGCCGATCCTAGACCAACATTACACAAGAATAATTTGTATCACTAACAAATAAGCTTTGTTTCTATTTGTTAAGCAAGCCCTCTACTATCTCGGCATCGAAACAAAGTGAATGATTGGAGAACGAAATGAAAACAGTAATTTTAATTGGTGCACTCGGAAAAATGGGACAAGCGGCATTAATGGGTCTTGGAAAGCACAAGGTGATTACCGCAGGTCGCTCTGGTGACGTTGACCACATCGTTGATATTACCGATGAGCAATCAATCAGAGACCTCTATAAAAGCGTCGGTCAATTTGATGCTGTAGTGAACACAGTCGGTGTATGTGAATACGCCAACTTCACTGAAATGACAGATGCCCAGTGGATGAACACGGTAATGAGCAAGATGATGGGACAAATAAACTTAGTGCGTATTGGCCAAGAGTATATCGCTGACAGCGGCTCGTTCACACTGATAAGCGGCATACTTAATGTTAAGCCGATCCCTTTTGCTATTGCCGACGCCACCACGAGTGGTGCTATTGACACCTTTACCAAATGTGTTGCTTTTGAAATGCCTAGAAATCAACGCATTAATGTTGTAAACCCAACCGTATTAACAGAAGCATGGGATGTTTACGGCGAAATGATGCCAGGATTTGAGCCTGTTCCAAGCGCATTGGTAGGCAAAGCCTTTGAGCGTTCTGTCGATGGATTCATTACGGGTGAAGTCATCTTTGTCGACGCCTAGACTTAGTGAGTAGATAATCGAAAAAAGCATAACAAGTTTTTCTTGCTATGCTTGTCGCGCTCAGAAGAAAAGTTGACTCACCGCAAGGTTAAAATAATCAGTTCACTCTGCTTTCTTAGCGATAACATATTTAACGCAGCCTCGTTGTTGATGCTGTGGCGATTGAAGGTTTGCCAGTAAATCAGAACAAAAGCTGCAATAATCACCTCCAAGTAACTGCCGCAATTTTTGTATACGCTTAAGCCTTGCAGACCAGCCCAAGATCACATCTGCCCGCGCAGCGCCTAAAAAGTTAAGTTCAAGGTCGGTAACATCATTATCGACGTAGCCAATTTCAAAACCAACCTGCTGCAACATCAGCTGCATTTTGTCGCCGAAGTCAAAATCATAGATCCCAGATTGTGCCGACTGCAGTTCAAACTGACGCACCTTGTCATAAAAAGCACTGTCGAGACTGAGATTAGCAGAGATAAAACTTGCGACATCGAGCACAGCTACCCAGCCACCAGGCTGAATAATAGCATGCAGCTTCGTCAGATACTCAAGCGGATTCGATAGGTAGGATAGCGAGAAACTTGCCCATACGCCGTTAATCTCACCCAACGCCTGGTAATCAATACTATCAAAATCGCTGTGAATGAAAGTTTGATTTGCACTTTGATGTTGCTGGCAGAAGTCGATAAAGCTTCGGTTTATATCGATCCCAACCACCTGTTTAACTTCAGACGCTAACAATGATGACATCCCCCCCACAGAGCAGCCGAGGTCGATGACAACGTCACTGCTTTTAAAAGGAACATGCTGTAGATAATGGGGCCAATTTCGCCAAGCTTGTTGCTTTCGATATTCCTCAAACAGATCCAATGGCTACTCCTCACAGCTTGTCGAAACAAGGCCTATGCTGGATCAAATAACACGCCTGCGCAAGAATACTATGTAATAAAAATATCGCCCTGATACATAACAGGGCGATGATATTCAACAACTAAGCACAGCAAGAGTCAGTGGCGCAGCAGCTCGCCTTGCCATTAATGACAGCACCAGCAACCAAGCTCGCCAGATAGGTATTCTTCAAATAGAAATTACTGAAGCTGTTAACGAAATCATCTGGTACCGTTTTATCTGCAAGACCGGATTCTATCAAAGCGGCTTGCCACTTCTGTACTTTAGGAAAACCATCGAGCATATCAAAACCCGAACAGCGCTTAATAACATCAGCTCGGTGTAATATCGGTAACCACGCAATATCAACATTAGAGATGGTGCTGCCTTTAAAGAAAGCACTGTCGCCAAGTTTATTTTCAGCTTTAGCGAACGACTTTGATAGCTTAGCTAAGCGTGCTTCAAAGGTCTCTTGGTCTTTACTCCCCATAGTGCCGCATTGAGCCATATAGTGCTTACTCGCTTGATATGACCAAGCTCGATCTAGCGCCTTTTGTTCGGCCGATACCTGTTCAATAGGTGCATATTTATCATCTAAGTACTCGACAATGGCATCAGACTCAAATAGTACGGTTTCATCTTCAGTAATGAGTACTGGCACTTGGCCATTAGGGGAAATGTCTAAAAACCATTGAGGTTTATTGCTAAGTTCAATGTATTCGATTTCAAAAGGGATATTCTTGCTAACAAGTGCACCCATTACGCGTTGTACAAAGGGGCAATTTTTAAAGCTAATAAGTTTGATCATGGTTAACTCCGAATAAATAAAGTGTTTAGTTACCTCTTGAGACGCTATTGAGTTAGAAAAGACGCAAATAATTAGCAGCCCATGAACAACAAGTTCAACCGCCAAACTAAGAAAGCGGCTCACTATGAACCGCTTTTCATCCTTTACACCCTTTACACACTAATTAGTTTGGTAAAACCAGATTAATATCATTTGCCTTGTTGTGGTCAAATAAGCTAAAGAAGGTTTCGACTGACTTGTTATCACCCGATACTTGAGCTTTGCTAGCATCACCCGTTGTGAAATATCCCAACATTTCTAGCTTCTTACCAGTTAATGTAGCATCAGCATTAGGGTCTAGTTTTAACGAGAAGATAGCAATCTCATTTCGTACGGTATAGTTGGCCACTTCGCCAGTATCTGACACCTTAATATTGATAGATAATGC
Source organism: Shewanella piezotolerans WP3 (assembly GCF_000014885.1). NCBI lineage: Bacteria > Pseudomonadati > Pseudomonadota > Gammaproteobacteria > Alteromonadales > Shewanellaceae > Shewanella > Shewanella piezotolerans. The sequence goes on from NC_011566.1 coordinate 4,583,044, forward strand.
TTGGCCTTTGGCGCGTTCAGCATTAAGGTTCACACGCTGCGTGGCTAAAATCTTGGTTGTAGGTAGTACTTTCACAATAGCTGGGTTTGCAAAATCCCAAGCAACTGAGCGATCTAACGTGCCATCAAGTTCTCCAGCATCAGCAACGGCAAATCCTCTCCAATAAATATTGGTTTGCTTGTAACCCCACTCACGTAATGCTTCAGCCTTTAAGTTACGCGCATCCATATTTGCTGGGTCAACGTTGTTCACATGAGTTAATATCTCAGCCGCCCAACCATAGTTTTCCGTATCAACGGCTTTTTGCGCCATCTTAATCACATTAGCCTCACCACCCATGGCATCGACATAGTCTTGAGCCATCTCTTTTACCGCAGGACGAGCAAGCTTAGTTGCATCGCCTTCCCACCAGCCTAGGTAACCGTTATAAATATTACGCACAGAGTGAGCAACAGTACCGTAGTACTCACCTAACCAAGGGTCATTCGCTAGGTTTTCAGGCAAAATAACTTTTTCAGCAAGTTCATCGCGCTTAATACCACGGTTAATATAGTAAACAGACTGGTCATGCACATATTGAATGGCATCGCGGTAATTAGTTATGCGTTGGTTAATAAAGTCGTGACCAACCCAAGCTCGCATATGAGAACCACTATAGGTATTGGCCTTTTCCGAATAAGCTAACAAGTGGTCGATACCTTCATACCATTTTTGTACATCGCGATATTTAGTCCCGCGCAGTGTGTATAGATTCGGGAACGTTTCACCTTGAATTGTTTCGCTACCATGAACATGCTTGAATTGAGGAAAATAGATATCGATTTCATCATCACCTGCATCACCGTATGCACCAAAAACTTCCATATCGATGCCCGAGACGGTGATCTTTAATGGCTGCTCATTACTCACTAAAACATTTGGCATGAAGAACGAAACGGGGCCTGCCGTAAAGGTTGGCCCTAAGCCAAACTGTGCCGGGCGTCCTGCTGGTGCCTTTGGCAAGTAAACACTTGCATAAGCTGTACGTTGCGTCAGGATGGCTCCCGTCACTCCTACATCACTGACAAGGTTTGGGATAAAGTTATCTGACGCGATAATTTTAACTTCACCTGATTTCACTTGCTCCTCCGTCACGCCCCACCCTGCTGCGCCAAATGCATGATCAGGATGACGATGGGTATATATAACCGCTTTTACCGGTAACTTAGAAAATTGACTGAAAGCGTCCATAGAAGCTTTGGCCGCCGTGTCATTTTCACCAGGATCGACAATGATCAAACCATCATCACCTACGGCAACTAGCGTTGATGCCAATTGAAAGCCGGAAATAGAGTAGAGCTTACCCGGCGCAATCTCTTGTATTTTAGGGGCCATTTGCTTAGCAAACTCCGTCATTGCCACTGGGATCATGTCAGAGCTTTCGGTGTAAGCTTTATTGTGCGCTTCATCTTGCCAAACCACTTTCGCCAAATGGCTCTGCACTTGCGCGTTAGTGAAAAAAGAAGGGTCGGCGCTACGAACTAAGTCAGTATTAGCAGCAAACGCACTCGTTGTTGCAGAAGCTAATAGTACTGCACAAATTGATGTTGCGATGAGGTTAGATTTAAACATAGTGATACTCTCTCAAAGTGACGGGCTCAACTATTTGGCCCGTTGATGAAGGAGATATTAAGAGGTTATCGCCACAGTATCGATAGAGTAAAACTTAAACAACTATTAAGATTTACTTATCATTAATACCCAATAAACTTTAACCAGTGCTAACCAAATAGTGTGGAGCTAGTGGTCATTATTGCTTCTCTGAACCATTGATGACCAGCATCCTTGTGCTGCGAATGGTGCCACGTCATATAAACTGGTACTTGCTGGGTTGCAAATGGCAACTCCAGCACTTGTATTCGTCCCGTCACAGCAACTTGGTTAGAATGCCAACGTGAACTGACACATAACCATTCAGTGTCAGCCACTAAGTTAAGCCCCGTCATCGCAGACCCCGTTGAGTAAGCAACTCTTCTTGAGGGTAAGTGTTTAGTGGCTACTGAGTTGAGGGTATAGCGGTCCATTCTTTTGGTTTGCCAAAGTATGTGTTCTTCAGCAAAAAACGCATCTTCACTCATTCTCCCTTGAATCCTAGGATGTTCACTGCTTAAGGCTACAACGAGGTCTTGTTTAAAAAGTAACTGGTTATGATAACCATGCTCTTCGAGTTGCACAGTCGATATAATAATATCGACCTTTCTCATCCTTAAATCATCTTGCCTAGACTCTTCACTGTCGTGTTCAATGTCGGCGATAAACTTGGTATGGGGCGCCTTTTTTTGGCGATATCTCACCAAACTTGGGATCAGCATTAGATCCAGATCTTTATGGCTAGATACTCTGAACTTTCGTTGACTGGTTTTAGGATTGAAAAGGTGACGAGATTGTGTGCCGTTGACTAACTGCAACAAGGGTTGTTGTATTTCAGCATGAAGTTCCACCGCAAAACTAGTCGGTCGTATTCCTCGCCCAGCTCTCACAAATAGTGGGTCACCATATTGTTCTCGGAGCCGGTTCAACGCTTGGCTAACCGCTGGAGAGGTTATCCCTAGTACTTCAGCTGCTACATTTACACTGCGGGCGTTCATCACCGCATCAAACGTTTTCAACAGATTTAAATCCATTTTCACCTCTTTATTCTGCTGCTAACAATAAGCTAACGCCTCAGATTAATAGTGAGTTATTGCCACTTTTAAATGGTCTATAAAAGACCTATAAGTATATAGCCTTATTCCATTCGGCATAGAGTTCCAAATTGGCAGAATAATCAATCATCAGTTTGTAATGACTCACATTAAGCACTCCAGCAATGAATGTTTCTGTCTATAGTCACAATATACTGACTCAATAACGCCTAGGTTAGCGGAATTTCAACTCTGTCAACGCTAACAGTTATCGAAACCGGATGTTCGCCCACACCCAATAAGTGTAAGTTTCACTACTAGTACTAATAAAAACAATGCTAAATTGTCGCTATCTCCTAATTAATCAGTAAGAAAGAGTACTCAAGGAATGAATACAAAAGTTAAAATGCTGCTAGTAAGTTTGCTATGTTTGAATTTAGTCGGCTGTGAATACGTCGACAATATATTACATCCAGACGATGGTGATGAAATCGTAATTGATGAAAATTTCAAAAATGATGCGCTGCAATTGGGCTTATCTGAAGCTATTATCACTCAACTCTGTACAGCGACTAAGGAGATCAGTGTTAAGTGTATTAGCGTCCTCAGCAGTGAAAGCAACCAACAAGAAGTCAGATTTGAATATAGCTACAATAATGTAACGCAGGAAAATGATTACGCTAAAAGTACGGATGCTAGTCGTATTATTTTTCACCTGCCTGTCGACAGCACTGCAGCTAGAATTGAATTTGAAAATAACCGCAGCTACCAATTTAATGATGGCTATGAATACACTTGGGTAGAACCCACTGATATAGAAACAGCTGATGTAGTTAATGACGCTGATGAATCACTGGCCAAATTAGTGAATTCCGCGGTAATAAAGCGAGTGACAAGCTCCAAGCTAACCAATGTCTCTACCGCCAGCCTTAGCAATGATAAATATTCAATAACTGAAGCACAAGATTTAGTCAATCGCGCCAGTACAGTGTTATTCCCGGTACTTGCAGTTAGCGTTACTAGCAGTGATCAAACAGTGCCTATTGATGCGTCATTTAAAATGTTTACTACTGGCCATAATGCTATTTTGTCTAACTTCTCTACGGCTTTTTCAACCGCGATTGAGCAAAGTTGGATCTAGCATAAAGCAACAGCGACTTGCTCCTTTAAAGCAAAGGAGAAAGCCGCTATTATTTTGCTAGCCGCCAATCAACTTTTTCCACCACGGTAGCGGCTCACCACAATTAGCCACCGGCTGATAGCTTTCCCTTAAAGCAGGAACCTTGATCACATTGCCGCAGTCAGCTTGTTTCGCCGCGCCGCTATTACGATCAAAATAACCTTGAACCGTACCATCAACAGGCGCCATACGCAGACTCAGCGGAGGACGATTTTTCAAAAACGCTTGATAGACTGCCATCGCGCCACTGCTACCGTAGAGGCCTGTTTTACCGTTATCGTCACGGCCAACCCAGATAGCCGCTACGTTTCGCTCATCAAAACCAGCAAACCATGAATCACGTGAATCATTACTGGTACCTGTTTTCCCCGCAAGTGTCGCTCGAGGGAAAGCATTACCCAAGCGTTTAGCGGTGCCATTGTCGACCACTTGTGTCATGGCATATTTGACCAGGTAATTGCTTGCAACAGGAATCGCTTGCGTCGCTGCCCGCTTAGATGCGACTAACGGTTGATTATTCTCATCTAGCACCGTGGTAACCGAGTTTAAATGGCGATAACGACCATTATCTGCAACGGTCTGGAACACCTGCGCCACCATGAGTGGTGAGCCATTAACCGCGCCTAGTAGCATTGATGGGTACTCAGGGACCTTATCTTTCCAACCCGCTTTGTCTAAGGTCGTTGCCACACTGCTGACACCAATTGCCATTCCTAAGTTAACGGTCGGCACGTTCATCGACTTTTTAAACGCAGTCAATAGCGGCACTTGGCCACGAAATTTTCTATCTACGTTTTGCGGTGACCAGGTTTTACCTTGGCCATTTTTAAGGGTGATAGGTTCATCCTTTAAAGGCGTTGCTAAGGTGTACTTCTTCGGTTGATTAAGCGCTGTGGCATATACAAATGGTTTGATTAACGAACCTATAGGTCGCCTTATCTCAACTGCACGATTAAAGCCTTGATAACTTGGTACCTTATCACCGACCATTGCGGCAATACCCGCTGAGTATTTATCGGTCAGCACCATGCCAACTTGCAAGGATTCATCATTCTTACCTAGCTGCTTAAGGGTCTGTTTCACCGCTTTCTCAGCCGCCTCCTGCGCCATAGGGTCAAGTGTGGTATAGACCTTAATGCCTGACTGTTGCAATAATGCCTCACCATATCGAGTCGACAATTCACGCTTAACCACAGCGAAAAACGCTGGCAGTTTTTGGTGTACTGGTTTATCGGACTTTCTTAGTCCTAATGGTGATTCAACTGCAGCTTCATATTGAGCCACATTCAGCTCTCCCGCTTCCATCAGTAACCTAAGCACTAAATCACGACGTTTCTGTGCTCGCTCTTCATATCGCCAAGGGTTGTAATAGGAAGGCCCCTTAATCACCGCGACTAAGAATGCTTGTTGAGGCAAGGTTAGCTCGCCTATTGGTCGGCCAAAATAGAATTGTGAGGCGAGTCCCATGCCATGAACCCCCCGCGCTTTGTCTTGCCCCATGTAGACTTCATTTAAGTAAGCTTCTAGGATCTCGTTTTTCTCATAACGAAAATCGATAATAATCGCCATTAAGGCTTCACGCAGCTTACGCGTCAGTGAACGTTCACTTGAAAGGAAGAAGTTCTTAGCGAGTTGTTGGGTCAAAGTTGAACCACCCTGCACTGTCCGACCAGCACTGATATTCACCATGGCCGCGCGCAAGATGGCAAAAGGATTAACACCGTGATGTTCGTAGAAGCTGCGATCTTCAACCAAGATAAGCGCATCAATTATCGCTTGTGGCATCTTATCGGCTGCCACAAATAATCTATCTTCTCCATCCCCGGTAATAATTCTGTCCAGTAGTACCGGTTCTAAATGAAATACCGCCAGCTGGCGTTGGTCGCTACTTCTTGCCACAGAGCTTATGCCGTTCGAGTCAAACGTTATCATCACTCTTTGTTCTGTTTGGTCACCTTTAGGATGTAGGAAAGGTCTACGCCATAGATCAATTTTTGTTTTTGAAGCAGAGAACTCTCCCACTTGGCGCGGGTTAGCCACTTTACGATAGCCCAGTAGTTTTAGCTCAGACATCAACTGCCCGTGGCTAACAGCTGCTCCAGGATATAGTGCCATAGAGCGGCTAAACACTTGCGCAGGTAAATGCCATTTTTGCCCTTCAAACTTGCGTGCGATAATTTGATCCAAATAGATCCCATAAGCAGCAATAACGACTGCTGCAATAACGCCAAGCTTCCAAGTTATAGACCATATTTTACGGCCCCAACCCGATTTTTGGGGAGATTTCTTAGTGGCTCTTTTTTTACCACCTTTGCCGGCTGATACTCTTTTTACCGCTGGACGCTTGGTGGTTTTTTTAGGTTTTGGTGTCGCTTTATCAGTCATTACTGTTCCGCTGCCTAGCTCAACACTATTGTGAGCTAAAGGTCTTCTTTTTAGTAAATTTGGTGGGCTGTGTATTTGCCGGGTCATCAGGCCATAGATGCTTTGGGTATCGGCCCTTCATCTCTTTCTTTACGTGGTCATATGGACCTTGCCAAAAACTCGCTAAATCAGCCGTTAATGCCAAAGGTCGCCTAGCTGGCGACAGCAGCTCCATAGTAAGCACTAACTTACCATTAACTAACTGAGGGCTCTGCTGCATACCAAAGGCCTCTTGCAACCTTACACTTAACCGTCCACGCTTCTGAGCGTCATACTCAATCTTGGCATGTGTACCGGTGGCCATGAGCCATTTAATTGGCAATATTCGGTCTAAGTGCTGTTGGGTAGCCCAAGGCATTAAATTAAGCAGCAAAGTATAACAATCTAATTGCTGTAATTGTGCCAAACTGCGCACATCATCAAGATAGGGCTTTAGCCAATCATCCAATAATGCAATTAAGCTTTCGTCATCTAAGCTTGGCCAATCATGCGATTTATCTAGGTCGCTGGCAATCGCCACTCGATAGCGCAACTGCTCTGTACGTTCATCAAATTTCAGTAATGCTAAGCCATTGAGTACGACCTGCTCTACAATCGCATTTTTAATAAGCTTTTTATCTAACTGTTTAACTGGGGTTTTACTGAGGGATATCTGACCGACGTTACGTCGTAGCTCGGCGAAAAATCGTCCTTTAATGTTATCCCATCCACAGTACTCAATAGTATCCACTAAGCTCGACAATTGATCAGTAAATAATTGTTCATTGAGTGTGGCAGCTAGATAGACTTTGCCATTGCTGCGGCCTTCACTCTCTTGAAAGTCAGCAACCACTAACCAAGGTTGCCCTGACAAGCTATCATCGTTCGCTAACTCGACGCCCGTACCACCTGCTAACTGATAGCCGCTTGCGCCGCGCTGCTTGGCAATGCGATCGGGATAAGCAAAAGCCAGCAGCATGGCAATATCATCACTAGCAGCCTGCCTTGCGACCATTGAAAGAGTGTGCGACGAACCATTGCGAACACCTAAGCTATTAAGCCACTGACGGATCTGTTTGCCAGCCTCAGACGTTAAAGCTTCTTGAAAATAATGGCTGATATCACTGCCTTTACGACTGCGACCTCTAGCCTCTAAAGTGCCAGCCAAAATTGCTGCAAGCATCACTAGATTATTATCACTCTCTTGCCTTGATAAACGCTGCGCTTTAAGCAGCATATGCGCAATACGTGGCTGGCAACCCAGCTCATAAGCAGCACGACCATGAGCGGTAATCACCCGTTTATCATCAACCATTTCAAGCGAGCGAAGTAACTGCCAGCTAACCTTTTCATTCGCTTTTGACGGCTGAGTTAGCATAGGTAACTCGTCGAGAGATTTAACGCCCCAGTACGCACCATCTAATACCATCGTAATGAGATCGGTATGCATGACCTCAGGCTCATCAGCCTTTATCAATCGTCCATGCTCCTCTTGGCTCCACAATCGAGTGCTAAAACCAGCCATGAGCCGCCCAGCTCGCCCACTACGTTGAGCCGCGGATGCTTGGCTTATCCGCTTAAGTGATAGCCGCGTCGCTCCAGTTCTTGGATTAAAGCTTGCTTGGCGTTTATAGCCTGAATCAATAACCTGGGTTATTCCCTCAATCGTCAAACTAGACTCGGCTACGTTGGTGGCGAGTACCACTTTACGAATACCTGTTACCGGCGGCGCAATAGCTTGATCCTGTGCTTTAGTTGGCAAGCTGCCATACAGCGGACAGATAATAAATAAGTTGGGGTCTAAACGCGGTGCAAGTAAACTTTGCAGCCGCCTAATCTCCCCTTGCCCAGGTAGGAATGCCAACAATGAGCCCTGTTGCTGGGTATTCAAGGCATCTGCGATCACTTTTGCCATGTGATCGATCCATAGCGATTGCACAGGTGCGGCGCGATAGCACTGCTCAACCGGGAAGCTGCGCCCTTCACTGCTCAGAGTCAGCGCATCAGGCATCAACTCGCTTAGCGGTAATCCCGACAAGGTGGCTGACATAGCCAGTAACTTTAAATCCTCGCGAAAACTCGCTTGGATCTCTAACGCTAAAGCTAAACCTAAATCAGTGGTTAGATGACGTTCATGGATCTCATCAAATATTACCAGCGCAATACCTGTCAATTCAGGATCGTTTTGGATCATCCGCGTCAGCACACCTTCTGTCACAATCTCAAGCCGGGTATCGCGACTAACTTTTGATTCGCCTCTAACTCGATAGCCAACCTCAGCCCCCAATGGGCAGCCGCGCTGGCTTGCAATAAACTGGGCAACATTTCGAGCAGCGACTCGGCGCGGTTCAAGCATTAGGATTTTACCGTCGATCTCATCCCAGTCCAGCATGGCCAAAGGTAATGCCGTCGACTTTCCGGCTCCGGTAGGCGCCTCAAGTATCACTTGATTCGCTTGATTAAAAGCATGGCGAATAGGATCTAATAAGCTGTGAATGGGTAATGAAGTTACTGGCATTGTTTTGTAGTGAGGCTCGTTATGGCGGCGTATAACGCACATACTAAAGTAATGTTTGCCAAGCAGTGTACTCTAAAAGCGCTAACAGGCTAAACTCTCAAAGGTGTTTATCTTTATTGTGGTACCGATTGATGACTAACTGTACGCGTAACATATGCACTGCGGCGGGAAAGCGGGTTTTCCTTGGCTTCGCACTCACCACTGAACAAACTAAGCAGATCGAAGCCATTCAGTCACAACTTCCTGAAAATGTTAGGCTGGTACCAAGCCAAAATTTACACATGACACTGGCATTTTTCGGCTACGCCAGCAATGAGACTATCGATGCGCTCATCAATAATATCGATGCGATGAGTAAACCGCATTTTACGGTCCATTTAGATTGCATTGCACACTGGAAAAAACCAAAAATACTCTGCCTTAAAGGCACAGCGTCTGACCCAAACCTGTTATCGATAGCAAACGATAGCCAAACGATTGCGCAGAAACTCAAGCTACATCAAAGCGAATACCACTATAACCCGCATATCACCCTGTCTAGAAAGGCCAAGGAGGCTGTTGACGGTATTTGTTATACCGCACTGACTTTACAACCTAATGCACTCCATCTCTTTGAATCATTTGCCGGTAAAGATGGCGTAGAGTACCCAATCTTGCACTCATGGCATTTGACATAATAGCGCCCTGAACCACTGTTGAGCTTGGTAAAATTAGGCTAAGCTATGCCGCATTAGCGCCAATAGGAACCCGTTATGACAATGTCAGAGATTACTAAAGTACAATTAACCGAACTTTTAACCTCTTGGAAACAGGGCAAGATCACTGCAGAAGAGCTGCAAAACTGGATGGTGACTCATTACGATCCGCCTGAAGTTGTGATTGGTAAAGGTGAGCCTGAGTGGACGCAAGAAGCGATGAATATCGTGATGAATGAATATGAGATAGCAAAAATAGAGAAGTTTCGCTTAGACAATGCGCAGTTTGCCATTGATTTTGTAAACTGTAGCGAAGCAAACTTTAATCAAACTAAGCACCTATTTATCCAAGATGGTTTTTCTGATTAAGCCGATTTAAAGATATTCAGCTTTCGCTGAGTCTTGGTTTATTCAAACAGAAGCAAGTCGATGTTAGCACAAAAAAAGGCCACCTAATTTAGGTGGCTAATCGAAGAACTATTACGCTGTTTCATTTGATACACCATCACTTATGGCGTACGAAAGTATCAAGGAAGGTTTTGCGCTAAAGCTTTAATCACTTGTTAAACATATAGATACCATAGGCATTGGCAATTGCCCATTGAGATAATTTGAATTTGTTTGAAAGATTATGAATTGAGATTAAACTGAATAAATTCAATTGGATAGGGTTTGTTTTTTTTAGCGCTTTATTCTATTAAAGCTAAATACAATGCCCTAAATAGAGGTTCAAACAGTTGATAGTTAATAATTATGGCTGGTATTCATGGTGGGTTTGTTGACACAGAACAGTAATTTACAGCCCCCACATTACGGCCCGCTAAACAGTGCAGCAACGTGAAGTAAGGAAGTCTAAAAGTGAGCTAATACTAATTGATACAGTGTATCACTTTCGGTGACAACAGCTTGACCGCCACTTTTAAAAATAGCATCACTGACACCAGGAGATTCAACATAGGTGTATAGGTAAAAATCAGTGTCGTAACCAGCCGCACGAACCGCTTGCAGCAATTTCAACCCAGCCAATGAATCTCCATGGCGCCCCATATCAGAAATGATCGCTTGGTAGTTATACATTGATAACAACATTAATGCTTCTTCTGAGGTTACAGTGGTGTAGACACCAATGTTTCTCTGCTCCAAATAAGCCCTTTCTACCAGATTATTCTCTGGGTGGTCATCGACCCATAATACCCGACCCACTGCGTTAGCTGGCTCAGCAGTTCTAAACTCAGTTACCGAGTCACTACTGACGTCACCTTGCCAAAACTGAAAAATAAGGGCAATAACAAGTAATAAAGCAATAAATACTTTCGCAAATATTTCCCACCAGGAAATAGCGATTGGACTTTTACGGCGCTCAACAAAAGGGACAGAGGAAGGTATTTTATCTTGTGAAGTGCTTATCGGTTCTGCTGCCGGCTGTAATTTTGACAACTGTTTCCCAAGCGTATGCTCTAGCCGATAACCTCGGCCATGAACCGTTTGAATTAAGGGACCAGAATAGCCTGCATCGCTAAACGTCCTGCGCGTGTCTGACACCAACTTGGACAAAGACATATCTGATACTACCGTGCCAACCCAAATCTTATCTAAACAGTCCTGCTTTGAACAATGTTCAGGATAATGATTAGAAAGCAGTTGGATAAGTGCAATATTACGCTCATCTAAGGCAAAAACATTGCCATTAACTTGTAGCTCAGTAGCTTCATTATCGATGGTAAATTCGCTAAAACTCAATTTCATGGACGGCAAACCAATACTTAAGTACTAGTTAACAATACTGCAACAATAAAAAAGATTTGGCAAAGACTGTTTTCAGCAGAATGGGCTTCAGCGCGCTCAAAGCACAACAGAATATCGCTTCAATGAAAAACCTGAAGAGGATTATTTCTGAAAGGGCTTACATTTATACCAATTGCATTAAAAGTTTGACCATTCAGCGGGAATTCAAAACGTTGTAGGCAAGCAGTGGGATTTGAGCTAATAGTTATTCTATATCCAAATCCCATAGCGCAGCATACAGCGTTTTTGAAACCCGCACTACGTGAGCCCTTCAGCCTTTCCACTTCTGCTTTGCATTGGCTTAAAAGGGAATAACCATTTCTTTACCAATGTGCTTTGAATTGAAAAGGCTGAGGGGCTCTGAAATGGTCAAATACTTAATGCAATTGGTATTAGTACTGTAAATACTAAAAAGCCACCTATTTCGAGGTGGCTTTTTTTTAAACAGTTACGACTTACTGATGACCACTCTTGCCGCTGTGGCCATAGTTCTCACTAACCTTCTAAAAGACCCGCTATTGTCAGCACGCCATGCGTGGTCCCCCCAGCGGCCCACAGTGAATCGCCGGCATCTGAAAATGCTGACGCTAAATCTATATGCAACCAGTTAGCTTCAGGGGTGACAAAACGCCATAGGAAGCCAGCTGCATTTGATGCTCCACCTGCGCCGCCACCTTTCATAGCACGGCTATTAGCCGTATCCGCGTATGGACTTGGACAGTTATCCATATGCCAAGGGTCAAGTGGCAATGGCCATACACGCTCACCTGCTGCAATCGCTTTTTGTTGAGCCAACGCTAGAACTTCTGCTTGTGGCGAGAAGATAGCATTGTAATTAGTCCCAACAGCCATAAACGCAGCACCGGTAAGTGTTGCAGCATCAATAATAAGTGGCGCGCCAGTTTCTGAAGCGGCCTGTAAACCGTCAGCCAGTACTAAACGTCCCTCAGCATCGGTGTTCACTACTTCTACGGTGACACCGTTCTTGTAAGTCAGGATATCGCCCAACTTATAAGCATGACCGCTAATCAAGTTTTCAGCACAACATAGGAATAATTTAACACGCTTGTTCAAGCCTGATTTAATGGCTAATCCAAGTGCTGCTGTGACTGTAGAAGCTCCACCCATATCGCACTTCATTCCCAGCATACCTTCTGAGCTTTTAATGCTATAACCGCCAGAGTCGAAGGTAATACCTTTGCCTACAAGAGCAACTGACACATCGGCATCTGCGGCTAACGGATTGAAATCGACCTCTAGCAAAGCAGGTGGGCGCTCACTACCTCGGCCTACTGCATGGATACCTATCCACTGATGCTCCAACAGCTCCTCACCTTCTATAATGCGATAGCTGACTTTATCGCCACCTATTTCACTCAGCCAGTTAGCGGCGCGAGTCGCCAACGCCATAGGAGACAAGTTTTCAGGCGTTTCGTTAATTAAATCACGGGCAAAGCTAGCGCTCTCTAGGCGATCATTAAGCAATTTTTTGCTCGCATCATCGCCGGTCCACTGAATTTTTGGTTTGATTTGAGCCGTCGCGAAACCTTGAGCAAATGCCCACTGAGAATCAACGGTCCATAACTCACCTTCCAAAGCTACCGCGCTTACGCCCTGACTTTGCAGTTTACGAGCAGCCTGCTGAACTTGGCGCTGAATATCGCCAGCTTTAATATGGATTGAAGCCACGTTATTTTGAAAAGTAACATTGGCTTTGCCCCAATGTGCAGCGGGTGCATCTTGAGTGAGGGTAACTTGCATTAAATCCGTCATTTTCGGTCCTTAAAATATGAATCGATCAGCAGTGGTGCCCTCGACTCGCTTATTATTTTCAGCTGAGTTTACTGGATTGCTATTGATTTCTAAAGCCAGTATTTTCTGAGGTTATTCTAGAGTACAAGCGAGTAAAAACTAAACTCACTCTAATGAATATTTCTCATATCCTACCTACGAACTCTGCTAACCTAACGCAAAATCAGTTTTAACTTGGGAGTAGAGATGAAATTCACCCCTGAATTTGCGAGCGGGCTGCTCATTCAACGATATAAACGCTTTCTAACCGATATCACTCTAGAAGATGGCACTGAAGTCACCATTCACTGCCCAAATACTGGTTCAATGCGTAACTGTTTATTTCCAGGTAACAAGGTGTGGTTTTCAGTCTCAAACAACCCAAAGCGCAAGTACAGTCGCACTTGGGAGCAGGCGCAAACCCCTGACGGTGACATTATTGGTATTAATACGGGCAGAGCCAATGCCTTAGCCGAAGAAGCGATTAATGCTGGCACTATAGTGGAGCTTCAAGGCTATGAGTCGCTACGCCGGGAAGTGAAGTATGGCAGTGAAAATAGCCGCATAGACATATTATTAACCAGCGATGCACAAGCTAACTGCTATGTAGAAGTCAAAAGCTGCACCCTACTGGAAAACGGGCAAGGATATTTTCCAGATGCCGTCACCACTCGTGGTCAAAAACATTTACGTGAATTAATGGAGATGGTTGAGCAAGGGCACAGGGCGGTATTGCTGTTTGTTGTTCAGCATACAGGAATACACTCAGTCAAAGCAGCTGAACATATCGACCCTGCATATGCCAAATTACTCAGTGAAGCCCATGCAACCGGAGTGGAGGTGTTAGCTTATAGTGCTGACATGTCGCCCATAGCTGCGAGTTTGGTTAAATCCTGCCCGGTTAAACTCTAATTCAGAATATACAGTTGAAATTGTTCTTAATAGCGGACATAGTCAAAGAATAGAGTCCAGATAACACAAATTATTTGCCTATATCGTGGGTTTCTGATATAGATAGCGCCCGTTATTATACAGACGCCCTACAACGCAAATGATTAACAGGAGATGCGTTATGCCAGAAGGCACTAAAAAACTCGGCGTGCTCGCTATCGCAGGTGTAGAACCTTACCAGGAAAAACCCGGTGAGGAGTACATGAATGAGGAGCAGTCTGCTCACTTCAAAACAATTCTTGAAGCTTGGCGTAACCAATTGCGTGAAGAAGTCGATCGTACTCTTAATCACATGCAAGACGAAGCAGCCAATTTCCCAGATCCTGTCGATCGTGCTGCCCAGGAAGAAGAGTTTAGTTTAGAGTTGCGTGCTCGTGATAGAGAGCGCAAGCTAATCAAGAAGATTGAAAAGACACTACAGAAAATCGAAGAAGAAGACTTTGGTTTCTGTGACTCTTGCGGTATTGAAATCGGTATTCGCCGTCTGGAAGCTCGTCCAACAGCCGATCAGTGCATCGACTGTAAGACACTTGCAGAGATCAAAGAAAAGCAGATGGCGGGTTAAACGCCATCATAAGGTGCGGAGCAAAGGCTCCGCTCTTTTGTTCTTTTCGTCATGGTTAACTCGACACCCTATATCGGTCGCTTCGCACCGTCCCCTTCTGGTCCACTTCACTTTGGTTCATTGATTGCTGCCCTCGGCAGTTTTTTGCGTGCCCGCTCTTTGAGTGGTCAATGGCTTGTGCGTATTGAAGATATCGACCCACCGCGTGAAATCGAAGGTGCTAGCGATCAAATACTCAGAACGCTCGAAGCGTACGGTATGCACTGGGACAGCACAGTGCTTTATCAAAGTCAGCGACTCGATGTTTACCAGCAACAAATTAACCAATTACTCGCAACCGATAATGCCTACTACTGCCAATGCACTCGTAAAGAGATTAAGGCGATGGGTGGCAGCTATGATGGCCGATGTGGATCACGTATTCAGCCCCATACAACCGGAGCAATTCGCATTCGGAACCGTTATGGCGTGGCACAGTTCCAAGATAAGCTAAAAGGCATAATTGCTGTCGATAGCCAATTTGCTGCCGAAGATTTCATTATCAAACGCAGCGATGGCCTATATGCTTACCAGTTGGCAGTGGTACTTGACGATATTTATCAACAGATTACTGAGGTCGTTAGAGGCTCAGATCTACTCGAACCGACCTGTCGCCAGATAAGTCTTTTTAAGCTATTAAATTGCCCGAGTCCTGATTGGTTACATCTGCCGTTAGCCTGCGCAGAAAAAGGCCGTAAGTTATCCAAACAAAACCATGCTGCAGCGATTGATACCATTAAGCCACAAGCCAGTATTAATGCAGCATTAGCCTTTTTAGGGCAACCGCAAGTCGAGACAGAAACAGATGTTCGTTTGATGCTAGAGCAAGCCGTTGACCAGTTCAATTTGAATCAGGTACCTCAGCAATCTGAAATCCTGTTAGTTACGTGAGCTTAATCGTATACTCATTGAGCTTTAATTGGGTTATCATAGCCCACTTGTTTTTACCTAAGTTAAGATCGAATTCAGAGGTGTCCCATTTTTCGCCGTATAAGCCAATTCTGTAAACAGTTATTTGACGATAGTCCGAAAGCTGAAGAAGATACTCAGGAAGGTCTGAGTTTAGAAGTTGTGCCTAGAAAAGCGCACTCAATTTCTCGTAGACAGATCAGCGAAAATGCGATCAAAGTTCTCTACAGGCTGCATAAGTCAGGCTTTAAGGCTTACTTAGTCGGCGGTGGTGTGCGTGACATTCTATTGGGCATGCAACCAAAAGATTTTGACGTTGTGACCAATGCGACACCAGAAGAGATTAAACGTCTATTCCGTAACTGTCGCCTTGTCGGTAGACGCTTCCGTCTCGCACACATTGTATTTGGTCGTGATGTCATTGAAGTGGCAACTTTGCGTGGTCATCACGTGGATAGTGGCGAGAAGATCTCCAAGACTAACGAGTCAGGCCGCTTACTGCGTGACAACGTCTATGGTTCTATCGATGAAGATGCCGAGCGTCGAGACTTTACGGTCAACGCACTTTACTACGATATCAGTGACTTCTCTATTCATAGCTACGGCGGTGGACTGCAAGATCTAGAATCGCGCACTATTCGTCTTATTGGTGATCCAGAGACTCGCTATCGCGAAGATCCCGTACGTATGCTTCGAGCAGTGCGCTTTGCCACCAAGCTCGATATGAGCATTGAGTCTGCAGCTGCCGACCCGATACAAGAGTTAGCGCCACTATTGAAAGATATTCCAGCTGCACGCATGTATGAAGAAGTATTAAAACTGTTCTTCGCCGGTAAAGCTGCACAGAACTACAATATGATGCGTGACTTTGGTTTATTTGCGCCACTATTTCCACTGGTTGATACGCAGTTAAATGAAGCCCCACACGGGCCGATAGCTAAGCTGCTACAAGAGATGATGGAAAACACCGACTCGCGTATTGAGCAGGAAAAACCAGTCACTCCTGCATTTTTCTATGCAGCAATGCTTTGGTATCCACTCACCCAGCGAGCAGACGATATAGCTTTAGAAAGTGGTCTTAGCTTGTATGACGCCTACACTGCAGCCATGGGCGATATCATGGAGCAGCAGTGCCGCTCAATCAGCATTCCACGCCGCTTTAGCACGGTAACCAAAGATATTTGGCAACTGCAATTACGTTTTGAACGCAATAAAGGCACCAAGGCGTTTAAATTTATAGAGCACCCTAAATTCAGAGCAGCTTACGATCTACTCTTACTGCGTGGCGAGGCCGAAGGTGGAACTGTCGCCAAGAATGCAGCCTGGTGGAAGAGCTTTGTTGAAGGTAGTGAAGATCAACGTAATGTGATTGCAAAATCGACTAACAAAGGCGGCCGTAACCGCAACTCCCAACGCCGTCGCCGAAAGCCTTCAGAAAAAGCAGCACCTAAACCTGCTGAATAATGATTCAAGTCTATGTTGCATTGGGGGCTAATTTAAGCCAGCCCATCGAACAGCTCAACAATGCTTGCCAAGCATTGTTGAGCATTGCCGAAGAAGCCTCTTTTAGCGTCTCGCCTTACTACCGTTCAGTGCCAATGGGTGAGGTTGAACAACCTGATTATGTTAATGCTGTCGCCACTTTTAAAACGGATCTCGCTCCTCTTGCTCTACTCGACGCACTGCAAAAGATAGAAAATGAACAAGGTCGATTAAGGACGTTGCGTTGGGGACCCAGAACCTTAGATTTGGATCTGCTGCTGTATGGAAATGAACAGATCAATCTACCTCGACTAACAGTGCCCCATTATGGAATGAAGCAACGCAGCTTCGTATTAGTGCCGTTATTTGATCTATCTCCAACACTCGTACTACCAGATGAAGTACCGTTAAGCAGTTTGATTACCGACGCTTTAGTAGCCGAATTGCAACTAGCGCAGCAGTCCGAACCATAGAATTCATTTTCATGGCTGTTTTTTGATAGACTATCCACATTAGTACAGATGTTTGACTCCATGATCATTGAAGTTCAGAGCTACTTGGCTTATAACAACTTCACAATTTAGGTTTTAAAATTACCACTATGTCCAAAATTACGAGTTCCACACTGAGAACCTTCAAAAGTGAAGGCAAGAAATTCACTGCATTAACGGCGTATGATGCCAGCTTTGCAAACGCATTCGATAGCGAAGGCGTTGACGTGCTATTAGTCGGTGATTCTATGGGAATGGTACTTCAAGGACATAACGATACGTTGCCTGTTACCGTTGATGATATTGCCTACCATACTCGCTGTGTTCGTCGCGGCGTTGAACGCGCATTGCTAATCGCTGATATGCCTTTTATGAGTTATGCCACACCAGAGCAAACCATGACTAACGCTACCACGCTGATGCAAGCTGGCGCTAACATGGTTAAGGTTGAAGGTGGCCACTGGTTACTAGAAAGCGTTAAAATGCTTACCGAGCGCGGTATTCCAGTTTGCGCTCATTTGGGGTTAACGCCGCAATCAGTGCATGTCTTTGGTGGTTTCAAAATTCAAGGTCGTGATGCAGATAATGCCCAACGCATTCTCGATGAAGCTAAGGCACTAGAAGCCGCAGGAGCGCAGTTACTCGTAGTAGAATGCATTCCTGCACCACTAGCAAAAGCAATTACCGAAGCCTTAACTATACCTGTAATAGGTATTGGAGCTGGCGCAGATACCGATGGGCAAATTTTAGTGATGCACGACGTACTCGGTATATCGAGTGGTTACATTCCACGCTTTTCTAAAAATTACCTCAAGCAAACAGGTGAGATCCGCAGTGCGGTCCGCGCCTATATTGACGAAGTCGCTCAAGGTGTTTTTCCAGCTGAAGAGCATACTTTTAGCTAAAACGATTAGTTAAAAGTATTTCAAAAATTTAATTTTTGCCAGTGTTAGAGCAGTAAAATCATGATCACCACCGAATCAATTAGCGCTATTCGCAAGCAAGTCCTTGCATGGCGCTTGAAAGGCGAGACTGTTGCCTTTGTTCCTACAATGGGTAATTTACACCTAGGGCATCTCACATTAGTTAGAGAAGCAAAATCACGCGCCGATCACGTAGTCGCTTCCATTTTCGTCAACCCCATGCAATTTGGTCAGAATGAAGATCTTGATGCTTACCCAAGAACCCTTAGTGATGACCAAAGTGCATTAGTTGAGGCTGGAGCTGAACTACTATTTACGCCGACACCGAGCATTATTTATCCAAAGGGAATGGAAGCACAAACTTTTGTTGAAGTGCCGCTTATTTCAGATCAGCTATGTGGTGAAAGCCGTCCAGGCCACTTTCGCGGCGTAGCCACGATAGTGTGTAAGCTGTTTAATATCGTTCAGCCCGATATTGCTGTTTTTGGACAAAAAGACTTCCAGCAACTGTTAGTCATTAAGACCATGGTTGAAGATCTTTCTATGCCCATTGAAATTATCGGTGTAGAAACGATTCGTGAAGATTCAGGCCTCGCAATGAGCTCACGCAACGGCTACTTAACTGCAGCGCAAAAACAGCAAGCAGCAGTGCTCAAACAAACCTTAGACAAAATGGCGATAGAGCTTCGCGCTGGCAAACAAACTGACGAGGTGATCAGCACTGCAAAGCAAGCAATTTCTGCAGCGGGATTTGATAACGATTATCTGGATATTCGTAATGCAAAAACATTCAATAAGGCAGACAGCAGTGATGCAGAACAGGTCATTTTGGTCGCTGCTTATATGGGTGCAACACGCTTAATCGATAATCTTATAGTCAAACTTAAGTAACCCTTCATAGGCTCAAGCCTGCGGGCTTGAGCCTTGTTAAGCCCACCCGCTTTTATGGCTTAGCTTATAGCCTATTTAATCTCACTAAATAGGCTTGGTTATACGTCAATATTTTGAACTTTGAACACAAATATCATCTATACACCTCCTTATTCTCCGGCTTAACTACATAATTTCTCATTCTAATCCAGCGTCAAAAAACTGGTTTTATCTTTCTAGTTCAGTCATAGTATGCTTATTACACAAACCACACATTTGTATCTATAGTAAAACCAAGCATCGCTAAAAATGCTGGCGGAATATGGATGAAATCGGTAATGGAATCTGTGGCTAAAAGGATATTTAACCCCATGACGAAAGTCATACTCTCAATACTTTGCATAATGCTTAGTGGTTCCGCTGTCGCAAACAGCATTTATAAGTGCACTAAAGACGATAAGATCGTCTTTAGTCAACATTCCTGCCCAAAGGAATTTCGACAGCACAAAATTGAATATCAACTAGGCATTACTACCGAAACTGACTCAGATAAACGCACCAATACTGTCGATCCATTGCGAGCACTGCTACAGAAAGAAGTTATTTCTAAAACTCGTTTATTACAGCTTCTAGACAGTGAAGTGTACCGCTTAAAACAAGAAAATAGTTACTTTGAAATATTAAGAGCCAGTGAGTTACAAAAACTGGAGCGGAACCGATATTGGCAGAAAAAGGAGACGACGGATCCTGAGTACATCGAATCAGTTCAAGAGATGAATAGCCATTTCGACAATCTTATCGCCAACAACGCGACAACCATAATGCTACTTGGTGATCGAAAAGCGCAAATTACCTTAGAAACTTTAGAGACTAAGTAACATAAAACTTATGTCACACATAAGAGTGTAGAAGGTAGGTTTTATACGCAACACAGGTATGATTTACGGATTCTCAATATAAAAACACTGTCAACAACATGCGTAAACTCAGTTATATCACCCTCTTCATTCTTGGCCTCCTATTGGGTACAGGCCTTGCTTACATAACCTTGCAAAAAATGATTGCCACTCGCGGTGGTATGGGGATGCATGATTTTATTAACACTGCCAATAAAGTATTAGATAAGCCCGAAATAATCGACATGTTAGTCTGTTCAAAGTTAGCAATGAGCAGTGGTAAGAAAATTGATAATATGCAGCTTAACCTACGACTCAATTCATTATTGGCGCCATTTGATAACGGTCAACAGCGCGCTTTTTACGTGCTTGTATATATCAAGGGCTATGCCTTTGGCATCGCAGATAGCATTCAAGACAAATCCCAAGCTTATGCTGATTATGCCTGCCAAAAACAATACCCTTGGTTACACCATCGGGAGGATTGATGGCAGTATTATTAGACAAAGTTAACTGGCCTATCATTGTGCAACAACAAGGTAGCGACGATTTGCTGCTTGTTGAATCTTTACAAGATTGGCCAGAACAAACAGAGATGCTCGGCGTACTAAAAGGCAGCTATATTATTGATAATACAGGTAGCAGTTACTTGATTAGCGAAGATTTCCCGACAAGGTTGCAGCTTGCTTCGCCACAGATATCTTTAGATCAGCTACGCAGCACTGCTCAACGATATGCTAGCCAAAACGGTCACTGCTGTACCAGTAAGTTAACGATTAATACCATTGAACAGCTATTTGAGGTCGTTGCATTTATCGAACAGGGTTAACTTTCCCTGCTACAGAAATAAACGAATAAAAAAGCCAGCAATGACATTGCTGGCTTTTTACAGATCTTATTGAAGCTAATAGTGTTAGCTTCTTAGGCCTATTCCACGTGAAATTAGGTAATAAGCTAGGCTCCAGAAGCCGACGCAGAAGCCAACCATCACTGCAACCGACAAAGGCACACTCATATCTGCGTAACCTAAAAAGCCAAAGCGGAATACGTTGATCATGTAAACCACCGGGTTTAACGCTGACACCCCTTGCCAAAAGTCTGGTAACAAAGACAACGAGTAAAATACACCGCCAAGGTAGGTTAGCGGCGTTAATACAAAAGTGGGAACAATACTAATATCGTCGTAGCTCTTGGCAAAAACCGCATTGATTAAGCCAGCTAAGGCAAACAATACCGCGGTTAAAAACACGGTAATAGCGACCAAGCCAACATGCTGTATGCTGATATCGACAAAGAACAGCGCCACTAAGGTCACTATCGTGCCCACACAGAGGCCGCGAGCAACACCACCACCAACATAGCCAGCAATAATCACGTAATGCGGCACAGGAGCGACAATCAACTCCTCTAAGTTTCGTTGAAACTTCGCACTAAAAAAGGAAGATGCCACGTTAGAATATGAACTGGTGATGACCGCCATCATGATTAAACCAGGGGCAATAAACTCCATGTATGACACGCCGCCCATCTCACCAATACGTTTACCAACTAAATTACCAAATATAAGGAAGTACAGAGTCATACTAATAGCTGGCGGTACTAATGTTTGCACCCATATACGGGTAAAACGGTTTATCTCTTTGGTTAAGATGCTTTTAAAAGCTGTAAAATACAGCGCTTTCATATTCATTGTTGATCCTCAGCCATTTTGCCCTTCTCTACCAGCTCGACAAATAACTCTTCTAGACGGTTAGCTTTATTACGCATAGACAATACTTGAATATCAAGCTTACTTAATTGCACAAACACATCGTTCAAGCTCTGATCTTTAGCTACATCGACTTCTAACGTATGCGGATCGGTAAGACGGCTTTCAATCTCTAACAACTCAGGTTTAGCTGCCAGATCACAAGCGAGATCAAGAATAAATGTTTCCATGTTCAATCGACTTAGCAGTGACTTCATCGTGGTGCATTCCACCAGCACACCTTTGTCGATAATGCCGATATTACGGCATAGCATTTCTGCCTCTTCCAAATAGTGAGTGGTGAGGATAATCGTCACACCTTGCTCATTCAGTTCAGTCAAAAATGTCCACATAGAGCGGCGAAGCTCAATATCTACGCCTGCGGTTGGCTCATCTAAGATCAAAAGCTGTGGTTCATGCATTAGCGCCCGAGCGATCATCAAACGGCGCTTCATACCACCCGATAAGGCTCGTGCGGGGCTATCACGCTTTTCCCATAGGTCGAGCTGAGTTAAGTGCTTTTCAGCACGTTGCAGCGCCACCTCTTTCTTAACGCCGTAATAGCCAGCCTGATTAACGACTATCTGCTGCACGGTTTCAAACTGATTGAAATTAAACTCTTGCGGCACTAAACCAATACTGAGTTTGGCAAGCTCAAGCTCTTTATCAATATCGTGTCCAAATACTGACACGCTGCCTGAGCTTTTTTGCACCAAAGAGCTGATCACACCAATCGTTGTAGATTTACCCGCTCCGTTTGGCCCAAGCAGCGCAAAAAAATCACCCTTGTTAACGGTTAAACTAATGCCCTTTACTGCTTCAACTCCGCCTTTATAGGTTTTCTTTAGGGAGTCAATAACTAAGGCGGCTTCTGTGTTTGCCATGGTTATTCCAATCAATCTGTATCAATAAAAAAACTCCCGCTATTGCGGGAGTCAATAATTTACATTGCGCTCCCAGCTTCAATCTAACGTTAACGCCGAACGGCGTTGAAACTAGATTAAAGCTAAAGAGACCAAATTAGTCTTCTAGTGGAACGACTCTTGCGATGTAAGGCAGGTTACGATACTGCTCCGCATAGTCGATACCATAACCAACAATAAACTCGTCAGGAATGGTAAAACCGATAAAGTCGACAGGTACGTTAACTTCACGGCGTTCAGGCTTATCAAGCAGCGTACATAAGGCTAAACTTTTTGGTTCGCGGATAAGTAACATCTCACGTACCTTATTTAAAGTATTACCTGAGTCGATAAGATCTTCAACGATCAGTACATCACGCCCCTGAATCTCGGACTGCACGTCTTTAAGGATTTTTACGTCACGGCTACTTGTCATGGCATTGCCATAGCTTGATACCGACATAAAATCGATCTCTACGTGGCCTTTAATACGTCGACAAAGATCTGCCATAAATACAACAGAACCTTTAAGTAGACCGACCATCAACAGGCGGTCACTATCGGCGTAATGAGCATTAATTTGCTCAGCCAAAATATCCAATTTTTGATCGATCTCTTCAGCAGAGATCATCACTTCAGTGGTGTGTTTCATAAAACTCTCAATAGTCGATGTCGTTGCTATTATGCTTTTCATAACCCCAACGATTCGTTAATGCATGGTCGACGCCCAAATGGTCAAGAATCCGGGCGACCATAAAGTCTACCAGATCTTCAATAGATTTGGGATTATGATAAAAGCCTGGCGCAGCAGGCATAATGGTTGCACCGAGTCGAGATAGCGACAACATGTGCTCTAAGTGTATGGCGCTAAAAGGAGTTTCTCTTGGAACAAGTATCAATTGGCCACGCTCTTTTATTACAACATCCGCCGCTCGTTCAAGTAAATTATTACTCATCCCAGTGGCAACGGCGGCTAAAGTCCCAGTACTACAGGGACAGATCACCATCTGCTTAGGCGCTGCGGAACCTGACGCAGGTGGTGAAAACCACTCCTCCTTACCGAGTACAATGAGCTCTCCGGCCACATCGCCAAACTGTGCAAGTAGCTGCGCTTTGGCTTTGTCACTATTGGCACTTAACTGCAACCCTTGTTCTGTGGCGAGTACCACTCTTGCGGCAGATGAGATCATCAAGAAAACTTGGTAATCGCTCTTAAGCAGGATCTCCAATAACCTCAAACCATAGGGTGCACCAGAGGCGCCAGTCCAAGCTAAACTGATAGACTTGTCTGCTTTTTGATATGTGACACTCATGCTTAATCTATTACCTATTTTAATCGCTATGTTAGTGGCTAGCTTTATCGCTTAGCTGAGCAAGTAACTTTTGGTGCAAGCCACCAAAACCTCCATTGCTCATCACAATGATAGTATCTCCGCTGCAAGCTTGAGCCACGGCTTTGGCAATAATCTCATCAATATCGAATAAGACTTCAACAGGCACTGCAGCTGTACTCATGGCAGCGCTTATATCCCAATCAATATTCCCCGCTTGATAAAGATATGCGTTACTGGCCAAGGCCAATGAATTTGCTAAGGTGTCTTTATGTACACCACTTTTCATGGTGTTTGAACGCGGCTCTAAAATAACCGTCACTTTTCCCGCCCCCACTTTAGCTCGCATGCCTGCCAAAGAGGTGGTTATCGCTGTAGGGTGATGAGCAAAGTCATCATAAACTTCAACACCAGCAACACAACCAATCAGCTCCATACGGCGTTTTGGCGGCGCAAACTTAACCAATGCTTCAATCGCGGCATCTGGCTTAACCCCGACATGTCTAGCTGCTGCGATTGCCATTACTGCATTTTCAATATTGTGCTGGCCAATCAATTGCCAATTAACAACACCTTGTGAGTCACCCTCTAAGAACACTTCAAACTCATGACCATCTTCACTAAGGTTAGTGGCGTACCAACCTGTAGCTGCGGAGTTTAGATGGTACATCTCCTGTTCGCTCCAACAACCCAGTTCAATAACTTGCTGCACACTTTTAGCGTCAGCAGGCCAAATGACTTTACCCTCTCCCGGTACTGTACGTATTACGTGATTAAATTGGCGTTGGATGGCTTTTAAGTCATCAAAGATATCTGCATGATCAAACTCCAGATTATTAATCACCAAGGTACGAGGCTGGTAATGTACAAACTTGGAGCGTTTATCGAAAAATGCACTGTCATATTCATCGGCTTCCACCACAAAAAATGGCGAGCCTCCAAGGCGGGCTGATACGCCAAAGTTCTGCGGCACACCGCCAATTAAAAAACCGGGTTCATAGCCGCAATCTTCTAAAATCCAGGCCAGCATGCTAGCAGTTGAGGTTTTACCATGAGTACCGGAAACCGCCAATACCCAGCGCTCAGCAAGAATATGCTCCGCTAAAAACTGTGGGCCAGAAGTATACTTAAGACCACGGTTGAGCACGGTTTCCACACAAGGGTTACCGCGGCTCATAGCATTGCCGATCACGACAAGATCAGGAGCATCATCTTCACCTTGTCCTAATTGAGATGGGTCAAATCCTTGAATAAGCTCAATCCCTTGCTCTTCTAGTTGAGTGCTCATCGGCGGGTAAACATTGGCATCACTACCTGTCACTTTGTGCCCTTCAGCTCTTGCAAGCAGCGCAAGGCCGCCCATGAAGGTGCCACAAATCCCTAAAATATGTACGTGCATAGTGGTCACTCTGAATTTAAAAATCTGCTTTATTCTAACCAATTGCGGGGCAATTTGTCAGTTAACTATGGTTTAAACTCACTCAAACACAAGATTGGCAATTCTGTAGGGGGTTGCTGTGGTTTTGTACACGAAAATACGCTGCTGCACCTTCAACAGAAAAGTGCAGGCTGGCATAAAATTGACTTGTTACATTGATTGAAAAACAACTACAGCGTGATGCAGGTCACAAAAGCAAGCAGCTATAAGGTGTAGTCTTCAGCTAAAATTAATCTAGAGGAAATTACTCACTGTGCTAATGACGCCGCCCTAACGCTCTGCCCTCCCTATAGCTTTCATTGCTAACTTAAGTATCACACTTATATTCTTTGCGCTTGTTAATTCGTTGTCGAATCACTACGACCATTTTCCGCGCCAAAATTTTATCAAAAAAGCACGCATAACACTCCAGCCTTATACCAATCAGTATAAGAAGTTGATCTACTCAGAGCATTTTTGGCAAGCTAATTCAAGGCGGATAAATGACATAATGGTTATTCCCTTATGAGTTTATTCAACGTAGAACTAGCAAGCCCAAACACTCCTACTGGCGAGTTTTAGCGGCTCTGATACTGCGTTAATGAACTTGAGCGTAGAATAACTATGCTCTTCATTCATCGCCTTGCTTCAAAGCCGCTAAACTCTCGCTGAGCGATCAAATCTTTAAACTGATTGGTATTACCTCTGGTGCGAACTGCCGTGCGTAAACTGAGAGTTCAATGTTTAAAAATTTCAAAATTGATTGGATATCTAATATTCGTGGCGACATGCTCGCGGGTATCGTTGTTGCCCTAGCGCTAATTCCAGAAGCTATCGCCTTTTCGATTATTGCTGGTGTCGACCCTAAAGTAGGCCTTTATGCCTCATTCAGTATTTCGGTCGTTATTGCCTTTACTGGAGCCCGTCCTGGGATGATTTCAGCGGCAACTGGTGCTATGGCACTGTTAATGGTTACGCTAGTAAAAGAGCATGGGTTGCAATACTTACTTGCAGCAACGGTGTTAACAGGCCTGCTACAGATCCTTGCTGGTTATCTAAAGCTTGGGGATCTAATGCGCTTTGTATCGCGCTCGGTGGTAACTGGATTTGTGAATGCCTTAGCAATACTCATTTTTATGGCGCAACTTCCTGAACTCAGCAATGTTACCTGGCATGTATATGCAATGACATTAGCAGGGCTAGCGATTATCTACCTGTTTCCCTATTTACCGATTATCGGTAAAGTGGTGCCCTCCCCTTTAGTCTGTATTGTAGGCTTAACAGCATTTACGATGATGTTCGATGTTGATATACGCACAGTGGGCGATATGGGCGATCTACCCGATACTTTGCCGATATTCCTATGGCCTGATGTACCGTTAAACCTCGATACCTTACTGATTGTATTACCTTACTCTTTGGGACTAGCTGTTGTCGGACTGTTAGAGTCAATGATGACTGCAACCATTGTCGATGACCTTACCGATACCTGTAGTGATAAGAATCGTGAATGTAAGGGCCAAGGGTTGGCCAATATATCAACAGGTTTACTGGGTGGTATGGCAGGTTGTGCCATGATTGGTCAGTCGATGATTAACATAAAATCTGGTGGCCGTGGACGTTTATCCAGTTTTTCGGCGGGAATTTTTCTGCTGATTATGGTGGTGTTTCTTGGCCCTTGGTTAAAACAGATCCCAATGGCCGCCTTAGTAGCCATCATGATAATGGTGGCCATTGGTACCTTCTCTTGGCGTTCAATTATCGACATGAAGAAGCATCCACTGTCGACCAACATTGTCATGCTGTCGACGGTAGTCGTGGTGGTGGCAACCCATAACCTCGCCATAGGAGTACTTGTAGGTGTGTTACTGGCATCGCTATTTTTCGCCAACAAGATCAGCCGCATGATGGTGATAAAGAGAAACAACGCTAAAAATGACAGCTGTGAGTATCGTGTTATCGGACAAGTGTTTTTTGCATCCGCGGATAAATTTATTGATTCGTTTGATTTTAAGCAAGTTTTAGAATCGGTCACCATTGATCTGTCTGCGACTCATTTCTGGGATGTCACTGCGGTATCAGCATTAGATAAAGTAGTGATTAAGTTTCGCCGTGAAGGGACGCAAGTAAACCTCATTGGCATGAATCAAGCGACCCGCACCATTGTCGATAAGTTTGGTGTACATGACAAACCCGAAGAAGTTGAAAGACTATTGGCTGGACATTAAAGGATGAGACAGATGAAAAATATAGTTGCATGTATTGATGGTTCAAAATTAACCCTAGCCACCTGTGAAGCCAGCGCTTGGGTTGCACAGAAAGTCCAAGCACCATTAACCCTATTGCATGTGCTCGACAAAACAACTCGACCTGTCGTAAGTGAATTATCAGGCCAGATAGGTATCGGTAGTCAAGAAGAGTTACTTAATGAGCTGGTTGAACTTGATGAGATGCGCAGTAAAGTAGCATTGAAACACGGAAAACGGCTGCTCAACGATGCTGAAGAGTTCGCCCACGTTAAAGGCGTTGATGAGATTTATAAATTACAGCGCCATGGTAATTTACTCGAAACACTCTGTGATATCGAACCAGAGCTAAGAGTGCTGGTCATTGGTCGCGCAGGTGAAGCACATAGCGCGTCTAAAAACATAGGCTCACAGCTTGAGAGTGTTTTGAGAACAATAAAATCACATACTCTGGTGGTCAATGAGACCTTCGCTATACCCAGCTCATTCATGATTGCTTTTGACGGCAGTGCAACCAGCGACAAGCTAATTGAAAAAGCCAAAAATACTCCCCTACTCACAGGACTTGAATGCCATCTTGTAATGGTCAATAGCTCTGGCGATAAAACAGCCGCGTTTAGTCAAGCATCAAAACAGCTGACTGATGCCGGGATAAGGGTGACAGAGAGGGTATTAACAGGCCATGTGGATACCGCAATACTCGGCTATCAGCAGCAGCAACAGCTTGGAATGATTGTAATGGGAGCCTACGGCCACTCAAAACTAAGACAGTACTTTGTTGGAAGTAATACCACACAAGTACTGCTCAAAAGCACTGTACCGCTGCTATTGATTCGTTAACAAATACACCTCACAGCAGGCTATTCATGGCCTGCTGATTATTTCCTCTACTACTTTAGTATCATTCTCTTAATCCGCCCTACTATCAATAACTGTTTTTTAGCACGATAGTTTGGCGCCCAATGAAAAGCACTAAGCTCACATTTTATCTAAAAATAATGGCAGAACAATGCGGCTTATCACCTTGCTGCACCGCCACTATTTAAGCAGTAGATAACATACGGTATAAATCCATTAATGCTCAGCGTGTTCCTATGCAATGCATGCTTTGTTCTACAATATCATTCAGCTTCTCACAAGATAAGGATACCCCATGTTTTTTGTACATATGCTGTTATTACTGGCTGTCATCTTTGTCGGGATCCGTCATGGCGGTGTTGCCTTTGGCCTTTTAGGCGGCTTAGGTGTGTCGATTCTCGCCTTTGTGTTTGGGATTGCTCCAGGCTCGCCTCCCATCAATGTAATGTTGATAATTCTAGCGGTTGTAGCCGCATCGGCGACGCTAGAAGCGACTGGAGGCTTGAAACTTCTGGTACGTTATGCTGAAAAACTACTGCGTAAACATCCAAATCAAATTGTCTTTCTCGGGCCGCTATGTACTTATTCACTCACTGTGCTGGTTGGTACTGGTCACTCCGTTTATCCGCTGTTGCCAGTGATCTATGACGTGGCATACAAGAAAGGTATTCGACCTGAGCGGCCACTTGCTATTGCCACTGTAGCGTCACAGATGGGGATCACCGCTAGCCCAATCGCAGCGGCGGCAGCGGTTGTTATTGCCACCTCTATGGAAAACAATTTAGACATTGGCTTAGTAGACGTATTATTGGTCACTATCCCCTCTACGCTTATCGGGGTGTTAGTTGCTTCAGCGTGGAGCCTAAAACGCGGTAAAGATCTTGATAAGGACGAGGAGTTTCAAGCTCGTCTATTGGATGAAGAATTTAAAAATAGCCTTATTGATCCCGAAATAGAAACCACTGATGCAGCCAAAAGTGACAGTATTGCCAAAAAAGGTTTAACCATTTTCTTACTTGGGATCCTAGCCGTCATTGGTTTAGCTATGTTTAGCAAAGAATTGCTACCAGAAGGCGTTAAGATGTCGGTGGCGATTCAATTTATGATGCTCTCTGTCGGCGCGCTTATTTTATTAGCGACCAAAATAGATCCCAAGAAAATAGTTAACAGCAACGTGTTTATTGCCGGAATGACCGCGGTGATTATTATCTTCGGTATCGCATGGTTAAGTGACACCATTATCGGTCACCACAAGAGTTACTTGATTGAATCTGTTAGTGACATAGTACACGCGCATCCTTGGTCATTTGCGATTGCCATGTTTGTCGCTTCGGTGTTTTTAAAAAGCCAAGCAGCTACTTTAACAATCATGCTGCCACTAGGCTTCTCTTTAGGGATCCCTGCGCCGGTATTGATCGGCGTATTACCAGCTTGCTATGCCTACTTCTTCTTTCCATTTTACCCAAGTGATTTGGCAGCAATTAGTTTCGATAGAACAGGTACCACTCACATAGGTAAGTATGTATTGAACCACAGCTTTATCATCCCTGGATTTATTGGTGTGGTGACAGCGACATTTGTCGGCTATTTTATTTCAATGGCGATAAACTAATAAAAGGGTTCGCTGATACACAATCAAGCTAACCTTGCCCCCCCAATCTGGTTATACTCAAAACGTGCCGCTAACGGCACGTTTTTTTATTCGTAACGAATGCCCCCAGAGCATAAATGGAAGCCAAATGAGTCAGTTATTTAGTGACAGCGATAGCCAAGTATTGGCTGATATCATTCGCCTTAGGCGAGATGTACGCGGTAATCGTTTTAATGATAATCCGGTTTCTCAAGCAACGATTGATTCACTGCTAAATGCAGCGATGCAGGCGCCCTCGGTGGGATATTCACAACCTTGGCAATTTGTGGTTATCCGAGACTTAGCGACCAAAAAGGCAGTACAACAAACTTTCGTAGAAGAAAATGCTGCTGGCAGCCTACAGTTTAGTGGTGAAAAGCGGGCTCAATATGACGCCTTGAAACTTGAGGGGATTATTGAGGCGCCTGTTAATCTAGCGGTATTTTATCAGCCCAGTACAGAGGCTGTGTTAGGCCAAACCAGCATGCCCGAAATGGGCAAGTTCAGCGTGGTTTGTGCCATACAAAACCTGTGGTTAATGGCCCGCTCACTTAATATTGGTGTAGGTTGGGTCAGTATTTTAGATCCTATTAAGGTTAAAAAAATTCTCAATGCCCCTAGCTCATCAGAACTGATAGGCTATTTATGCATTGGCTACGTTGATGAATTCCTGGCAGAGCCTGAACTTAAACAAACAGGCTGGCAACAAACTAAATCTGCTGCACAAACCGTTTTTAAAGAGCAGTTTGACTAATGGTTGTTAAACTTGCCAGCTTAAAAAGCAAACCGCAAAAGTTAAGCAGTCCTAGTTCTGCTTTCTTCGTTGCTTCATCTGCTCACGCATCTCAGCCACCATTGCTTGATACTGTTCAAATTGCGGCTCATCTAAGATCTGTCGCATTTTATTGTCTCTAGTCTCAGCCGCTGAACGCATTTTTTTGCCCTTTTCGCGCCGACTCTCATCACTATCACGCAGTAATTCCATCTCATCATGAAATAGTCCCATCACAGCTTCTGTTTCTGTTTGTTGCTCTAGGGTCAAATTAAGCTCTTTAGTTAACTTAGCCAGCATTTGCCCAGGCTCTGGCTTATCGACAGCCAAAACACTCACACTAAAAAAGCCTACTAGCAGCGTTATCACAATTAAAAGACGTTGCATTTGCTTTACTCCTTTTGTTTGAAGTAATCAGTATAGCCAATGGTTTGTAATGGATATGATGCATAGAGTAAATCACTGTAAAAAAGCAATTTAATACCTAATTTGAGCATTGAATTCACTAATAATATTTAAATACCAAAAAAATATAACCCTTTTTCAGATTGTTGCCGTTTATAGCTCATAACAACTCAATTATTTCTTGGTATCTTTTTTTGGAGTCATTATGAATAAATCATCAATTTTAACTGCTATATCTACTGTTATTTTATCTGTCAGCCTCGCGGCACCGACCTTCGCGGCAGAGGTAAACTTTGCGCATTTAGAAACCATTGGTAACAGCAATATTGTGACACAAGCCGATATGGCAGACGTTAACGTGGAAGTGATTATCAAAGCAGAAACGGCAAAGGCTGCCAAGAATCAGTCCGATATAGCCATAGCAAAATTCATTGAGCGCTTACAAAAAGCAGGCGTTAGCCGCGAACTTATTCAAAGTGCCAATATTAACCTTCAACCGCAATATCATTACGAAAAGGGTCAGCCTAATAAGCTAATAGGCTATAGCGCAAATCGCCGTGTAACCGTTACAGTGAATAATCTTAGCGAGCTTAACGGTATTTTAGATAACGCCCTCGAACAAGGCATTAATCGCATCAATCATATTACGCTCAAATCAAGCAAAGAGGCACAATACATAAAACAAGCTAGGTTGGCAGCGATTAAAGATGCCCAACAAAAAGCCGCAGAACTAGCCGAAGGTTTTGGTGAAGAGCTCGATGGAGTTTGGCAAATTCGTTACTTTGACCAACGCCCAGTGCAACCGATAATGATGAGAATGAACGCCGAGAGTGACAGCTACAATGTGGCAAAAAGCTATCAGCAGGGGCAAGTGACTATTCAAGATAGAGTCGAGGTCACTTACCGACTGAAATAGCCTAATTAAAGGGCTTATCAAAACACTTAAGATTGATAAGCCTTAACGCTTCTACTCGCGATAGTCTTTACAAAACATATCGAATACCGATGGCTATGCCATCATCTTCTGAAACGGACTGCTTAGCTTCATTTTCTGGATTATCACTACTGAAATCACTAAAGTCGACGCGACCTTCTAAGTACAATACCAAGCTATTGTCCCAAACATAATGCAGCCCAGCAACGGCGAATTGTCGCTTAAATACATCTCCAGGATGTGCTGCTTCATAAGCATCTCCAGCCTCTAATACATTGTATGAGGCCATTAACTTAAAGTTATTGTCTAATAAGTAAGAAGCTAAGGTCTCTAGACCAACCGACTCTTGCAAGAATCGGCCTAAGTTATCGGTGTCGTGGAACTCATTTTGGTTGAGATTCATCGCCGCATAAAATCCATGCTCATCCCAACTGCCCCAGGTCAGTCCAAAACCATAAATATAGTCAGTCTCAGAAATCACTCGACCGCTTGCGGTAGTTCCCTCAGGTTCACCAATATTGCCACCTGCGGTAATCACTAACATATCTGTTGCTTGGTAGGTTAAACCAATACCATAAGTATTATCGTATTCTGTTGAGACCAGTCGATTAGGATTGCCACTGCCATCATCTTCAATATCAGTCATGCTGCTCTTGAGCTGCATCTGCAGAGCAATGCTCAAGTCGCCCCAACCATTGCGATACTGGATAATTTTATCACCACGGCCCACACCATTGATCGCCCCATCAGACTTATTGTAAGTATAAGTCCCTGATGCATTACCGTCCCAAACAAAACCATAGTTGGTGTTATAAACCACGTCATACCATGCGCCCCACTGCTTACCAATAGAGACTGAACCATAATCAGCATGACTAAGACCAACATAACCTAAACGGTTATTTAAAAAATCACCACTTTGAGTCTCGAAATTACTCTCACTACTATAGGATATCGTTGCATTACCAAAGGGATTTACGCCCCATTCTAGCTTAACGTAACTTCTCCAGTCACTGGACATCTCTCGAGTAAAGCCGAAATTGATTCTAGAGCTGCCGTTTACGACTTCAGTAACACCTTGAGTATCTATAATACGAGCATCAACAAAACCACCAACTTCAAATGCATTCTTATCATCTTTAAATACTTCAATCGCCGAACTTGTCGGCACGAAAACCAACGTGGCGAGGGGCAAAATTGCTAGCGCTTTTTTCATAATATCTCCAACCTTGGTTATTTATCCATTTGCTGCTTTAGCGTCACGCATTCGCTGGCCTTGATTTTTATATGCATAATTGATTTTCAAAAACAGCAATCGCTACCCAAAAAACATAGCAAATAAATATGTTAATACAAGTTGATAACATCAGAAGTGTCGCTATAAGCTAGCGGTGGGGGTCTAATTAGTTTGGTCGATTTGCTTAATATAATGAAACTTTGATGACAGGCAAGCTGGTGTACGCAGATTGAATATAAAATTAAGCAGCCCAAGAGGACTTGGGCTGCAGTGTAATCTTTATGACTTACAGGCCTTTAAGCTTTAGGCACGCTGCCAAGCGAGATAGACTTTATTCTTACCCGAGAACTTAGCCTTATAGAGCGCTTGATCTGCTTCTATGACTAGCTCACTCAGCGTAGTCGCTTGTTCGTGTAGAACCGCAATACCTAAGCTAATCGTTAACTCCAGTTTGATTCCATCAAACTGAAAAGGCTGTGATGCCACCGCCTTGCGGATCCGCTCAGAAATAGCTGCAGCTTCTTCGCCACTGGTATCAGGTAAAATAATAAGAAACTCTTCGCCACCAATTCGACCTAACAGGTCTTGCTCCTTGAGCCAACGCTGAATACGCTTGGTTGTCGCTTGAATAGTGAGATCACCAATATGATGGCCATAATGATCGTTAATGCTTTTAAAGTTATCAATATCGAAAATGATGACTGAAACTAACTGCTGCTTCTTGATCGCTTTTTCTAAGATTCTATCGCCTGCCACAAAAGTATACCCCCGGTTAGCAATACCGGTGAGGTAATCAGTTTGAGCACGCCCCTTAAACACTTTTCGAGAATGTAACAGGAAGATAATTGCCGCTAATAGCACTACAGCCACTAAAAAATAGATACTGAGCTTAAGTTCACTGATGCGCTCTTTATCTGTGGCGGCTTTCAGGCTCAGCTCCTTGAGCTCGAGCTTATTGGCCAATAACACGTTTTCAAACTCAACCAATTTTGCATTGTGCTCCAAAGCTGCATCTATAACTTTGTTATTAATAATAGTTTTATTATTTTCACGTTCTTCATCTATTATTTTTAACAATGTATTGACGGCATCTAAGTAGTCACCATCGTCAAATGCCAAAATCGCATCAGCAGTAAGAGTCATGCTGCTCATATTGGCAGGAAAGCGCTTATCTAGCTTAAAAACTGCCGCCATCCTAGCCGCCTTTTCAGCCTCACCAGTTCGCATATAAGCCAGCGCCAAAAACAGATGGCTACTGGTGACAAAATAACGTTCTTGAGTGGTATCTTTAAAGGCTACTGCTTGTTCTAGGTGAGAGACAGCAAGCGGGTAATCAAAAGTGCCTAATGCCACACGGCCAGCATTGAGATAGGCGAAAAAATAAAAATCTTTAAACTCTGGCGATTGCTCGGCTAAGGTAAACTGTGCAGCGATATTAGTCTTAGCCTTATCCCAGTCGCCCGACTTAATCGCCGAACTGATCATGTTGTGCTGCATGTTGAACATATCTTCTCTATCGTCTACGGTTTTCCATGTTTCGTAGGCCTTATTAAAGCTCTCATAAGCCCGTTGATGTAAACCAGCAGTGCGATATAAACTGCCCGTGGCGTTATAAATAACGGCTTTCCTATGGACATCAAGCTGTTCACCTTTATCAACAATTGCCATCGCTTCATCGAGCAGCGCAATCCCTTTATTCACAGTTGTAGCCGTGTAATAACAATAAGCATTTTGAGTTAAAGTTTTAGCAAGTAACTTCTGATTGTCATGTTGCCGTGCGTATTTCAGCGCTTTGCGACGATCAACACAGTAAGCAGCAGGATCATTAGTCTGCAGGTACACCGCAAAAGAACGCTCAAGATAACTGTCAATCAAGATGTCTGTAATGGCCAAAGACACAACTTGCTCAATCCCTCTATCATAGCTCTCAATAGCCAGTGCTAACTGACGACTCTTCTCGTAAGCTTGGCCATACAAGAAGTAGTAACGCGCCCGCTCTTCTGCTGTTAACGCTTCGGCGGCGATATTCGCATCATTAAGTATGGTCAGTGCCGTTTCCGGAACTTTATCTTTAAACTTGGCTTCTAACTGGAGCAGCATAGTGTTCGCTTTTGCGACAGAAAAAAGCGCCATAAAAAGAGAGAATGAGACAGCGACTATTATTTTTTTTAACATATTACAGCTCTTCAGGCCTAACTCTTTTTGAGTACCAGTCTGCAGGGTAACACATGAAAAAAAATTGTATACTTTGTAAGGTTTAACAGCGCTTTACAATATAAATTAAGCACATATTGTAAATACCTACCGACAAACAATCACGCCACGAAAGCGTCTGGAAAATATTACTTTGGCAGTTAACCACTCTGTATAGTGGGTATTTTTCGAGAAATATAAAACAAAAAAAGGTTAGCATTTCAGCTAACCTTTTAATATAAATGTGAGCAAGCTAAC
The DNA here is from genome assembly GCF_000014885.1 of Shewanella piezotolerans WP3. NCBI lineage: Bacteria > Pseudomonadati > Pseudomonadota > Gammaproteobacteria > Alteromonadales > Shewanellaceae > Shewanella > Shewanella piezotolerans. Next base: position 4,619,135 of record NC_011566.1, read on the forward strand.
AGGCTTGCTCTAAGGCCTGCGCCACATCAGCGATGATATCATCGATATGCTCAATGCCCACAGAGATCCGCACTAAGTCCTCCGATACGCCAGCCTTTGCCAATTCAGCAGCATCTAACTGTCTATGGGTTGTTGAAGCAGGATGACAAGCAAGTGATTTAGCATCACCGATATTGACTAGCCTCAAGATCATTTTTAGCCCATCAATAAACTGCCCACCAGCCACTTTGCCGTCAGCAGCCTTTATACCAAAACTAATAATACCTGAGGCCTTACCGCCAGTGATTTTATAGCAGTTATCCTGAAAAGGGCTGTTTGGCAGCGCAGCGTAATTAACCCAACTCACTTTAGGGTGAGCCTCTAAATACTGCGCTAAGGCAAGAGCGTTTTCACAATGGCGCTCCATTCTTAGCGCTAAAGTTTCTAGGCCTTGCAGTAATAAGAATGCACTTTGTGGCGAGAGAGCTGCGCCGGTATTTCTTAAGGGGACGACACGGCAACGACCTATGAAGGCTGCAGGGCCGAAAGCTTGGGTATAGACCACTCCGTGGTAGGAAGCATCAGGCTCATTAAGCAGCGCAAAGCGCTTAGGCTGCGCTGTCCAGTCAAACTTACCACTATCCACAATCGCACCACCTATGGTTGTGCCATGTCCGCCAATATACTTGGTCAATGAGTGGATAACGATATCTGCACCATGCTCAAACGGTTTACATAACACAGGAGTGGCTACGGTATTATCAACAATTAGTGGCACTCCGTGTTTATGGACAATCTCTGCCAAGCGCTTCAGATCGACAATATTACCTGCTGGATTTCCAATAGACTCACAAAAAAGCGCCTTAGTTTTATCATCTATGAGTGCATCGAGCTGCTCAAAATCATCAAAGGCTGCCATACGTACTGCCACCCCCTGCCTTGGCAGAGTGTGGGCAAATAAGTTATAAGTGCCGCCATAGAGTTGACTGGTACTGACAATATTATCGCCCACTTCAGTAAGCGCTTGTATCGCGTAGGTGATTGCCGCCATTCCCGACGCTAATGCTAGTGCAGCGATGCCACCTTCTATAGCTGCAAGACGCTGCTCAAGCACATCGGTGGTGGGGTTCATGATCCTCGTATAGATATTTCCAGGAACCTTGAGATCGAATAGATCGGCACCATGCTGAGTATCATCAAAGGTATAGGAAGTGGTTTGGTAGATGGGCACAGCGGCCGCCTTGGTGGTCGCTTCCGATTCATAACCATGGTGCAGTGCTAAAGATTCAAGTTTCATACCTGCTATATCCTATTCCTTTTGATTGAAATATGAACATAACAAATAGCCATCTAGAAGTCTAAATGTTTTTTCCTTTACTCGTTACACACTCATTATTGCGCTTTTGCGCCATCGTTATTTCCTAAGTATCAGCCTCTAGTTTTAAAGTCACAATCGAAATCAAAGTCGTGCCGCTTTGGCTCTCCCAAGTCCAAGGGCAAAGCGCTTGCACCCGATCTTGATTTTATAAGAGTCAATCTCTTAGCGCCCCAACCGATGCTACCTCACTCGATGAGGAGTTATACCAATTGCATTAAAAGTTTGACCATTCAGCGGGAATTCAAAACGCTGTAGGCAAGTAGTGGAATTTGAGCTAATAGTTATTCTATATCCAAATCCCATAGCGAAGCATACAGCGTTTTGAAACCCGCACTACGTGAGCCCCTCAGTCTTTCCACTTCTGCTTTGCATTGGCTTAAAAGGGAATAACCATTTCTTTACCAATGCGCTTTGAATTGAAAAGGCTGAGGGGCTCTGAACTGGTCAAATACTTAATGCAATTGGTATTAATGTTAGTTCAAATTTGTCGTTGAACAGCTTGTTCTTAGGCACAAATATAAATATCGAAATTTTCGCTTTTATAACTCAGTGTCGATGCGGTTGTGACCGCCCATGACACGGATGTCATGATTGAGCTTCCAAGGATGGACTTGCAGCGAGTTACGGCAGTATCTGCATATATGCCGACCGCAGGTCATGAGAACCATAGATGCTAAGAGCTTTGCCCAATTATCTATTAGCTTTTCGAGCTAGCTCTTTGCTAGCCCTCGCAATATAAACATTATCAGTACTATATTTTCTCTAGCAGTTCTGGCTCAAACTGTTCGGCAGAAATAGTTAAACCAAGCGATGCGATCTTTTCATTCAACTGATTGAGATCTTTCTCGACTGTCGCGATCGTCAAGGTGTTGTCATCTAAGCTATAGACTTGCTTGAGGCTGGCAAAATAGAAGCTCAAAATGACAAATGCATTTTCATCATTGTTTTCAGCGGCCACTTTTATTTTAGCCAGCTTACGGTAGATTTGATTGTGCAACTGCTTTAAACGCCAAACGTAATACACTTCACGCATATAAGGTTTACTCTTCTGGCTATGCAACACACCGCTACAAACAACTAAAGACAGGATCACACCTAATACGTTTAAATGAAAATTCCCCGTTGACCCATCATCAGGTAGGGCTGATGCGCCAAATAGTTGGATCAATAACGCTCCAAACACTAGCGCCAATATTGCCAAACTAGCAACAAACGTCGCGATAACAATATTAGTGTTCTTTCGATATGTCTGTTTATCAACGTGCATTAATTGCATTAGTGGCTCTCAAGATTTAGCAGATAGAAGAGTGGCTATTCTAGCATCATAGCTACCAGTTAATATTCCAAAATCCACCTTGTCTCGGTAAAACATTTGTATTTGTCCCTCAATGTTGGCAAGTTAAGTTCTTGCTAAAATAAGTGGCAATTAATCCTACTTATGTCACAACTTTTACTAAACGTTCACTTTGGCAGTAAAAACATCTAGACGTCTAAATTGACAGCCGTCTCTTGATCTCATATCCTCTCAACTAATGAGATGTACCATTCTGTGAGTTTATTCATTTAAAGCACAGTTTGTTCCAGCTAGGAGGGCGATGGGAACAGTGGTTCGATGACTGATTTAAAATAAGAGAGATAACTTTGACTAATTCCAGTAACGCCCCAAAAGCTCAAACAACTGACGCAACAGCGCCATCGTTTCTTGCGCTAACTCCGCTTTTTCTTTTTCTAACACTGTTTATTGGTGCTGGAGTTTACTTTCAAAGCCAAGGTGTCGACTTTGCTTTTTATCAACTGCCGAGTGTTGTTGCAATTCTGCCAGCGATTATTTTTGCCATACTAATCTCTAAGCAGAAACTGAATCAAACAATCGAAACATTCCTAGCTGGTATTGGCCACTCTAATATCATTGCAATGTGTATGATCTATCTGCTTGCAGGTGCATTTGCGGCCGTGGCAAAAGCGACTGGCGGTGTGGATGCTACTGTAGCATTAGGTTTATCGTTAGTACCTTCTAGCTTATTGCTGCCAGGTTTCTTTGTGATTGCGGCATTTATTGCAACTGCAATGGGTACCTCAATGGGCACTATCGCCGCAGTGGCGCCTATCGCACTAGGCGTAGCAAACGAAGCACAAATCGACTTGGCCATCATGGCGGGCGCGGTTATCTCTGGTGCACTTTTCGGTGACAACCTCTCTATTATTTCAGACACCACCATTGCTGCGACTCGAACTCAGGGCTGTGAAATGAAAGATAAGTTTAAAGAAAACCTTATCTTTGCTGTCCCGGCATCTATTATCACCTTGATTATCTTTACCTTAGTTGGCCAAGGGCAGGCTGACGTTGCAGCTCAAGAGATTGACTTCATTAAAGTCATCCCTTATTTAACGATTCTATTCTTAGCGGTTGCGGGTCTGAACGTATTTGTTGTGCTTACAGTGGGTATCTTATTAGCGGGGATTACTGGACTGTTAACGATGGACTACGGTGTTATCCAGTTCGGCCAAGATATTTACGCTGGTTTTGGCAACATGCAGGAGATTTTCATTCTGTCTATGTTAGTCGGAGGCTTAGCAGCGCTTATGCAGCAGCAAGGCGGACTTGCGTTTGTGAGTAAGCAGATAGAAAAGCTAATAGCCCGTTTCTCTAAAGCCAAAGGCGAAGCATCGTGCCGCGCATCAGAACTCGGTATGGCCGGTATTGTGGCAGCGACGAATACTTGTGTCGCCAACAACACGGTATCAATTGTAGTCACTGGCGATATAGCTAAAGATTTAGCTCAAAAGCACGGTGTTACCCCAAAGCGCGCAGCCAGTATTTTGGATATATTCTCATGTATTATTCAAGGTCTAATCCCATACGGCGCACAAGCACTATTGGTTGCATCAACCTTCAGCTTATCACCATTAGAAGTGGTTACTCACGCTTGGTACTGCATGATCTTGGCCGTTGTTGCCGTGTTGATTGTGGCATTTCGCAAGCGAGTTTAAGTCAGCTTTCGTTTAAAAAACAAAATTAAAAAGGAGTACTCAGGTACTCCTTTTTAATTCAATAATCTCTGCCTACAATTCAATCAAACATTACTTAATACCAATCAGTATAAGAAATTGATCTACCCAGAGTTTTTTGGCGAACTCATTCAAGGCAGGCTAATTCAAAGTGAGCAATGACACAATGGTTGTTCCCTTATGAGTTTATTCAACACAGAAGTAGCAAGCCAAAACACACCTTACAGGCGAGTTCTAGCGGCCTTGATGCTGCGTTAAGGAACTTGAACCTAGTTTAACTATGTCCTTCATTCATTGCTAACCACATGGCCTAGCATGTTCCTGACATGCTTAAGGCATTCCCTTCATCCCTGGAGATCAGATATAGGCGGTACGAGAGCAATACATTAGCTTAAAAGGGAATAACCATTTCTTTACCGATGCGCTTTGAATTGTAAAGACTGGGGGGCTCTGAACTGGCCAAATACTTAATGCTATTGGTATAAGGGGCTCGAAGCTAGAATAATGCAGGAGCGATTATCGAGAGTCACGCAGGAGCAGTTACCGAAGAGCATTTAATGACCTTAGCTCAAAGCCGCTAAACTCTCGCAGAGTGACTAAATCTTTATACTAATTGGTATAACTAGGGGCTGTTGATCTTTCACGGTTGTTTTTGCCGCAGTTTATTGGCTATTTTGACAAGGCGGAGGCTATGCCGTTTAGTTATTCTCCACAAATAGTCTACAACACAGTAAAAATAGCCAAGAAACGCGGCCCTTTGGGTTCGATTCAATGCTTCTATTACGGTGTTATGAGCTTTTCACTTAGCCAGCTAAGCTTTATCGCTCAAGCCTTGTACTAGAAGCATTGAATTCGAACAAAAACTAAGCTCGAAAGATCAACAGCCCCTAGCGTCGATTCTTATTTCAGAAAGCTTAAGCAGACCATTATTCTTCGCTGTCACTATATTATCAATAGCATTTGCTGAGCACTGCAACTCACTAATCCCTACCGCCCTATTTCTTCCACACTCTTTTGCATGATATAGCGCTTTATCCGCTAGAATAAGTAACTCCTCCACTTTGACAGCACTGTTAACTTTTTCGACAGGGATATAACCAATACTAATCGTCACCCTTCTGGGCTTATCCTCAATGATAACGGGATTACGATTTATTACCTGTAAGATACGCTCAATAACAGCTTCGACATTCAAATTGTCGCTTGGTGGAAGTACCATTAGAAACTCTTCACCGCCTAGGCGTACAATATTATCATTGGGACGTAGATCAGCTTGCAAAGTTTTAACTACCTCCTTCAGAACATTATCACCTGCCGCATGTCCATATGTATCATTAAACTGTTTAAAATGATCGATATCAATCATTACCAGAACACCGCTATTACCTGCTTTCGATGATGAAATTAGCTTACTGACAATAACTTCGTTGAGATAACGACGATTGAAACATTGAGTCAAAGGATCGTAATATCGCTGCCGACAGATCTCTGCTTTTCTTCGCCTATAGCTAGCAACTCGACGCCAACCAAACCTGACACCTATTATTGCCAATAAGGCAGCTAAGAAAATCGTGCTAGCGAGCAGTTGATCTCTATTCGACAATAACTCTTTTTGCAGAACTGATTGTCGCTTTAGTTCATGCGCAGCAAGTTCAACGTCATATACGCGGATCCCGTTATGAGCCTTTGTAATTATTCCTTGCATGACAGCCCGCTCGTTAACAGTCCGCTCATTGAGTAAGGCGTTATAACGTTGCAGAGATTTACGCTCTAACACTTGATTTTCGCTCAATTTCGCCACTTGGATAAGCTGCTGCCAAGCATTTAACAGCTCTTTAGGGTAATTTTCTCGTTGAAGATAGTTAATCACTTGATTAAACAATTGTGTAGATTTAGAACCCAAGCCTTCAAATAAATAGATATGGCTTTGAAGCAGTTTTGCTTGATGTAATAGAAATTGATCGTCGTACTCAAGGCTATAATTCATCACCTCTTCCAGGCCCTTATTTGCCTGCCCCGGTTTCTTTAGCATTAATTTAACAAAGGCAATATCAAGCTGTAAAAACTTTACCTCTCGATATTTAGCCTGTTCTTTAGCATTAACCAATGCTTTTTTGTAATAAAACAGAGCATCATCATACTTATTTAAACTTTGTAATGTTGCTGCACGGCCAATATAAACCTGATCTTGAAGCCAATTATCATCTAGATTATTTAGTGACTCCTGAGCCAAATTAGCGTATTCAATTGCCAAGTCATATTTACCTTGCTTACGGTAAGTATGAATCAGGCTCATACTAGAAACGATTACTCGATAATCGTCATTATTATCAATGGCAACTCCAAGTGCAGTTAATAATGCTAATTCAGAACTCTTTAAGTCATTATATTGAATAAAAGTGTCATTAATATTTAAACCAATCCAATACCGTAATGTTGCCAAATCCGAAAGTTGTGAGAACAAAAAGGCTTTGTAAAGTGCAACATCATAATCATCACTTGAAGTTACATATTGAGCAAGGCTCGCTTCACACAATGCGACAGCCGCCTTCACAGAATTATCATTGAGACTTTCGTACATCAGATCCTTTAGAGCAGCAAGGCTTTCTTCGGCTAATGTGGGGGCTAGGTTTGCTTTCAAGCTGCAACTAAACGTACTAAAGAGGGCCTTCTCTGCTGCGGTAGCTTGAGGGTTATTAACTAATAGTTGCTTTAATTGCTCCAACTGCTCTGAGCGGTCGGCCCCGTATCTAATTGCAATACGATCCATCTCTAATTCAAGCGCTGTAAAATGGTATTGTTCCTGAGAGAAAATTGAACTAGAAAACATAAACAATACAGATAAGAGAGCTATTTTTTTTATCACTTCCATGCCCTTCAAATAAAACAAGATTGAGTACGGTGGCTTGCTTATGACTGTAAGTAAAATGAGTACTCCCCAAAAGTTGCTCAATAACTAATTGCAGGACTAATTAAATAGCCTATTCGTTGCCACATAACCCCTATATTTTTATCACAACGTATACAATATAACCATCCAATAAATATAAAACCTTTAATCAAATTGAAACTACTCGAAAAAGATAATGATAAGAAAAGTAGGTCCTATTCAACTCATTAGTATTATTATAAATTAATACAAGCCATTATTAGTTATAATTACTGGAAAACGGCCACATTCAAAGCAATTTATTCTAACGAGTAAACTAGCCAATTTAGGTAAAGGCTAAAATAGTTCTAGTGGTCATCTCAGCAGCATTCCACATTTTTTAGCGATTCATTGTAAAGTCTCAGTAAATTAACTTCAGCTTACGACTCGAAGCCAGGAATGTGTGTCGACATTTTTGCAAACTTCTTCCTGCAATACACCAACAAAATGTATACATTATCCATCTTATTTAATACTCTGTGGTCGATAAGAACTTTACTGCTTAATCAAGATGAAGAGACTGGAGATTTAGATGATTAAAAAGTCAGGTATGCTGCTCGCCTGTGCAATGCTTGCTGCTTGCAACGCGACACCAACCCCAAATACCTCCCCACAACCAAACGTAACTCAGGTCGATTACCAGCGTGCCGAAAGCTTCTTGCCGAAAAATGTGCGTAAGAAAGTACGAAACTTAGCGGTAGAACCTAATTGGATAGGTAACACGAGCGACTTTTGGTTTAGTGAAAGAGATAAAACGGGCAATAACACTTACTACAAAGTTGAGCCAGCAGAAGCTAAGGTTTCAGTCCTATTCGACCATCAAAAATTAAAGGCCAATCTCAAGCATGAAAATGGCACTGAATTTTATATCAAGATCCATACTGTAGACTTGCAAAGCAATCTGCTAAGCATGACTTATAATAAGCAAAAATATCGATGTGTTCTCCTAAACAGTACCTGCGAACTAAACGCTGAAACGCTAGCAGAGAGTACTCCCAACTACTCTTCTCCAGATGGCAACTATGCCATTAGTGTCAAATCTTGGAATCTCTATTTAACCGACTTAACCACTAACAAGATCACTCAGCTTACTTTTGATGGCACTGAAGGTTACCCTTATGCAGTACAAAACCAGAACCCAAAAGCCTTTATCAACAAAGATCCTGCCAAGGTTAAACAGCGACTCAGTGTTTACTGGGCAGCGGATAGTAAAACAGTACTGACCCACAGGCTGAATCGCGAAAAAGTCGGCAAGTTACACCTTATTCAGTCAAGTCATGACGAAGGCCTTCGACCAAAACTTTATAGTTACTATTACCCACTCGCAGGTGATGAACACTTACCAACAGGTGATATCTACTCTGTCAATGTAGCGAGTAAGAAAGTCACCAAAGTCGCTGCACCAGATTTGCAGCAAACCTATTACGGTGGTCCGCTGTGGGGTTGGTGGGAAGACAACAATCGTTTCTATTTCTTCGAGCAAGCCAGAGCAAAAAAACGCATAAGCTTTCATGAGTACAACCCTGAAAACCATCAGGTAAGGCTCATTGTGGAAGAAAAGTCCGATAAATTCCTTGATCCGTGGGCACAAGATGCTTGGGTGCTACCTGAGTCAAATGAGGTCATTTGGCCAAGCCAGCGATCTGGTAAACAACAGTATTACTTGTATGATTTAGCCAGCGGAAAGCTCAAGAACAAAATCACTCAGTGCGACTGTTTTGTCAGGACTTACCGTGCATTGGATAAGACAACCCGCACGCTATATTACGAAGCATCAGGTGGGTTTGATGATCGCGATCCTTATCTAAGACACCTATATAAAGTTAATTTAGATGGTTCTGGCCACCAATTGCTTACTCCTGAAGCACTAGAGCACAGCGTACGTATAGCGCCAGACTTCAGTTACTTTGTCGATATTGCCTCTAATGTTCAAACCGTACCGAGCAGCAAGGTACGTAGCACAATCGATGGTAAAGTGGTGATGACCGTCGGCAATCCTGACGTGAGTGAATTGATGGCCATTGGGTGGCGCGCACCAGAGCCCTTTGAAGTGCTCGCCAATGACAACAAAACTAAGCTCTATGGCTTAATGTATAAACCCAGCAACTTTGATACAAGCAAACAATATCCGGTGATTGATGCGACTTATACTGGACCACATAACTTTTTCACTCCTAAGTCTTTTTGGAGCTATTTCCAACAAGCACAATCGCTTGCTGAACTTGGGTTTGTGGTTATAAAAATGGATGGCCGCGGCACCAGTAAGCGCGATAGAGATTTTCATTTAGTAGCTTACGAGAATTTAGCCGCCGGTGTCGATGACCATGTCCAAGCCATCAAAGATCTTGCTAAAAAGCACAGCTACTTAGATGCTAGCCGAGTCGGTATTTACGGTTTTTCAGCTGGAGGTTATGACACTGCGCAAGCGATGTTTAGGCATGCTGATTTCTTTAAGGTGGGCGTTGCAGCATCAGGTAACCACGATTTTAGAGTTGATAAAACCGGCTGGAACGAGATTTGGTTAGGCTATCCTGTTGCCAAGCATTGGGACGAACAAACCAATCTCAATATGGACAGTATTGCCAAATTAAAAGGTAAGCTATTACTAGCTCATGGAGAACTCGACGATAACGTAAACCCAGCAGCGACCATGCAGTTGGTTGATAAACTCATTAAAGCCAATAAGGATTTTGACTTGATGATCTATCCAAACCGCGATCATTTCCTTAATGACAGCGATTACTTTGTACGTAAACGTTGGGACTATTTTGTCGAACATTTGCTTGGTGCTAAACCAGTGAAGGAATATCAGTTTGAACAAAATTAATCCATCATAGCAAGCAAACTCTTCTCAAGGGCAAAAGAGGATATTGAGCCTCATTTGCCCTTTTTTGACAACCCATTAGCCTCTACGAGCGAACTAACGATACTAAACTGCAATTTGTAACAGTTAAAAGCTGCTCACAAAACACACAACCAAGCAACATGCTGCACAATTTACAAACCAGCCAACAACAAGTACACCGACAACCTACACACATCTACTTATTGATTTTAAAGCTTTAATTCTTTAATTAGAGCTAGATCACATTCAAGGAGGTAATGACTTCTCGATATATTAGCTTTCAGTAAAATTAGGCGAATTACAGATATGCTCAGCCCTTTTTCAATTTACCTAGAGCAGATTCAGGAGCAACTAGCATTGTTATTATTCAACCAAACTGTTCGCTTACAGGTTGACGATGTTGTTATTCAATATCATATATTTGATACCGCGCAACCACTGATGATCACTTTTCCTCCTGGTAGTGAAGCATTCTCTGATTCAGATTTGATTGAAAATAAAACACCTTGGGGATACGATTTCTTTGCAAAACGACGGATGAATGTCATCTCATTCAACCATATAGGCAAAGGCAACTATTTCACTTCCAATGAGCTTGTAATATTTACCGAAAAGCTGGGCAAGCATTTGGATTGTTTCTGTGAACGCATCGGTTATGGTGTCAGTCGCGGCGGTTTCGCCACATCGATGTTTTCTAAGAATTTACGCCTAGACCGTGCCTTGCTGCTGATGCCCATTAGCACCTACGACATATCCATTGCCTCTTGGGATCCAAAAGTTAGAGAAGCTGCTCAGCACCTTAATGCATCTCCGGACTCTGCTGATTGTGACATCCCATTGACCATTATTTATGATCCACTCTATAAACCTGACTCTATGCATATGAAGCGCTTCCAAAGTTGCAGAGTTCGCTTTCCGCTACCAGGTGTTGGCCACCGTATACCACGCGCTTTACTGCAGTTGGGGATATTAAAATCTACAATTTTACAATATCGACAACAACAGATTGATCCAGCTAGCTTCTTTCTGAAAATAAGGAAACGTAGGACGCTTTCGTTCTTTTATCGTGGCCTTCAATCCTGTAATAACACATCGCGATTTTCGCTTCGTTCTCGAGTCATACTTTTTCACAGAATCCAGTACCATATAAATCATTTAGATATCGATCCTAAAAAAATATATCAGCAACTATCTGAAAGTATTCAAAAGCGCTGTTTTTACACCACAGAGCGCATATTTGGTCATGGTTACAAAAACGTCGCAGGGCTCTCTGCCTTGGTTTTATGCTGAAAATCACACTTTTTTTGTATCTTACTCACGAACAAATCCCCAGCGTTTTCCGAACCAACTTTCTTGTAGAGAGAGTTGCCGTAAAAATCAAATTCTTGTACAAAGGAAGATATTCAGGCAGGTTATAAGCTAGTCCAACACTAGGCGCTGTAGTGGTGCAACTTCTTCATGCAGGCGCAATGTTAAACTGCAAACTTTTGCCTAGAATCGATTCCCTCAACACAACCTGCACTTTCAAGTAGCTTGGGTATATACTAGGCGCCGCGTAATGGATAGAGGACTTGATGGAAGATAGAATAAAGTATCAATCGATGCAGTATGATTTGCACCGCTTAGTCGTACTGACTATTTTCTTCGGTGCACTCATCGCCGCTACAGGTGTTTCCATCTCTGTTTGGGCCGAATACCAAGTTATCGGTGATCTTGTTTTCAATCGTCGTTCTGATTTTTTAGGTGACTACAATAACGCTAAATTTGCCTTTGTGTTTAATATCGCACTGATGATCACAGGTATCTGTATCATGTTAGCCATGTTCGGCTTATATCTACTCAAACAAGGTTTTTTTAGTCATTACCTGTCACTAATTGGCGGCTGGGTTGGCATGTGTGTGTTACTGATGGGCGTGTTTCCTATCAACTATCTTGAAATGCATCGATTAGTATCAACCTGCTTTTTACTCGGCACAGTGTTGATGTACTTTTTATGTATCACAGATAGATTCAGTCAACATACTATCTGTAAAGGCCCCATTTTCACCTTGAGCATACTGGGTTTTATCGCTGCAACAGCTTTAGTGATACAACTCGATTGGAATACCCTCGACTTTAGCCCCTGTGAACACCCAGAAAGCACACCATGCTGGGTAGCAATCACCATGTGGCTACAAACCAATGTCGTTCTGCTTTGGTGCTTATCTTTTGCCTGGACAGTGAGAAGAATAGCGATAAAGAACTATCTAGAACTATCACAGCGCTACCTTGCTGGAGAGCGATAACACATACCATGAGACTCGCAAAATACTTAGCCATCACGGGCTGCTGTTCACGACGTGCTGCAACCCGTTTAATCCGAGATGGGCAGGTCATATTCAATGATCGTCTCGCCAACCATGTCGATAGTGTGACTCTAATTGATACGCCTGAAGGTCAACGCTGCCAAGAGCACGTTATAGTCAATGGTGAGTTAATCCAAGCCGTTGAGGCTAAAGCATACTGGTTATTTAATAAGGCTGTTGGTACCGATAGCCGCTTGTTAGCCGAATTGCCTAATAGCCTGATCCACCTATTACCAGTTTCACCACGACTCTACCCTGTTGGTCGGCTCGATAAAGACTCACACGGATTGCTACTACTGACCAATGATGGTGAACTCACCCACCAATTAATGCACCCCGATTTTGGCCACAGCAAAACTTATCATGTGCAAGTTGACCGCCCGTTTGATGAAGTGTTTTTGGCAAATATGGCTGCTGGCGTAAGCTATAAAGGTGTTACTACTCTGCCCTGCACTATTACTCGTTTAGACGTCGACAGGTATGAGATTATCTTAACTCAAGGGTTGAACAGACAGATCCGCCGCATGTCTCATGCACTCGGGTTTAAAGTGATTGATCTTAAAAGGATCTCGATTCAAAGTTTGCAGCTTGGGAATTTGCTAGAGGGTTCAATGAGACCTCTGAGCTCAACAGAGTTAGCTGATTTACTGGCATCCGTTGCTGCCAACTGAACATTTATTTTTAAGCAATCTAGCTTATAAATAAATGACTAAAGATCTATCATCAACCTTGGATCTCGCAGACTCAAATCAACTTTATCCAGTGTGTGTCCCAGCCCAGTTAAGTCTGTTAGGTAAATGCAGCTGCGTTTAATTTGCAATAACTGTTCTTTTTCCAGCTGTTTAATAACTTCATTAACTCGCTGACGAGCAATACCGGTTATTTGGCTGATTTGCTGTTGAGATATAGACACTTTAGGAGTTTCACCACGTAATAATGGAATATGAGCTGCAAGCTCCAAAAGCAAATACACTACCCGCTTTAGCTTATTCTCACTCATCATCAATTGCGACTGCAGCCATTTAGTTTTGGCCATTACCGACAATGAATGAAACCATTTATAGATTTCAATATTCTCCTGAGCCAAGCGGTGTAGATCAAAATTGCTAAAATGGATCAGTTTTACCGCACCTATTCCTGTAATAAAAAAAGGCGTATAACTGGCATTGTTGCTGTCATAGTTACCAAACCATTCGCCTTTTCCCATCACGATATTATTGACCGTTTTCAAGTTCGGGGTTTGCAGGCAAATGGTTACAGTGCCTTCTAGCACAAAACTTGTACCTTGATGCGCAATCCTTGCCTCATCCATCTCACTCGCTTTCAATTGCGTTTTAAGCTGAGCAATCGATAACAACTTTTCAGTCAAATCAGTCGAGAGTTCAGTATTCCAATTAAGTGCTTTTAGCAGCGTAGAATCAATCAAATTAATACCTTAAAGAGATGGTTTGGCAATGGTTAGCTAGCCCTATTATGGCATATAGAGGCAAGAAGGATGCTGGTACTAGATATAAGAAAACCGCCCACAGTGAACGGTCAGGCCAATAATAGCCTCAATGTTGATTGATCGTTTCAAAAAACGTTAATGGTGAATAGCTACAATCTATCCGCAAATTTTTTGCATTTATGCAGTGGCAGTAGCCACGCCTTGTTCTTCTCTTTAACAAAGGCTTTAATGTAATCCGCACTGAGCTTATCTCGACCAATTTCATCAGCCTTAATTTTAAGCCCTAGCGCCTTCAACTTATAACCTTGAGTATCTTTTAACTTTAACGCACAGACTTCATATTTGGCCGCAAACGAAGCCGCCACCTTTTCATCAAAACTGGCTCCACTACTGAAAGCCAATAAGCTCAGCATGACAATTAAAAACGGTTTCACTCTATCACCTGTTAAGAGTTAAAACTCAGCTGTGAAATAGGCTACGCAGCCGAGCGTATTTTCGATACAGAACAGGGTACGGTTTTACAAATTAAAAGAATGTCCGCTATCGGACAAACCTATAGCGATAGCGGTTTATTTTTTCTGCTACTAAGCCGTTCATCCAATGACCTGCGGTCGGCGCATGTGCAGATACGACCGTGACACGCAGCAAGTCCGTCCGTGGAAGCTCGCCATGACATCCATGTCATGGAAGGTCACGGCCGTATCTACACGGAGTTAGCAAGCGCAAACTTGTTGCATTAGAGTTTTCAGTTTGATGCTAATAAGTAACGACGCTCTCAGTTAGCACTGGAGTAAAGTTAAAAGCCTAGCTTGCACGGGCTAATCTCACCCCGTTGGAAATTTCGCTTTTTAAATTTCGCCGGGCCGATGAGGATTCGCTAAGGGGCAAGCGCTTTCCCCTTGGCTCGGATGTGGGCGAAGCGCCACGACTTTTATCAAACTAAATTTGATTTTTCGGTTTTAGTTCAAGAAAACTCATCCCTTTGATTATAATTACTAAATATTCTTTTACAGGTATCATGACATCCAGTATCAGTGCACATTACGACCAATTAAAATCTTTTTTCATTCGAGAGTATCTAATGCCGTCAATCTTAATCGATCAAAATATAGTTACTTACGGCGATATATTAACGCCAGAAAAAATCAATGACGTCATCGGATATGTACGAAAACCATTAGTAGGTAAGGATGGAGACTGGTTGAGAGAAGAAATAAGTTGCTTGCCCAGCATTTCAAAATTAGTTAATGATAAAGCGATCACTGCTTATCGCTATATTGAATTAGATTTAGAAAACTGGAAAAGGTCTGGCTCTGCTGATACCTCTAGATTAGGACAATTATTCCCAAACACCATAATGCATGAAGTGCCTCCCGCCATCGAACGATCTTATTTCTTTCAAGCATCATTAACTGAGTACCTACATAACGATCAAGTTATTGAATTTTGTAAATGGTTAAATAAAGAAAATATAGAAGCTGATATATTGAATATCGTAACAAATAAGCCAGTTCCAAAAGAAGTGATTAAAAATGTAAATTCACTACCTAATTTCCATACAATGTGTCGAGTACTGCAAAAAGAAGCACAATATGTAGATGCATTTCATTTGTGGAGTGCAGAAATGTGCAACATCGATTACTTTCTTACTGCTGATAGAAAATTTATCAATGCAATAAAAAATGCAAATTGTTCGTGCCAAGCAATATTGCCCAGCCAATTGCTTGAAGTTCTCAATATCAAAAGTAGAGAACCATTTAAGTATCAGCACAATGTTTTTTACAACATCGGTGGTCAGCCAATGTGGAATATAGACTAACTAACAAAAAAGCCGAAACACTTTCATGTTTCGGCTTTCGCATCAAAAGGCTAACTAATCATAATCAATATGATTAATGCACAATTTCCATCTCTTCAAGTAGGTTATCAGCATGATCCAGATACTTCATCACCCAAAGCATATAACGGCTATCAACTTGAATTGAACGGTTAGTGTCAGGATCGTAACCCCAATCACCAATGATACTCTCGTATACACCGTCAAATAGCAGACCGACTAATTCAGCACGGCCATTCAAGGTTGGTGAACCCGAGTTACCGCCTGTGGTATCAAGCGTTGATAGGAAGTTAACTGGCACAGAATCTAGCGACTTAACATAGTAATCGCCGTACTGCTTGTTAGCGATAAGCTCAAGTTGCTTCTTAGGTGCATCGAATGGATCAACACCTGTGTCTTTCGCCAAAATACCTTCTAGACGAGTGAATGGCACTGCTTGCAGACCATCTTCAGGTGAGTAGCCTTTCACATTGCCCACTGTTACCCGTAGGCTAGAGTTTGCATCAGCATACACTGGCTTACCTTGCTCACGGTTATAAGCAATGATCGCATCCATGTATTGTGGACGCACCTTCATTAAGTCACCCGCAAGCTGTTTACGTTCTTTCTCACGCTTCATACGTTCATCATATGTCGCAACAGCGTACTGAATGAATGGGTCTTTTGACTTTTTAAAGTCAGCGACTGATTTGTCCATCCAAGCTAAACGTGTTTCTTTGTCTGACAACTTAGTATTGGCATACATCTTACCAAGCGTCTTATTAAACTTAACCGCATCAAAATTATTCTTAATACCAAAGGCTTTATCAAACGCTGGTAAGCGCTGATCTTTTGGTAGTGCGGCATAACGGCTAATTAAGTCCGCTAACATTGCCTGATCCACACTGGCAGCATAACGGCGCTCAATTCGCTCCATACCAGAGGTAAAGCGGGTCATATCGCGATCTTGATATCCTGGCTCACGCTGCATATCTGGTAGCGTTTTTTCATTCGCTAAGCGATATAAACGGTCAGCCGTGCTTATCATGGTGCTATAACCCATATAGCTCATCAATAAATCGCGTTCTTGTCCTTGCTGTCCCTTAGCAATTAACTTATCAAGCTGGGCAAGTACTTCGCCATATTTAGCTTGGCGCTTTTTATCGGCCTTAATCCAGTTTGCTAAGTCTTGCTCTAGCCCTTTACGGTCATCAAGCATGGTTGACTTACCATAGAACTCGATCATCGAAGTGAAGTTCTTAGCGTAATTTGCTAAGCCAGCAATTGAGCTTTCATACTTAATACGCTCATCGCTACCCTCTGGAGCAGTCTCTTTGATGATCTCAATGAGACGCTCACGTAAAATTTTCCCTTCTGGATACGCCCATTCAAATTGATTTTCAACTTCGTTAGCCGTGCGGTAACGGTTGGTGCGTCCAGGATAACCAGCAACCATCACAAAATCGCCATCACTGACGCCTTTAGCTGACACTTTTAAGAAGCTTTTTGGCTCGTAAGGAACGTTATCTTTGCTGAAATCTGCTGGCTTACCATCCTTGCCGACATAGGCACGATAAAAAGAGTAATCTCCAGTATGACGTGGCCACATCCAGTTATCGATATCACCACCGTATTTACCCACGCTTGCTGCTGGGTTATACGTTAGGCGCACGTCACGAATTTCCATTTGCTTTACAAGGTAGTACTCAAGACCACCATGGAAGCTATACACTTTACAGCGGTATCCATCTTCTTTTTCACATTCAGCCACTAGCGCTTTTTCTTTCTGCTCAATGCCTTTGTAGAAGTCATTACCCACTTTGCTCATTTGGCCTGACTTCACTTCGCTGGTCACATTAGTGACAGCTTCTGTCACATAGATACGAGAACCTGGCGTAGCGGGCAACTCTTCAGCAAAGCTTTTAGCTAAAAAGCCATCCTTAAGTAAATTTTTCTCTGGCGTTGAATTGTATTGAATTGAACCATAAGCACAGTGATGGTTGGTTACCACCAGTCCTTTTGGTGAAACAAATGACGCTGTACAGCCGCCAAGGCTGATCACGGCATTCATTGGGAATTCAGTTAGTTTTGAAATCGAGTTAACATCGATCTCCAACCCTTTTGCCTTCAGTTCGTCTGCCATTGCAGGCAACTGATAAGGCTGCCACATACCTTCATCAGCAATAGCACCAAAAGAGGTCGCCATTGCTGCAGCTGTCAAAAGCCATTTTTTCATGTTGTTAAGTCCATTTTTTATTTTTAGGATTATTATTCTTACTTGCCGCTAGATACAACTAATTTAGGCTTTACTTTGCTTTAGATACAAAAAAGCCGAGCCCAATATTTAAATATCGACACTCGACTTTATCACAAGATGTTAACTAATAAACAGACTCTAGATGCATCATCTGTAAAGCTGACGTTGCATTTCGATTTTATCTATAGTGCAACCCACAGCTGCGCGGCAATAATCCCTGCACCCAACACACCTGCAGCGCCTAATGCGGCGCTGCCACCACTCACTTGATAACCGCCCAAATTTTGTTTGCGTTGCCCTAAAGCCATGGCGATTGGCAGGAAGATAATCATCACAACCAGTGGAATAGCGGCGAAACCTAGTACTTGGAAAAAACCATCTGGATAGTAAAGCGCACATAAAAGTGGCGGTATAAAGGTCAATAACCAAGTTTGAGCACGGCCAAAGGCATTATCTTTTGCACGGGTTAGTTCAGCCACATAGTCAAATAGACTCATGGTCACACCCAAGAACGACGTTACCAATGCCAGGTTAGCAAACAGGTCAATAAACTGCTGTAAGATGGCAGAATCTGCCACGCCCTGCAGCGCTGTAACCAATAGCGGTAATGAACCTTCAAAGCCATAAACCGTTTTGCCACCTAACGTGCCTAATGTCACCATCAACCAAAGGATATAACACACCAACGGAATAGTAGAGCCAATTATAAGCACCTTACGTAGTGAGATTGCGTCACCATCTAGGTAGCGCACGATAGTCGCGATACAGACATGGAAACCAAAAGAGGTAAACACAATTGGAATAGCGGCTAACCATAGGTTAGTTAAATCGCTACCTGCAACTATGCCCGCGGTTGAATTGTTCATCAACAGCTTCATATCCACTTCTGGTAGCAGGTAAGCTACAACAATAACCAGAAGAGCGATCATCGAAGTAAATAGAACCCGAGATACTTTATCAATCCAACGTACGCCGACGGCAATAAAACCACCAAAAATAGCGGTAAACAGCAGTACCGCGATCTGGTTGTCCATCTGCATGCCAACCAGTTCCATCTTGGACTCAAGCAGCGACGAGCCTCCCATCAGATAGACCATAGTCAACGCGAACAGTAAGCTTAGAAATGAGCCCCCTTGAATAAGTTGCCCAAATTTACCTAAGGTTTTGCCAGTAATCGCATGTACGTTTAGGCCGACGCCAGCACGCAAGTTGATCTCGAGCATTAATAAAGAGGTGTAGATAGATACGCCCCAAATCACGACTAATAAAAGCAGTGCAGGGATAGTACCGAGTGACGCAGTAGCAAGTGGCAATGCCAACATACCACCACCAATTGCAGTTCCAGCTACAATGGCTATAGAGCCAAGTATTTTTGAGTTCACAAAATTGTCCTGTTAGATTTTATAATTTATTTTTGGTAGGTCAGATTTAGAACGACTTTGAGGGAGAGATATTTTCGCAAGTTAACAATACTATTAACAGCCCCCAATCGAATCTGGTCACCATCGACCTTACGATTCCAATTGGCCCCAACGGCTTAGTTAAATAATACGGATATTCACCTTATCAACTTCGCCACTGAGGCTTGATAAATCGAGGGCAATATCGATAAGATTGTTTCATTACGACTCTTTCTCTAAAAAATGACTGTAAGCGACATTAACAGCTACTAACCCAGCGGGCAAGCCATCTTCATAGCATAAAATCAACTTAATACTTATCGACAATAATGCTGTAAAGCCTTAGTAACACTTAGTTTACGTTTTACTGTTTTAGTTGAAAATTGAGGCATCGGTAGCCTTTTTAGCATTGAACTTAACTGCATTATCACTATAATGCTCAGCTCTGCTTCAGGGGAGTAGCTATCAATCAATGTATTCGCTTTACATTGGTTGAGTAAGTATCAACATAATTGGCCATATGCCATGGTACTTACAGTCGATGTCATTTTTATTGCCATAGACCCAGCAAGACCTGAGCACAATACCACTCATTTTAGGGAGGGGTGTATTGTGCTTGGATTTTTGCCTCCCTAATATAGGAATACCATTGGAAGCTCTTCTCGCCTCAACCTTTACCGTTGCTATTGCCGAAATTGGTGATAAAACACAGCTATTGGCGCTTATTCTCGCCGCCCGCTTTAAAAACAAAACAGCCATTATTCTGGGTATTTTTCTATCAACACTCGCCAACCATTTTGCCGCCGCTTGGCTTGGGCAGTGGGCTATTGGCTTTATCAGTCCAGAAGTTGGTCGCTACTTAGTCGCAGGGTCATTTTTCGCCATTGCACTTTGGGTGCTTGTGCCAGATAAAGTCGATGAAGAGGAGAGCCGTTTTTATTCGATGGGACCTTTCTTAGCCACCTTCGTGCTATTTTTTATAGCCGAAATGGGCGATAAAACACAGATAGCTACCGTTGTACTTTCTGCAAAATACGATGCATTAGCAATGGTAGTGATGGGGACAACGCTGGGTATGTTAATCGCCAATGTACCTGTGGTGATTGCTGGACACTTTAGTGCAGAGAAACTGCCCATGCACTGGATCCATCGAGGCTGTGCAGTACTTTTTGCTTTGTTAGGTGTGGTGACTTTGATGTTTTAGCATCGGTTCTAGCTGAGCCCGTTCATGCCGAAATGATTTAGATACGAGTAAAAAGGTCTGTGGAGTCATGCCCCACAGGCCTTTGCTTTTGTCATTGGTTTTCCGGCCTCTACAAGCCTAATGCTTGCTTTACACGCTGGCCGTAGTCGCTATCCGCCGCGCTAAAGTGTCCAACCATTTTAGCTTGAGTGGCTTCACTCACTACGCTCAAAGTGCCAACAATATTTGTAATTAATCTAGTCTTCTCTTCTTCTGGTAACAAACGGTACAAATCACCTGCTTGGCTAAAGTCATCTTGATTGTAACGACTGTAGCGGTCGGCTTCACCATCTAAGCGCAGTGGTGGCTCGACAAATTGTGCCTGTTCCTGCAAACCGTCATGGCTATTAGGGCCATAGTTACGGCTCGCATCACCACCCGTTTGACTCCCGGAGAATGGGCACTGAGTCCCAGCCATTGCACCGCCACGTTGATGATGGTTTGCCGTGGTTGCATGGGGGCAGTTTACAGGCAGTTGATTATAGTTAGCGCCAATACGGTAGCGCTGCGCATCTGCATAGGCAAATAACCGCGCCTGCAGCATCTTATCTGGTGATGCGCCCACACCTGGCACTAAGTTGCTAGGTGCCAGTGCCGCCTGCTCTACTTCAGCGAAATAGTTTTCAGGCATTCGATTAAGCTCTAACTCGCCAATCTCAATCAATGGGTAGTCAGCATGAGGCCATACTTTAGTGAGATCGAATGGGTTGATCTTATAAGTATTGGCTTCAGCTTCAGGCATGATCTGAACTTTAACGCTCCATTTAGGGAAGTTTCCGTCATTAATCGCCACCACCATGTCGCGCTGAGAAGAGTCAGGATCGATACCTTTTAATATATCTGCCTGCTCAGCCGTTAAATTAGCGATACCTTGCTGGGTTTTGAAGTGAAACTTAACCCAGAAGCGCTCGCCTTTAGCATTCCAAAACGAGAAAGTGTGCGAACCGAATCCGTGCATTTGACGGTAGTTAGCTGGGATACCGCGATCTGACATTAGAATCGTCACTTGGTGCAGCGCTTCAGGATTAAGTGCCCAGAAGTCCCACATCGCATGGGGATCTTTTAAGTTCGTTTGCGGGTTGCGCTTTTGGGTATGGATAAAGTCCGGGAACTTAATCCCGTCACGCAGGAAGAAGGTCGGAGTATTATTGCCGACAATATCGTGATTACCGCGCTCAGTATAAAAACGTAGACCAAAACCACGAGGATCTCGCTCAGCATCTGCGCTGCCCATCTCGCCACCAACGGTAGAGAAGCGTACAAAAGTCTCAGTTTGCTTGCCTACACCATTGAAATGGTCTGCCAGTGTGAATTCACTTAAATCTTTTGTCAGGGTAAACGTACCGTAAACACCTGTGCCTTTGGCGTGCACAATACGTTCAGGGATACGTTCGCGATTGAAGTGTGCTAGCTTTTCAATTAAATGCCAATCTTGAAGCAACAATGGTCCGCGTTCACCTGCGGATAGTGAATTTTGATCGTCACTAATGGGTGCGCCATTTTGTGCAGTAAGTACTCGGTTTTGCTGACTCATAAATTACTCCTCAATCTTGCTCTGCTTGTAACCAAATTTCGATTAAATCAAATAAAGTGGCCATGATTGCTCTCCCTGTTTAATGAAGTGCCTTGGCGTGATAACGATATAAACCGTGTCGATGCAGTAATACTAGTCGCCACACACAAAACAATAAAACGATTAAAGCAGATTAACTTAAACTAAATAACAGATTAGATGTTTGAGATTAATCTGCCAGAAGTTAGCAACCTTATTTTGCTTAATCATTTGATGAGAGTTCGTAGGGTAGAGAGGTCTAAACTTAACGCAGCAGAAAATGACAAATATTGATACAAATCAACACCTTAACAAGTCAGAATTAAACTCTGAAATAGAAGCAAATATGCTAAACAACGACTTGATAGCAGTTAAAAGCTCAAGAAATAAGCAGGATGAATAGCAATAGCAAGAATTTTTCTGCTGTTTACACAAATTTACTAGCAGACAAAACCAAGTTACCTCCTTAACTTATAGTACCAATTCCATTAAGGGTATACTCAGTCCAGAGCTTTCGCAGGGCTTTCAATTCAAGGCACATTGTGGAAGAAATGGTTATTCCCTTTTGAGACAATGCAACGTAGCAGTGAAAGCCCTGAGACACTCACAATGTGCGGCTTTAAAATCACTTAATACAGCGCATATGGCATTCGATATAGAATAACGATTAGCAATAAGCCACTTACTTGTCTAAAGTGATTTTAACTCCCGCTGAATGCGCAATTCTTTAATGGAATTGATATATAGAGCTAATCTTTATTTTGCGGCTCTGGTTTGTAGAGCTTAACTAGGTAATAGGCATCAATCAGTACGATAAAAAAGTTGACCAATGCGACGGGAATGGCGTCAATGGCTAAGCCATAGGCCACAAACAGTGCTGCACCAATCAGGTTCCACCAACGTAGCTTTTTGATATTTGACATCATCAGCGATATGGCAACCACCACAGAGGCTAAATACCCGACCCATTCCCATATTGTTGCGCTATCCATTTTAGCTCCAACCTTTATCCTAAAAAAATCATATACTGAGTATGAGCAATAGATTGCCAATGCAACAAGCTTATTGCGTAATTAAATGCTCTGTAGTGAGCTTACCTTCTACTATTGTTTATTAGCGTTTTACTACAGCAGCAGTCATTCTGGATATGCAGCATAGTTCACCGGCACTATTGTGGATTAATACTTCCCACACAGAGCTACGCTTACCAAGGTGTATAGGTTTTGCTGTCGCCGTTAATGTGCCATTGCGCGAAGCTTTTAGATGATTAGCATTGATCTCTTGTCCGACACAATAATATTGCTCAAAATCGACTACGAAATTAGCGGCATAACTGGCAACAGTTTCAGCCAGCGCCACGTTCGCACCACCATGCACAATGCCGAGAGGGTTATGCACTGCAGGAGATGCCGGCATAGTTGCCTTCATATAGTCATCACCAATTTCTGAGATGGTAATCCCCATTGTTTGCATTAGTGTACCTTTGCCATGCATTCCTGAATCCATCTTGGCACACGTTTCTAAGCTTACCGGTCTAAACCAAATCGACATCTGTTACATCCATTGTTGTAGTTATTGTCGACAGTCTACTGCGTAAGCGGGATTGTTTAAACAGGTAAGATGAGTGCAGATTGTGTTTTTTAACGAATAGCAGCGAGACATACAGCAGCGAACTTGGAAGAATTGGCGCGCGATTAGGCTTAATATTAGGTGCTGTCACGTTTTCACGTTCAACTTGTGTGCCTAATCGCACGCCATAGGGTAAAGAGTTATATCACTACACATTATCAGTCTTGGCTTAACTCTCTATTAAGCCCAAAAAGGTACAGCGCTATTAAAGTAAGTCTTCTACTGCATCAAGGGTCAGCTTAATCATCTCATTCAATGTTTGCTGACGCTCTTCGGCAGTTAAATGTAAACCCTGACGCAGATGATCCGTTACCGTCATCATCGCCAATGCGTTAGCGCCAAATTCAGTCGCCACACCATAAAGACCTGCAGCTTCCATCTCAACGCCCAAGATGCCGTATTTCTCCATCAAGTCGTAACGCTGTTCATCGCTGCTATAGAATAAATCCGATGAATAAAGATTTCCGACATGGTAGTTAGTACCTAGTTTTTCTGCTGAGTCAGTGGCGCGTTTCAGCAAGTTGAAATCGGCAATCATGGCAAAATCGGTATTAGCAAAGCGAGTTCTGTTAACGGCAGAGTCTGTGCTTGCGCCCATTGCCATTACCACATCCATCAGCTTAATTTTGTCACTGACAGCGCCACATGAACCAATACGAATAATGTTCTCGACGCCATATTCAGTAATCAACTCTTTGGCATAAATAGAGACCGATGGGATCCCCATTCCTGATCCCATCACTGAAATACGTTTGCCTTTGTACTCACCGGTATAACCCAGCATGTTTCGAACATCAGTCACTAGCACGGCATTATCTAGAAAGTTGTCAGCTATGTACTTAGCGCGCAATGGATCGCCTGGCATAAGTACGGTTTTAGCAAATGCGCCAGCTTCGGCATTAATATGTGGTGTCATAGTCTTTCCTTTTGTATCAATTAGGTGCTTGTTGACCCCTCAGCAAGCACACCAAAATCCTAGTTAGGTTTACAATCTCTGTTTTAAATTATCCCGCGATGCTAAATAGCAAACCTGCGATTGTGCCGCTCATTAAGTTTGCCAGTGCCGCGCCAATGAGTGCCTTCATGCCGAGCTCACTTAAATCATGTCTACGCTCAGGACAAAGCGCCGCTAAACCGCCCATCACCATCGCAAGCGAACCTATATTGGCAAAGCCACATAAGGCAAAACTGATAATAATCTGTGTTTTCTCAGACAGTTGATCTTGGACTTTTAGAAAATCTATATAGGCGACGAATTCGTTAATTACCATCTTTTGACCGATGAATGATGCAGCCTGAACCGCTTCACTCCAAGGCACACCCATCACCCACGCAAGTGGCGCAAGAATGTAGCCCAATATCGCTTGCATGGTCAGCTCCTCGAAGCCAAACCAGCCGCCAATACCGCCAATAAAACCATTCACAAGTGCGATAAGACCAACAAAAGCAAGCAATAACGCCGATACACTGAGTACTTGCTGCAGCCCCATTGCAGCGCCACCAGCAGCAGCATCAATCACATTGGCAGGCTTATCAGTTTGCTCATCAAGAACTTTCTTAATGTCATTTACTGGCTTTTCTGTTTCTGGCCACATTAACTTGGCAAATAGAAGTCCCGCAGGAGCCGTCATGAAGGCAGCAGTCAAAACATATTTAACATCCACACCCATCTGAATGTAGCCAATCATGGTACCGCCAGCCACAGAGGCTAACCCGCCAGTCATGACTGCAAATAACTCTGAGCGTGTCATATGCTTAACGAACGGCCGAACCATTGATGGCGCTTCAATGGGTCCAACGAAGATGTTCGCGGTCGCGGAGAGTGACTCCGCGCGGCTAGTGCCAAGTAACTTTGATAAACCGCCACCAATCACACCAATAATCAGCTGCATAATGCCTAAGTAATACAGCACTGCAATAAGAGAGCTGATAAATACCACTACGCATAACACGTTGATCACGAAGATAAATCCTAGGCTAAAAGTGGCTAATCCACCAAATAGGAACTTTAAACCTTCGTTAGCATAATTGATAACATGCATCACTCCACTTGAAGCACCATCTAACATGGCTTGACCCATAGGGAGGTACATCACAAATGCGCCAAAGGCGATCTGAAATGCTAGCGCGCCAAGCACGGTACGAACGTTAATGGCTTTACGATTTTCTGAAAGTGCAACTGCAAGCCCTATTAAACAGAGCATACCGAACAAACTGATGAAAACTTCCATACATTTTTAACTCAACAAATCTTAATATGGACGCAGTGTATACAGGAGCTAATTTGCTGCAAGGAATTAGACCGAAAATTCACAACAAAAGTGCGACTTTTACCAAGTAAATCTAGAATGGAAGCAAGAAGCGGAAAACACACAAAAGAAACAAACAAAAACACCACGAGAGCTCAACGAAATTACAACCAAAACCCTACCAACATGCGTTATAACTAACAAAAACTAAGGGAGCAAGCACTGATAGGCTCGATTAGAATGAAGCTATCACCGAGCAAAATACGATCAAAAACCTACACAACTGTAATTTTAAAACAATGGATTATGGTCCTTATTGACTAATTTCCATCACTAGCTGCTATTTTACTTAGTTTAGCCTGTTTAATTTGCCTTAATATCTTTAACTGAACATTAAAAAACGAGAATTCAACAATTCATAACCCTTATTCTCACTACAGCGAGGCATCAATCACCTTTAACATTGTTCAATTCTTTAAATTAACAATGTTAATTAATTGTTATCAGTAGAAAGTTTTAAATAGCGTTTGCTTCGTTGACAGCCCAGCTACAAATGATAGTTTATGCCGTAGAGCAGCATTGAATTCAATATACAATTTTAACATTGAAGGATTGGGTATTGCCTCATTCTGATAGGCAGAACATTAGGCAGCTGCAAAGTCACAGACTCTACATAAACATAGGTAATGAAAAGGATTTTACATGAAAAAAATATTAGCTTTAGGCTTGTTGAGTTTTATCTCAACCGCCACACTCGCCGCGCCACAGCAATGTAACACCAATCCTGATCAAGGGCCTGGCCATTGGCGAGTATATGAGGAGCAAGTGTGTGATATTCGTACAGTAATGGTAGATGCCCCTAAGACTCTTTGTGAATATGAGTTTAATGATCCTAATTACCGTGGTCCGCCTCCGGGGCAAACAGAAGTAATCAAAATAAATAAAGTCGGTCACACTCAATGTGAGCAATCAATTGGAGTATGGATAGACGATCCTGAATATCGTTACCATAATCCAGGGGATAACCCGCCTCCACAAATTAGGCTCAATGTAAGGCTGTCCAGCCAAACTCATTACACAACACAGCAACAAGATACCGAACAGTATAACTGCCGCATGGAAGAGCGTCGAATTTGGGTTTCACACTGTAGAGATAACCTAGGAGATCGTAATGATGGACGAGATGGCCAACCTGACGGTCAACCTAGTTTCAAATAGCAGTGTAATGCAAAAAACCACCTAGAGTCAGGTGGTTTTTTACTTCCACGACCTCAATATTGACTACAAAGCAACCTAACTAGTGATAGCATCAGTAGGCCTAGAATATTCACTAAACCTCTATCACCTCTTAGGTGATTTAGCCGCCGCAACCATCAGAATTTCGAGAGTTGATATAACGGACATCTTTCACGGTGTCGTAGTCAATGGGATCAAGCGAGTCATGTTTTTTGATGAATTGATAAAGCATGTCTGCATCAATAAAGCCTGTGTCTCTAGCCTTTTCCTTCAACTTGGGATACTTGTTCCCACCCGCAGCATTGTAGCTTGGAAGGGTAAATCGATATTTATCCGTTAGCTTGAAAGGCTTGTCACCAACCATCTTGATGTCGACATCTTTCGCTTTACAGTCAACAGTCATCTTGATGCCACTGAAATGAGCAAAGCCTCCTGAACCTCGAGTTTTAAGCGCCACCTTAGATAAGTACTTTTTCAGTTCATCACCATTCATCTCAGTGACTGTCACACTGTTAGAAAAAGGCTGCACCTTAAGTACATCACGATATCGAATCGGTCCTTCTTTTATGCTGGCACGAATACCGCCTGAGTTCATGATGCCGAAATCCGCCGGCACAGGGAGCTGAGTTTGAGCGTGGGCTATCATTATCCCTAAAGGCGTCGCTTGGTAACGAACCACCTTACGCTTACCGATGAAATCCGCTTTTGCAACACCGATCTCTTCTCTCAGCTGTACCTGTCCCTTGCGCTGATAAGGACGTAGTAGCTCAAGAGTTTCTGGGTCCTTGGGGGTTAGCATCGAAGAATGCAGCATGAAACCATACTTGCTTTCAGTGTTGACAGGAACCAGCTCGTAACTTGCTAGGTGGAGCTCGTCATCGTAGTATTCAAAATCGGCACGGCCTATGAATTTACCCCACTCATAGGCTTGCATTATCCAAGTGCCATTTTGACGGTCGGGCTTACAAGGCTCATCTCGAGCATATTTTTCTACGTATTCACCCGTGTTCCCTTCCATACACACAGGCAGTTGTGAATGACCGCCTATGATTGCCTGAATCTGACCAGGCTCTAAGCTACGCGCTAAGGCAACATCACCTGGAGCGTTACTACCATGATTGCCATTTTCATAGTGGCCCATATGGGTGAGACCAAAGACTAGATCTGGATGATGCTTCTGCTCAAGCTCTGCCAAAGTCTGTTTCGCCTCATCTTGAGCAGAGGTAAATTTGAAACCTTCAACATACTCTGGATTACCGATTTCTGCCGTATGCTCGGTTGTAAGACCAACTACGGCTAATTTTAAGCCTTGCACCTCAAACACCTTGTAAGGCTCAAAGTAGCGTTGCCATTCACCATCAACCTGGCGATAGATGTTGGCAGATAACCAAGGAAATTTTGACCAACTTCTCTGCTTGTCCATCACAGTTGAAGGATTATCAAACTCATGGTTACCCACGGCCATGGCGTCATAACCAAGGTGGTTCATGCCGATAAAATCTGGCTCGGCGTCTTGAAGATCAGACTCAGGAACGCCTGTATTGATATCGCCACCTGAGAGCAGCAAAACCTGGCCTCCCTGTTCAACCACCTCTTTGCGGATCTCATCAAGGATGGTTTTCCGCGCAGCCATACCATAGCCACCGTTTTTACTATGCCAAAAACGGCCATGATGATCATTGGTATGGAGCAAGGTGAAGCGCTTACAATCACCTCCTGCAGCGATACAGGCAGCAGATGCAGTCACCTTTGGCGCTTTAGGCGCTTCTTCCACCTTTTTCTTACCACAGCCACTCAATACCAACGCAAGAGCAATAGCTGAACCAGTTAGAAGCAGACGAGAAGGACGGAGTGAAGTATTCATAATAACCCTTCAATATTAGACAGATATACCGTGCCACTAGCTTTATTGACCAGCCTCTCACTGCGTGAGCAGGCGTCAAAATGAGACATAGGCCAACGGCTGTACAGTAAAAAAAGCAGCACCCAGAGCGATCCCGGTGCTGCTTTTTTATAGGCTTAGCTATTGGCTAGCCTTGGCGGCGACGCCACCACATGAGCGGTAGTAGCAGTGTCATAAGACCACCTAAACTACCCGCCCCATCAGGCTTAGTCCAACCCGCTTCTTCCGTGTTCTTCACCTCAATGCTAACAGACTGACTGAAGCTTTCTTCGCCAACAGTAGCCGTAAGCTCGAAAACAAGAACCTGATCAATGCTTACGCTAGGTGAAGTGACATCAAGTGTCAGACCTGTTGCAGTAAACTCAGCCGTGCTTCCTGATACTTGTTTCCAGCTGTAGCGAGTACCTTCTGGAGCGTCAGCAACAGTCGCTGTGATAGACGTTTTATCACCTTCAGTCAACTTGGTGTTACCAGCAAATGTCACTTCAAGAGTTAGAGGAACATTGGTCACGACCAAGCTAACGGCTTTGGTTGTTTCCAAAGTACCGTCGCTCAGAGTCACCATAAAGTTCAAAGTTTCATCGGCTTTAATCGTTGGTGCAGTCAGAGACAATATAGCCTCGTCACCAACAACGGTCTTCTCTTCACCGACAACCTGCTCCCACTTATAAGTAAGCGCAACACCTTCACCAGCTGTGATTGCAGACGCATCGATGGTGTATGCAGTACCTTCAGTGACACTCTCAGGCGTAACGATATCGCCTTCAACGACCAAGCTAGGGTTTGGATCGTCACCACAGACTGCACCGTATACTTCTTGCACTAACTCTGGACGGTCAATGAATGGGTTACGGTTACCCTGATATTTATAGACTTGGTTGTTACGATTCTGCTCGTAAGTATCTACAGCATCTAACTTATTCCATGCATACAGAGTACAAAGCGTACCGATCAGCGGCTCGCTATCCTCAGCAGTAGTCGTTAAACGATCGACTGCGATTAGATCTGGCATATTAGTTGTCGCAGTATCAGTACCTTGATAACGCGTATCCATATACATGATCATACGAGCAACATCGCCTTTCACCTCATCACGAGGCTCCCAGCAGTCGGTAGTTTTGTTCAGGTAGTTACCTGTACCAACACCATTGAATAGTACTTCTTCACCCGTGTCGCTACATGCACCAAAGTCATTGTTGCTTCGCGCGGTGTTAATTCCAGGATCTGAAGGACGCAGGTGATGAGCATCGGTATAGCCCCACTGCGAGTCGCTCGGGAAGCCATGGCTCTTAGCCCAGACGTGCTCACGGTTCCACTTACCCGCGCCGCTACCACTAGTCTGGTTGTCATATTTGGAAATAGATGCGCCAGTGTAGATCTCAATAACTTTCTTATCGTCGGTGGGATCCTGATCAGCGTAAGTCAATGTACTCCAAACCTGCTTATAGGTCAGATACTTGTGATCCTTGGCAATAATGGCAGACAGGGCATTCTTAAGCTCTTCTGCATTAGCAAATTCGCCACTGAGTACATCTGAGTAATAGATCTCAGCATTAAACGTAGTCGGATCGGCAACTGGAGTCAGTGTCTCACAACCAGTACAAGGACCAGTTTCTGGCTCTGGTTCTGGAGGTGTTACTGAACCATCGCAGGCGCTCTCACCAGCACAACCAAGGCCGTCAGCGGTGTCAACATCAAATACTGCCCATTGATTGTTAGTCCCAGGGAAATCAGCTTCGGCCACAGTATCACCGGCGGTGACACTGTCTTTACGACGTAGAGTTTTATTTGCGGTAGAGAAGTTTGCGTCATTTGGATCTGTCCAAGCAGAACCAGGATCTTCACCACGCTTACCAAAGCGATCGATAACCACATCGTCTTTAGTTAATACTAAGGCATCATCACCGTTAAAGTATGTTACGGTTGAAGCGTTACCGAATTTAAACGCGTCTGCTGCACCAGAGTTATGGAACACTAGACTATTTCCAGGCTCTAACGTGCCTGTTAGGGTCTCAGTATTACCTGGCTCTGTTTTGCCATTGCCAAATAACGTCAACTTATAAACATTGGCATCTAAATCGATGGCAGTGCCACCAACGTTGGAAATCTCAATCGCTTTATTGTTGCTACTCCCTTCGATGTATTCGGTAAGCAGCAATACACCAGGAGTCGCTTCTGAGCTACAAGCTCCTTCACCAGCACAACCAAGACCATCAGCAGTATCTGTATCAAACACGAGCCATTGGTCACCGCTTGGGAATGCTGCTGCGGCATCGGTATCACCTGTGGTAACACTGGCTTTGCGACGTAACGTTTTATTAGCACTAGAGAAGTCAGCGTTATTTGGATCAGTCCAAGCAGAACCAGGGTCTTCGCCCAGTTTACCAAAACGGTCAATAACCACATCATCCTTAGTCAGTACCAGCGTGTCATCACCGTTGAAATAGGTAATGGTAGACTCAGTTCCCTTTTTAAATTCATCTGCTGCGCCGCCATTGTGGAAGATAATGCTCTCACCACTGGCAAGGCTACCAGTTAACGCTTCCGTTGCGCCAGCCTCAGTTCCACCGTTGTTATAGCGGCGTAATTTGTAGTCTGCGGCATCTAGGTCAATGGAGCTGGTGCCGACATTAGAAATCTCAAGGGCTTTATTGTTGCTGCTACCTTCTATGTACTCAGTAATAACTAAATTAGCATTAGCAGCTGTAGATAGAGTGCCCAAAACCATAGCAGTGGCCGCAGCAACTGCATTCATTTTAATTCTCATAATCGTATCTCTTTTTGAATCTTTGATGGGAAGCGCACTGCCTAAGGGCAGCGCGCTTCATTGTCGAGAACAACGCTTATTTGCGAAGACGACGGCGCATAGCTGCAAGTCCGAACAGGGATAACAAGCTGATGAAGCCAGTGCTACCAGCACTGCCATCACCGCCAGTGTGATCGATTTCTTCTTCTACAATGTCCGCAATCAAAGAGTCTCGGTTAGATACCTTCGCTTTGAACGTTTGCTTAGACCCTTCTACAATTTGGCCATCACGCTGTAGGCTTACGCTAACGTTGTAGATAGCTGATGGCGCACCAAAGACTTCGAAATTAACCAAAGCTGTTGCGTCATTAGAAATAACCACATTAGGCAGCACCATTTGGCTCAAATCTAAGCGCTCTTCGTCATTCGTAGGAGTCATATTGACGGTCGCTACATCACCAACTTGAGCAGAAACACCCGTTGGGATTTGGTAAGGAACCTTGATTAGCTTTCTCAGTTTTGGCAAGTTCAGAGGCACGTTAGCATCCGCATCACCAGGCTTATAGCTAAGGGTAATCAGTGCTGGATCGTGATCCGACGCGCGATAGATGTCTGCTTTATAGAACTTATGCGTTCCAGTACCGTCGATGCTACCTTTAAAGCGGTTTTGGTAGTCATACAGGCCGGTCTCAGCCGCATTTACATGCCAGTCAGTCGCATCAATCACGCGATCTTTCAGTGAAGGTGAGATCAAGATGTGATCCAACGAACCTATTTCGTCACTGAAAGAGTAACTCCAAGGCGTTTTGCCATTATCCTCGAACTTTTCACCGACGATGTCGATGTAGCCATAAGTCTTAGTGATAGTGGCTGGCGAACCATCTTCGTTAAATTGAGGCTTAGGTCCAAGGAAAGTGTGGCTAGCGGTAACGATCGTCTTGTTGCGTGGATTCTCGGTAAGAACTAATACAGGATCTTCTTTACCATAAGCGTTCAAATCACCAAGGATAATCTTATCCCCGAGAACGTCTTCCATCTCTTCACCTAAGTGTACGGCGCCAGCTACGCGGAACTCGGCACAAGACCCTTGGTAGTCCAGATCTGGTGCAGTACGGTTGTTCCAAGTCGTGGCATTGCCAAACTCAACACCTTGCCACTCTTCCCAACAAGTAGAGCCTTTTGACTTAAGGTGATTTACAGCTAGCGTCAGGCGCTTGCCTGTTTGGTTAACGATAAAGGTTACAACCAGAGCGTCACGGTGGTAGTTCTGACCGTTCTCTAGAATTTCCTGATTCTGATCTTTGATCACCTCACCTAAGTCATTCACTATGGTGGGTGCTTTCTGCTGAGGCATAGGAATAACGCGAGTACGTTCAATGCTCATCTTGCTTGGGCGATATATGATACCTGTCGCAATGGCATCAGAACCAATAGCGTCTAGGTTATCCAGCATTTGATTACCATTATTGTCAAAACCAACAAACACATAACGGTTCTCTGTTGAGTTAGGACCGTTATAGTCTTGTGCTCGCTCATCCACATACTGGACATTGACCTGGTTAACAATCTCAGCAATCGCACTGGCATCGCCAAACCCGTTATTCTCAATCTCCATTAGGGCCATGACATCAGCATCCTGAGCACGAATAATTTCTACCAGCTTAGTTCTCTGGTTAATGTATTCATCGTAGCTGTCTGCGCCTCGGCTCTGACCAAAGTTGTTATTGTCGCCACCAAAAGGAGAGTTAAAGAAGTTAAACAGGTTTTGACTAGAAATGCGGATAGCAAAATCATCTTCCGCCACAGTGTCATTCAAATCCGGTTCATCAGTACGCGGTAAGTTGTGGATGAAGTTGTCGCTAGTCAACTGGTTGGTTATAGTCAGGCTGTAGTCCTGATCAAACTTATCCGTTCCTGGGATCAACTCAGTTTCATATTGGCTGATCACACCTTGCGCGTTAACGAGGCTATCGTCGATACGGATATAGTTAGTGTGTGGATCACTGTTAAAGCCAGCGTAATAAGGTAAATCTGTACCGCCTGATTTAGGCGAGCTTTCAATCACTAAACGATAGTCATTGTTTTGCTCATAAGCCGCCTTCGACTCAGGGCTTCCGGCAACATGCAAATGGTTAGGCTGCAAGTTAGGACGCTTATAAGCAGCAACCATGTTGTTACGGTTATGCCCTTTGCTACTTAAAAGATAGTTGTAGCTGAAGCTGCGAGTAATACGCATATCCTCTTTAGCTTCTTCGCTAGGAGTACTAGGGTCCAAATCCTCCGGCAAATTAACCAACATACCTTCGTAACGCTCTAAGGTCTTATCGAAAGAACCATTGTCTGAGCTGATGACCTGAATATCCGTTGGCTCGGTTACGATATTAGTATCAGTAACGTTCCAGCCAAATGCTGTATCGGCCGATAGCTGTGTCTGGCCTTCAAACTCAACAACTTTACTGCCGATACAAATAGTTTGACCAACCTTAAGATCACCTGCTGCACTTGTACTAACGAAGATGCCATCGGAGGTCTCTGGGTTGTTATCAGGGGCAAAATTGCGAAGATAGAACCCCTCGTTAGGGATAGACACCTTAGCGGAAATAATCCCCTCTACAGCAATTTTCTCAGCGGATTCCGTTTCACCAGCAGCAATCAGAGGCGAGGTAAAGCCTGTGCCTTGAACTTCGCTAGGAGACATGATCTCATTCTTATCAGTTGGACAAGTGAAGATGTCCATGATGTCTTCTGCATCAGCAGCAGGTAGCTCTGACTTACCTAGATCATCAAACCGCATTGGTAAAATGTTCTGCCACTGAGTCGCATCGAAAGTTCCTGATTGAGCAGGATTGTTGCCATCAGCAGTTTTCTTGCGACGCAAAGTGGTGTTAGGCGCCCACTTGCTATTGTCGTTCACAGCGCCAACACGATCGATAACGGTATCACCATTTTTCAGGAAAAAACCGTCATCACTGGTCATGTACAAGTTATTGTACTTGTTACTGCTGTCATATGTGGAGATTACAACTGTGCCACCTTGAGTCTCAATCGCATTGCGAAACTCTTCGGTCGCTCGACTATTGACTAGCACTAGAGAAGCACCAGCAGCAAGCGTTTCGCCGGTCAACAATGGCTTAGCATCAGCGTTAAGCAACTCATTGTCGTACTTACCGCTAGAGCGTTGGAAAGCGGTAATGTCAGCAGTAAAAGTAAAGGCGTCAGAACCAGTGTTAGTGATCTCAACAGATCCCACACTAGCATCAGAACTTTGGGTCATTTCGGTGATCAGCAGGTCTTCAACGCCAGCGAAGGCGCCCATGCTGATTGTGCTGGCAATAGCCAGCGATAGGAAACTTTTTTTCATAGTAAACTCTATAAAAGTTGAATTTAATTAGGACTAAAAGTACATACGAACGTATGCGTAACCAGCTTCAGGGGCTTCCCCGACACGGCCTTCTAGAGACACCACGATGTCGCGAGCTGGGCGATAGTTGAAGCCTAAGCTTGCCCATCGACGTTCTTTTCCATACTCAGGTGGCAGGTCAGAGTAGTCATAGTTAGGACTGATAAGATCCCAACCTTCGTACTCTTCGTGGTTTACGGAGCTGATGATTTCCCAATGTTCATTCAGGTCGTACTTAGCGCTTACCGTTAATCCCTGGTTGCGGAAGGTCTGATAATCTAGGTGTACATCGCCGCTCTTGCGTGTAGATAAGTCTTCATCTTCTATAAAGCCATTGACACCAATAGAGAACTCTTGCATCAATTTAAGGCGTACGCCTAAACCTATCTGTTGCTGCTCACCATATTTACTAACACCGTTAGAGCCACCACGAGTTTCTAAGCCAACTACGACAGACAGCAGATCAGTCATCCAGCCTGCATAGCCGTTAATAATGTCACCTTGTAGTGCACCACTTTTGTGCTCACCGTTGTATGAGTAAGAAACGCCGGTAACAAGATGCTCGAACTTGGCTTGGTACTTAACGGTATTCTCTTGGTCACCGGCTTCACCGGTTTCAACGGACTTGTTGAATGTGAAGTCACCAAAGTGGTCGTAATCGTCAAAGGCTGTGTCGGTCAAGCCTAGCTCTACCCACTGCTGCTCAGTTAAGCGATAACCTACGTATAATTTGTCGATAGCTAATTCAAATTCACCATCTCCGCCTAGCCAATTACGGCGTTGGTAATCAAGTTCAAGACGATAAGTGAATTTTTCACGTTGACCCGTTACGCCCATAGTCGCAAAGCTATCATCTACATAGCCTTTAGTGTCGTAGAACTCATCGTGGTTATACTCTGCATGGGTATCAAAATGCCCACCTACACCCACTTCGCCATATAAGCGAACGTGGTCGCCTTGACTGTCACCATCTAGTATTACAGCGTTCACTGAACCGGCACTAAACATAGCGACGATAGCGATTGCAATTGTTGATTTATTTAACATTTCTGTTACTTCCGATTAGTAATTTGTCAGCCTTTTATTGAAGGCCGAACCCAAAATTAAAAATGTTTATTAGTTGTACCTTAAGCTGCTAGCTGCTCAGGTAGCGGGAAAATTAGATGGTGAAAACGATGACGAAATCGATGACAAAACCGCCGACCTCTTAGTTACATAGTGCATACATTCAACCCCATTTTTATAATAATGCCGCTATTTTCTATTAACGTGCGTAGCGATTGTTACAGAGTTCCGCAACAAAAAAGGAGGTTTCGTCACATTTGATCACAGTAACTAACTGTAATATAAGGATAAAATGACCACCAGCACGAACAGTGGTTGCAAAGCCGACTAAACAAACATTTAAATCAAACAGTTAACAAAGAACAG
The DNA here is from genome assembly GCF_000014885.1 of Shewanella piezotolerans WP3. Lineage (NCBI taxonomy): Bacteria > Pseudomonadati > Pseudomonadota > Gammaproteobacteria > Alteromonadales > Shewanellaceae > Shewanella > Shewanella piezotolerans. The sequence continues at coordinate 4,655,929 of NC_011566.1, forward strand.
TGTCGAGTCGTGAGCAGGTGTAAACGTGAATTTTTTTGACTAAAATAAATTGCTTTTTTAGTTATTTGATCTAGCTAGGTGGACTCTTACCTTTTAAATGACTGACTATTGCCGTTTTCGCCAAGCCAAGATCACATCAAGCAGGCTGATTTAAGCCAATAAAAAGTCGAAATTGAGTGCTTGAGTGCTCTCTATAGGAGGCTAATGTTAATGGAAAGCTGCAGAACAGCGCTTGATGCGAAGAGAATCCTTACTATAGGATTTTATACCAATTGCATTAAGTATTTGACCAGTTCAGAGCCCCTCAGCCTTTTCAATTCAAAGCGCATTGGTAAAGAAATGGTTATTCCCTTTTAAGCCAATGCAAAGCAGAAGTGGAAAGACTGAGGGGCTCACGTAGTGCGGCTGAGGTTAAACAAATTGGCAAAACGCTGAATGGTCAAACTTTTAATGCAATTGGTATTAGATCACTTACTTACTGGGATTGATATAGACATTCCCAGCTTCCTTGGCGGTCAGATGTAGGAAATACGTAACTTAATCTAGAATAATAAAGGAGTAATATCGAGGGTACCCGAGCCGAGAATAACGATTAGCTTTATATTTCTCCAAGTCACAAAAATATGAAGAATGACTATATTGCACGATCATATGGATATAAGAAGTAGAGTAACGCAGGAGCTATTACCGAGGAGAAAATACAGGCCTTACCTTCAGCACTTTAAATTCCCCACCGAGTGAATACTTCATGCGAATAGTGTTATACCAATCAGTATAAGAAGTTGATCTACTCAGAGCGTTTTTGGCACGCTAATTCAAGGCCGGCTAATTCAAAGTGAGTAATGACATAATGGTTATTCCTTTATGAGTTTATTCAACGCAGAAGTAGCAAGCCAAAAACACTCCTATAAGGCGAGTTTTAGCGGCTTTGATGCTGCGTTAATGAATTTGAACGTAGAATAACTATGCTCTTCATTCATTGCTAACCACATGGATGTGGTGAATGTCATTAATGCAGGAGCATTTAATGACCTTACCTCAAAGTCGCTAAACTCTCGCTGAGCGATCAAATCTTTATACTGATTGGTATTAAAGCCCATAACTAAAAAAACGACCCGTAGGTCGTTTAATTTGGCCTAGCTACTTGGCAATACCTAAACAGCGCTGTGGAGGTTTAGCTGATTCTGAAACGGCTCCGCCCAACGTAATAATTCAACACGATTACGGGCATGGGTTTTTCTGAAAATAGATGAGATATGCGCTTTGACTGTATGTTCACTAATGCACAAGCCTTCAGCAATCTCTTTATTACGAGCACCGCTAGAAACCAATTGAATAATCGTTTTTTCTCGACGAGTTAACTGCTGGAAGGATTCAGAACCTTCAGTTGATAGCTGCAATGGCGTTTCAATTTGGCTGACTAATTGACGAAAAACTCGACTTATTAAGGTTCTATCATACCAAAGTTCATCTGCTAGTATTTTTCGCAAGCCCGTGAGCTGTAGATCCATCCGCTGATCAGAAAAAAGTAAACCTCTAACCCCCAAGAGTAGCGCTGACTCCTCATCTAGCGAATCTTTTGTTACATCGTAAAGCGCCACAGGCACATGCTTGACCAATTGCGCTGCCACCAGAGGGATCCCATTACAGTCAACAGCTGCACCTTGTTGGGAAATTAGATAAAAGCAGCATGGATCATTGCTCGCTTCTAACTGCTCAATATCCGAAATAACCCGCGTCTTCAACCCTATTGATTCCGCTAGCATGGCCAGGTGGCAAGGTGCCGTCACCTGATGAAGAAAAACTACTTCATCACTATTATTCATCACTTCTCTCCCTGAAAAGTTTCGCTTAATCCATTCAACGCTTAATAACATGCTGTTCTTAGCAAAATAGCTGCTGTCAAAAAGCAGACTAAGCCAGTCTACATAGACTTGGCCTAGTAATAAAGTATGCGAGATGAAAACTTGTTATCAACAACAGTACAATCATTAACTTTACTGCTATTTTTAGCGTTTTCATCTAAAAATCACTGCTTATTTTTAAGATTCATCTTCAACGCAATTAATTTATCTTGATAGCGGCTCAATAACACGATTGCAAATATGGCACCGACCAATGCCATTGCCATATCTGATTGGGTATCCCAAATGTATCCTTGGGTACCTAAAAACGCTTCTGCATCTTCACCTGTAAGTTCTGCAACCCACCACTCTATCAGCTCATAAAAAGCTGAAAATGCCAAAGTAAAACACACCGCTAAAAAGTTACACCAAGCCCCCAATTTGACCACGCTTAGACGAATAAACACTTCGCGAGCCAATAGGACAGGCACGAAACCTTGGGCTAAGTGACCGACTTTGTCATAGTTATTCCGGCTGCCTCCTGTCCATTCAGCTATCCAATCAAACAAAGGTACTTCTGCATAAGTATAATGACCACCCACCATTAAGATCACGCAGTGAATTAGAATTAAGATGTAAGCCAACCCCGTAAGTGGAAAACTTTTACGAGTAAAAGCAAGTAAAGGTAATGCGATTAGTGCAGGCAAAACCTCTAAAAACCAAGTGAACTGATCTTTAGGTCCAATAGCAGACCAAACTAGCACTACGAAAAATATAACTAGCCATAAAACGCTTTTATTCAAAATATCTCCCCCATATAAGATATTGTTCTAAATTTAGAATAAACACTTTAGCCATCTAGCCCTCCACAGCGAGCAAAAAAAGTGCTACTTTGTTTAAACCCAGACTACCTGAAGTTATAGAATTGTGTGGAAGTTAAACAAACTTTAGCCAAGTCATTGATTACTGGTAATAGCTAGCCTCTTACCGGAATCAAATACAAACTATGAAGTAGGTTAAAACCTCGCAATGAACGCCTTGCGTTACTTAACTTCGTTGTTGCATTATCACAGCAAGGAGCAACAACTCCCCGGTAATGCACTTGGAATTAAGCTAATACTAGTGCTCTACAAAAAGTATCTTCTGGTGGTTTAGGTATATTAATTGACAGTCTATACCGAAACCACGCTAACGCTTGAATTTAGTCGTCTCAACTGTGACGCGCGGTATAAAAAATACAAATAAACCAAAAGGGTACATAAATCATGGCGAAACACTCGCTGGACAAGGATAAGATTAAAATCCTGCTGTTGGAAGGCGTCCACCAATCTGCGGTAGATGTATTCGAACGAGCGGGTTATACCAATATTGAGTACCATAAAGCTGCTTTGAGCGAAGAGGCACTACTCTCTTCAATTAAAGATGCTCATTTTGTCGGTATTCGCTCCCGTACCCAACTGACTGAAACAGTATTAACTCAAGCAGAAAAACTTGTCGGGATAGGTTGTTTCTGTATTGGCACCAATCAAGTGAGTCTGGCAGCAGCAGAAAAACTGGGAGTTCCAGTTTTCAACGCTCCTTTTTCTAATACACGAAGTGTAGCTGAACTAGTGCTTGGCGAGATCATCATGTTACTGCGTGGGATCCCACAGCGTAACGCGATGGCGCACCGTGGTGGCTGGCTCAAAAGTGCCGCTGGTAGCTATGAAGCCCGTGGAAAAACCCTTGGGGTGATTGGTTATGGCCATATTGGTACCCAATTAGGGATCTTAGCAGAGACCTTAGGTATGCGCGTTATCTTCTTCGATATTGAAGACAAACTGCCACTGGGTAATGCACAGCAGGTTCACTCCATGGAACAGTTAATGTCTTTGGCTGACGTAGTCAGTCTGCATGTGCCAGAAACACCGCAAACAAAAGAGATGATTGCCCACGCTGAGCTGGCTTGTATGCGTAAAGGCAGCATATTGATTAATGCTTCTCGTGGCACAGTGGTCGATATTGACGCCCTTGCTGCCTCTTTAAAAGAGCAGCATTTAGCAGGCGCTGCCATTGATGTCTTCCCAGTAGAGCCTAAGTCTAACAGCGATGAGTTTATTAGCCCGCTACGTGGACTGGATAACGTGCTGCTGACTCCACATGTTGGTGGTAGTACGGCTGAGGCTCAAGAAAACATCGGTATCGAAGTTGCTGGTAAGCTCGCTAAGTACTCAGATAATGGTTCGACCATGACTGCCGTTAACTTCCCTGAAGTGTCTTTAGCACAACATTCAGGAACCTCACGACTGTTACATATTCACCGCAATAGACCGGGAATTCTAATCCAAATTAACTTGGCATTTGCAGAGAAAGGGATCAACATTGCCGCGCAATACCTGCAAACAACAGCAGAAATTGGTTATGTGGTGATGGAAGTTGATTCAGATAAAGCCGATGAAGCGCTAACAGAGATGCAAGCGATTGAAGGCACGATCAGAACTCGATTACTGCACTAAATTGACACCTATCCATGCTCGATAGAAACTAAAGGCCGCTTAATATCATTTAGCGGCCTTATTATTGTCAGAAAATCACTGCCAACAATTCCCTTTCTTTATTTCAAGCAGTTAGTTTTAACCCGTTTAAGGATAGTTTTGATAAAGTTGAGGTATGCAACTTTTCGCCGCCATTGATTAGCGGTACAATCATCGCTCTTCTGATTAAACTCTTGGACTCGCTCATGACCTTGTCAACTTCTCAGCCGAACTGGCCTTTAAACGGACAGCAACCTGCCTTAATGGTATCTCATCTGTCTCATCTTGGTTTAATGTCAGTAACTGGTGAACAAGGTCGTAGCTTTATCCATGGCCAAGTCACTACAGATATTAGCTCACTAGAAGCCGAGCAATGGCGATGGGGCGCTCACTGCGATCCTAAAGGAAAGATGTTGGCAACATTTAGGACCTTTGCCAAAGGCGACACCCTATTTATGCTGATGCCAAAGCAAACATTGGCACTAGATCTACCGCAACTACAGAAATATGCAGTGTTTAGCAAAGCTGAGCTCACAGATGTTAGCGAGCAATGGTTAATTCTAGGGGTTGCTGGTGAGCAAGCAGCAAGTTGGTTAACGGCAAAGTTTGGTGAGCTAAATGCTGAGTTAACGCTCATCGATAACGGCATGGTCATTCAAGATAACGACCGTTTTATTGTTGTTATAGAGCAGAGTAAAGTCGATACCGCAAACCTACTTGCTGATGTTAGCCTTTTTGATGCAACAGCATGGCAGGCATTAGAAACTCTCGCCGGCTACCCTAACATTGGTGCAGCCCATAGTGCGCAGTTCGTGCCACAGATGTGTAATCTACAAGCGATCGATGGTATCAGCTTCAATAAGGGTTGCTATATGGGGCAAGAGACTATTGCTCGCATGAAGTACCGCGGTGGCAATAAACGCGCCCTCTATATCGTTAGTGGCACTGTCTCTGCAGTATTGACTGATGAAAGCGTGTTAGAGATAGCATTAGGTGAGGGAGCGGGGTTCCGCCGTGCAGGCACCATTATTGAAAGCGTCCAGCGTGAGCAACAAGTACTATTTACCGCTGTACTTGCCAATGATACACCGCTAGACGCAAGCTTAAGAATTGCTGGCGATGAAGCATCACAATTACACATAATTGAACTGCCCTACTCTCTAGAAGATAGTGAGTAATAATCGGTCAATTTATTTTAAAAGGCGCTCATTGAGCGCCTTTTTTGTGGATAGTATTCAGCTTAAGTCTCATGATGCTTATCACGGATTTTCGTCACTTCATCCACTATCTGCTTAAAATGCTCTACTAATTCAGGATCAAAATGCTTACCAGATTCACTCTCTATGAGTGCCATGGTATCGGCGACTGTCCATGCCTTTTTATAAGGACGAATTGATGTTAGCGCATCAAATACATCGGCGATGGCCACAATACGCCCTTCGATTGGGATATCTTGACCTGACACCCCAAATGGGTAACCACTGCCATCCCACTTCTCATGGTGACTCAGCGCAATCCGTCTCGCCATCTCCAGTAATGGATCGTGATGGTCACCAATAATTTCGGCACCAATTTCGGCATGGCGTTGCATTTCGTCCCATTCAGGCTCATCCAACTTCGCAGGCTTTTTCAAGATAGAGTCTGGCGTACCTATTTTACCAATATCATGCATAGGTGCGGCGTTATAGATTAACTCACAATACTTGTCAGGCAACCCCGACTGTATCGCTAATAAACGCGCATAAAGACTCATTCTGACAACATGTAACCCAGTTTCATTATCTTTATATTCTGCGGCTCGGCCTAAGCGTCTGATGATCTCAAATCGAGTCTCCTCTAGCTCTTTGGTACGCTCTTTTACTTGCTGTTCTAGGAGCCGTTTTTGATCGTAAAGCGCCAGGTGTGTTTTAACTCGAGCTTGCACCACTGGTGCACTTACAGGCTTAGTAATGTAATCAACAGCCCCAAGAGCAAAACCTTGGGTTTCATCGGCTGTTTCAGCCAGAGCGGTAACAAAAATAACTGGAATATGACAGGTAAGCGGATCTTGCTTTAAACGTTCGCAAACCTCATAGCCATTCATCCCCGGCATCATCACATCAAGTAAAATAATATCGGGCGTACTTTTCTGTGCCAGCGCTAACGCTTTTGGGCCATCGATCGCCACTCTAATTTTGTAATCACTACTTAAAATCCCCACCAAAATATCGATGTTTTCTGGGGTGTCATCCACAACTAAAATAGTGGCCTTATCCATCAAACCAAGTCTCCTTTCTGTTAGGGATCTATTTTGGGATTAATTGCTTTTAAGTATAGTCAGCTTTAGGACTACCGCGCATTTGGATACGCCAAAATTTTTACTATTAGCAAGCTCAAATAAAAGTATCAAATCTCAAATAGCGACTTAATAAGCTCTGCTGCATCATCAAATTGATAGCCATTAATCATTGCCAGTGCCGGATTCATTTTGTGCCACATATCAGCGGCAACCTGAGCTTTAATCTCTTCCATTTTTTCAACGGCGTCCGAGTCAGCTTCCTCTAACATGACCAGCAACTCTGCAATTGCGACCTTTAACTCTGCGGCAGACAGAACTTTGATATCCTCAGCCGCTGGCACTGCAGATTCTGGCAAATTTAATTGTGTCATCCACTCTGAAATAGCCTGACATATCACTTCTATTAGCTGTTTTAGTTCGTCAATTTCAGCAGTAATATCAACATTACTGTCAGCAGTTAATTGAGCTTCAATGACTTTAGCGACTTCAACTAATCGCGGAGCACATAGGTTGCCGGAGATCCCTTTTAATGTATGTGCATAGCGAATTGCATCCTCAACTTTATCTTGGCTTAATGCCAACTCTATCTGCTTGGCTGTATGTATCTGCCCAGTATAGAAACGTTCAAATATTCTTCTGTAAAGGCGCACCGAGTTCTGCACTAACTGCAAGCCTTTATCAACATCAAGCTCATCATGTTGCGGCCAAAATAGTACCGCAGCTTCTGTATTACTATTGGCTAAATCATTGGCCAAAACCTGCTCCTTCTCATCACCGAGATACTCCAACAAAGTGGTATATAGCAGTGATACTTCTATTGGCTTGGCAATATGGTCATTCATGCCGACACGCAGACACATCTCTTTATCACCCGCCATTGCGTTTGCTGTCATAGCGATAACAGGGAGGTCAGATAACTCAGGTATTTTACGCAGCGCTTGCGTGGCTTGGTAGCCATCCATCACAGGCATTTGGCAATCCATTAATACAAGATCAAATGTCTGTGTTGCTAATTTTTCAAGTGCAATTTGACCGTTATCAGCAATCGACAGCGTAATGCCGACTTGCTCAAGAAACTCAGTGGCAACCTCTTGGTTCATCTCATTATCTTCCACCAGCAAAATACGTTTGCCTTTCAGTTGAGTCAGCAATTTCTGGTTCACCTCAACACCTGTACGACGCACTGGTATGGCACCATTTTTCCCCAGTGATGACATGATGCCATCGAGTAGACGTGAAGCACTGATAGGCTTAGTGATATAGCCTGCGATACCGCTACCCTCGATATGATCGGTCAGTTCGGTATTTGCGTGAGCGGAGACGATTAAGATTTTTGGCGGCGTTTCACTATTAGCTATAATTGCCGCTGAGGTTTCCAAGCCGTTCATTTCAGGCATTAACCAATCAATTAGCGCAACGGGATATTGGGTTGTTTTACAGCGCTCTACGGCTTGAGCGCCACTTTTAACGGTATCAACCTCAAAGCCCATACTTTCAAGCGTGGTGCGCAAAATATCTCGCGCAGTGGCATTGTCATCAGCGACTAAAATTCGCATCCCTTCTAACTCTTGCCCGGCCTTTATTAGTTTATTGTCTGCCACTTTAAACTTAACGGTGAAGAAGAAGGTGCTGCCGTTGCCGAATTGACTCTCGACACCAATTTCCCCTCCCATTAACTCCACTAGCTGTTTACAGATTGCAAGCCCAAGCCCAGTTCCACCGTATTTACGTGTGGTGGAAGTGTCAGCTTGACTGAATGATTTAAATAGCTTGTTGCGCTGGTCTTCGGTCAAGCCAATGCCGTTATCACGCACACTAAAACGTAGGGTGATCGCGTCGTCTACGCGTTCAAGTTGGCTGATAGACAGCAATACTTCTCCTTGGTCAGTGAATTTAACGGCATTGTTCATCAGGTTAATAAGTACTTGGGACAATCGCAGCGGGTCACCTTCCAGTTGCCTTGGGATATTAGGTGCAACGGCAAATAGCAATTCCAACTGTTTATCGGCAGCTTTAACCGAGAACATATCGCTGAGATCTTCTAGCATGGTTTCCAGCTGGAAAGAGACCGATTCGATATCGAGCTTACCTGCTTCAATTTTTGAAAAGTCTAAAATGTCATTAATAATTCCTAATAATGACTTTGAGGCTCTATCAATCTTTTGCACATAATTTTGCTGCTTCTTGTCCAATTCAGTTTGCAAGCATAGCTGCGACATACCGATAATGGCGTTCATTGGCGTACGGATTTCATGGGACATATTCGCTAAAAAGTCGCTCTTTGCTTTACTGGCAGCATCGGCTGAATCTTTGGCTTGCTTAAGCTCATTAGAGATCTGTTTCAATGAGGTAATATTTGCCATCGATAGCACTGCTGAATTGAGCGTGCCATGCTTATCTTGAAGGCCTGTTAAGGTCAAATCCATCCACATTACATCGCCAGACTGACTCAACAAGCGGATCTCAGCAGTCATGCTGCTATCATCATTTCCCATTAACTGACTAAACAACTGCTTGGCGGTTTGTTGGTCATCACGGTGCTGATAGTCAAAAAAGGAGCTGCCATTGAGCTCATCTGATGATAATTGAACGTACTGACTAAATTGCTCATTGCAATCTAGAATCAGTCCTCGCTCATCGACATTTACAATTCCTATTCCAGCATTATCAAATAATGCTCTGAAGTGGGCCTCACGTTTAGCTAGCTCTTTATCGATCTGTTTGCGCTCTGTAATATCCATCAAGTAGCCATTCCAGATAATACTGTCATCGGCAAGTTGGTTACCGTGTGCCCCCGCCTGCAACCAGCGAATGTCTCCCATTGGATGGCGATAGCGAAACTCTTCAGTCCAATTCAAGCCTGATGAACTCACCCCAGATAAAGCCTCTATGATATGCGTGCGCTCATCGTTGATAATGCACTCAGCGACCAGATCAAATTTTTCAATGACTTGATCTCGATGAAAACCTAGCGTGGCAATACAAGCACTAGAGAGAAAGGTAAAGTTGCGATCGCGATTTGATCGCCAATGCAGCTGGTAGACGGTACTCGGGATCGACTCAGTAATGGTTTCAAGTTGCTGCTGAGATTGGGCTATTTTCTCTTGTGCAGCTTTACTGATAGTGATGTCGTTGATACTGCCATCAAACCACAAAGCCACACCGTTTTCGTCATATATCGCTTTCCCCTTTTCATGCACCCAGTGAATACTGGCATCTCGATGCTGGATTCGATATTGCACTTCAAAACTTCTTTGTTCGGCCAATGCAGTTTCTATGGCATGACTGGCAATGGCTAAGTCCTCTTCAATAATCAAGCTAGCAAAGCTGCGTTTACTATTTTCAATAAAGTCTGCGGCGGGGTAACCGGTAATATCTCCTATATTGTCACTGACATATTCCATTATCCAAGTATCTTCAATTCGAGTGCGATAGACGGCTCCAGGGATATTGGTCACTAAGCCGCGAAAACGGTTTTCACTGTCCTTAATACGCTGTGCAATTTTGAGCTCTTCGGTCATATCGCGCACAGTGGCTGCTACTTGGCGCTGACCATCGGCATCAACGGGTAACAGGCCGAGACTGATCTCCACTGGGAATTCACAGCCATCAGCGTTTAGCGCCATGAGATCTGACGTCATCCCTAGCCCCATTTTACGGTCTCGTCCCTCGGATACGAACTTCTCACGTAAACTAGCATGGTGTGACCTGATTGAATCGGGGACGAGCTGATCAACTGACATAGCCAACATCTGTGCTTCATCATAACCAAACAACAACTGGCAGCGGCTATTGGTAAATACCAGCCGCCCTGACTCATCGACAATCAGCATTGCCTCTGGCGCAGACTCCAATACTGCATTTGACCAGGCAGCAGCTGAAAATTGCTCTGTGACATCGTTAAAGAGCATTTCGACGGAGAGTAACTCCTGATTATCTGAAAGTAACGGCTGCATAAATACATCTAAGCGGCGTAACTTACCTTTGCTGTCGAGCATTTCTACCTGATGTGGCGGTACATTCCTGCCTTGCAGCGCGTCATCCATATAGTGCCAATTTTTCTCATTAATGGCATTATCAGAAAACATTCTCTGATACTTACGCTTCAACAACTCTGCGCTAACACCGAGCACCTTCTCAACCCCTTCACTGACTTGCGCAATTTGCCCGTCTGGCTCGATAGAGCAATAAAAGGATTTGTCACTCATGCCATCGATTAACTTCGCAAAACGATTACCGCGAGAGTCCAATAAAGCTTGTTCGCGCTCCTCTAACGCCTGCGCCATCTCATTAAACTGGGTAGTTAATGTGATGAGCTCACTCACCGCTCCTTTCGGGTTATCAAGTCGCTTGGTTTCACCAGCACCAAACGCAGCGATGCCCGATTCAAGCTCTTCAATGGGACGAGTTAACCTTCTAGCTGTTAGGTAACCGGTGAATAACAAAATGGTAGAGATCAACAGTAAATTTAACGCTAGAGAGGAGAATCCTAATAAGAAATTATTATGCAGATGCTGTTCAGAGGTCATGATAATGACCCGCCAATTAAGCGATGGTACCACCCCTATACTGGCTAAATACCTACCACCTAGACTATCTTCAATATGGCTATGACCAGGTTGATTACTGTTTACCAAGCCAATAAAATGTTGATTATTAGCCGTCTTCGCTAACCATTTATCGGTGCTTTTCGCCAGTAATATCGATGGGTTCGCGTGGTATACCAGCTGCCCCTTATCATCTATCACCACAATTCTGCTCGCCGCTACATTCACCATTTGCGGGAGAGTATTGAGAGCCAAATCAACGGTAACGACACCATCGTAGGGCAGAGAACTACCGAAGGGCTGTGAGTAACTGATCATCAGTGCATTACCCGCGCCCTCATCAAAGTAAGGGCTCGACCAATAGCCATTGACGTTATTTATTGCTTCACTCCACCAATCCCAGTTGCCATCGGTGTAATCGTAACCATCAACACCAATGTCAATGATATTTATCTTATTACCATCGCGATATGCATAAGGGGCAAATAACTCTCGCCCAGGTACTTTCGCCTTTCGAAAAGCAATTGCGCTGCCGTAGAAGTCGGGGTGCCTATCGAGTCGGCGTGTCAGCAGTAAGTTGAGCTTGGCTGCATTGGCGTATAAATCATTAGCGCTATTCTCTCCCAAGAGATCAGCTACAGAGCGAGTATCAGTTTCAGCAGACTTGAGAAAAAACTGGATCCTCTGGGCAATATTGTTCGCTTGCTTCTCCAAGTCTTCATAGATGTATTGCTTTTCTGCTTGATAGTTAAACCAAGCATTAATGCTAAATACGGCGGCCATAATTGCAATTAACGGCAAAGCAATTTGCGATAAAATTCTGCTACGAAAGGTGCGAAGTCTACTCATTTCCATTATCCACGGGGCTATTGTCAATCAGCAGTACAGTGCAGCTAAAAATCGATCTCGCTGCTTTGACAACGTTTTTTATTAGACTTAATAGGGTTATTGGAACTCGTTAATAAGTGTAGGCAAGACTGGCAGTTAACACCTAAAATTCAATCAAATAAGATTTATTGATAAAGGATCCAAATACTCTCACTAAGCGTATACACTGTTATTCGCATGCTCGAGAGTAAATATTGAATAAAGCCAATCGGCACTCTTTGCAACACGCTTGGAGTCTCCGACAAAGGAGTGGTAATGGGCAAAAGTATTGTAGCTTTATCTGCCGTATCTAAAGGATTTAATGACGGTGACAAATATCACCAAGTACTCGATAAAATTGACTTACAGCTTGAAGATGCTGATACCATCGCCCTCACCGGCCCCAGTGGCTGCGGTAAAAGTACTCTGCTCAATATCATTGGCGGCTTTGAGTTTATTGATAGCGGTAAGCTGAACCTTTTTGATGAAGATGCCAGCCAATGGCAAGACAAACACTGGAGTCAGTTTAGACGCCGCGATCTCGGGGTAGTGTTTCAGCAATTCAATTTACTGACGCCGTTAAACGTACAAGACAATATCGCTTTCTCATTACGGCTCAATCAACGACCATGGTCACCTTGGGTCGATCACCTCATCAAACAACTCGGTTTAAACGAAGTCAAAAAACGTCATGTAGAAGCGCTTTCAGGCGGCCAACAGCAACGAGTGGCAATCGCGCGAGCATTAGCACACCAACCTAGATTATTACTCGCCGATGAACCGACCGGCAACCTCGACGAAAAAGCAGGTTTTGAGGTGATGCAGCTACTGACCGAACTGGCTAATGAGTCCAGCACTAGCATATTGATGGTGACCCACAGCAATGACTGTGCGCAGTTTATGAAAAGACGCTGGCATTTAGAGCAAGGCAAGATAAATGAATCGCCAGTTTAGGTTATCCGTCCGTCTTAGCTTACAGGTATTTGCTCGCCACTACCTAAAAGCCCCTTTGCAAGCTGGCGCAATACTGCTCGGTTTTATATTGGCGGTGATGTTACTGATAGGTGTTCGCGCAACCAATGACAATGCGGTGCGCAGTTACTCTCAAGCAACAGAGTTATTAAGTCAGCGCGCTCAACTTATTCTTGCGCCCATAGCCGGGCAAAAAATGGTTCCAGAATCGGTTTATATTCACCTTCGACAAGCCGGAGTGAGTCAGTCATTAGCGGTACTAACAGGCACAGTGACTGATGACAGAGGTCAGCGCTGGGATATTCAAGCCAGTGACTTGATTGCCGCACTGTCAGTACAGCAATTTAAGCAACACGCGGATAAATCAGCTCAGTCTGCACAAATCTCATTACTTTCAAGCCAGATCCCGTTGGCTAAATTGCTTTCAGGACAGCCTTACATACTCATGAGCGAAAGCTTTGCCGAACGAGTAACCACAGATGGTCAGCTTAAACTTGAAGGTGAATCACTTAACGTTATTAGCTTAGATGACAAGTTAGGGCTAGGTAATGCCATTCTCATGGATATCTCTTTAGGCCAAAAACTATTAAATAAATACGGCAAGCTAAGTTACATCGCGTTGTTTGGTGATACCAATAAGCTCAGCACGCAAGTGACGCAAATCTTTAGTGGGCAAAGTGCTAAACAGTTTGAAATTGCAGAGCAAGATGAAGGTGAAGGATTGACGAGCCTAACTCGTAGTTTCCACTTGAATTTAACCGCTATGAGCCTACTTGCCTTTGTCGTTGGGCTATTTATTGCTTACAACGGTGTACGTTACAGCTTATTAAAAAGACAAAAACTGCTGGTGCAACTGCAACAACAAGGGATCCCGCAGCGAGCATTATTAACCGCGCTAATGTTAGAGCTACTGGCATTGGTCGTTATCGGCTCTATCCTTGGTTTTATACTAGGCTTACAACTAAGTCACTGGCTACAACCCATGATAGCCCTAACACTAGAGCAACTGTACGGCGCTAGATTATTACCGGGAGTGTGGCAGTGGAGCTGGCTTTATCAAGCTATTGGATTGACATTTGTTGCCGCTATCTGTGCTTGTTTCCCACTATTTAATGCATTAGCAAAGCAACCTCTAGCCCGTAGCGCTAGCCGGTTTGAACAGCAACGCCATGCAGCAAATTACCAGCGAGTCATGTTTATGGCCGCTATTGCTCTGCTCATCCTAGCAGCAACGCTGTTTCCATTGACTCAAGAGTATCAACACAGCCTGGTGTTATTGGGTGTCGTCACTGTGGCAATCCCTTTGCTGCTGCCATTATCACTTCAATTTTGCCTCAGCCTATCTACCCGCGTGACGAGCAATGGCTTATGGCAGTATGCGGTTGCTGAAAGTAAAGAGTTAATCGCTCCGTTGTCACTGGCGATGATGGCGATGTTACTGGCGTTAACCGCTAATATTTCAATGAACACTCTAGTTGGCAGCTTTGAGATAACCTTGAAGAATTGGCTCGATGCCCGTTTGTATGCTGATATTTATATTCGCCCACCTAACGACAAAATCGTAGCCACTGAAACACTGCTTGCTCAGCAGCCTAAAGTGACTGAAATATACGGCCAGTGGGGACATAGCAGTCAATATCAGCATACCCCTGTGAGCTTGATGACCCGAGATGAACACTCGCTTAGAAACAGCAATCAAATGAAAGCTCAAATCGATAACTTTTGGCCACAGTTTTTTCAGGGCAAAGCGCTAATGATCAGTGAACCGATGGCAATCAAGTATCAATTGCATGTCGGAAACACCGTCTCACTGCCAGAGTTTGAATCTGCTAAGCAACCTCCTTTGCCTATTGGCGCCATTTTTTATGATTACGGCAATCCGTTAGGCCAAGTCATTGTTAGTCAACATACTTGGCATCGATTGAACCTGCCTAGTAACCCAAGCAGTATTGCTGCCAGTTATGATGGAGATATCGCTGAGCTAGAGCAGGTATTACAGCAGCAAGTTCCATTATCTGCAGCGCAGATGTATAACCAAGCCAAGATAAAACAGCGCGCACTGGAGATCTTTAAACGCACCTTTTCGATTACATTGGTTCTTAACAGCCTGACCCTTATGGTTGCCGCTATTGGGCTGTTTAGTGCCTGCTTGATGCTCACTAAAGCGAGACAAGCACCACTGGCCCGTTTATATGCACTGGGCGTGAGCCGAACTCAGCTGCGCAGTTTGGTGTCACTACAAATGTTGCTAATCGTCCTATTTACTTGCTTACTCGCACTGCCAAGTGGTGCGCTACTGGGCTATCTATTAATTAACAAAGTAACGCTACAAGCATTTGGCTGGAGTATTGCCATGGTTTGGGACTGGCAAGCTTATTTTAGAGTGGTGGCTATCGCCCTAGCAGCCAGTGCATTAGCCATATTACTACCGCTATACTGGCAAACTCGCAAACCGCTAATAAGCAGCCTGCAGCAGGAGGCATTATGAACAAAGCGATTGTGGCTATTCTCTTAGCGCTTTGGGTAACAGCCTGTTCACCTGCTCAACAAACCACAACGGGCATGGGAGAACTACTCGATGGTGATACACAAGGTTATAGTCCAGTAGAGCCAGATGTTATTTTACGCTTTCCAGACGATCATATGGCGCACGATGATTTCAGGCAGGAATGGTGGTATCTCACCGCTAATCTCGAGACTGAGTCAAAGCAAAAAATTGGCTTGCAATGGACGCAGTTTCGCATTGCATTAGCACCGCCGTCAGAGCAGAATAACAAACAAGATACGGCGATTAATAGCCTGTCCTGGCAAACCCAGCAGCTCTATATGTCCCATACAGCTCTTACCTCCACATCCAACCATTTAGCTGAAGAGAAGTGGTCTCGCGGTCATCAAAATATTGCTGGCACCCAAGCTCAACCAATATCCATTAGGCAAGATAACTGGCAATGGTTAAGCCAAAGCAAGCAACTGTTTCCCGCAACACTTAGTGTTAGTGGCCAAGATTTCAGTTATCAATTACAACTTGATTCAACCGCACCCTTTCAGTTGCAAGGTGATAATGGCTACAGTAAAAAGAATGCCAGCGGCAGCGTGGCCTCCTACTACTATAGCCAACCTTTTATCAATGTCAGCGGCAGTGTAATCATCGATGGTAAACAGCAGAAAGTTCGCGGACAAGCTTGGCTCGACAGAGAGTGGAGCTCGCAGTTCTTATCGAAAACACAGCAAGGTTGGGATTGGTTTGCTATTCGACTTGATAACGACACCGCACTGATGGTGTTTCAACTAAGGGGTGACAGCAAAAAACAAAGTAGCTTTTATAGCGCCCGTGTTATGTACCGAGATGGTCGTGGTCGCAACATTGCCAGTGAGCAGATAGGTATGACAGCCACGGCATGGCAACAGACACAGTCAGGCCGTTACCCAATAAAATGGCGCATTCAAATTCCTTCAGAAAATATCGATATTAGCACCACTGCGCTAAATAATGACTCTAGCATGCCGCTCTCTATCCCTTATTGGGAGGGGCCGATAATTATAGAGGGGAGCCATAACGGCGAAGGTTACATGGAACTCACCGGCTACTAAGCCGTAACAACCACTCAAACATAAGCTTTATGAAGTATGTAATTGCATTCAAAAAGCAATAGATAAGAATAATTATCATTTACTAAGCTTATGAATATCTTGGATATTTAATGTAGCGCAAGCTAACATTTCGAGTGGACAAAATTCAAACAAGCTTCTAGTCTTTATTGGTAAATTTGAGAACTAGATCACCCCCTAAAAGTTGATCTTGGTCGATAAAAAAGCTCAATACCCCTTGTGAGGTATACCCACAATTTCTATGAGGTCTAGACTCGAGTTAAACCTTGGTTAATAGCACTCTTTCTTCAGTTGTTATAACCAATACAGAGAAGGTAGAGAGATGAACCAAGAATTTCATATTACCAGCTTAGTCATACACGCAACGTCCAAGTCTGTAGAAGATATCAAGCAACGCTTGTCTGCCCTTGTTGGCGCCGAAATCCATGCCGTTACCGATGAAGGAAAGTTTGTGGTCACCCTAGAAGGTGAAACCCAGCGCTCTATCCTCGATAACGTCGAAGCTATTAACGCCTTTGAAGGCGTCATTAATAGCAGCCTTATTTATCATCAAGTCGATCCAGTAGAACAAAAGAGTGAGGAACACCATGAGCATTAGCCGTCGCGAGTTTCTAAAAGCCAACGCAGCAGTTGCCGCCGCAACAGCCGTCGGTGCGACTCTGCCAGTTAAGATAGTAGAAGCTGCAGAGCAAAAAGATAGCATTAAGTGGGACAAAGCACCTTGTCGTTTTTGTGGCGTAGGTTGTAGTGTTCTTGTCGGTACAGATAATGGCAAAGTTGTTGCAACTAAAGGCGATCCCGAAAGCCCAGTCAACAAAGGCCTTAACTGTATCAAAGGTTACTTCCTGTCGAAGATTATGTACGGTAAAGACCGTCTAACTACGCCTCTGCTACGTATGAAAGATGGCCAGTATGATAAAGAGGGTGAATTCACACCTGTCAGCTGGGATGTCGCACTCGATACTATGGCTGATAAGTGGAAGAACACACTAAAAACTAAAGGCCCAACTGCTGTCGGTATGTTTGGCTCTGGCCAGTGGACTGTTTGGGAAGGTTATGCCGCGTCTAAACTGCATAAAGCTGGTTTCCTAACAAACAACATCGACCCTAACGCGCGTCACTGTATGGCATCAGCTGTTGGTGGCTTCATGCGTACTTTTGGTATTGATGAGCCAATGGGTTGTTACGATGATCTTGAAGCCGCTGACGAGTTCGTCCTATGGGGCGCAAACATGGCTGAGATGCACCCAATCCTTTGGGCTCGCCTTTCTGATCGCCGCTTAAGCAGCCCGACTAGCCGCGTACATGTATTGTCTACTTATGAAAACCGCAGTTTCGATCTTTCAGATAACTCGATGATTTTCCGTCCTCAATCTGATCTCGTGATCCTTAACTACATTGCTAACTACATTATCCAGAATGATGCAGTGAACAAAGAGTTTGTCACCAAGCACACTAAGTTCGCCTTAGGTACAACTGACATCGGTTATGGCCTGCGCCCAGAGCATCCATTAGAGCAAAAAGCGAAGAACCCTGGTAACGGTAAGTCTGCGCCTATCAGCTTTGATGAATATGCTAAGTTTGTAAGCACTTATACGCTTGAATATGCAGCGGAGATGAGTGGCGTTGAGCCAGAAAAACTTGAGCTAATGGCTAAAGCCTATGCAGATCCTAAAGTGAAAGTGATGAGCTTATGGACCATGGGGATTAACCAGCACGTTCGTGGTGTTTGGGCAAACAACATGCTTTATAACATTCACCTACTAACAGGTAAAATTGCGACTCCAGGTAACAGCCCATTCTCACTAACCGGCCAGCCATCAGCTTGTGGTACCGCCCGTGAAGTCGGTACCTTTGCTCATCGTTTGCCTGCTGACATGGTTGTTAAAAATCCAAAGCATCGCGCGCTAACAGAAAAACTTTGGCAAGTGCCTGAAGGTACGATTCCGCCAAAGCCTGGTTTCCACGCTGTATTGCAAAGCCGTATGCTTAAAGATGGCAAACTGAACTGTTACTGGACTATGTGTACCAACAACATGCAAGCGGGTCCAAACATCAATGATGAAATTTACCCAGGTTTCCGTAACCCAGAAAACTTCATTGTAGTATCAGATCCATACCCAACAGTAACAGCAATGGCTGCGGACCTCATTCTTCCTACAGCTATGTGGGTTGAGAAAGAAGGTGCTTACGGTAACGCTGAGCGTCGTACTCACATGTGGCACCAGCAAGTTAAGCCACCAGAGGGAGCCAAGTCTGATCTGTGGCAGCTTATGGAATTCTCTAAGCGCTTTAAAGTCTCTGAAGTATGGCCTGCAGAACTTATCGCGAAGCAGCCTGAATACGCAGACAAGACGCTTTATGACGTGCTATTTGCCAATGGCGTAGTCAACAAGTTCCCTGCTGAAGAGTGTAAAGCCGAGCTAAACGATGAGTCTGATGCATTTGGCTTCTACGTTCAAAAAGGACTATTCGAAGAGTATGCTCAATTTGGTCGCGGTCACGCTCACGACCTTGCAGACTTCGATTCATACCATGAAAACCGCGGTGCACGTTGGCCTGTGGTTAACGGCAAAGAGACCCTACGTCGCTTTGTTGAAGGTAGCGACCCTTATGTTAAAGCCGGTGAAGGCTTCAACTTCTACGGTAAGCCAGATGGTAAGGCGGTTATTTTTGCCCTACCGTTTGAGCCAGCAGCAGAAGAGCCAAACAAAGAATATGACCTATGGTTGTCAACCGGTCGTGTACTAGAGCACTGGCATACTGGCTCGATGACAGCTCGTGTCCCTGAGCTTTATCGTGCTTACCCAGATGCACAGATCTTCATGCATCCAGAAGACGCTAAAGCACGCGGCGTTAAACGTGGTGATGAAGTGATTGTTGCTTCACCTCGCGGCGAAGTAAAAACCCGTGTTGAAACTAAAGGCCGTAACAAGCCACCAAGAGGCGTAGCATTTATGCCATTCTTCGATGCGCGCCAACTGGTCAACAAGTTGCTACTCGACGCGACGGATCCTCTGTCAAAAGAGACAGACTTCAAGAAGTGTCCAGTCAAAGTGATGAAAGCATAACTAGCTAATAAGCGGAGATAAAAAGATGAAAAAATTATTTACTGCAGCTGCGCTAGTGATGGCACTTAGTGCTTGCTCTGGCCAACAAACAACAACTTCAGCTGAGCCTGTCAATGTCATGTCATTGGGCCAATCTGAGATCACTGATATTCGAGCAGCAGACGCTGTTGCGGTTTATCCGAAGCGTGGTAAGTCGATTGAACGTACTTTTGTACATCAACCACCTATGATCCCACATAAAGCGGAATACCCAATTACGCTTAAGAAGAATGGTTGCATGAGCTGTCACAGTCCAGCAAAAGCAAAGCGTATGAAGGCGACTCAAATCGACCCTTCGCACTTGCTAGCTGACGCCAAGCTTAACAACGAGTACTACAACTGTACTCAGTGCCATACACCACAAGCTGAAAACAAAACAGAGCTGGTTGAGAACGATTTCTCAAACAAGTAATTTTGTTCTAGTCTGTTAAATATGCATGTTAAAGCCACCTCAATTGAGGTGGCTTTTTATTACCAATAAATGCCAATCAGGAAAACAATTAGTCTAGAGGCTGTAGCTGACCTTCTCGAGCCGGGACTATCAATACATTACTGCGAATACGGCTCAATAGAGATTCCGCAGTATTCCCCACCATATAGGCAAATAGTCCCTGTCGCTGTACAGCTCCAACGACCAAGTACTTAACTTTAAACTTGCATGCCAATTGATAAAGGCACAAATCGGGATCGCCGACAGTAATATGAATACTCTCATCACTAAGCCCGAGCTCATCAAACAGTTTCTGGTGCTTTTGCCGAGCAGATTGGATCATTGCGTGAGTATCGACAATATCCATATCGTGAATAACTCGCGGTAAACGGATAACAAAAGCTAGATGCAACTGACACTGTGTCGCTTTAGCGAGTAGACATGCTTGACGGATCACCGCGCGATTAAGTTGTTGCTTTAAAGTTTTCTTACTATCTAAATCTAGCGCCATCATTAGCGCATCACAGTTATGCAGTGGATTATCTGTTAACAACATTAACGGCACACGGGTATGGCGAATTAAGTTCCAGTCGACAGGTAAGTAGTGCTCGGCATGATGCACAGCTTTAATAATAAGATCAAAGCCATGGCGCGCAGAATGATGACAAGCATGCTCATAGAGATCTTTACTCCACACATTGTGGATAGGAATATCGCTTGCGCTCAGCTTAACTAAGCTCTGCTCTATTTTAGCCGCTTTTTGTTTCATAACCTGCTTTTGCGCTACCGCAACAAACTTAGGATTGTAATATTCAGCTTCGCCAAAATATTCAAAACTATAGGCAAAAATCTCCGCACTTTTTTCTAATGATTTAGCGAGTGCAATGCCGGTACTAATCGCATCTGCATGCGCATCTTCTCGCTGAGAAATAACAAAGACTTTATTCATAACCACCTCCGATATTCACCCTAACTTTAGCTTAGCTAAATTCAGCGATAACTGCAGTGATACCGACAGCAATGATGCGCCCGATCAAAGTATTTAGCGGATAGATAACCTCTGCTTTAGTATTTTAATATAGGCATTAAATTTACCTAAATCCTGCTTGTAATCGTTGGCTAATCAGGTAACGTAATAATCACATCAACCGACAGAAGAAGCGTCTACATGAAGTCTGGAAAACACGATGCACAACTGCTAAAACTTGCAATGGAAATTGGTGTGGGATATGCCAAGAAAAGAGGTTTTTCTGATTTCGGTCAGGGGATTTCACCGAAAGATAAAGTCGAGTGTATTTACCGCTTATTAGTTAAAGATAACCTCATTCAAGCGCTATCAAAAGACAAAGAAGATGGCCCTAATATGAAACACAAGTTAGTGCTGTGGATTAGTCGCCAACTGCCTGAAAACCACGAGTTACTCAACTAACACAACACAAACAAATGTTACTAGGAGCCTTACCCCATTTCATGTCGCTCAGGAATACAAACCGCTAGCTGCTCAGCGATCCAATTAGAAAATGCGGTTTGATTTCCATTAACCATACTCGGGTCGCTGATCGCAATATAACGATGACCCGAACGGATAAAGCCGTATGGTGCGATAAGACGACCCCTTTTTAAATCATCAACAACTAAAGGGTAGGAGCCTAAAGCCGCACCTAAACCGTCGACAGCGGCTTGAAAGCAGAAATAGAAGTGAGCGAATGTTTGCTCTTGACGGGTTTTCTCAAATGGTTGGTCAGTCGCCTTTAACCATGCCGCCCAAGCCAGAGGACGAGTTTGGCTATGAAGTAGCAGAAGCTTTGATGGGTCATTCGACACTGAATCCCAGTATTCTTTCGACATCACAGGCCCAACCCACTCTTCAACTAACGGCTGCTTAATATACTCATCACTGAGCACGAAATCATCACGACGAATAGCCATTGAGAGCCCTGTCGCCCCTAAAGTCACGGGACCACCCGCTGTTGATAACCTGATATCGAGTCCAGATAGATCATTAAATTCAGATAAGCGAGGCATAAGCCAGCGCATCGTTAGTGTTGGTTCACAGCTGACTTCTAGATAATTATTATTAAGCTGCTTTGCTCTCTTAACACCAGTTTTCAATGTACGAAACGCTTCCTCTGTATATTGCAGTAACAACTTACCTTCTTGAGTTAAATGCGCCTTACGTCCCTCTTTATAGAAAAGTGACATCCCAAGGTAGTTCTCGAGAATTTTGATCTGCTTACTTACTGCTCCATGAGTAATATGTAGCTTAGCTGCAGCATCACTGAAACTAAAAGAAGATGCTGCAATATGAAATGTATGAAATGCTTTCAGATGCCTCATATGTGAATAAAACTCACCAATTAACAGAGATTAATTCGATTATAACTTGCCTATCGACACTCTACAATTTGGGGACAAAAAAGAACATTGAGGCTCACAAGTGGAAATAATCAGTTTACTCATATTAGGTATAGTTATCGTTATTAGCCCTGGGGCAGACTTTGCTCTAGTGCTTAAAAATAGCATCAATCATGGTAGACGCTCCGGCATCTATACAGCACTTGGGATCAGCTTAGCCATTACAGTTCATATCGGCTATTCATTAATGGGGATTGGATACTTAATTTCACATAGCCCATGGCTTTTTGAACTCATTAGATATGCAGGGGCCCTTTACCTCATCTATCTTGGAATAAAAGGCTTAATCTCAGTTTCGACAAGCTTAACCTCTGAGAAAGAGAGGGCATTAACCACTCGCCGTCAGCTATATCTGGCTCAGGGTTTTCTTTGCAATGTTTTAAATCCTAAAACAATGCTGTTTTTCTTAAGTATCTTTAGCCAAGTAATGAGTTTAAATAATGGCAGCACTATCGCACCTGCTTATGGTTTATATATCATGCTACTGCACCTATTGTGGTTCACGACTGTGGCATTGCTATTTACGTCAGAAGGATTGAGCAACACTTTAACTCGCTACCAATCTAGAATTAACAACGGGTGTGCCATTGCACTAATAGGCTTTGGGGTCTTGCTTGGCATAAAACCAAGTCATTGACCCATAGCTGATGCTGATCGTTTATCAGCATCAGCAATACCTCGTTGCGCTATTCATATCACAGCTTGCCTACAGCAATGGTATGAATAGGCTAAATCTAAAAAGTGAAAGTCTCCCATCACCAAAGTTAACTTCTATGGGTCAGGGAGAGATAAGTGAATCTAAGTTAAACAGTGACGCTGATGGACGGTTTGCTTGGTAATAAAAAATTGACCGACTCCTTTTATGCCTTTTCAGTAACAGCTTCCTCTAACGAGTGTTGCTGCTCACAAGTATTAGCTTGAATCTTGCTCGCTTCTTCTTTGTTTAATGGCATTGCTGCGAGATAAAGCGCTTGGGCAAACAGACCTTGATAAAACTTCATGATAGAGACCTCTGGAAATAAATGGTTGGATATGGGATTGAGGTCAAAGTAATCTTGTTTATACTATTAGTAAAATGAATAATATCCATCGACTACATTCCATATAAGCATGAATATTCAAATTAAGAATCTACACTGTTTCGTGACCTTAGTTGAGATGGGTAATTACACTCGTGCAGCTGAAAAGTTACACCTGACTCAACCGACTTTGACTAAGATGATCCAGCGCCTTGAAGAGAACCTTGGTCAACCGCTGCTGATCCGCAACAACCAGAAAGTGATCGCCACAGAAGCTGGCCGCGCGTTGATCTGTACTTCGCAGCAGATAGTTGGCCAATGGCACAGACTGCGAGAAGATCTCAATAGCCTGAATGGATTACAAACAGGCCAATTGCGTTTGGGTGTCTGTCCTATGATGGGGGAGATGATCATCGAGCTGGTTGCTCAGTTTAGGAAGAAATATCCGGGAGTCGAACTGAGTATTCAAGAGCTAGGTGGCTTCGGCGCTGAGCAGGCTTTACTTAATGACAGCCTAGATCTCACCTTTACAGCCCTACCGACCACCCATACTCAAGAATTCGACAGCTTAGAGCTAAGGGGCTATCCACTATTAGCTTGCCTACCCAAAGAACACCCTTTGGCCGAAAAAGACAATATCGGCTGGCAAGATCTCGCGCCCTACCCATTTATCCTATATAACGATGATTTTTCACTGACAAAACTCATTCATCGCTTAAGCCGATCCGCAAATGTAGAGCTTAACGTTGCCGCTCAAAGTGGCCAGTGGGATTTTATTGCTGCCATGGTAGAAGCCAAGATGGGGGTTGCTATCTTGCCTAAACCAATCTGCCAGAAAGTAAATTCTGACTCACTCGTTTATAAAGCGCTAAAGCCACAGCTTACTTGGGATCTTGCACTTATCTGGCGTAAGAATTTGCCGCTGACACCAGCCGCATCGACTTTCATAAATTTAAGCAGAGAGTTAAGTGCAACTTAGCAAATATTTATCAGCTAGAGAAAAACTGAAAACAGTTCTTTCCTTGGCGTTTCACTTGATACATAGCGCTATCGGCATGTTCACAAGCAGAACTAAATAATACATCAGTGTGATAAACACTGATGCCGATACTCAAACCAACGTTAACTCGGCGACCTTCAACTGCAAGCGGCGCCTCAAAAAGTTGCAACAGTTCTGCCGCTAGCTTAGTCAACACCTCTCTATTTACAGAGGGGTAGAGCACAACAAACTCATCACCACCTAACCGCGCAGTGTCTGCTGTTCTTTTTAGATATGAGGTGAGTTTATTGGCAATAGCCACGAGTACGCTATCACCAAACTTATGTCCGAAATGGTCGTTATTAGCTTTGAAGTCATCAAGATCAATAAATAACAGTGCACCTCCTGATGTGCCTTGTTTTGACTGTTCAAAGGCCTCTATAAGCGCCTTGCGGTTTAATAAGCCAGTTAGAGGGTCTTTGTGTGCAAGCTCCGCCAAACCGAGCTCATAACGCTTCTCTTGCGTTATGTCGATATGAGTGCCCATGATCCGCAGTGGCTGACCGTTTTCATCAAACTCAATAACTCGACCACGATCCGAAACCCAACTGACGCTACCGTCTTTATGCAGCATTCGGTGTGTTACTTGATAGGAGTCTGTTTTACCGCTGATATGATCTTCAAAATTTTGGATCACCCAATCACGATCTTCAGGATGTAGATTGCCTTTCCAGCTATCAATATGTGCAGCGAGCTCATCAATGGTATAGCCGAGTAATGAGCCCCACTCCATATTGAACATAGTGAGGTTGCCGCTAGGGATATGTTGCTCCCATAGGCATAATCCCGTGCCATCAAGCGCAGCATTGAGCTTTTCTTCCAACATTGATTTTTGTTGTATAAGCTCTGAATTGGCAGTTTCTAGCAGACTCTTTTCCTGCTCCAAAGCCCCCAACATCTGCTTTAATTGAGCAATTTCAGCCTTTAATGAATCCATCTAATGTTCCGATGATAAGAACCGCGTTGCAGCTTCCTATCGTTTCTCCTCTCGGTTCCTTGCTCTACTCAATCGAAACTACTGTTATCTACAGGGAAACACAAGCTTATAATACTATCGACTTACATTAGGCAAAAAAATACCCACCGAATGGTGGGTATTTCAAAATATCAAAACAGCGCCTTTAAACTTGGCACTGTTTTAAAGTTCGCTATTACGCTACTGGTGATACAACAAACAGTAATTCACCTTGGGAAACCTGCTGGCCATTACTGTTAAGAATACGCTCAATACGGTACTGCTGATCTTCAGGGTACAGCACTGCGTTCTTACGGTTAAAGCCAGCCAGAGTGACTTGTGAGAACATCTTCATCGCTTCAGTTAGCGCTAATGTCTGATCCACAGTTACTATATCACCCTCTTTAACAAAGTCAGCTTCACCAGGAGCTGGAGAGGTATAGAAGATCCCCGCACCTTGAGTCATCACTTTAAGTTCGTTACTTTCACCAACACGCAGCGACTCAGTATCAACGCCAACAGTTTCTGCCGCGGCTTCCATCTCAGCAATAAGCTCAGGAATATCCAGCTCTGCCATGAAGCGTGGTAGATAGTTGGTGTCGTAAACGCCTTCGTTAAAGGTGCCATCTTTAAGGATGCGCGTTAACAATGGAATGTTTGACGCAATGCCTTTGATAACCACTTCGTTAGCTAAGTAATCGTGTAGCTTGTTAATGACGTCTTCACGACTTTCACCGCGACAGATGATCTGTGCAATCAAGCTATCGTAGTAAGGCGATACTTCTTTACCTTCGCCAGCGATTGAGATGATCTCAATGTCATCACGCTCTGGCATTTTGTATTCAGTGATCAAGCCTGGGTTTGGTAGTAATTGCAGTACGCCATTACTATCAAGTGCCGCCTTTTCAGCTGTCACACGCACTTCCATCGCGTAGCCTTTGTCTTGCGGCTCAAGATCTGCGATAGAACGACCGGCAGCAATATCAAAACCAGCACTTACGATATCGATACAAGAGGTCGCTTCTGTTACTGGATGCTCAACCTGCAAACGAGTATTCATCTCCATAAAGTAGACTTCATTTGCGTCTAAGTTATAGATAAATTCTACCGTTCCTGCGCCCATATAATCGGTTGCATCACCTAGTGCACGAGTATATTCCATGACCTTCTGTTTCAGCTCGTCAGGCAACATAGTTGAACCAGATTCTTCAACCACTTTCTGGTTGTTACGCTGCACAGAACAGTCACGCAAGCCAAGTACTTTAGTATTCCCGAACTGGTCACGCAATAACTGCACTTCAATGTGACGCAATGAAGTAACATATTTCTCTAGATAAAGGTCGCCATTGCCAAATGCTGCAGCAGCTTCAGTGGAGGTCTTTTGGAACAGTTCAATCATGTCTTCAGGACGCTCTACAACCTGAATACCTTTACCGCCACCACCTTGTACCGCTTTAAGCAGTACAGGGTAACCAATCTCAGTCGCCACGTTTACCGCTTGCTCTGCATTAGTCAAAATACCGTGACTACCAGGTACTACAGGTACGTCTTGGTCTTGCGAAGTCTTAATCGCATTAGACTTGTTACCCATGGTCGTCATGCTGTGCACGCTTGGGCCAACAAAGTTAACGCCGTTGTTCACACAAAGCGCTGCAAACTGTGGGCTTTCAGATAGGAAACCAATACCTGGGTGCAAGGCATCAACATTCTCATATTCAGCTACTTTCAATACTGAGTATGCGTTGAGGTAACTTTCATCAGAGGTGTTACCACCAATACAAACAAGCTTATCGTTCGCCTTAAGCATATCAGCAGGCACAGATGTCATATCTGGATCAGATGCCACCAGTACAACGTCGATGTTGTTATCATGCGCCTTACGAATCAGCTTAACCGCAGTACAACCACGGGCATGAACCAATACTTTGTTAATTGGCTTCATCAATGCGCGAGGGTCGTCTTGAACAATCTCTTCATCTTCGATTTCAGCTTCAGGAACCAATGTCGACAACGCGTTGTTAATAATGGTTTCTATCTTACCGCTAGGCTTAGGCATTAGTGGATCGATGCTGCTCAACTGGTCATCTAGCGTGGTGCTGAACGGGTTTTCAACTAAACCATTCATCGCGCCAGGTACTTTAGACAAGTAGTTCGACAGTGTAGAAGTTGATGGCAAGTATGCAGGCACAACCATTTGACCAGCAAACGGCATGTTAGTACCCGATAGGTAGTATGTTTGCACTAAAGGATGCGTCACAAAACTCGCCTGTGCACCACCAGTACAATCACCATAACCGAACATCAATACAGGTAATTCATTATCACGAATAAAGCGTGTAATACGGTCGTTCACTACAGCCATTGAGAATAGTGCTGCTGCACCTTCTTTAGTCTGCATACCACCTGAACTGATGAAACAGATAACAGGAAGTTTACGCTTAGCACACTCAATCAATAGCGCACTGAATTTTTCAGCAGCGGCCATATCGAATGCACCCGCTTGGAATGCAGTATTTGAAACTGCAACACCAACGCGCATTGGCTTGCCTTCACTGTCAAAGTCAGCCACACCTGTGATTAAACCACAAGGGCGGATACCTTTATCGATAGCATCCTCAATAGAAAGGCGGAAGCCTGGGAAGTTCAGCAAATTAGCCGACATCTTATCGCCATTGATCTCTTCGAAATCAGTGAAGAATTTACCAATGATTGCATCCCAGCCCATCTTTCCTGCACGCTTTTCATCGCGAAGGACTTTTTGGATCAGTAGATCTTGATAACCCATGGTCAAACGGTTCCAGAAGTCTTTACGACGACCGATACGCACAGGGTTAATCGCACCAGTGTACTCACTG
This sequence comes from Shewanella piezotolerans WP3, assembly GCF_000014885.1. Lineage (NCBI taxonomy): Bacteria > Pseudomonadati > Pseudomonadota > Gammaproteobacteria > Alteromonadales > Shewanellaceae > Shewanella > Shewanella piezotolerans. The sequence continues at coordinate 4,684,382 of NC_011566.1, forward strand.
CTTTCCTCTTCACTGTCGAAATACTCTGGGAGTAAACGCTCAAAGAAGTAAGTCAAGATTACGAACAGGCTGTCATTCAATTGTGGGAAACCAACACTCTTCCACTGCTCAGTACGAGTCAGTAGTTCTGCGCGGTTTGACTGAGACATAAAGTACTTCAGCCACTTGTAGAATTTGTTCTTATCGTTAGCAACATCTTGAGTAGATAATGCTCTATCGATTGAATCATGCAATAGGTTATCAACTGAACTACGAGACAGGCTCTTAGACATCATCGCTTCTTTAGCGATTGAAGCCAGATTACCCACAACGTTGTCGTACAGTGCGTTGAATACCAAAATGTTATGACACTGCCAGATGAAATCTTCACGCAGTTCATCATGCACAATCACATCAAGTACAGTGAGTTGGTTCAGCTCAGGCCAGTCTGCTTGAGTCACTTCTGATGGCAATGTTTCAAGGTAGCTAATTAGCCCTTTGAAGTTATTCTCTGCATTGCCTTTCCAGCGGTGGTATAGCGACCAGCTGATATTAAAGATAAGCGCCTTGCGTGCTTTCTTATAGTTCTCTTTTGGCTCACCCAAAATCAATCGGGTTAGCATGTTTCGTTCAGTTGAAACATCATCACGCTTAGAGGTGAAATTCCCCCAAAGTTTATTCAACTCTTCGTCATAAACCAGTTTATCAGGACTTGATAACCAAGACTGGAATACGCGATCTTGCTCTTGCTGAATACGTGCTAGCAAATCACCTTCAGGTACGCTGACCTTAGAGAGGCGACCATACTGCTCTTGCGAGATAGAGTGGATACGACTACGTAGTGTTAGGTAACGCAAGTAACGGTAGGTGCTACCAAACAGATTTAAGTGCATGGTTGGGTTGTTAGCAACAGCTAGCTCAGCATTCACTTCAAGTGCTGCCAAGTTTTTAGACGGTGCTAAGAAGCGCTCTAGACTGCGGTCATAATGCTCACGTAAATCCGCTGATTCACGTACAAACTGTACAGCGGCTTTCTCAACAGCTTCAACACTGCTGATAATGGCGCGGCGCAAGTTATGTTGACGTTCATCTCTGTCTGACGGTGAGAAATCGACAATGCCATCAATGCAGCCAGAGGTGTATAACTCTTCAGGTGAAACACCAACTGATTTAGCACACTCTTGCCAAGACAAGTTGTACTTACGTGCAATGCTTTGCAAGCCTTGTGGCTGAATGGTGTTAAAAATACCGTCACGCAGTGACAATAAGATATTTGCTGCAGCCAGTGGAATAGCGCCACCAGAGTAACCTGCACCAATGACGATACCGACTGTCGGAACATCAACATTGGCACTCTCAGCAATTGCTTTAGAGATTGAGTGAGCTTGGTTTTGACTGTTAGCAATTTCACCAGCATCGGCACCAGGAGTGTCGATAAGGTAGATAATAGGCATAGACAATTCGGCGAAATGACGAATCGCTTTACAACAAGCTAGGTGATGCTCAGGCATCCAGGCGCCGTTAGCGGTAGTACGCTCTTGTGCAACAAAACCAATACGGCGAGTACGAGATCCAAAATTCAGTTCAATCTCTGCACTATAAAAAGGGCCGATGTGGGTTTCGGTAACAAGCTTACCTTTAAGATCCGCAATGATGCGTTTCGCACCTGGGCGGTTCTTATCCTGTGTCGGTTGGATCACCTTAGTGACATAACCATCAACGTCTAATCCAGCAAGATCTTTTAGGTTTGCTTGGATTTCGTCATCACCAAGAAGACCTTTGATCTCCTCAGATAGTGTCTGTTTACTGTGCTCAGGAAACAGCGAAAAGTCTTTAGCCAACTGCTCTGCTTTTAAAAAAAGCGGGTCGGCAGTTTGCGCTTGAGTCATGTTAGCGGGCTGATTTTTGCTGGTCATCGAAAGATCCTCTGCTTTTAGCCTCTGAAATTTTTAGCCCGTAAATATAACTTTGTTATCCTGTCAATTGCTATTAAACTGCACTAGACGCTTTGTTCCATTTTTGAGACAGTGAAAATAACATGCCAGATTTAAACGGTATGATGCTGTTTGCAGCGGTTGTTAGAGCCCAAGGTTTCTCTCAAGCCGCCCGCGAAACAGGCATGCCAAAATCAACGATTAGTCGAAAGGTTGCCCAGCTAGAAGAGCAACTCGGAGTTCGGCTTTTACAGCGAGATACCCGTAATCTGAGCTTAACTCAGGTTGGCGCGCTATTTTTCCAGCATTGCACCAGTATAAGCGATGAAATAGAAGCTGCCAAAGCGACTATCGAAAACACCCACAATGATGTCTCTGGCTCATTGAGGGTGGCTATTCCTGTCTCTTTCAGCCAAGAGCTTATCGCCAACCTTTGTAGTGGTTTTATGCGGCTGTATCCAAATGTAGAGCTCGACGTGCAGTTTACCGATAATGACGTTGGATTGGTCGGTGAAGGTTACGACATCGCGATTAAGTATGGTCCTTTGCAATCAAGCGATTTAGTGGCAAGGTTATTATTCGAACGCCAACCGATATTAGTAGCAAGCCCAAGCTATTTGAAAACTCATGGCACCCCAGCCAACCCACAAGAGCTGGCAACACATAGTGGTATATTATTAGGTACATCGCGCTCAGCACCTATCTGGCCCTTAGGAAAAGGGACACGCAAGACGATGGTGAATTTTAAGCGTAAAGTCAGAGTTAATAGCGCGGTGATGGTCAAACAGCTTGTGATGGATGATTTTGGCATTGCTATGTTATCCAATTCCGTCTGCAAGAATGAATTGGCCAGCGGCTCTCTCGTCCCCATTTTACAAGAGTGGCCTATGGAAGCCTTTAAAGTGTATGGCGTCTATTCGAGTCGTCGTCAGCTGGCGACCAACATTAGCGTATTTTTAGATTTCTTCCATAAGCGCTTCACTAGCCAAGAGTCACTGCAATCTTTGATGGTGTAAAATGACGCTTTACATCATCCGCTCTGACTGAAAGATCTGTTTCACTATCGCTTTTCGTAGTGATGCTTGTTGTATATTGGTCAGATCTAGGTTTAACGAAAAATAAACAGTTCGCTCATCAGTTTCTATCCAGCCTATCCACCAGCCGATATATTCGTCGCCTTTATTGGCGAAGCCTGTCTTGCCAAAGATACGATAATCATCATTCGATTCAGCTAACATCACCTGTTTGATGATCTGCTGTGAACGACGGCTCATGGATAACTTCTCATCGTGCAATTTTTGCAAAAATTGCAGCTGCTCGATTGCGCTTATGCGTATATCCCCATTAAGCCAAAAACTTTCCAGTTCGGGGCCCAGCTTCTGGTTACCATACTCTAGGCTTGCCAGCATATTAGCCATCCGCTGTTTACCTATATCTCGGGCAATTTGTTGGAATATTGGTACGACTGAATACTTGAATGCGCTTGTAAAGGTGTGGTCTTGGTTCCAAGCTTTAAAGGCACGCTGTTGCCTATCCCACGGATAGGCTTGTTCAGCATCTGCAACCACCTCTAACTCCAAACCAATTAATCCATTGGCAATCTTAAAGGTCGATGCAGGAATGAAGCCTTTACTAGCTCGACTTAGATCGTTAGTGGTTAATGTCTGCTTCAGGGGATCAAAAAGCACTAACACTCCCTCAACTGAGTGTTGCAGAAATACTGAGTCCCAGTGTGTGGTTAACTGCGGCGCCAACCTTTGCTCAGTAAACTGAACGCTATGGTCATCATTATCACTGGCATCAACAATGAGTGCTGCTGCAGCCAAAATGGTGAACAGCAACAGCGATATTAATTTTGTCATTTGTCATCTCTTAGTATTTCCGTGCAAATGCACCGAACTTTATATCGATAATGATAACGCTTAATAAGTTTCAAAATGTGGCAATATGAGGAGCAATTGTGGCGAAATAATGGCAATAGCAGCCATCCAAAGCTGAATAATTATTCCTCGCTTTCAATGCATTGTCGGCTAAGGCATACTGAGGCGAATGAGCTAATAGCCTGAGAGTTCAGCTTTTACTGCTTACAGCCAGTAGCAAAAACTGAGAATAATAACAAAGGACCTAGTAATGAAATTATCTAGCATGGCACTTGTCGCCACAGCACTTTTTGTTGGCACAACTTCAACCGCTGCTTTTGCCAAACTCGATGTTGAAGAGGCTAGATTACCAGCTGCAACAGAGGCGATGCCTGAAGTTGTCAGTCGCTACCAAGCATTTGTTAGCAACCTTGCTGACAAATACACCCTGCACTCTGATGAGCTAAAAATCACTCAAATGGTTGCTCACCAAGGATTACGTCTATGGCAGCAAGCGGTAAGAGATGTGCAATCAGGTCACTTGGATGATCGCTCTTTGTATTGGAATCGTCTTGCGATGCGAGAGCTACTTAAAACACAAAAGCCTGATTTTAATATTGCTGCATGGCAGCGAGATATCCTTATCAAAGCTGTTGAAAAATCATCACGGGGTTTAAGTGACATCGCTTTTAAAGATGATGTCGAGATTAAAATACTACTCACCGGATTTGACCCTTTCTTCCTCGATCGACATATCGACCAGAGTAATCCATCGGGCTTAGTCGCGTTAGCACTCGATGGCTACCGATTCATGGTTAATGGTAAGCAAGCTCAAATTGAAACCGCGATGATCCCAGTACGGTTTGCCGATTTTGATGACGGGCTTATTGAGTCAATTCTCACTCCCATCTATCGTGACAACAGCGTTGATATGATCTTTACCGTCAGCATGGGCCGCGACGAGTTTGATATTGAACGCTTTCCGGGGCGTAATCGCAGTGCTGCAGCGCCTGACAATCTAAATGTTTTAACCGGTGCCAACAAGCAGGCACCAATCGCTCCCCTGGTTAATGGTGGCACACTCAATGGGCCAGAGTTTGTGGAGTTTTCCCTGCCGATAGCAGCAATGCAGACAGTTGAAGGACCTTGGAAAGTCAATGATAACCATATGGTATCGACATTAGCACAGGGCGAGTTTCAAGCGAAATCATTAGGGCAGCTGCAAAATGCTATTTCGGTTGAAGGTTCTGGCGGAGGCTATCTCTCCAATGAGATCTCCTACCGCGCCATATTATTGCAAAAACAGTTCAATAGCAGCATTCCCGTCGGCCATATCCACACACCGCGTATTGCCGCATACGACGTTAAAGTCGAGCACGATATTGTCGAACAAGTGAGAGCTATGGTAGAGGTTTCCGCAACAACGCTCTAAGCATGTCAGCACTGGCATGGCACATTTGACTCAGGTAATATTGATGAACTCGCAATTCGCGAGTTCATCAACCGTGAGTTACCGATTCAATGTTCAAAGCGCTTAACCCTTTCAAGTCTAAACAATTAAAAGCCAACTCCCTGGTAGATCATCCGCAGGCGACATTCACCGATCCTCTGCAGCAATCAATAGTGGCTCAGGTAGAAGATTGTTATCAAACCGCGGAATCGGCATTGTCACGGCAGTTCCCACGGCCAGAGGTTAACTTTAAACTACGCGGAAAAAGCGCTGGTACGGCACATTTGCAACTCAACAAGCTACGCTTTAATCCACTGCTATTAAAAGATAATCCTCAAGCATTTATCGATGATGTGGTACCTCATGAGATCTGTCATTTACTAGCCTTTCAGCTCTTTGGCAGGGTTAAACCTCACGGCATTGAGTGGCAACGCTTAATGCGGCAACTTTACCAACGCCAGCCCCGTACGACCCACAGCTTTAACACTCAGTCAGTAGAGGGCAGAACTTTTGAGTATTTCTGTGGCTGCGGTTCAGTAAACCTCAGTATTCGACGTCACAATAAAGTTGTACGTGGAGACAGTCAGTACCGTTGTCGTAAATGCGGTCAAAACTTGCGTAATACAAAATAAAACTGATAGCTTAATCGCGTCAAATATTGCCCCAACCCTATAGCTAACTTACAATCGCCGCCAACGAACAGAGAATTCGTCAGTACGGGGATTAAGATTGAACAACGCTGCATTTAAAGCGCTCTTATTAGCGCTTAGTATTATAGGGTTTACTCCTTTACAGAGCTTCGCCGAAGCCAAGCAACCAACCAGTTTCAGTCAAGCAAAACGCTTAGCCAAAAAGCTTTATATTGAGTCTTTGCCAATCAGCAGCTTTTATTGTGGTTGTGACATTAAAGTTGAAGGTAAAAAGTGGCGTACTGATTTTAGCCGCTGTGGCTATCAGGTGCGTAAGCAGCAAAAAAGAGCCGCGAGAATTGAGTGGGAACATATCGTCCCGGCGTGGGAGTTCGGTCATCAACGCCAATGTTGGCAACAAGGAGGCCGTAAAAATTGTGGAAAAACGGATAAACTCTTTAAGAAAATGGAGTCGGATCTACACAACTTAGTCCCCGCTATTGGCGAAGTGAATGGCGATCGCAGTAACTATCGCTTTAGCCAGTGGAATGCCAAGCCCGTACAATATGGTCAATGTGAGATAAGCGTGGACTTTAAATCTCGAAAAGTGCAGCCGCCTAGCTATACTCGAGGGCAAATAGCCCGCATTTATCTTTATATGCAAAGAACCTATGCGTTACAAATATCCAGTAGCCAATTAAAGTTATTTAAAGCATGGGATAAAAGCTATCCAGTTGATACTATTGAGTGCAAGCGAGATCAAGCTATTGCAAATGTACAAGGTAATCACAATCATTTTGTACAAACTCAGTGTCAGCAACTAATCTCAGCATCGAACATCGCAGAATAAGGCAAACCTGTACCATGAGAGTTCCAAGAATTTACCAAGCCTCTTCGTTGGCTATTGATGAAACAGTGTCACTACACGAGGAAGCTGCAGGTCATGTCGGCCGCGTCCTGCGAATGGCTGCAGGAGAGCAAGTCTGTTTATTTAATGGCGATGGTAATAATTATCTGGCTGAAATTCTCAGTGCCAGTAAGAAAAACGTCGCGGTAAAGGTCTTATCTTGTGAAAGCAACGACAGCGAGTCGCCACTGCATCTACATCTAGGTCAAGTGATCTCCCGCGGCGACAGAATGGACTTTACCATTCAAAAGTCTGTCGAGCTGGGTGTTAACACCATTACACCGCTTTTCTCTGAGCGCTGTGGAGTCAAATTAAGCGGTGAGCGATTAGAGAAAAAGATCCAGCAGTGGCAAAAAATAGTCGTTAGCGCCTGTGAGCAATCTGGCCGCAGTGTGGTGCCGGTTATTCGCCCCGCCATGCAACTGAGTGACTGGTGTGCAGAAGAGACAAGCTCGCTGAAGATCAACTTGCACCCTAGAGCCTCACACGGGGTTAACGGGCTCTGTTTACCTAACAATCGTGTACGTTTGGTTATTGGGCCTGAAGGTGGTTTATCTGCAACTGAAATCACCATGACCGAAACCCATAAATTTACCGATGTACTGCTTGGCCCAAGAGTACTGCGCACCGAAACCGCGGCGCTGACCACTATTACCGCTCTGCAGCTCAAATTTGGTGATATTGGTTAAACTTAACGCTGCAGTGAATTAGCTGCGCCAATGATAAGAATATCAGTTCGATGCTGGAAAAACGGCTTAATAGCCCCCATGTTAGCAGTTGACTCGAAATATAGAATAAGGAACAAGTTCCATGATAAAACTCGGTATCGTGATGGATCCCATCAGCGACATTAATATTAAGAAAGATTCAAGCTTTGCCATGTTAATGGCTGCCCAATCTCGCGGTTACCAACTGTTTTACATGGAGATGAATGATCTAGCCATGGTTAATGGCCAAGCGATGGCGACCATGCGTGCATTAACAGTCAAACAAGATCCACTCGATTGGTATCAACTTGAAGCTGCGGTCGACACGCCGCTGGCCGATCTAGACGTTATTTTAATGCGCAAAGATCCCCCATTCGACACAGAATTTGTTTACTCAACTTACATGCTCGAGCGAGCCGAAGAGCAAGGCGTGTTAATTGTTAACAAACCGCAAAGCCTACGCGATGCTAATGAGAAACTGTTTACCGCTTGGTTCTCAGAGTTTACTCCAGAGACTGTGGTTACCCGTGATGAGCAACGTATTCGAGCTTTCCATAAAGAGAAGGGGGATATCATTCTTAAGCCATTAGATGGTATGGGTGGCAGCTCTATCTTCAGAGTCAAAAAAGACGACCCAAATCTTGGAGTGATTATCGAAACCTTAACCAATGAAGGTCAACAATACGCTATGGCGCAGGCCTTTATTCCGGATATTACCTCAGGTGATAAACGTATCTTGGTTGTCGATGGCGAACCAGTGCCATACTCCTTAGCGCGAATTCCGCAAAAAGGTGAGACTCGCGGTAACTTAGCCGCCGGTGGACGTGGTGTTGCTCAACCTCTATCAGAGTCTGATTGGCATATTGCCCGCACGATCGGTCCTGAGCTTAAAAAACGCGGTTTAATTTTTGTTGGACTCGACGTTATTGGTGACAAACTGACAGAGATAAATGTTACCAGCCCAACCTGTATAAAAGAGATTGAAGCTGCTTTTGATGTCGATATTAGCGGCATGTTGATGGATGCTATCGAAGCCAGAATCAACAAATAACCTCCCTAAGGACTCGGTATGACTTTTAGAAACACTTTTACTTGGGTCCTTAGTGCCCTTGCCATATTGCCGCTGTATGCAACAGCCAATATCGATATAACTGAAGCACCATCACGGCCTAAGAATATGATCATCATGGTTGGCGATGGCATGGGGCCAGCTTATACCAGTGCCTATCGATATTTTCAGAACAACCCTGATACCGAAGAGATTGAGCAGACGGTGTTTGATCGTTTATTAGTGGGAATGGCTTCGACTTACCCCGCTAAGGAGAGCGGTTATGTAACTGATTCAGCAGCATCAGCGACCGCACTTGCCACAGGCTTTAAGAGCTACAATGGTGCCATCTCTGTCGATACCAATAAACGCCCATTGACCACTATCATGCAGATGGCAAAATCCCGCGGCATGTCAACGGGTGTGGCTGTTACCTCACAGGTAAACCATGCGACGCCAGCAGCCTTTTTAGTGCATAACGAAAGCCGCCGCAACTATGAAGCGATTGCCACAGACATGCTGCAATCTGATGCCGATGTGATTTTAGGTGGTGGGCAAAAATACTTCTCTGAAGCACTATTAGGCCAGTTCAAAACCAAAGGCTATCAACATATCGATGACTTAGCACAGCTTGAATCCATTGCTAAACCCAAAGTTATAGGGCTATTTGCCGAGGTGCAACTCCCTTGGGTGATAAACGATGTGGACGCCAATACCTTAAGCCGTTTAACCCAAAAGTCTTTAGAGCTACTATCACAAAATGACAAAGGTTTCGTGTTATTAGTCGAAGGCAGTTTGATTGATTGGGCTGGACACAATAATGATATCGCAACCGCCATGGCCGAAATGCAGAGCTTTGCTAACGCAATGGAGGTTGTAGAGCAATATGTTCGCCAACACCCAGATACTTTGTTGGTGGCTACTGCTGATCATAATACTGGTGGGCTTTCTATAGGTGCAAATGGCGAATATGCTTGGGACTCTGAGCTACTAAAAGGGATTAGTGCTAGCCCCTCAAATATTAGTGCAACTGCCATTGCCAGTGACGAGTGGCAAACTGGGGTTAGTAAAAGCCTTGGTTTCGAGTTGAGCGCTTCAGAGTTGCAACAATTAAGCAATGCACGTATGCAGGGCGATGAAGCTCTACAAACTGCACTTAAGAAACTGATTGATGTCCGCAGTAATACTGGTTGGACGACAAGTGGCCACACTGGTGGCGATGTGCAAGTATTTGCCGTAGGGCCTGCAGCAGATTTGTTTAAAGGCAATCAAGACAACACCCAAATAGCTGAAAAAATGATGACTCTGCTACCGAAAAAAGACTAGTAGTAACTATCTTAAAGGCTAGCTGGAATCCTGTGTCCAGCTAGCTTTTTTATCGAACTTTAAAACCAGTCAATATATAGCCGTTCTAGCTGAAGGTGCAGAATTCAGTGGGAGATTAATCAAGGCATTGATTGCCACTAATCGTCACTCCCTTGGTAAAATTAATAACCTTGCCTCAAAACCACTACACTCTCGCTGAGCGAGCAAATCTTTATACCGATTGGTATAATACCAATTGCATTAAGTATTTGGCCAGTTCAGAGCCCCTCAGTCTTTTCAATTCAAAGCGCATCGGTAAAGAAATGGTTATTCCCTTTTAAGCCAATGCAAAGCAGAAGTGGAAAGACTGAGAGGCTCACGTAGTGCGGCTGAGGTTAAACAAATTGGCAAAACGCTGTATGCTTCGCTATGGAATTTGGATATACGACTAAATGGATTTAGGAGGTAGAGCGAAGCAGGATGCCAGAGCCGAGAATAACTATTAGCTCAAATCCCACTACTTGACTACAGCGTTTTGAATTCCCGCTGAATGGTCAAACTTTTAATGCAATTGGTATAAAGTGCATATTTAGGTCAGTTGGGTATAATTACTGCCACTTAACATTCGACCTTGAAAACTCATGCTAACCAATGCTTCGCAAGTCCTTCTTAGAAATAGTGATTTATTCAAAGACCACTCTGTATTAGTACTCAACTATGAAGGTGATACGCTACCCAAAGCGCTATTAGAGAGTGCGTCGAGCGTAAGTGCTTTAGCACTGGATTTTCATCACCACCTTATAATGCAGCCCTATGCAGCAAAAAATCTGCAATTGTATTTTGGTCATCAACTGCCTACCCAAGAGTGCTTTGATAGTGTCATCGTTTATTTTCCAAAAGCGAAAGCGCTCGCTCCTTACCTGTTTAATCTAGCAGGCAAGCACCTAAAGCCCCAAGGCCAGCTCATTGTGGTTGGTGAGAATAAGGGAGGTATTAAGTCATTGCCTAAACAGCTCCCCGATTACTTCGACAAAGCATTTAAAGCAGATAATGCCCGTCACTGTATCGTATTTACCAGTGAGTTAAACCGGGAAGCACCTGAGATAAAGCTGCAAGACTGGTACAGCGAGTATCAACTGCAAACCCCACAAGGGGAGATCACCATTTGTAATATGGTCGGTGTATTTAGCGAGAAGAAACTCGATGAAGGCACTAAACTGTTACTCGAAAACCTACCCAAGATGCAGGGTAACGTGCTTGATTTTGGTTGTGGTGCAGGTGTTATTGCGGCAGCATTATTAACAGCACAACCTAAGCTTACTCTTGATTGTGTCGACATTAATGCGATGGCGCTGACATCTTGTGATTTAACAATGCAAGCCAATGGGCTGAGCGCCAACATTTTTGCATCCGATGGTATGGCACAAACAAGCGGCCACTACGATGGCATAATCTCTAACCCACCGTTCCACGATGGTTTGGCCAGTACGACTAATATCGCTACCGATTTTGTAAAAGCGGCAAGTGCTAATCTAATGCGAGGTGGACTGTTCCATATCGTTGCTAACCGCCACCTACCCTACTCCGATTGCATTGCTGAAAATTTCGGCGAAGTAAACGTCAGTGCCGAGAATAACCGCTACAAAATATACTCCAATATAAAACGCTAAAGCAGAGCATAAAAGTATGTTATAAAATCTCTACTAGTTGATTATTCTGCAACCAATATAGTGTTACATTTTCAATGATATATTGGTCAAAAATTTTATATTTTATAATACCTAAACAATCACTTGTATGGTTATACTCAAAGGTAATCTCACTTATAAAAACAAATAACTGTAGGGATTTTCATGTTGCATCCGGAGCTTATAGAGTTAGACACTGACGGTATAAAAGCCGTGCTAACACTCATCCCCAATACCCACGGCCCTTTAACTGATAAGGACATTGTGGAACTATTGGCGTTTCCTGACTTTAGCTCCCTATATCCACTCAAGGAGATCATCAGTAAAGCTGTGGCTCAAATAAACCAGTTATCAGGAACTGATGATGGCCAATTTGAGCAACGCTTTGAGATAGCAGAACGTCGTGATGCAAGTATCAGCTTTGAGATCTCCGATGACAAAATGCAAGCATCAATGACATTAACCGCAGCCTACGGCGGCCAAACCATTACCTTAAAAGACATACTTCAAAGCCTAAAGTCTCAACATATCAAGCTTGGCCTAAGTAAACCCAAAATAGAGTTAGCGTTAAGGCAGTTGACCAATCTATTACCTGGCGATGAATGTTGTAATATCATCGCTAATGGGCGCTCCCCCATCCATGGGAAATCAGCCAGCATAGAACGAAAGGTCATGTTGGCTCGAGAGCGCTTACTCCAGCCTCAAGAAAATAGTGACGGCAGCGTCGATATGCGTAACCTTGGCTCAGTCATCATGGTCAAACCTGGCAATGCGCTTATTTTGAAACATCCCGCAACTGCAGGAGTCGATGGCTACACCGTTTATGGTGACAAACTGCTCGCTAAGCCGGGGAAAGACATAAAGCTGGTTGCTGGTGAGGGCACTGAATTTTGCGCCAATAACCCTAACCTGCTCGTCGCTAGTGTTGCGGGCCAACCAGTAGAAACCAAAAACGGCATGCAAGTTGATGACGTACTGCAAATAAAAGATGTCAACGTCGGCTATGGTCATGTCGACTTTAAGGGTAGCGTGTTAATTACCGGTGACGTTGGCGAAGGCATGATTGTTAAAAGCAGCGGTGATATCACTGTTATGGGATTTGTCGACTCAGCCACCTTAATTGCCCAAGGCGATGTTACCGTTAGTAAGGGAGTGATTGGGCGCCAACTAAAAGACAATGCACTTTCTACGACACTAAAAGCTCAAGGCCAAATAAGTGCACAATTTGTGCAGTACTCTAATCTGGAAGCCACTGGTAATATTCTGGTAACCAAACAGCTCTTGCATAGTTATGCCAAAACGAATCAACAGCTAATAGTTTGCGATGCGAGCGGTCGCCGCGGCGATTTAGTCGGTGGCAAAGTCGAAGCCGATAAAGGGGTGAAAGTTGTTGCCATTGGCGCTACTGCTGGAACCAAAACTGAAATATTCTGCGCCATGCATATTAGTACACATAAACATAATCTAGTCCAGCTTAAAGAGAGCATTACCTCAATGAGGGTGGCAGTAAAAAATATTGAAGGACAACTAGGTAACCTGCCCCCTAAAACACAATGGCAAGATGATGAAATGATGGTCGAGCAAGTCAAAGGAATGCTGGAAGAGAAGCGTCGAATCAATAGCGTGATGCAAGAAGAGCAGGCAGAGTTTGAAACGACTAAGCAAGAAGTTGAAGGCTACTACAAGAACTACCGCATTGATGCATTAAAACATGTTTTCGCCAATATCGAGATCCATATTGGTGGCGCGTTTAATCGAACTCAGAGAGAGCATGGCCCCTGCTGTATTACCAACTGTAATCAAGAGATCAACTACGATTACAGTATTAAAAAATAATCCCTATACAGGCAACTTGAGAGCCATTGCCTAAGGACGATGGTTAGCGGCATAATAACGATACTTTAAATCGTTGAGATATGACGTGGAACTATTGAAAATTGACTGCCTTGGTAAGCCGCTTCGCTTAGAAGGCTCATTGGCAGGATGGCAACAACTCTTTTGGGGCGATACCTTAGTCTCAGTTATCCAAGCAAGCGCTGACAATGAAGGTTTAAAAAGCCATAGCTTTGAGCTCAATACAGCAGCCCCAACCGCAATCGACTCCCAAGATGCGGTTCTTCAACAGCGAACCACAAAGATCACTTTAGAGACCGACTTACGTTGGCAGCCTTTTGCCATCGATTACCGCCTGCTGCAAGATGAAAACGTCATAGCTAGCGGCAAGCGCAACACTAAAGATATTGAGCAACAAGTCCCTACTGTTGCAATTGCAGAAAAAAAGCAATTTAGCATAATCGGCCTTGCATCTCTGGGCTTCAAGCTATTAAAAAGCGCCAAGGTGATTAAAGTCGTTTTAGCAGGAGCCAGTGTTGCCGCCTACTCCTGGTTGTTTTCATTTCAGTTTGCTCTCGCGCTTATCGCCTGTTTAGTATTCCATGAATATGGCCATATCCGGGCAATGAAGCATTTTGGCATGAAGACCAAAGGAATATATCTCATCCCTTTTATGGGCGGCTTAGCCTTAAGTGACGAGAAAATAAACACCCGCTGGCAAGATGTAGTGATCTCAATAATGGGGCCTACTTTTGGCTTATTTATGTCTATTGCAGCACTCATCGCTTATTGGGTTACCGGCAATATCTTCTTTGCTGGATTAGCGGCCTTTAATGCATTGCTGAATCTGTTTAACCTGTTGCCGATTCTTCCGCTCGATGGTGGCCATATTCTGAAAAGCATCAGCTTTTCAATGAACAGTGTTATGGGGCTCGTCGCCTGTATTGCAGGTGCAGCAGTTGGCGTCTACATCAGCTATAGCCTAGGCTTGGCACTATTAGGCTTCCTGCTACTTATCGGTAGTGCCGAGATAGTCTTTGAATGGAAAACACGCCACCAGAGCCACTTACTGCCACTGGATCGCTACGGTCAGATCTTCTCAGCGGTATGGTATTTTCTTACTGTAGGCTGTTTGATTGGTATTATCTGGTATTTCGCCGGCAGCGGCGACGATATGTTAGCGCTGCCGTTAGAGATCTTAAAAAGCTAAATACCAATCGGTATAAACCTTAAGGCAGGGTATTCCAGCCCAATAGAAAAGGCATCCAAAATGGATGCCTTTCTGTTCATAAAACTGAAAGTTAATGACCAATGTACTTATCTAAAAAAGCCAATATCTTATGGTTTGCCTCAATGATATTTTCTTCTTTATAGAAGCCATGGCCTTCTTTATCTTTCACTAACCACTCATAAGGGTGCTTATGCTCATCGAGCGCATCGCGCAGCGCTAGTGCATGCTCAAAATGAGCCCGGTTATCGTCTTCACCGTGAACAATCAGCACCGGCGCTTTAAGCTTATCGATATTATGTACCGGCGACTGGGCAATCAACTCGGCTTCATTTGTTCCTAAGGTTTTATCCAAATAAGCTTCCCCCCATGTCGCATCAGTCATATCTCCCTCTTCGTACAACATAGGTAGATCATAGACGCCGACATAGCCAATACTGCATTTGAAAGTATCAGGCTCTTTTATCGATGCTTGTAGCGCACTGTAGCCACCAAAACTGACACCATAAATACATAAGCGCTCTTTATCGGCGACCCCAGTTTGCACCGCATATTTAGTCGCTAGTAGGATATCGTCTTGAATTTTTGCGCCCCATTGGGTGTAACCCGCCTCCTTAAATGCCTGACCGTAACCACTTGAGCCCCTAAAGTTAACTTGCACTACCGCATAGCCTCTACTTGCTAATAGTTGAGCGTCAGCGTTATAGCCCCAATAATCTCGGGCATGAGGGCCACCGTGGGGGATCACCACAGTGGGTAAATTATTACTTTTACCTAATGGTAATGTCATATAGCCATTGAGCACTAAGCCATCAGGCGTTTTAATTCTAAAGGGCTCTGTTGGTGCCAATTTGCTTTTATCTAGCCAATTTCTGCTGCTAAGCATATGCTCAGCTTTATTGGTTTTAGTATCATACAAATAAAATTCACCTGGGTTGCGGTCACCAGAAACATGCAATACCGCTTTTCCTCTATCGGCCGTCATGCTGGTGATTCTTACTGTATCGCCATTGAACGAGGCAACTAACTTTTGGTGTAGTTTACTCTCCAGCGAATCTTTATTCAGAAAGTGAAAACTGGGGTAATCTTCATCGACACGAATGCCATAAACCTGGTTGAGGTCAACACTTAATGGTGAAGGGCTCGCAAGCTGACTTTGATACAGGAGGGTCGACTTTTTAGTGGTGATGTCATATTCGTATAAGCCCATAGGCCCACCATTGCTACTTTTTGTAACATAGACAGTGTTGTTATCTTCAGCAAAACCTAGCGGGTAATACTCCCCCTTAATCTCTTCACCAAACTTCTGCCAATCTTCCCCTTTACCTTCAGTGTAATAAACGTGAGTAACATGTTCCTCATCAGTACCAGCAGAAAAACGCGGTGTACCACTATGATCAACTAAGAAGCCACCATAAGCCATTGGCGCAGTTTTAACACGTCTTTCCTTGCCTGTGTATACGTTTAGCTTTACTGCCCTAGGCTTAGCGTTGCCACTTTGGTTCAATTCCCGCTTTTGGATCAAAATATGCCTGTCATCTCCTTCAAGGTTATCCAGCAAAAAACCACCATATGCACTGTATGCAATACCTTTTTTTGCCCGATAGCCAAAAATCATCTTACTTTTTTTACCATCGTAGTTCACAGCAAACAATTCTCCGGCACTGCCTGGCCTCTCAAATCGGCCGCTGACCTGCTGTACTTGCGCCACCACCCTTTCGTTGTTCACCCAATAGTAATTGCCCGCTTGATCTCGTTTGCTGGCAGGAACAGCATAAGTAAGCTTTTTTGACTCTGTTTCAAGAAAAGCTAACGTCTTACGCCCTTCGGTATTAATTAATACAGCAAGGTGCTTACCATCTGGAGAAATTTTGACATCATAAAATTGTGGATGTTTGGAAAATTCTTCAACCGTTATCGCTTGTGTAGCGAGCGGCAGTATTGCTAACGCGGTGAAACCGAGAATATTTTTGACTAGAGACACATTACACTCCTTTGAATAAATCCTATAGTGCTGTGGCACTATCGACATCAAATCTGATGCAGGAGGAACATATCATACAAAAGTATTAACCTGCATAGGATGTTAGACAAGTTGAATAGAAGTAATATGTGTCACTATTCGCTAGTCAATATTGACTAAAAGAAGCTGATTCGCTCTAAAGCATCACCGAACTGTTTTATTCTATTAAAATAGTAAATTGCTAGCAGTTGAAAACCCCAAAAGTGGGTAAGTTGTGAATTTCAGGCACAAAAAAACCGACTTAATGTCGGCTTGATTATTTCTCTTAAAGAGAAATGGTACCTGAGGACGGACTTGAACCGTCACTTCTTTCGAAATCGGATTTTGAAAAGAACACCTCTAAAAATATTGAATAATATCAATAGATAAAAACCAGGCAGAACACCTTTGCAAATTCTTTGCAAGAACAAGCGTTTCTCATTATGATGGATGAATGAGCAAACAAATCGAACGTCACAACATCTCAGACAAACTCTATGTCTACCTTCAGAGTAACAGTAAATACTGGTACTGCCGCTTCGTGCTGTACGGTAAATGGTACGCCAAGGCCACAAAGAAAACAGATCTGAATGAGGCCATCGCAATGGCTCACCGTATTTATATGGATTATGAAATACGAGCCGAGACCAACACCTTAATCGACAGTAAACGCTTTAAAGATGTGGCAGAGAAAGCCATTGACCAAATGCAGAGTGAATTAATGCATGGCGGTGGCAAGGTCATCTACAAAGATTACATAGGTGCCCTGCGAAAATACCATATCCCCTACTTCGATCGCATGTTCATTACTTCCATTGATCAAGAGGTGGTCCGCGAGTTTGATAAGTGGCGAATTGAAGAGTTCAAACGTATACCAGCGAAGTCCACAATCCAAACTCATAACGCCGCTCTGCAGATGGTCTTCAAAGAAGCGGTGGTTAGAAAGTGGATGCTTCCTATGCAAGTCCCCGTACTCAATAGCGACGGCTTAACCAGCCAGCGGCGCGCCTCTTTTTCCAAGAAGGAGTACGAGCAAACTTATGATGCGATCATAAAGCTAGAAGAGAATAGCCGCAAAGAGAAGACACGTCAGATCAGAGAGTTGCTGTTAGATTATATGGAGTTTGCTGTTCACACAGGGATCAGACCTGGCACTGAGATGGAGAACCTAACCTGGGGGGATATCAACATGGAAACTGATGAGCACAATGTCGTTTTCTATGTGACGGTGACGAAAGGTAAGACAACCAAACATACAGGTACTAGAGAGATCGTGTGCCGTGATGAGATCTTCTCGTGCATTGCAGATCTACGTGAACGATTCCCCAACCGCAAACCTTCAGATAAATTATTCAGACTAGGCGATGGTTCAACGACTAAAGAGCTTGGCAAGGCATTTGATAAAGCACTCCTCGACACAGGATTAAAGCAATCAGCGCATGGTGTCAGAACGCTCTACTCGTTACGTCATACCTATATCACATGGCAATTAATGTCTGGTGAAGTGAGTATGGAAATACTGGCCAAACAGTGTGGTACAAGTGTTCAAATGATCGAGCAGCATTACAGCCATGTTGTTCCCAAGATGTTCACTCGTGAGCTATCTGGTGTTGAAGTAAGAAAGCCTAAACCTAAGAAGAAAGCAGCCTCGCCAACTGCTTTAGCTAAAAGCCATGCAAGGCTAGCAAAGCAGTTTAATGAATGGGGGCTTGAGTATAGAAAACGAGGCTGTATTTAGATACTCGAGAAGTACGGTGAGTCGGCTGACAAGACTGTTGAGCCAGTTCAAAATCTCTAATAAACAAGCACCAGTCTGTATAAATACGGCATAAACTTAGTGCTTATCGATTATAAAAAATTCGATTGATGCAACACCTTATCACTCATTTGAGTCTGATAAACAATCATCATCATACTTAAGTAATGTGTATGTAATATCGTTCGCAAGTGAAATTGAGCTGGCATAAATCCTATCTATTGTAAGACCCTTTTTACATGGATTCACCCAATCTGACGCGTCCATCTCTTCAAATTCAGCAAACAACTCATCAGCTAAGCCATTAGAACATAGATCTTTTTTATCAATGGTTAAAGGTATTTGCTCAATATAAAAATCAAACTGCTCGGATGAAGCAAACCTGTGAAATCTATCTTTTTTATGAATAACTAAAGCAGCAGGTTCATGCGATAAACTACAAAGTCGCCTGAAACTAGCCTCTAAAGAAGTCTTACATTCCCGCTTAATTGTACTTATATTTCGCCAGTTAATATCCCCATCAGTTAATGGAGATATTAATTGCTTTGGCATCAACAACCCTGAAGCAAAGCCGTTCGCCTCTCTTTCCGATGGATCATTGTAGTAGCTTTTAAAAGCATCTTTACCGCACTCGAAAGATAATTTTTTACGGTTCATGATGTGCAAGACAACATGGCCTAACTCATGTGCAACAGTAAAATTATAACGACCTTCGTCTTTTATATTCGCGTTAACGTATATTAAAGCACCATCATTATTACCTTCAGCTTTTCCAAGAATTGATTCTGATTTGAAAGACTGAGGCTCTAATACAACTCTGTAATGCTCCGAGTCAATAGCTTTTACCACTTCCTTAGGAATTATAGGAAGAGTATTTATTTCTAATTCCTCCAACAAGTATTCCGCCTCAGCCGCTCCATGCTTTTCTTTAATCACGTTGTGTTATTCCTTTAAGCCTTTCTGCCATTCCTCGAAGAATCTCCTGATCACTTTGCTCAAGATCATCTAGCACATCCCACTTCCTATAAAACTCTCTATTCCTTTCCTCTGCCTCGGAGGTGACCTCAGTAGCTTCGCCTGTAATATCATTAACTTGCACTTTAAGTGCTGAAGCTATCTTTCTCATAACCACAATAGTCGGTACACGACCGTTGCCTTGCTCAATTTTGCTTAGTGCCGCTCCACTAATGCTGGCTTCAGAAGCCAACTTTGTCTGGTTCCAGCCCTTTCCTTCTCTTAATTTTTTTATATTACTACTAATGACTTCTGCTTGTTCAGCTTTGCTAGACATGATTTCCTCCAGTAAAAATAGATCTTAACAACTGTTGACATGAATTTCTAGTCGTGCCAACATATTTAACAGTTGTTAAGCTCGCACTTAATTTTAGTTAACAACCTTACTTTCGCCATCAAACAAAAGAGATAATCATCATGTCTACTAAATTTGAAATATTCAAAAGCACAGCTAACAACAATTTCTACTTCCGCCTTCGCGCACAAAATGGGGAAACTATCCTAGGTAGCGAAGGTTATACCACTAAAGATAACTGTCGAAATGGCATTGAATCTGTAAAAGTTAATTCTCCACTTGACTCTAACTACGATCGACTCATTGCAAGCAATGACCAGTATTACTTTAATTTAAAGAGCAGTGGCAACTACCAAGTGGTAGGCACTAGCGAACTTTATGTATCAACGCAGGGTCGTGATAACGGTATTGAGTCTGTAAAGCGCAATGCCCCAATAGCAGATGTCGTTGATTTAACTTAATGCATATAAGGCTCAAATCTTGCCTCAACTAGCTTGTTACTTAGATCAAAGGTAGTGTCAAATGAAAAATGTTATCGCACAAAATGCTTTAGAAATTGAAATGGTCAACAATCTCCTGAGCAAACAAGTACCCACTTATCGCCAGGCATATAGCGATAGAACATCATGGCTTATGGCTTGTTTTTCTGAGCTGGCCTACCTTAGATTTAATCCACTATTTACGAACAATCAACAGAAAGAATTAATCACCACATATTTAGAAGAGTTTACACAGAAAACTAAAAAATCTAGCCTTATTAAGCTATTAGATATCGTCGGTTATGACCATAAAATCGAGATAGAAAGGTTAGGTGCAGAATTAGAATCATTAAACGCGAAATTGGTTAAGACATTCGACTCCAATGGTACACAAGCAATTTTGATATCCACCGACAAGTTCATCACTCTTGCTTTTCGAGGTACTGAATCAACTAGTGTCAAAGATATCAAATCTGATGCTAAAGCAACAACAACGAAATGCGACAGCGGCGGTAATATACACAGCGGCTTCAAGCAGGCATTTGAAGAAGTCGCAATTGAAATTCAACATACACTAAACCAAGATGAATTTAAAAATAAACCACTTTTCATCACGGGTCACAGCCTAGGTGGGGCATTAGCTACAATTGCAGCGAAAAAATTAAAACATACTGGAGGTATGGCGTCTTGTTATACATTTGGCTCACCCAGAGTTGGTGACGAAAAATGGATATCCAACATCAAGACCCCCCTGTACCGTGTTGTAAATGCAGCTGATTGTGTAACTATGATGCCACCTGGATCTGATACAATTTCGGCTGTAAGTTGGCTACTGGGTCTCATTCCTCAGGTAGGTAAAAGCATAAGAAGTTATCTTCTATCAAAGTTTGGCGGATACTTGCATGGTGGCAATATGCGTTACCTTACAAATTGTGCAGGTGGCAGCTACGACGCGGTTAACCTGCTTTATTCAGTTACTTTTCTCTATCGTATAAAAATGCTATTCATTAAATCCCTGCCTTGGAGTAAGCCTCTGGCTGACCACTCTATAACCCTTTACCGTAAAAAATTAGCTATTGTCGCCACAAATAAAAACTAGGATAAGGAATATAGAAATGCGTAATTACATAATGGCAGTCATTTGCATAATAGGAATATCGGGCTGCGCCACTATTCCACCAGAAGCACCTAATTTATCAAGCGAATTAGGCAACAGAATATCAGCTTTAGAAAACGCCAACATTACACTTTTAAATCGCTATTTTGACCAAAAACGGATAGAGGTGGATCGGTTTATTCAAGATGTTTGGTTACCTGAGTTTGCAAACGAGTTCTTCCAAAAACCATTCATTTCTGATGCATGGAATACTGTTGTCACTGAAAATGATAAACAACAACGGCTAACATTTTTGCTAAAAACGGGCCCAAAACTTCAAGAAATGATAAATGACAAGCGTATTGAATTAATCCAACCTCTTGATGAATTGGAAAGACGTATAGAACGAAACATAAAAGCAGAATATGGACAAGCAAGGGGTATCAATAACAGTATCACTAGCTTTTTACTCTCAGCTTCTAAGGTTTCCGAAAATAGAGACCGTTATTTGGAAATGATGGGAGTGTCTAATGACAAACTAACAACTCTTATTGATCGAACAGACAATGCTGTTTCAGACTTGCTAAAAACTGGTCATAAAGTAGATGACAAAGTTAATTCTGCAAAAAAATATTTAAACAAAATAAAAGACATTAAAGAATCAATAGAATAAGGAAAAATATCATGACTATCAACTGGAAAGAATTTGACAACAATGTAGATCAAGCTATCTCTGAATCAGCTGCTGCTGTTGATATAAGGCTGGCATCGCACATTTCCTCAATCACTCGATTAACGGATAGTGAAGTTAACGAGCTATTCCCTGAGCCTGCAGATCTTAAAAAGCTTGCTGAATTACTTAAAATAGTCAAATCCGCTGAAGAGCGTAACAACAAAGTAAATGCAATTGTAAACAAATCAGAAGAGTTTTCTGGTGTAATCCTTACTTTACTGACTAAATTAACTTAGGCATTCACCCTAGCTGCTCCAGCATAAGGTATTTGGTGTGCCAACTTCCGTATCAAAAACCATTTCTCCCCATCTTCGATTTCGGAGTAGAGAAATGGTAATAGGTCTTTACAAACCGGCATCCCTACAAAGATGATTTCTTTTGCAACCATAACCAGTTTACTAATCTTTCGTATTAAGCCACGGGAGAGGTTGGTAAGCCCCTAGTTTTCTAGACACTTTCTAAGTTCTCATAATACTGCTTTTCAAAATTCATTGGAGACAGTCCGTTATTACTACCATGATGCCGCACTGGATTGTAGAAATATTCGATATAGTTAAATATTTCAGCACGCGCTTCATCTCTGGTTTTGTAGACTTTTCGCTTAATCCTGTCTTTTTTCAGTAATGAGAAAAAGCTTTCAGCAACTGCATTATCATGACAGTTTCCTCTTCGACTCATACTCGCTTCCAGGTTGTGCTCTTTAAGAAAGCTGCGCCAATCAGAGCAAGTATATTGCACGCCTTGATCGGAATGGATAAGCACCTTTTCTGTTGGAGTGCGTCTCCATACCGCCATCAGTAGCGCATCAATAACTAGGTCAGCTCTAGCTGTACTTTTCATTGTCCAACCGACAACTTGTCGAGAGAATAGATCGATAACAACAGTGAGATATAGCCAACCTTCATGAGTCCGAATATAGGTAAAGTCGGTCACCCAAACTTTATTGGGCTCAGCGATGTCAAACCCTCTATTTAACGTATTTGGTGCTGTATGACTAACATCGCCTCTGCCAAAACTTGGATTGCGCTTATAGCCACGTACAGCCTTAATATCAGCTGTTCTCATGATCCGATATACCCGATTTTTTCCACAGCCTCACCATCATCTTTAAGGTCTAAAGTGATATTTCGGTAGCCATACACACAACCGCTTTCTAGCCAATACTGTTTAATTTTACCTAGTAGTCGCTTATCTTCAGTAGCTCTGCGACTCAGAGGCTCCTTAAGCCAGGCATAGAAGCCGCTGCGGTGAACGCCAAGTATTTCGCATAGGGTTTTTACTGGGTAGTGCTTGAGCCTAGACTTTATGAACGTGTACTTTTCTTTGACTCGCTTGCAAAGTACACGGCGGCCTCCTTTAGGATATTTCGCTCTTCGGTTACGCGACGTAGTTCAGCCTTGAGTTTACGTATTTCGTCTTGTTGATTATCAATGGTGATGTGTTGCTTTTCCGGCTTATCAAACTTATTAATCCAGTTGTGCAAACTTTTGGAAGTGACGCCTAATCTATCAGCAACATCTGCGATTTGATAACCACGCTCAGTGACTTGTTTAACAGCTTCTATTTTGAACTCATCTGGATATCGTTTTCCGCGCATGTAACACCTCATATTTTTGGTTAAGTATAACTCTATGAAGTGTCTACTGTTCTAGGGGCTTACCAGGTACTTTGAAGGCTTATGCTTCGAATCCCTCTGCATCAGCTCCAAGAGCCAACTTTCATACAATTCAAAATACATAACTAACAAATAAAAACTGGTCATTACACTAGATGAGGCTGAAATGGAACAAAGAGAGAAAGCTGCTAAAGTAGCCGTGCAAAGGCCGAATGAGGCATATATTAAAGACAAAAAAAACAACGAATATCATAAAGCCCCTTTAACAAGTAAACCTCTTCGTATTTCGATAGACAAAGCCATTCGAGTCCAAAGAGATGATAACGAGATGCATAAAACGCGTACTTACTGGAGCTTGAATCCAGATGTAGTGGTACGGTGAATTTGGCCACCTAGTTAGAGGTGATATCATTACCTCATAAGTAAACAGGTGACACTATGACGAAACGTACAAGAAGACTTTTTAGCGCAGAATTCAAACTTGAATCAGCTCAATTAGTGCTAGATCAAAATTACTCAATTGTTGAAGCCGCTCAAGCTATGAACGTGGGTAAATCGACCATGGATAAGTGGGTTCGGCAATTAAGAGAAGAGCGACAAGGTAAGCAACCTAAAGCATCACCTATATCACCAGAACAAATTGAAATTCGAGAGTTAAAAAAGCAACTAGCTCGCCTCCAGGAGCACAACGAAATATTAAAAAAAGCCACAGCTCTGTTGATGTCGGACTCACTGAACAATTCTTAATAATTGAGAAACTCAGGCAGAGCTACAGCATAAAAACATTATGCGAAGTGTTCAGTATTCATCGTAGTAGTTACAAGTATTGGAGAAAACGGCCAATAACCATAAACGCAGATAAAGTAAAGCTTCGAAGTCTAGTTAGCGAAGTACATACTGCAAGTAACGGCTCGGCAGGAGCTAGGACGGTTGCAGATATGGTTAGCCAGCAAGGTATCTCGTTAAGCCGTTATCGCGCCACTAAGCTGATGAAGGAGCTTGGTATAGTGAGTTGTCAGGTACCTAAGCACAGATACCGAAAAGCGACACTAGAGCACATCGAAATCCCTAATCACCTAGGTCGACAATTCGCTGTCACCGCTCCGAATGAAGTTTGGGTTGGTGATGTCACCTACGTGTGGGCAGGTAACCGCTGGATGTACTTAGCGGTTGTGATTGATCTATTTGCTCGTAAAGTCATTGGCTGGGCTATGTCGTTATCACCTGATAGCCGTTTAACGGGCAAAGCGCTTTCGATGGCCTATGAAGGTCGTGGAAAACCTAAAGGTGTTATGCTCCATAGCGATCAAGGGACTCACTATACAAGCAGAAGATATCGACAACTATTATGGCGATATCAGCTCAAGCAAAGTTTATCTCGACGTGGGAACTGTTGGGATAATAGTCCAATGGAACGCTTTTTTAGGAGCCTTAAGACAGAATGGATACCACCAATAGGGTATCGTAGCTTTGCTGAAGCTCAGCAAGAAATTACACGATACATAATTGGATATTATTGTCAGCTTCGCCCGCACCAATATAACGGCGGACTGACACCTAATGAATCAGAACGATTGTTTTGGTTAAACTCTAAGATCGTGGCCAATATTAGTTGACCACTACAAGATGAAAGCAAGCGATATCGCTTAAAGGTGCATAGCGGAAACCATCAATTCGAACGATTCACTAAGGGAGAACAAACCTCAGAGTTTGATAGGAATTATGATGAATCGATGTCTCATAAATGTGTCATTGAAGCATTATCTCGCCTTAGTAATATGAAGCTTATCCACGTATGTAAAGATAAGCGTATACCACTTAATTTCGAATTTAGAACTGTAGAAAAAACGCCATATTTACACCTACCTAACGGTGCAAAATATTACCCTGATATTTTATGCACCTTTGGTGAAGATAGCGAATTTTATGACAAATGGGGCGGAAAATTAGCCATTGAGGTTACTTATACACATGGATGTGAGTCTTATAAAAAAGAAGACTTTGTATTTCATAATATTCCTGTATTTGAAGTCACTATCAAGAACAATTCAGCAAGGCAGTTCCCTGCTGAGCGCCCCAATTGGCCAAAAGGCAAATTATGGGATGAGGAGTTAGTAGAGCAACATATAAATCAGCTTGTTACCTGGTTTCACGAAGATGTTGTAGGGGAGTTTATTGTTGATCCAACCTCAACTAGAGTTCACGAACAAAGAGTTTGCAAACTAAACAACAATATTAGTTATCTTAAAAGTGAAAATGCCAATGTTAAAAACGAACTTGAATTATTGCATGCAAAACATACAAGGGTTGCTGATGAGCTCCACGAGCACAAAAAAGAAAACTCTACCTTACTAAAAAGAGTTCAAAACTACCAAAGTGCATACGAAAATCTCCAAAGTGAAATTTCTCAGATGACTGACGAGCTTGAAAGCTACAAAGGAAACGCCAATGAAACCAAAGAAAAATTTAATAAGTACGACGAGAAATTAAGTGACTACAGGAGAAAAGTAGATTTTCAAAAAAATGGCCTTTACGCATTAGCTTTTATAATTATTCTATTTCTCATAAGTCCACTCCTAACACCTAAAGTAACAGCACAAGTACTAAATAGTTGGTACACCAGCTTAATAAATCTCAGACAACTATTCTCATAATAAAATGGTGCATTATTAGTAATGCTATCATGCGAACAGCAAATCAATTAAGTAAAACCTAGCTAACTACAAGCTCCATAGACACATATTACCTTTCAACTTAACGATAATGATTATTATCGTTAAGTTTGTAAGCCATTGGTATTCCGTACGTTTTTCGACTTAATCTGGCTTAACTTCACGGTAACCGTAAGTTACAACCACTTCACTACAGGTTCTAATTCGGCTCAACCTAGTGAACCTGGAGCGATTATGCTATTGCCACTATATCGTGTTCAAGTACGAACATAATGATTATCATGAAGTCTCACGATGACAGTCTCTTAGCTTGCTGCTTCGCTCTCTTGATATCACGTATCCAAATCACTGAGCCTTGAGTCATCTTCGATTCAAACAGATCAATTGCAGCAAAGAGATCGCTTAGTTTTTTAAAGCCGTAGTTTCGCTGATCAAAAGATGCTTGATTAGAGATATGTGAACCAATTGGACCAAGCATAGCCCACCCATCATCCTCTTCAACAGCCTCAATCGCCTGCCTTAAAAGACTAATAAGCTTATTATCCTTGTTCAGGCTTTTATCAAACTTCGGTAACCCTTCGACACTTTGTTCGTATTCGTCTAGATATAGGAAGCGGGAACAACTGTTTACGAATGCACTTGGTGCCTTACGCTCACCAAAACCAATCAAGAATTTTCCATCTGCGAGCGCTCTAGTTACTAGGGGAGTGAAATCACAATCAGATGACACCAGACATATGATATCGACATCTTTGGTATAGAGGATATCCATAGCATCGATAACCAAAGCTATGTCTGTGGCGTTCTTGCCTTTAGTGAGATCGAACTGCTGGATAGGCTGAATCGCATATTCATGCAATACATCTTCCCATGGCTTGATGTTAGAGCTTTTCCAATTACCATATGCCCTGCGTATGTTAACGACACCATACTTTGCCAGCTCTGACAGGATCACATCAACTTTTGCAGCAGGCGCATTATCTGCATCAATAAAAAGTGCTATTTTTTCCTTATCCTTCATTAGCATTCCTTGCTTTACCTCCTAAAATAGGACTTCATCTCAATCGTACTAATTAAGCTAAATCACCGGATGTATTTGGGTAAGATACGTGATTTAACAGGGCTTCTTTCACTTCATCTATATCTTTAAATACAGTAAGCCAAACTGACCAAAACCCTTCCTCTGCCAAAAGCAAAATTTCATCAAGAGTTTGACAGCCATCAACAAACTTTCTTTTTGCTATATCAGCACTTTTAAACTTTCTTCTTCGAGCTAGATTCAGTGTCTTTTGAGGCTGGTTTTTATCATCTAAACAAACTAATTCAATCGTATTTTGTACGATCAGCTCAATATCGTCAGCTAAACCATCGGCAGGAGTAACTCTTCCATCTTCCAAATATTTCAAAAGCCCAAACGTATTATGCGTATCTGGCCACATGTACCCTTCACGATTATCATTCTTTGACTTTTTGAAGTCTCTATTACATCTTGGACAACCTAACAATAAGTTTCCCCATTCGACTTCAAGGTGTAGATTTTTTGACTTTGGCGCGACATGCTCAACATCCAGTTTATCCTGCCGTTCACAATAAGAGCAGTAGCCTCCAAAATTTTCAATGAGTGGTTTGAGGTAACTCTTGTAATTTACATATAGTTGACCGGTATACACAGGACGAGAAACAGGCCTCATACTTTACTCTCTTTTGTTCGGCGCTCTGACTTCAGAAGTGCGCTCTCTACAGGGCTATCACCAAATAAGTCCTCTATCTCATCCAACCTCTTTTCTATTTTTTGCACTTTTATAGACTCCCGATCAACTCCCGCGTCAAGTAGCCTATAATACTCATCCGCTAACTCCATTCGTTCATTGAACTTTGCGCTACGCTGTATCCCCTCAAGACCCATGAAGTCTTCAACAATATCTTCGACGCTAAGCTCTTTTTCTAAAGATGGACTATCCTCTGGATCTTCTTGATCTAGGTCCACTAACTTTCCAGTTTTAACAGACTGAATAATGAAGGGTGAATGTGTTGTAACCACAAACTGAGCTTTTGGAAAAGTATTAATGAGTTTAGGTAAGAATTCTCGTTGCCATTCCGGGTGTAAATGAAGGTCAACCTCATCAATTAGAATCATACCTCTGGTCTGAAGTGGATCTTCCATGAAAGGGTTAGCTTCAGCCATTCGAGCAGCAATATCCATTACCATTGCTAAAGTAGTACGATATCCATCACTTAACTGCTCAATTTTAAGCTCTCTGGTTTCATCATCGTGTAACCAATCAACCATAAGGCCTGCAGGAGCGATAGTTCTAGGGTTACGGAACTCCGGCATCATTTTGCTTACTGCATTCCGGATAGACTTCAATTCTGGCACTTCTATATCGAAAGACCGCTGTTCTTTTTGCAGCCTGCTTTCCTTATCTTCTAAATAATAAAAGTATTCGACAAACCGCTTAAAATTAGTGCGACTCTCTAATGCGCCCGACAAAGACTCAAAGCGGGGAAATTTTTTACTAAACCCTCGCTTTCTTTGAGGAATATCGAACACTCCCCGTCCGGTACCATAGTAGATAAAAATTGGAAGATCGTATTTACCACCTTCATTATGAGCATCAACGAATTGATCAACGTATTCGTGTAGGCGCTTTATGCCTACACCTTCAGGAATGCTACTCAGAGTTTTTTTTGTTTGATCTCGACGCTCGGTACGATCCCATTCGACACCATTAGTGGCACGACAGTAAATTCGCATATAGGCAGGCTTTTGACCATCCGGGAATACCAAAAAATCAGTATCTTTAGGGTTATGTCCTGAAACACCTGGTAACCGAGTGAGAAACTGACCTAAGTTTGTAGCTACGGCATCCAGTACGCTAGACTTACCAGCACCATTACGGGCAATTAACACGGTGAGCCTCGGATCAAATTGCAGCTCAAAGTCTTCAAAAGAGCGAAAGTTTGTGAGTTTTAACGTGTCAATTATCACTAAAAATTACCGTTCAGTTTTCTATTACATAAATCATATCATGTTGTCTTCACAGGTTTTATCTTTTGATAAAATATATAAGCCCTTACTTAGAATACTCAACCTCTAAAGCTATATAAAATCACTAGCCAAAGATAATAAATGTAGTATTTTCATCAACTAAATAACTAAAACCATTGCCGCCACCGACTAAGAATAAAACTCGGTTTCCAGACTAATACTGATTAGTTGCAACATTCACAGGAGTTGAGTCTTAAGTTTGATAAAGTAGTTTTCTATAGCTGGTGATTCAAAGCAATCAAGGCTCGAGCATACTTTAAGCGATTATTATTGGAACAAAATATTACCTCTGTAATTATCAACCCTGCGGGCCTTTTTTGGGATTTATCCTTTAGTTAATCGCTAAAATCATGCTGCCAAAGCATGTACATCACAAAGGGCCGCAAACGAGTGATATCAATACCGTGATAATTACTGTTACCGTTAAATTGGTTATCCTTCTAGTAGCAAATTCATAGTTATAGCTTTCATCGTTAATTCATTATTAGACAAATTTGCTAAAGCTCTATTCGTGATCGCCGACTTTTGGTTACATTAGTTTGGACAAAATGAAGTAAACTACAATGTATTTTCGAGTGCATTTCCTTATAAAAAAGCCGAATCATAGAGACTCGGCTTAAACTCAAAACGATCTTGCACTATAAGATTGTCTGACTAAACATAGGCTATCAGAGTCCTCTAATTCGGGGCCTCTGAAATACAACGTAGCCCCGCTAGTCATCACTGAATTTCATCAACTGAGTACAAAGTTCACATATTTTTGTCAACGCATGCATATGATCTGTACAATAACAGACATGACTCTCAACGCTACATGTCCAATCTTCAGGCTGATAACCTTGCAAATCAGCAATTCCTGTAAAGCCACAGAACACCAAGGCACTCTTTAGCTCATCAGGGAACGGGGTTGATTCATCATTATTAAGATAGAAAAGGAAGATGTACTGATCATCCCAGTACCATACCTTTAACACAAACTCTTGCTCATTGACGTAAGCCCCACTAAAGATTAGAGAAGCGAACTCTTCACCACTACGAACGCTTTTGTAGCTTCTGATGCTGAAAGGGGGAGTATGTAATCCGCGATCTATTAACTCTAACTCTAAGTATTTGGAATAAAGTTCACTTTGATAGTGATTTCGCCGAGATTCATGTAATAGCACTACCTCACTTGAATTTTTTGCAATAAACCCCTGATTACAAAGTCTAAATAACTCTGGTTTGGCAATCAACATAGTACGCCAGTTAAATGGCCGCTCTTTCAATCCTTCGGCACAAATGGTTTCTAAACCAGCCCTTAAATCGCAAAGGTCAAAAGACGGATCATCCAGTACTGCTTTCACATGTTTTTGCCGTTCATTCCACAAACTTGTTTCTAGAAGAGGAAGGCGTAGAAGGCGACGCCAGGAATGATCACGGTCAACGTTTCCTTTATTTGTACGCGAACTAAGAAGGTTAAATTTACCTGGACTTGTCGAAGTTAGGTAGTCTCCTTTCGAAAGCACAGCACGCTCCCAAGCAAAATTCAATGCCTCAGAGCTATGTGCTATTTTACTAAATAATGCAGATGCGCAATCGGCATAGTGTTTGAATTGCTCAAAATAGCTTTCCCCTCCATCAAGCCAGCCAACATTTTCATGCTCATTAAAATAGTCCACTATGCCGCTAAACTTTAATACAAAGCCAATTTGTCCTTTGAAGAATTTATGCTTTTCGAGTTCAACAATGGCCACCTCCCACTCAGGAGACTTCATCAACAGGTGTGCTTTCAGTTTCTCTTCAAATACCTGAGCAGCAAGAAAACCTTTTACCGATACATTTTGGATGAGCTGATTGAGAATAGTACCATCCATTTGGGCCATGTCGCTGATAGCCTGCAGAGCCCTGTGATAATCATCCACCGAGTTGATGATGGTGTTTTCTGTAAGGTTGAAAACAACCCGCATCCAGGACAATAACTCTGCTCCAGCCTTACCGTTTGCCACCCCAGTATAAAAGGCATGGAACCTCAGCTTTTCCGGCAAGCTTGAACGATTGGCAATGATCTTTTCAAATACAACTTCTTCGTCATAGTATCTATTGCTATCCAAGTACTTAGCTATGCCTGAGCAAGCGTTGACGTTACCGTGTAGCAGATCCAATTGTGTTATCAATTCAATGATCAGGGCTTGAGGCAAGAACCTATACTGCTCGTATTCTAAAAAGGATAATCTCTTGACTCTACCACCTAAACCAAACAAACGTTTCTTTAAACTATAGCTATCCTCTGTATCCTGCAGTAGAAGGAAGTTGGCAGCACATAGGGCAATAAAGTTCATCAGCTCATCATCATAGGTCTCATCCTGCGACGCTACATTACGGTAACGCCAAAACAGATCTGCCCAATCTGTATCAATTTTATGAATGAAATAGTCATAGCCAGACACTGGAGCATCCTTGAAACTCAATCGATATTCCGGCCACTCTCCTGTGAATGACTTAATAGTCTTTTCCAGCCTCGCCTTAAAGTTCTCAAAGTTCGTCAGAGGCTTTCCTCTGGCATTCATTTTGATGTACAAATCATCCGTGAGTTTAAACTCAGCAAGGTTAAGGAATCGAAACGTAATTACCGGGTTTTCTCTATCGATAAGCTTATCAAAGTAATCTGCATTCCCAGAAAATTGACTGTGAATCGCATCCAGCATCATCAGCATTGAACTGATGGTAGGGTCACTTTCCCATGACAAATAGAACCACGCCCGATCTTTAATCGTTTTGCTCAAACACTCAATACTCGATTCCATTAGCAAAGCACTGAAATCTATGTCATTGGTAACCAATGCATTGCAAAACTCTCTCGAGCTGCTACGTGTTTCATAGGTAAAATAAGAGATGCCATCTGTACTTAATTCCTGCCGGAAGGATTCTCCCTGACAGTTAATTTGTGCAAGATACCAATGCAGCAAAAAAAGGGTTGTCAATCGCTGCTGACCGTCCAGTGGCGTGAAGGTATCCCGCCCACAAGTATTGGTGGTCACACTGCCATAAACAAAGTCTAAATCCCTAAAAGGTTCCCCCTTTTCCAAATAGTCGTGCAAGGCCTGCAAAAAAGTATCCCGAACCTCTGCAACCCGTCCTTGGGCATAATCCCGCTGTATAATAGGAATCTCTACTTTCATATTCTTTTGATCAAACAACTGGTAGAAACTGAGTCGCTCGCCCGAACTTGCATTGATTGCCATATTACTCATTCCCCTCTCCTTGTTCGGGCAAATACACCTTCAATATTTGACCTATCGCTTGTTGATAATCCTTGGCGTCCGATTCAGTCCAATGCATAAGCTCAATCACAGACTGGCTGTAATATTTTAAAAACACATTCTTGGTACAAATGGGAACAAAAACCCCTCGTTTGTCACTGTCTATAATGCGAGCACGTTTGATTGGAAATAGAGCATTTTTATAGCTGCGATTAGTTGAAGAGTCTAGCAGTGTCAGGTTGCCCAACTGGTCTCTCCAGGACACATCTCCTTGCCCAAAATAACTAATTACCTCATTATGAAATCCGTCGAATCCATCATCAATACGGTCTTGAGCCAGCAGCTCTGTTGCCAAAGAAGCAAACTCCTGCTCTCTTTCTAAAGAAGCCCCTTTAAATCGACTGCCATTAAAGTAAGCCTTTATACCCCTTAGCCACTCCTGACGATCAATACCTGCAGGTGCTGAATCTGTCTGAGACCGAATATGCTCGATATCCCACTTCTCTTGCTTATAACGGTCAAAGGGGAAACGCATATCAGCCTCTTGAGTAGACAATAAGGTTTGAATATTAAACAACAAAAGCAGCTTCTTGATACGGGAGTCGCGATATTCAAGCTCATCCAACTGGCAACTAACCTGACGGCGGATGCGCACTCTCAAATAGTTTTTGAAGTCCGTTTTGGTTGAGTCCACCCGTTCTGACTCCGTTTTTAATTCCGCAACCCTCTCACCGCAATCCACTAAGAAGCCTATCAAGTGATACAGTTCCCGATCCTGGAACCATTCATCAAAGGTCAAGAAATAGCGCTTAATTCCCTGCCACAGCAGCTCAATATCAACTGCATTGGCCTTAAAGTCATTATGAAACTGATGAAAAGTGAAAAATGACTCATCACTTGACTTTTTACCCTTCATTAGGTCGAAGATGTACTCAATCCGGGTAGGGTAGTGCTTGCTTGAATTACTGGTGAAAGACCAGAATTCAGGCTCCTGCAGTCGCTTTTCTATGGCATCCCATTCGGTAGCAATTTGCAACTGCTTCAATCTAGCCTGATCATTGTGAAAGTGGCTACGCTGTAAAAAAAGAGCTTTAACCAACTCAGCATTGGTCAGAGGAATTTTGCCAATATTAATACGGGAAAAAACATCAATGGCATAATCGTTATTGACACATTCGTCACTTAAATCGTACCAAATAACCTTTACAGAACGCTCTTCGGGAGACTTAGCCAGTAGCGTCCCTAACAACTTGTTATTGTCATTGTAATCTTTCTCGATAAACCAGTTTTCAATGGCCTCGTAGGCTTGCACCATATGAAAGAAATCAATATTATCTGAACTAGACTCTACATGGATCCGCTGCAAAAATGCTTCACATTCCGGGCGAGTCTCATACTGTAGAACATACAAGTTTTTTTTGTAGGCATCCGTCAAGGGTCGCCTTAGGTGCTCCTGCTCCATAAAGTGTAAGATCAAACGTAGCGTCGTTAGCCTTTGCTGTCCATCTACTACCTGCCAACTATCCTCCCACCTCACCACAACCACAGGCTGAAGACAATAAAAGGCTGAATCGTTACTACCACTTTGTTGACTGAACTCCCAAATATCATCCAGCAACTCTTTAACCTGGATTGCGCCCCATTGTAGTGGTCAACTAATATTGGCCACGATCTTAGAGTTTAACCAAAACAATCGTTCTGATTCATTAGGTGTCAGTCCGCCGTTATATTGGTGCGGGCGAAGCTGACAATAATATCCAATTATGTATCGTGTAATTTCTTGCTGAGCTTCAGCAAAGCTACGATACCCTATTGGTGGTATCCATTCTGTCTTAAGGCTCCTAAAAAAGCGTTCCATTGGACTATTATCCCAACAGTTCCCACGTCGAGATAAACTTTGCTTGAGCTGATATCGCCATAATAGTTGTCGATATCTTCTGCTTGTATAGTGAGTCCCTTGATCGCTATGGAGCATAACACCTTTAGGTTTTCCACGACCTTCATAGGCCATCGAAAGCGCTTTGCCCGTTAAACGGCTATCAGGTGATAACGACATAGCCCAGCCAATGACTTTACGAGCAAATAGATCAATCACAACCGCTAAGTACATCCAGCGGTTACCTGCCCACACGTAGGTGACATCACCAACCCAAACTTCATTCGGAGCGGTGACAGCGAATTGTCGACCTAGGTGATTAGGGATTTCGATGTGCTCTAGTGTCGCTTTTCGGTATCTGTGCTTAGGTACCTGACAACTCACTATACCAAGCTCCTTCATCAGCTTAGTGGCGCGATAACGGCTTAACGAGATACCTTGCTGGCTAACCATATCTGCAACCGTCCTAGCTCCTGCCGAGCCGTTACTTGCAGTATGTACTTCGCTAACTAGACTTCGAAGCTTTACTTTATCTGCGTTTATGGTTATTGGCCGTTTTCTCCAATACTTGTAACTACTACGATGAATACTGAACACTTCGCATAATGTTTTTATGCTGTAGCTCTGCCTGAGTTTCTCAATTATTAAGAATTGTTCAGTGAGTCCGACATCAACAGAGCTGTGGCTTTTTTTAATATTTCGTTGTGCTCCTGGAGGCGAGCTAGTTGCTTTTTTAACTCTCGAATTTCAATTTGTTCTGGTGATATAGGTGATGCTTTAGGTTGCTTACCTTGTCGCTCTTCTCTTAATTGCCGAACCCACTTATCCATGGTCGATTTACCCACGTTCATAGCTTGAGCGGCTTCAACAATTGAGTAATTTTGATCTAGCACTAATTGAGCTGATTCAAGTTTGAATTCTGCGCTAAAAAGTCTTCTTGTACGTTTCGTCATAGTGTCACCTGTTTACTTATGAGGTAATGATATCACCTCTAACTAGGTGGCCAAATTCACCGTACCACTACAAATCGAACAAGCAAGAGAGATCTACCAAGTGTGGGAGCAACACTTCTTGGCTTATAGCCTTGGGGTTAAAGCTTACCAAGTTACGGTGACGAGTGACTAGACATTATCAGCCCACCCCACTAGATAACTTTATATAAATTGGTATTCTAGGCGCGCACTCTAATGCCTAGGTAAGGAAAAATCATGGAACTATATAAACAAGAGTTTGGCCAAAACTTTAACTTAGGCTTCGACTTATCCCAGTACCCTTGGTTAATAGACAAAAGCTGGCACAATGATGTATCGCCAAGCTTCTATTTTAACGTTGGTCAACAGTACTATGTCTTATGGGTTGATTATGTGGAACTATCTAAACGTGAAACCTCTAATGAACGCTACTTAATTCAAGAAGCTACAAATGAAGGCGATGAAGCAAACCCTGAAGTTTATAGCTCTAGTGGTGACATCATTTTTGAAAATGAGCTAATCGTAAACCTTAACCAGTTTTTGACGAATTTAAGTAATTCTCAAGGTCATATTGTTAGTTAAAATATCCCGCTAACCTTAGTCATATGACAACGAATATCTTTCCCATTAATGTGGTATTCGTGCCACCATTTGTCGAAATGACTAAGTTCTAATTTCAGGTGTATTGGTACCCCAGATTATTCTCATCAAAAGCAACCTTATTCAAGTAACTTCATAACAATATTCCCAATCTGCTGCGCCAAATATGGTGGCACAGCATTACCTACCTGAACATATTGCTGTGTTCTATTCCCTTCAAATAAATAGTTATCAGGAAATGTCTGTAATCTTGCAGCTTCTCGAACAGTCAAACTCCGACACTGCTTTGGATCATAGTGAATAAAGTAGTGACCATCTTTAGATATGTGGCTAGTTACCGTTGTCGCGCACTTGTTTGCAGCTTGGGTACGGAAACGATCTACATGAACCCCCGAATCCCAATTTTCATGATCAGGGGCTAACTCTAACGGGTAATCTCTTGCTTTAGGTGATGTACCACCACTTAACTTGGTAAACGCAGCACTAAAAGCATAGCGAAGTAAATCAGAGGTCATATGTCCGCGAGTCGCATGATTTAACACACAACCAGGATGACTAGCCAAATACCAGTCTTCAAGATGTGCCGGTATAATCCGCTCAAGTTCTGACACTAGAGAGCTTTGACGCTCTAAATCTAGCATCGGTTCAAGGTTTAATTTATCAACAGCACCACTCTCGAATCGCGTTTTCAAAATACGTTCTAACTTTTTAGCATTTATTTGTACTTGGTTTTCCCAATCTTTTTGAATATCTTTCTGCTTAGATAAGCCACTTCTTAATGGAGGTAAATCAGACAGCACTTGTTCAACAGTTACAGCTTGCTTCATCGGATGAATGGTATCAGGAACATGGGCTATGTCTTGTCGTACTCCCAACAAAATCACACGATGCCGTGCTTGAGGGACTCCATAGTTTTCAGAACGAATAAGAAAGTCTGAAGAATCTGGATATTGAGGATCGCTTGGATCGTTTGCCTCTACAACAAGTGAAAAAACTCTATATTTAGCCACCCCCCTAACTTCTGTGACTAGGCCAGGGTCTCTCAAATCTTGCAATATCTGAGGAAACATAACGTTGCCATTAAGTTTGGCAGACAGAATACCACGTACATTTTCCATAACAAATACATCGGGTTGTACTATAGATAATACTTTAAGGTATTCCTTATATAGGAAATTTCTATGATCATCTTCTGCTTTATAGTCTTTGATTCCCGCATTGCGAGAACGTCCAGCTAAAGAATATGCTTGGCATGGCGGCCCACCAATGACAACTTTGGGGCCTTGATGAGTTATAATTAATTCACGAATGCGTGAATGGATTAGATCGTTATCTTCACCCAGAGCCCTAGGCTCTTCTAACGTTTCGTAAATAGCCTCTTGAGCTTGTTGAGGGTATAACTCGAAAATTTCATCCCGAGTTAACTTTCCACGAACATAATTGAAGTAGTCTTCTAATCCGCCATCTAATACTTTAATTTTTCTGTAGAAGGCTCGCGTTGTTAAAGTTTTATGTGCCGAAGGCTCTTTCTCGACTGATACACCAATCCTGAACGGTTTGTTACCATCGCCATCAGCTACAGAAGATACCCCCTCTCCAAGCCCGCCAGGCCCCGCAAAAAGGTCGATTACAAGAACTTCACCAGTTTCCATTTAACTACTACTATCAATAAAAGAATCCAGGCAATCATACC
Source organism: Shewanella piezotolerans WP3 (assembly GCF_000014885.1). Lineage (NCBI taxonomy): Bacteria > Pseudomonadati > Pseudomonadota > Gammaproteobacteria > Alteromonadales > Shewanellaceae > Shewanella > Shewanella piezotolerans. The sequence goes on from NC_011566.1 coordinate 4,722,039, forward strand.
AGGCTGAAACTGTCGAGCAATAGATTTATCTAATTCCTTTAGATTACTCCTCAACTGCTCTTACTTGTTTTTAGTTACTTAATTCACGATGAAAAAACTTCTACTTGTAACCTATAAATTGAACAATTGCCTTGGAGGCGGTACTTTCATAGATACTCCTGCACAGATCTATAAGACAATTTCCTTGTAGGGGGAGACTTGGTCACTATAACAATTTACTAAAGTGCCGAACTTTCGACCATGCCATCTCAATAAGTCCATTTTACCAATTAATTTAAAACAGCTTAAATATTGAGCGCTGCTTTTGTACTCGCTGAAGCCATGAAGCTCTTTAACTCTGATGATCCTTTTACTGCCACCCATAACTCTTCCTTTTTAGAATACTCTCCATAATCGTCACTTAAAGAGTACTTTTTAATAAGTTCATTCATAAGGAATAGCAGCTCTTTTAGACACTCTATGAGTCCATCACTTAAGCATTCCTGTTTCCATATTTTTTGCAAAAGCAATGTGCCATCATTAGTAGTATTAGACCACTTGTAAATAGCAGATATAGCATATGGTACGGCCGCTGAACGAAGCTGCCCAATAGCATTCTTTCCTTGGCCATACACTTCTTCCATAGTTCTAAATAATATTATTTTGGCTATAAGTTGTTCATAGAATTCACGGTTGATATCTATGCCGTCACCCTGTTCTGGCTCAATATCTTCAATAAACATGCGAAAAACTTTCTCTCCACCTTTTTTAACGAGATGTGGTGCATCTCCCCATGCACAATAATATTTGGCGAGTAACTCTTTAGTGAAGCGTTTTTTAGGAGGAAATTCATTCTTTAATTTCTGACCATTTGTACTTTTTCTAACTTGAGTATTGAAGTCACCTTTTGCTCGCTCAAAAAACCACTTCTTTCCTGATGGGGGCAGGACACTTTCGCTGAGTGATTTTAACTGTACTAATTTAGGACTACGAGATCGAAGGTCTACTTTAGATACTCTAGATTGACTATTTGAAAACTCACTTATTTTAGAAATTAGATCATCTAAATCCTTAGATTTACTAGTCTTAGCGATGTTAATCTTAGCCACTACTTTTACATTACTAATATCCAACCCTTCTTTACTAGAAAAATAAATAGAAGCCGTAGTCTGGCCACCATTTACAATTTGAAAGTCGTCTAGGCTTTCTAGATACAGTGATTTTTTATAGTAAGATGTTTTTGCTTCTGTAGCAGTGATAGTTAAACCATTATTAAAGGCAATGAACTTTTCTGGGTCATCCTTAATAGTTTTCTTAATCCCCTTGTTAACACCTTTGAACTGTAAAAATGAACGAACATTCTTTTCCAATAGCTGACTTGAATATCTTTTATAAAGATCGGCCAAAATAGGTGCATCTAAAACACATAAGTAAGATTCAAAATCCGCTTCATCAGCTGCTTTAATAACCTCAATATTCTTGCCAATTACATCTTTAAAAACGACTTTAAGTGGCTCAGCCCTACCTTGTGAGGCATATATATTCGCCAAGTAATTTAGATCAACAACTCTTCTGATGAAAAGAAGTTCTTTTGATTGAGCTTTTTTACCTACAACTCTATGTGAGAAACTTTTATTGTTATCTTTATAATGAATAGTACGTAACTGAGGCTCTTCTCCTCTAAAAGAAACGGTAGCAGATAAAGTTACCAAAAATATTTCAATAACATCAAATTGAGTCAATCCGTCTTCACTTCCTAATTTAGCAACTAGTGGCTTAATAGGCTCAGATTCTTGGATATTTTTAAGTTTATTTTGAATTGCAGACGAAACTAATCGGATAGCTTTTTTAAACTGTTCTTCATAGTTATTTCGTTGAGATACATAGAAGTCATCATTGCTTTCTGATAAGTAACTATCATCAACTATAAATATTTGTAAGCGCTCGCCAGTGCTATTAACCGTATACCCGTTGATTTTAATTTTATCGTCATTCGAAAGATAATAAGTATGATTAACATCTTCTGAGTCAACCACTTTAGTCTCTAATAACAATGGCATAACTTCATCAATCAACAAATTTTGTTGTACAAAACCGTCATCATCTTTGCTAGAGTTTAATAAGTCTTCTCTAGTGTTTAATACTGCGCCTAATTCCACCTAATAGTTCTCCTGTGAAACTCTAAACTCTTGTAATTCTCTAACATCTAAATTGTATTTAACTGTCGAAATAGCCTTATGTAACCCAGAGGCTTTAATTTTGGGGAAGTAATCAACATCACAATCAAAGGTTTCTGTCATCTTTCTAGCAAACAAAAAACTTGAATACTTTGACAGACCTTCCTCACTAAGATTTTCCTTTTCTAAAGCAGATAAAAGTATAGTGACATCTCCACTTTTCTTATTTATATGCTCCTTAACTTTCAGGAATAAATCTTTGAGCGATAAGCCATGTTCCGATTCTATAACAGAGATGACTTCTAAATTGAGAGGTTTTTCATCAACATTCTCGAGTTGGTATTCACTAGATATTTTTATCACCCTAGAATTTAATGGCTTGGTCTTTACTTCAATTGAGGAGCTGGAAAACTCAAAATCATGTGATGCACCAAGTGGTCCTACCCACGATTTTAAAATGTTATCGATCGGAACACTTGAACATGCGACTTGAATTAGTTTTAGTAAATAACTCAATTCCCCCCAGAGCCCTATTACTCTCTCTTTACTCAGTTTTTTATCTAAAGTTTTTGTAAAAAATGTACTCCACTTTAAATAGCTAGTTATGAAGTTTTTAGATGCTTCTTCTGCGTTAGCGGTGTTTTTTATTGAATCAATTAAAGAAATAATTAGGTCATCGAACAATGATGTAAAGTCTGAGTCTAATAATTTAATTTGGAGATAATGCCCTTGCTTGACAAAAAGCAACTCTAAGTTATCGTTATTTAGAGCATCAAATTTAGGAGTAAATGAGGAAGGAAGATAAATTAATATCGCATGACTCGATTTTTCGTCAACAGCCAAAAAAACCTCTAACGGCCCACCAGACTCAAATCTGATTGTGCTTAAACCAGAATCAATCTCTTGAGATTCTAATAGTTTCCATTTATCACTTAACTCCATTATATCTCCGCGTCTGTTGGTAATAATTCATCCGAAGCTTCATCTTGATCTTCATCTGGTATTTCTAGATCATAATCACCTTTAACATACTCTCCACAAGGGTCTAGCTTTCTTGATATTGGAGGGAAACCCATTGCCATGCCAACCAATGGTTCATTAAGTAATTGGCCTCTTTCTTTCAATAGCCTTTGAATATTAGTGTCTACTTTGCCAGGAACTTGATTGAAAACGTAGTGGGGATCAAATAAATAAAATATAAGCACACCTTGGTTTTGAGTTAGCTTTTCTCGATATATTCTTTCCGGTTTGGTTTTTCGTTGAGCTTTTATTAGAGCCTCTTCTTCGCTTATATTTGGGTCATCTTTTAAAATTTCAAACACTTTTTGAATGATAAATTCTTTTTCAGCTAAAAGTATTTGGTCCTCTTCAAGAGCAACCTTCATATCTGTTCCTCCGCTCATTATATTCGCAGATGAACCAGTAGGTTTAAATCTCTGATCTTTTATGAACTCATCATAAAAATGATTGCCTTTCTCTTGAGCAGGCCCTGTTCGAATCGCTAATTGAACATCTTCAGGTAAGCCTGTGTCATCAGAGGTGAGTATTCCTAAACCACTATATTTAGAAGCTGAACCTGTCAATTTAATTGCTATGGTCCAAGATGTTAGTAAGTTTTTTTCAACACACTTATTTACGTATTGTTTTATCAGATTATTTCTAGCCTCATCAAAATTGTTATTTAATTCAATGATTTTGATGAGCTCTTTAGAAGATACTGTGGTAGTAAGTAATGATTCATTTATCTTGGCAGCAGAAAACAAAGGAGAAACAATGCCTTTAAAATCAGCCCATACTCTACTAATTTTTTCTTTAGTAATATCAAGCTCTGTTGTCATTACTAGAGAGTCTTGGTACGACCATTTTATGCTTGTTGTATTTTTCAAAATAGTTGGACGGGTAATCTGTAAAACTCCAGGGTGCTTTCTAACCCTTAATTCAAAATCTCTTGGAGTTCCCTTTTGATCCATCTTTTTGAATTCTTCTTTTAACTCATCAATACATAAAGATGTTGAATCATATTTAGAAATTAAATCCCTAGATGTAAATAATTTGCAGCAGTCTAAATAGCCTGGTCGATAACCAAACCATCGACCCATTTGCAGGAGAGAGTCTGAATAGTTTGTCGAACGTACAAAATAGCTAACCGTTAAGCCTTCAAGAGTAAAGCCTCTAGATAATCTATTCCCCCCAATAGCGATAACTTTGCGAGGTTTTTCATCTTGGTATTTAAGATCTTTTCCTGTAGTGCTGTTTAATGCCAGAACTTCAATATTTGACACCGCATCCACCAATAAGGGGCTTATAGAATCAAACGAGACTGGCTGCATGTAGTCATCAATATAATTTTCAGGTAAATGACTATGAATAGAACCGACAATTTCAGCGCAATAGTCAGACCAAACCTTTTCAAATTTTCGATAGATAGAATTTGCGCCATTTGGCTTATCCATTTTTAACCTAGTCTCGATATCGATATAAAAATCATTAATTAGCTTACTAGATTTATTTTGCCATGAAGTGAATCTTGAAATATGCACAAGCATAGTATTATGAGGTTGGTATACTTTAGAGAGAATAAGGTCTTTTCGTCTAGTTTCTCTAACCGCAATACCAAGAACAAAGCACATCACAGCATCTTTGATACTGTTAGGTAAATCAATTGGGAAATTATCGACAGACTTGGAGGCTCGAGTGCCCTTTTTATATTCACTAAATGAAGCAAAGTCTAAATAATGACCAAACTTGCCTACTTTATTTTCCCAGTCTTGTTTATTGTCAAATCGTTCAACACCAATTACGTCATCACCATCTTCCGTTACTCGACTTGGAAAGTCTGCTGTATAGTCATCAATATCAAATACAACCGGAAGTTTTTTGCTTGGTTGTAGCGTTTCAAAAATTCGATGAGCACCTATGTAATTGGTGGGGGTATCTAAAAGAAATATAAAGTCATCAGGAAATAGATTATCGACTTGATCGAATAAATGTTCTGTATTTTCCTTTATTTTTTTCTTTGAGCCTTCCTTTTTTATTTCAAGGACACTCCACATTTCTTCTGATGCAGAATTTCTATCTTGAATGACATTAGCGAATGGAGTTGCTGTGTATCCCAAATAAGACTTTTTATGAAAGATACCTAATATTGCTCTAATGTGACCATTAATTTTTGACGCATAATTTTGACCTTTATGCCCCTCATTATTAAGCGAAGCATTGTCAGCTTCATCATCAATAATTAATAAAGGCAGGTTGTGCTTAGTTGCATCTTTAGGCAAGTTGTCTTTTAGCCAAAGTAAGATATTTTTCAATATGCTGACGTTTTTTTTACAAACCATGATATTGGTTTGATTTAAGGAGAAGTCAGCATTAGCTAAAGGTCTGCTAAAGTCTTCGTCTTCAGATGTAATTGAAACAACTTGGAAAACACTTTCATCACCTTGATGGCCAAAAGCTTGTCTAAGACCAACACCTTTACCATCACCAATTACGTCTTTGTCTATCCGGGCTTGTGTTTGTGACCTGAGATCATCCATAATTCCTGATAAAACAATAATCAGCTTATAACCAGAGTCTAGCGCTCTATTGATTACAGCATTAAAATTCCCTGTTTTACCTGACTGCACATCACCATCGACAAGACCTTTAACAAAAGTAGCCGATTGACTCTTAGGATCCGCCAATTTACTTAAAATTTTATAGCTCGAGTTTTTAATTTCTTCTACTACTGTATCTGCACGTCCTTGTCCACGCAAATACTCTAAGTACCTTTCAGTATAATTCCATGTAATTTCATTTTCTCTAGAATTATTTAGCCAAGTTGATTTATTCTTTGATAAAAGGTTGGGGGCTTTTATTGTTGTGACATGATTTGATTGAACCTCTTTTCTAACAACTTCAAAGTAACTTTCAAAGGTTTCTCTATCTATATTTGGCCAATTTAAATGCTCAGCAACAATTGCTAAACTAGAAAATATTCTATCAGCCAATTCTAAACGTACTTGCTCTAAAGATTCAAAACTTGCTGTTTTTAAGTGCTCTTTAATTTTATCTTTGATTGCATCTTGGTATTTAAAACGATAGTTATCCATATCTGTTACTCCAGCATTTCAAGAATATCAGTAGGTAACGTTTTTAATTCTATACCTAGTTCACTGATGAGGTTTTTCTTAATAAAGTCATTGCTATATCCATGTTCCCTTAGGTTCAAAATATCTTCAACAAAACTTGTGCTTTTAGTTTCTTCGCATTTATAAAAAGGTACGTCTTCATGAGTATCTCTAATTTTATTGATAGTAGTATTGATCATTCTAACTAATAAATTTAACTTAGCTTTTTGTTTTGAGTCACATGAATCTACCAAATCATTCAGTAACGGAAATTCATAATTCATCTCTAGCAACGGGCCTTTGTTAGAATGAATTTTTCGCAAAAATTTGGCTTCTTTATCACTTGTGTTATGATCAAATTTCTTTATTCCCCTATTGTAAAATTCCTTTTCAGCTTCAGCTGTTAGTGCTTCAACATATCCTTTAAAAGCTTTAATTAGGTCATGAGGGATCATGACTTGAGATTTGGCTACATTCAGATGAAGTAAATGATCAGCTTTATTTCCTATATCAACTCTTAACCTAGCCAGTTGGATTCTAGGAGCCTTTCTGATTAAGCCATTCCAACCACCATAAATTATCAACCGATTTGCTCGATAGATATATACACCTTCCATATCTAACAAGCTTTTATTGGGTGTTGTCCAAGCATTATCTGGTTGTTGTGAGTCTTTAATACTGTATGAGGGTAAAATAAACCCTTCTAATTTTATATTGTCGTTACCAAAGTCTTTCTGCCTAAACTCAAGTTTCCTAAGGCTTTGTTTAATTTCAGGAAATGGGTTGAACGACCTAATATGGGAGTTATTAACTCTAATAGTTAATGGGTCTTCAGGGTTTTCTAAAAACCTATGGAAAACAATCCCCAAATGCTCTGTGGTATTTTGAACGATTTCTCTATGTAATGCCTTTTTTCTATTGTGCTCTTTAAGATATTTCTCAAACTTATAAAGCCCTGACCATATAACTATCGTATTCGGAGAAAACTCTGAAACTTGGCCGTTAAATTCATTGTTTAACTTATTAAATTCACTTACAAGTTGATCAATTTCAGCCTGGTTATTAACTACTATCTCCCACTTCTTGGTTTTTACTAAGTGATCTACATCCCAAGTTAGGCCATAGTAATCCTCTTCTCCTTGCTTTCTCGACAATACAGTAAATTTCCGAGTCTGAGAGAATGAAGCTGCCTTCATCCCAAGGCCAAATCGCCCTAAATCAAGCTGAGCTCTCTCTCCCTCTGGACTCGAACTTGGAAATTGCATGTTATGGATAAGCTCATCAATAGACATGCCATCGCCATTATCAGCAAGAAACAGCTGAAATGGCTCGATGTCAGAATCTATCAAGACTTGGATTACATTTGAGTTAGCAGTAACAGAGTTATCGATTAAGTCAGCAATTGCAGCCTCAAGAGTATATCCTTGTTCAGCAATAGACTTTATTAGAAAGTCAGCCTTCGGTGTAGCATCAATTACATTCATACAGTTAGACAACACAGCTCCATAATTGCACTATAAACTATAGGGTTACTACCTATTTGTACCATTAAAAAGCTAAAAATTCATACTTTGTTTATCGGTTTTCATTGGTTTTTTTGATCATTGCATAAAGCCTGCGTCGATAACATCCATATCCAATGGTATTTTACGCTTTGCATTCTCTGCCTTGAGCTTTTGGCTCTCATGTTCATCAGTGATAAGCAAGGAGTAGGCGGGAACCGTATATTGCCAGCTTTAATGACACCAAAATAGGTATATGCTAGAGATAGGGAAAGTCATGCAAAGGTGACTATTCAGGTACTTTTAAATGAGAAAATAGAAAGGGATATTAGAAGATTTACCATACGTCAGATACAAGAAAACCCTGCGTTAGCAAGGTTTTAAAGTTTGGTACCGGAGGACGGACTTGAACCGTCACGCTCGAAAGCAACGGATTTTGAATCCGTCGTGTCTACCAATTCCACCACACCGGCAAAGCTTTAGTAGCTGTATAACTCATTGCAAATCATAAAATTCTTTGCAAACCTTTGCAAGATAAATCATATCTAAAAAGGATTTTTAACTTCGACTATTCAATATGTTATAGCAAATCGGAACTTAGAGACGCTATATTTTGAATCCGACGTGCCTACCAATTCCACCACTCAGGCTTTGTATCTCGACTCAATGAGGTGGACCTCAAGGAGTGAAGCGAATTATACCTTCGGATATCGTAATGGCAAGCACTTTGATTTGACTTTCTTATCAACTGAGCAAAATTCAGCCTCGACGGCAAAAAACGTCCCGATTCAAGCTGCGAAATTTACTTTAGCGAACCACCACATTAGCAAAACGTGATCAACAGCATCTTTATTAACACTCGTGCAGCAAATTCCCAATAACTAGGTAGTAACTTGACCAAGATCAATTACGTCATTAATCGAGAGGAGTACTTTAACTGTGAACTAAGAAGAAAGAGGATTTCGGACATGGCATTCTGGTTAGATTTGATGTTTGGCAACGCTATCGGCTTGCTATCAATGATCGTTATATTTAGTACGATAGGCATTGTTTCCTATCTAATGTGGATGTTCTATACCAAGTCTGCGGATCCTGAGAGTTAATCTCCAACGTTCTATTAATGCAGGGGGCTATTTGCCCCCATTTTTTTATCTTTTATTCATCATTAAGCGAACAAAACCTGCCATAGCTAAACAGCTTAAGCTGCGTGCTTGCGCGGTGTAACAAAACTATTGATAAACTGCGGACGAGCTTTAATCAGGTTTTTCATCTCTTCAGGACTAGGCTCTCCAACTGGAAAGCGCAGCACTTGACGATTTAAATACTCACGAGCACGCATGGATATTTTGAAGTCTGCGGTAGAACCTTGAATCGCATAATGCTTTTGATTACCAAGATGTTCCAATATTCCCGTTTTAGACAGACTTTTTACAGCTTGCTCAGCTTCAGGTAGCGTTAGAATTGTTTCTCCTTGTAAAAAGAACTCCCTTAGCAAAGCACGTTCGGTAGGGTCTAACAGTTTCACCTTCTCTTCGATCACTTCAACTGAACGTTTATCACTTAAATAACCGATGGCTTCATCAAGGAAGTAGTTGAGGATCTGCGTCAATAAATACGCGGCACTAATGATCAAACCTAAACCGATTAAATTGGCATATTGCTCGGAAAATTCAGCAAGGTTAATTGAGGCAAGAAAGTTAACTGGCGAGAATAGTAACGCTGTACATGCCAAAGAAAGCCACAGCATTGCATTAAAGATCAATTTTTTAATTGATTTACCAGTAAAAGAAAGTGCATTGAGGTTAATTTTTTGCATTGCCAAATCCAGTGTCAGAATTCTGTTCCTAACCAGATAAAAGCAAAAACAATGCCAAAGATCGCGTCAAAAAAATAAAGATCAAAAAAGTCAGCTTGTTAGTGAATCGACCGTCAGAACATCAGTCCTAACGGATAGATTATGCCGTCAATGACTACGACTCACTACGTTGTGCTTTAGCTGCAAGCTTGGTCAATACTCGACTAACCGCAACAAAGCTAAAGGTGCCAGTCACTACCGTTACCGCACCAAAGCCAGAGGCACAATCCATACGCATGCTACCATCGGCGCTGGACTTAGTATTACACACCGAACCATCGACCTGTGGATAGACTAACTGCTCAGTCGAAAAGACGGCTTCAATACCAAATCGTCGGGCGACATTTTTAGAAAAATTATACTCACGTCTTAGCAAATTGCGCACTTTAGCAAGTAAAGGATCTTGGTACGTTTTCGCCAAATCGGTGACTTGTACTTGGGTAGGATCGCTCTGTCCCCCCGCCCCTCCGACAGTAATAATGGGTAGTTTTTGACGTTTACACCAAGCGATTAACGCGGTCTTTGGTTTTACCGCATCGATACAATCAACAACATAGTCCAGATCGCCACCCGCTTTCTTACCTTGAAAATATGCAGCCAAGTTATCTACGGTAATAAAATCTTCAATCTCATTCACTGTACATTCTGGATTAATTTGCTTTAATCGCTGCGCCATAACCTCAACTTTAGACTCACCAATCGTCTCTTTTAACGCATGGGCTTGACGGTTGGTGTTAGTCACGCAGATATCATCGAGATCGATTAAAGTGATTTGACCTATGCCGCTTCTCGCTAAAGATTCCGCCACCCAGGTGCCAACGCCACCAATTCCAACCACAACGACATGTGATTGGGCAAAGTCATGCAGTGCTTGTTGACCGTATAAACGACCGATACCAGCAAAACGATTCAGGTAGGCGTCTGACAAAATTTGATTATTCAAGGTAATACTCTATCTGGAGCTGTAATAGATAAAATCTGATGGGCAATTTTATATTAATTTCGCTGAAAACTCTAAATTATTCCCTTTATTGGTGAAAGCTATGTAAACAGCTTTCACCAAAAAAGACAGCTCGGCAACCAGAGTGTGATCAACTATTGAATTTTGATTAAACTACTGTTTAATCAAGGTAAACACCTATGATTAATATCACACATTATCCAAAAAACCAGATCAAGATCACATCGACAAATTCCCTTTCATTGCAGTATTTCAACCGACAAATAACAGCTTCACCTTGGTTATTCAGCCGGTTCAATAACCGAGATGACAGCCCAAACTCAGCATAGCTTCGAGCTACAGGAAGATGAAAATGAAAAAAACTGTTCTGTCCGCCACGATTATTTCTGCACTTACCGCCACCTCTTTTACAGCATTAGCTGATGGCCCTAACTTTTATGGTCGTGCAGACCTTGCAATCACTAATTCAGACATGGGGATTGCAACCCAAAACCAAAAATCTGGCACCATCATTGAGAACAACTTCTCTTGGTTAGGTGTTAAAGGCACTGAAAAGATTAATGAAGAGCTGGAAGTTGTTTACCAAATGGAGTTTGGTGTCAGCAACTTCGACAACTCTGGTGACACATTTGGTGCACGTAATACCTTTTTAGGGCTTAAATCGGCATCGGCAGGAACAATTCTTGTCGGCCGTAACGACACTGTATTTAAAGCCTCTGAAGGTGGTTTCGACCTATTTGGCAACACAAACTCTGATATTGATCTGCTAGCTGCAGGCCAAACACGTTCGGCCGATGGTTTTAGCTATTACTCTCCTAAGATCGCCGATTTAGTCACCTTAAACGCAACCTACTTGATGGATGACAACTACGATCAAGTCGATTCTAATAACGAAGAAAAGTACAGCGACAATATGTATGCGCTAAGCGCTACAATTGGTGATAAGGCGCTAAAAGCACAAAACTACTATGTATCAGCGGCTTACAATGACAGCATTGAAAACATAAAAGCTTACCGTGGTGTTGCTCAAGTAAAACTGGGTAACGTCATTCTCGGTGGCTTCTACCAAAACAGTGAACATGTTGACAGCAAATACGCCAACCTAGAAGGCGACACGTATTTCGTAAACGCTGCATATGTGATGGGCAAATTAAAGCTAAAAGCCATGTACGGTAGCGATGACTCTGGTTTAGGCAAGTACGTAAGCCGCTATGTCGGTAATGTTGATGGTGGCCTAGAAACGGTCAGCAATGTCGATATCCAGCAGTTCAGTGTCGGTGCTGATTACCGTCTGAGTAAAAATACACTGATCTATGGTCATTACACTAAGTATGACGGCGACATGATGCTAAGCAACATTAAGCAAGATCTTGGTGATGATATCGTGACAATCGGTATGCGTTTCGACTTCTAAACTATTAACCAGCTAAATACAAAGGCAGCCTTCGCTGCCTTTTTTATTGTTCTTGTAAATGAACAGCCCACCCAGGCACAACATAAACGCAACATTTCAGCTACTTCACTCCATTTTGCAACAATAACGGCCACACACTCATTTTTAACATTGTCACTTGGCGGTTAAATCGTCTTTATTTTAATTAGTCATTCACTAATCAAGACAGACCATATTAAACAGCAAACCGTTACGAATACCCCTTTAGGGATACTTTATGACATTGAATTCTGTAAAAATTGCTATTTTGATAACTAAAATCCACTAAGCGCCACAAAAAAGCAGCAATTCCATGGTGGAAAAGTAAAAACTTGATCTAGCCCACAATCTGAAAGCCATAAAACTGTAATATTTGCTCCCACAATTGTTATGAGCTCGGATGCTTGTAACAAAAACAAAAGTTTATGTAAGAAACCATAAGAAACGTATAAGAACTTAGGTTCTGGGAGCAAATGAAATGAAAAAGACACTAATCTCTGCATCAGTGGCATCAGTTTTAACCCTAGCTTCATTCGGTGCGCTAGCCGAAGGTCCAAGCTTTTACGGTCGTTTAGATCTATCAGTAACTAACTCAGATACTGGTGCGACTACACAAAATGGTAAAGAAGGTACTGTTCTAGAGAACAACTTCTCTCACCTAGGTGTTAAAGGCAGCGAAAGCCTAACTAGCAACATCGACGTTATCTACCAAATGGAATTCCAAGTAGAAAACACTACTAACTCAGGTGAGACTTTCAAGGCTCGTAACACTTTCCTAGGTCTTAAGTCTCAAGTAGGTACTGTACTTGTTGGTCGTAACGACACAGTATTCAAGCAGTCTGAAGGCGGTGTTGACGTATTTGGTAACACTAACGCCGATATCGACCGTTTAGTCGGTGGCCAAACTCGTTCTGGCGACGGTATCTGGTACTACTCGCCAAAAATCGCTGACCTAGTGACGTTAAACGCAACGTACCTAATGGAAGACAACTACACTAACGATGCAAACAAAACTTCTTACGAAGATCAGTACGCACTTAGCGCGACTATCGGTGACAAGAAGCTTAAAGCACAAAACTACTACGTAGCAGGTGCATACAACACTATCGGTGGCATCGATGCATACCGTGGTGTGGCTCAAGTTAAGTTAGGCGATTTCAAAGTAGGTGGCCTATACCAAAACACTGAAAGCCAAACATCTGACCAAGAAGGTAACTCTTACTTCGTAAACGTAGTTTACAACTTAGGTGGCGTTAACCTTAAAGCTGAATACGGTAAAGATGAAGCTGGTTTCGGTAAGTACTTCAAAAATATTTCTGGCGGATACCAAGACGAAATGTCTGACGTAAACGTTCAGTCAATCACTGTTGGTGCTGACTACAAGGTATCTAAGTCAACTATGGTATATGGCCACTACGCTATGTACGAAGGTGACTACAAAGTAGCAGGCGCTAAAATCGACCTAGAAGATGACAACATCTTCACCGTTGGTGTTCGTTACAACTTCTAATTCAATGAGTCATTGGACTCTTGAATCATAAGTACAAAAAAGCGACCTTATGGTCGCTTTTTTAATGCCTGAAATACGGCCGAAATGAAAACGATTAACGGCCATTATCTTTGCCGGCAATTACCCTTTTCTGGTCAACTTATAAACAGACTCAGTTAATGAAGACACTTGTTTTTTGACAAAACGAGGATTGTCACTCAAAACATCTTCACAAGCCAAACGTTCAATCTCGAAATCAGCGCCCATGTTAGCCTGCATCCAATCATCAGATACCGAAAATGGCGGGCCATTTAGCTCTGCTTGCGGGTAATCTAGGGTAACAAGCAAGCCAACACTGCCAGCAGGAATTAGACAGGCGAGCTGCTGTGCGTATTGTAATCGCATCGCTTCAGGCCATGCTATTAGCGCTGCTCTGTCATAAAAAGCGCTGGTTTTGGCAAGCTCTACACTATTGGTATTTTGGAGGCTAAAAATATCACCTTGATAAATGGTGATTTGCTCGGTTGAATAACGCTTATGCTCACCAACTTTTTCAACGGTATGAGTAAGGTTATTTTCTTGATAAAACTGAGATACCGCAAGATCATTGAGCTCACAAGCCAGTACATCATGGCCTTGCTCAGCTAAAAAACACATATCAAGAGACTTACCACAAAGAGGGACAAAAACTTGTGAGTTTGCGGGGAGTTTTAGCTGTGACCAAAACTGAATCAGTAGCGGGTTAACGGCGCTCAAATGAAAACCTATTTGTTGAGCGTCCCATTTTTCATGCCAAAAACTTGGTTGCATTGCTAAAATCCTAAAACGTTAGAGTGGGATTAAGCAGAATACTATAACCAAGGGGTCATCCCTTAATTAAGCGACTTCTGTCAAAACCGAATGAGCAACACTCTAAAGCCAATACTTTCATTTAGCAAAAGGAAAGATAAATGCTACAGCTTTAGACAGCAGGAATATCCAACGCTTTTTGGACTTTTTTAAGCCAAGTACAATTCTCACACTCACATTGACGACGAGATAAATGGTGTGGACTCAAACTTGAATCAATAAAATCTACCGCAACCAGTAATTGTTGTTTGAGCTCTTCGGCTGTCTTTTGATCCACTGCAACAGTCTCGTCGTTGTGGTTCATCCAGGTGCACTCCATGCCTTGATGGCAATTAATACACTGCATGTCAGTATGATTAAAAAAACCAGCGTGAGGACATTGATTTAGTTCCATTGACTGCAAAATACGCTGCCGAGGATACTCGAGTAATTCGATTAAGCGTGACTTATCTAACCCTGACATATAATCACCTTTGTGCTGATTTAGCTTATAAAACTAAGTTGATATTTTCTATATTAGTACTGACTTTAAGACTACCTTTCTCTTATTGTTACAGAATTGATATACATCAATATCTGTTCCAAAAATATTGGTTAGGTGTGACCCACTTCCCCTTTTAGCTGTCAGTTTTTTACTTAATCAGCTTGGACTATCTTCGCTAATGTTGATTTAATAAGAACATTAACGAGGACAGATAATTGCAAACCCAAGAACTGCAACACTTTTACATCTCAGAAGAGCAATCAATCTACCTGCTCGCGGCTAACGATGCCCGCAAACATCGTGCCTGGATAAGGCTATGTAAGCAGCAGCTGAGTAAATTAGGTTATAAAGAGTTTGAAATGGTTGGAAAAGGGGCTTATGGGTTTGTCTTTGCAGGCGTTAACGCCAGTGGCGAAGCCCATGTCTTTAAATTCTCTCGACTAACACTGCCGCAGCACGTACAAGACAGGCTTGAAGAGGAAGCATTTATGCTCTCTCAAGTCATCCACCCTAATGTCCCCCCTGCAATTAGGTTTCAGCATGTTGGAAAGCAAGGCATTCTTGTTATGGCAAGGGCACCAGGCGAGGACTTAGAACAACTTTGTCTGCGGATCGGTGCATTACCAGTTGCCATGGTGATGAATATCGCGCGCCAACTTGCAGCAATACTCAAATACTTACATAACGGTCGGCCACTGATCCATGGCGATATTAAGCCCTCGAATCTGGTTTATGATGTAAAAAATCAACACCTGTCCTTAATAGATTGGGGCTCAGCAGTATTTGCTCAACGCGACAATGATGGTAACCCAGTTAATGGTAACGTTATGGATTTAATGTCCAGCGACCATCAGCATACTAATGCCCGCATGGGCGATGTGTACTTTATCGGGGAAGAGCAACTCAATGGCGCATTGTCGAGTCCGCGTTTTGATGAGCAAGGCGTAGCCGCAACACTTTACGCATTGGCATCTGGGCAAGCCAGTCGTTTTGGCAGTAAGGTCATTCCCGCCACCAGTGTAGGCTTACCCATTGAGCTTGCTAAAACCTTAGATGGCATGCTGAGCGATGACCCAATGCAACGAAAACAGGCTGGTGATTACTTTCTCAAAAGTATGGCTCACAGTCACAGAATGCACCTGCCAGAGATTGATAATGGACCGCTTATCGCCGAAATCCCAGTTTGGGTGCTTGCCAGCAACAAAGAAGTCGAAACCGTTAGTTATAGCTCACGAAAATCATTTCTTAAAGAACACAACGCCGATGACCCCATTGCCAAAATGGACGATCTACAGCTGGAAAAATACTACCGTAACTTTATGGCTGGCATGGGCGATACTGAGAAAGGTTTTATCGCATCAGTAGGCCGCTTAGCACAATATGACATCGTAGGCGGTTTAGCGATTCATTGGCGTGAAACCGGAGTGTTTATTGATTCGAACCTAGCACTGTATAACGAGAGTCAAAAGCAAGCTTTGACAATTGCAGTCAACAATATGGTAACGCTCGCCCGTGGTATTCATCGTATCGGGGTGTTCAAAGCATGTTTCTTTAATGCAAGAGATACATTGCATATTGAACGAGAAGATAGTGAGCAACCGTTCTTGATTAGCAGTGAATTACAATTACCTTTTGAAGTTGGTGATGTACCGTCATTAGAAGATCGCTCAAGACTACACTCCTATTTTGAAGATGGCCGCGATCCAGAGGAAAACCTAGAGCTACCAAAAGAGATAATGACTGAACTTGCGATCATAAACCAGATCCACCATACCGGCTGTATTATCTTTGAGGCTTTGCCAAACCATATGAAGATCCACAGCTACCTAAGGTTATTAAACCCTAGAAAACAAGCAGCGTTTAGAGGTTGTTTAGATCGAATTTTAAGTCACGTTGATAAGATACAAGGGAAAGGGGTGTCAGGCTTTATGAAGCTTCCCTATAAAAACACCCGTAAATTTAGTCATCTTGAGCGCAAGCCCGATAACTTTTATCCGCGCAACCCAAAACAAAGTTAAGGCTTTAACTAATTGCTATTAGATTTATCATCTTTTGCCTTTTCATCCTCATCAAGCGAAGTTTCAACTTGATGTGTTTCTGGGCGCTTATCACTAGGATCATCTTTACGCTCAAAATCACCGTCGAAGGTGTTACCATCGTCAAAAGGAGACCGGCCACCTTGTTGCCCAAAGGGGTTACCTTGTCCGCCCATTCCTGGGCCAAAGCCTGCTTGAAAACCGCCATGGGTTTTAGCTTTCTGCTGCATACGCTTGTAAAAGTAACCCGCCACAGGAATGCGGGTAAATGGGGTTAATAGAATTAGCCCTAAAAAATCGGTCACAAAACCTGGAATTAACAGCAGTAGTCCAGCAACCGCCAACATCATTCCTTCAACAATTTCTTGCCCTGGCGCTTCGCCACGAGCCAACTTCTGCTGAACCTGCATCAAGGTACTAATGCCTTGGCTGCGAACTAATGATACGCCAACCACTGCGGTAAATATAACCAAAGCGACCGTTGTCCAGCTGCCTAATGCTTCGCCCACCCGGATCAATACAGATAGCTCCATCACAGGAACTAATACAAAAATTAATAACAGAATAAAAAACACGCTGACCTCACATTTTTTTATGGCGATGAAAACTAAATTGGGGTTAGTCGGTCTATTTTCAAGTCGCATAACCAACAATTGGCTTGTGTGCTAACAATAATCAACACAAGCAGCAGAATACATACGCATTTGTAAGCAAAAACTACTGGCATCACTATTTTAGCAATGCCTTAATGCAAGCATTCTGCAAAACACGTAAAGTAACAATAGTGACTATCGTGATAATCAGCTTAACTAAATTGCCTTAACGCAGCTTTAATCTGCTTAATATAAATTGAACAAGCTATCAGACGGACAAACACAGTTTAATGAATAACGAATTTTTACTCTTAATGACCACTTGCCCAGACGAAGCTAGCGCTAAATCTTTAGCTCATGCCCTTGTCAAAAAGAAATTAGCGGCATGTGTGCAGATCTCATCAGCCATTACCTCCGTATATGAGTGGCAAGCTGAAGTCTGTGAAGAGACAGAATTCTGTTTACATATTAAGTGCCTTACCGTGCATTACCCCGCGATTGAGGCTGCAGTTTTACAGTTGCACCCTTATGACGTTCCCGAGCTAATAGCACTACCTGTAACCCAGGGATTGCCAGCCTATTTTGATTGGATAAAAGAAACCACACAGCCATGAAAAAAATCATAACTCTGTTTTTAGCATCACTACTAATGCTTAGTCCATTAGTACAAGCTGAAAGCATTTTTAATAGCAGTAAATTCTCCTTTTTAAAGGGTGAACCAGAGTTGATGCCTGTCGATGAAGCGTTTGTTTTCGACTTCAAACAGGAGGGCGATAAAGTAAAAATTAGCTGGGTAATTGCCGACGGCTACTACATGTATCGCGATAAACTCAAATTTGAAGCCAACGGTGCTGTGCTGGTAGAAATCGCCTTACCTGAAGGTAAATCTCATACCGATGAATACTTTGGTGAACAAGAGGTTTATTACTCATTTGTAGAAATACCCGTTGCAATTAAACAAGCGGCAGCTGGCGACACTCTCAACGTTACATTTATGGGCTGTGCTGAGGGCAAACTGTGCTTCCCTCCAACCAAAAAAGTGGCAGAGCTAACCGAGGTTAGCACTAATGATGGCGTACTCGACTTACAACAAAACAACGAGATAGCCACAGCAACCAATGAGCCTAACGCGCCAATAACTCAGCAAGATAACCTGACTCAAATGCTTGCTAGCGATAGTTTAATTTGGACATTAGTTATCTTCTTTGGCTTAGGGATCGGCTTAGCATTAACGCCTTGTGTGTTCCCTATGTATCCGATTCTATCGGGCATTATTGTTGGCCAAGGTAAGAAACTCTCGACCGCCAAAGCCTTTAGCTTGTCGATGGTTTATGTACAAGGTATGGCTATCACCTACTCATTAGTAGGCCTGGTAGTGGCATCTGCTGGGATGAAGTATCAGGCCTATCTACAGCACCCTGCAGTATTGATCGCACTTGCGATAATGTTCTTCGTATTGAGCTTGTCGATGTTTGGCTTATACGACTTAAAACTGCCATCTAAGTGGCAGGAGAAGATGAACACTGTATCAAACAACCAAAAAGGCGGTAACGTCATTGGTGTGTTCTTGATGGGTGTTATCTCTGGCCTTGTAGCCTCGCCTTGTACCACAGCACCGTTATCTGGAGCATTGATTTACGTTGCGCAAACAGGCGATTTACTGCAGGGCTTCTTAGCGCTTTACGTATTGAGCATGGGCATGGGACTACCGTTGCTTATTATCGGCACCTCTGGTGGTAAGATCTTACCAAGAGCGGGCAGCTGGATGGATATCATCAAAACCATCTTCGGTTTCTTACTCATTGCAGTTTCTATCGTGATGTTAGGTCGAATTTGGCCTGGACTCATCTCAGATATACTCTGGTCGGTTTGGGGGATCAGCATCGTCGGTTACCTAATGCACCAAAACAAGCTCACTGAGTTCAACTGGAAACAAACAACCCGTGCGGTACTGCTTCTGTTAGCACTATTGGGCAGCTTCTCTTACGGCTTACAAGCGGTAATGTCGCACTTTGGCTTTGTCTCAAACAGCAGTGTAACGCTAGCTACTGGTGAGCAAAATCACAGCTTCAAGCGTGTTAAATCACTTGAAGATCTCGATCGCGAAATAGCTGCGGCATCTGCACAGGGCAAAACAGTCATGTTAGATCTATATGCCGACTGGTGTGTCGCTTGTAAAGAATTTGAAGCAATTACCTTTAAAGATGCTGCAGTCCTTGAGCGGATGAACAAGATGGTATTACTGCAAGCTGATGTCACCAAAAATGATGCTGTCGATATTGAGCTACTAGAACATTACGATGTGCTCGGTTTACCGACATTGCTGATGTTTGACGAAAATGGCGCTGTAAGGGATGACTTAAGAGTCACCGGCTTTATGCGTCCTAAAGCGTTCGCAGAACATCTGGATCACCTCGTAAAATAATACCAATTGCATTAAAAGTTTGACCGTTCAGCGGAATTCAAAATGCTGTAGGCAAGCAGTGGGATTTGAGCGAATAGATATTCTCGGCTCTGACCCCCTGCTTCGCTCTCGATAATAGCTCCTGCATTATTCTACCTTCGACCATCCTTGGTCTCGTACCTCCTAAATCTGACCGCCAAGGAGGGCCGGAATGTCTTATTTTGTATGGAACAAAATAGACCATTTATACCAATTGCATTAAAAGTTTGACCATTCAGCGGGAATTCAAAACGCTGTAGGCAAGTAGTGGAATTTGAGCTAATAGTTATTCTCGGCTCTGGCATCCTGCTTCGCTCTACCTCCTAAATCCATTTAGTCGTATATCCAAATCCCATAGCGAAGTCTACGTATTGCCAATTTGTTTAACCTCAGCCGCACTACGTGAGACCCTCAGGCTTTCCACTTCTCCTTTGCATTGACTTAAAAGGGAGTCACCATTTCTTTACCAATGCGCTTTGAATTGAAAAATCTGAGGCGCTCTGAACTGGCCAAATACTTAATACAATTGGTATAACTCAGAAGTATCAAGTAAAAAGCCCCATTAGCGTTTATCTGTTGGTGGGGCTTTTTTGATTGTTATCGACACAGAGACAGCAAGCCTACATTGCCATCTCACCTTCTATCAGGTCGCAATTGTCACCACGATTACCACTATCACAATCTGTAAATAAATCCGTAAACTTCAGTTCAAATTCACAAACATCTTGTACAATGCTCACTAATAATATCTTTTGCAAGGAGCACCATGGAACCCGCGATACTCATTATAACCTTAGCCTGCGGCATGCTAGTTAGCCGTGTGGGACTGCCCCCATTGATCGGCTACCTTGTTGCGGGATTTGTACTGTTTCTATTCGGAATTGAAGAATCTAGCCTGCCAATGTTGGAGCAGTTAGCTAACTTAGGTGTGACCTTATTATTGTTTGCCATCGGTCTTAAGCTGGATATTCGCAGCTTGTTTAAAGCAGAGGTTTTAGCGGGCTCCAGCCTGCACTTGCTCGGCTCTATGCTGTTTTTTATACCGCTGTTAAAATTGTTAGGTCTGCTTGGTTTAGAGCAACTAACCGGTCTTGAACTCAATCAACTTGGTCTACTCGCATTTGCATTGAGCTTCTCTAGTACCATTTTTGCGGTAAAGATATTAGAAGACAAAGGTGACATGCAGTCACTCTATGGCCGCGTAGCGATCGGTATCTTGATTATGCAGGATATTTTTGCCGTCGCCTTCTTAACGATCTCTAAAGGTGATATCCCCTCTTATTGGGCGTTATGCCTACTACTACTTCCGCTAGCTAAACCACTTATTTATAAAGCCTTTGATCGAGTCGGTCACGGTGAGTTACTGGTGCTATTCGGGCTAGTCATGGCGTTGGTGATGGGCGCATGGTTGTTTGAAATTGTCGGCCTAAAACCTGATCTAGGTGCGCTGATAATCGGCATATTACTGGCGGGACACCCTAAGTCTTCAGAACTAGCAAAGTCGCTGTTTTACTTTAAAGAGCTGTTCCTCGTTGCCTTCTTCTTAACAGTTGGCCTCAATGGTTTACCAACATTCTCAGATATAGGCTTAGCAGCAATTTTGGTGTTGGTGGTTCCGATTAAAATCGTGTTATTCCTCTATCTATTGACTCACTTTAAGTTACGTTCACGCACAGCGTTATTGTCTTCATTTAGCCTAGGTAATTACAGTGAATTCGGTTTAATCGTTGCCGCAGTCGCTACCTCAAAAGGCTGGCTACCTCCGCAGTGGATGGTGATATTAGCCGTGGCCTTAAGTTTTAGTTTTCTATTTTCAGCACCACTCAATATCGCATCGAATCGACTCTATCAAAAGTATCAAAATCGACTGCAACGATTGGAGAAGCATCCATTGCACCCAGAAGATCGCCCGATCCATGTGGGTAACCCAAGATTTCTAATCTTAGGTATGGGCCGCATTGGTTCTGGCGCATATGATGAACTGAGAGTGCAATACGAAGGTGAAATACTGGGGGTTGAGCATAAGCAAGATCTAGTCGATTATCACAACCAAGAGGGCCGTAATGTGGTGCAGGGCGATGCTTCCGACACCGACTTTTGGGAGAAGTTAGACAAAGCCCCTAATCTAGAGCTGGTATTACTGGCTATGCCTCATCACGTGGGTAATTTATTTGCTGTTGAACAACTGAAGCGTTTAGATTACCAAGGCAAGCTCAGTGCCATTGTACAATACAAAGAGGACGCTGATTCATTGCAAGAATCAGGGGTACACAGCGTATATAACCTTTATGAGGCAGCTGGTGCTGGTTTTGTCGATCATGTCGTTAAAGAGTTGCTCAGCCCTAATGGCACCACGCCTGATCATCCACAAGCGGTGAATCATCCACGCAGCGACAGTTAACATTTACTGTGTTTATAAAGTAAACCTTTAGACTGATTGTATACATTATTCCCACTATCGAGTATGTTATTTGGCAAATAAAAAAAATGCCAAATAACATACTATGCTAACTACACCTCGAACCCGACAGTTTCACCCCTTATTAAAACAAGCACGTGTGCATCTTAGTTACGCCAAAATTATTAGCTTATTAGCAGTGAGCCTAATAAGCCCTCAATCCATAGCTCAGGCGGAGCGATGGCAAGATCACCTTGTTTTTGAACAAAATAAACAGCCACCCCACGCCAGCTTTTTTGGCTACTCTTCATTATCAAAAGCAATTGTCGATGATTATCAAGCCAGTAATAACTTTCTTGATCTCAATGGGCGCTGGCAATTTCATTACGCTAAAAACCCATTTGTGGCGCCTAAAGATTTTGCTCAACAACAGGCTAAGCTAGATGACTGGCAAAGCATACAAGTACCGGGTAACTGGGAGACCCAAGGTTTTGGTCATGCCATCTATCTAGATGAACGCTACCCTTTCACTACTACTTGGCCCAATGCTCCAGAAGATCACAACCCTACAGGTAGCTACCGCCGACAATTTGAGTTACCCAAAGAGTGGCAAAACAAGCAAGTATTTCTGCATATTGGCGCGGCACGTTCAGCGTTAAGCGCGCATATAAACGGTGTGGAAGTCGGATATAGCCAAGGGGCAAAAACACCGGCCGAGTTTGATATTACTCCCCACCTTAACCAAGGTGAAAACTTGCTAGCCCTGCAGATAATACGTTGGAGTGATGCCAGTTATCTCGAGAGCCAAGATATGCTGCGAGTCAGTGGTATTGAACGTGATGTATATCTTTACGCTACAGAGAAGCAGCGTATCGCTGATATCGACGCAACTTATACGCTCAATAAAAATCTCACCAAAGCCAATATGGCGATTAAAATTAAGCTTAACAATCATGCTAAAACCGCTATTAAAGCTGGGGAGCTAAACCTAGAGTACCAGCTGCTTTCTCCTCAAGGGGCTAGCGCTAAATTGGGCCAACAAGCTGTCGCTGAGTTTAATAACAATGTTGACCAAACCCTTACTTTATCTGTCGAAAACCCCGCCCTTTGGAGTGCGGAAACCCCATTGTTATATCAGCTATTAATAAGCCTAAAAGCAGCGGATGGCACACTGCTGCAGGCCAGTAGCCAGAAGATAGGCTTTCGCCGAGTAGAGATAAAACAAGGTCAACTACTGGTCAATAACAAGGCCATTACCATACGCGGTGTCGATAGGCATGAAACCGACCCCGATACCGGCCATGTGGTAAGTCGGACTAGCATGGAAACTGACATCCGTTTAATGAAGCAGAACAACATCAATGCCGTGCGTTCAAGTCACTACCCTAATGACCCCTACTGGCTGAGCTTAACCGACAAATATGGTCTGTATGTTATCGATGAAGCCAATATCGAATCGCACCCATTAGCGATTGACGAAAAGACTCAACTCGGAAACGAGATGAGTTGGTTACCAGCGCATCAAGCACGTATTGAGCGCATGATTGAGCGTGATAAAAACCATCCCTCTATCATTATCTGGTCGCTAGGTAATGAGGCAGGAGAAGGTCATTTATTTGAAGCATTATATGATTGGGTTAAACAACGCGATCCGAGTCGTCCTGTGCAATACGAACCCGCTGGTCAACATGCCTATACTGATATCGTTGCTCCTATGTACCCGTCAATCGAGCGGATTGAGAAATACGCTAAAACCCATAACGATCGGCCATTGATTATGATCGAATACGCCCACGCTATGGGGAACTCGGTGGGAAATTTACAGGATTATTGGGATGTCATAGAGCGCTACCCGCAACTACAAGGCGGCTTTATCTGGGACTGGGTGGATCAATCCTTAGCCTTTACCAACTCTAACGGCCAACGCTATTGGGCTTATGGCAAAGATTACCACCCTGATATGCCAACTGACGGTAACTTTCTCAATAATGGTCTGGTTGATCCTGACCGTAATCCACACCCGCATTTAAGTGAAGTTAAGAAGGTTTACCAACCACTACGTTTCAACAATTTTGTGGTCAATACTGATTCGGCTAGTTTTGAACTTGAAAACCGCTATGACTTTATTAGCACTCAAAACTTACAACTAAAATGGACAATCCAGCAGGATGGTCGCCCGTTTAGCGTCGGCAGCATTGAGATGCCGATGGTAAAAGCTGGCTTATCTAAGCAAATAATCCTGCCGCTAGATCAGAGTCAGTTCGCTGGCCATTTTGAATACCAGTTGTTGCTCGAGGTGCTAGTTGATAAGCCTCAACCTATGCTACCTAGTGATCACCGCATCGCATTTGGTCAGTTTTCTTTGCAAGCCGCCAGCAATAAGCCACATACCTTAGCGGTGGCAATAAAGCAGCAAGATAGCTTTTGGCAGTTAGGTAATGAGCAACTCCAATACCTTATCTCTAAAAAAACAGGTTGGCTCACCGATATCAAGCAAGCAGGCCAATCCCAACTAACCGCACCACTAATGGTTAACTTCTGGCGTGCACCAACCGATAATGATTTAGGTAATCAGATGCCCGAATGGGCAGGCGCTTGGCAAGATGCTGCAAAGGAGCTGAGGCTACTATCGATTAAACGCATTAATCCCTACAGTATTGAGGTTCAGCAACAGCATCCGACCTTAGATTTCAGTCTTAACACTCGGTACCAAATCAGTACAGCAGGTCAATTGCTGGTACAAAGTCAGTTTAAACCTGGGACGGTAGAACTTGCTGATCTTCCCCGCTTTGGCTTTCAAACACAGCTGCCTTTTAGCCAGCGCTTTATGCATTACTTTGGTCGTGGTCCTGAAGAAACCTACGCAGATAGAAAGTCAGGTAATCCCCTAGGTTGGTTTGCACTGCCTATCGAGCAAACCTTTCACCGTTACTCTCGCCCACAAGAAACAGGCCAACGCACTGATGTGCGGTATGTGGCAATTACTGATAGTAAGGGTAAAGGATTACTAGCCAAAACCAATGCAGACAATACCACTTTGCAAACCAGCCTTTGGCCCTTTGCACAAGCCGATATCGACTTCAGACAAGGAGACGCGTCAGGCTCAGCTTCGGGGCTCGTGCCCGTTACCGTCAATCACGGCGCTGAAATAACAACTCAAAAGTTTGTCACTTGGAATATTGACCATAAACAGATGGGTGTAGGCGGCGATACCTCTTGGGGCAGACAGGTCCACCGGCCCTATCGCATCAAAGCTGAGCCGATGGAGTTTAAATTTACCATTGAACCGCTAGCGGCCGCAGCTGATATTCAACAACAAGCAAGAACAAAACCTTAAGAACTAGGAAGTAACCACGCCTAAAATTAGCTATTAATATGGCATTAGAAAAATAATAAAGGATAAACATGGAACAAGTTATTCAGTTGGTCATATTTTTTGGCTTAACAGCACTCGTCGGCCTGATCACCTATCTCAAGTGCCGAAAAATAGTCAGAGATAGCAGCGACAGTAAAGATTACTTCCTTGCTGGAGGCGGCTTAAGCTGGATCGTCGTCGCTGGCTCATTGATGATGACTAACATCAGCGCTGAGCAGATTGTTGGCATGAATGGTGCGCAATCTCTGCTAGTCGCTTGGTGGGAGATAGCCGCCGCTATCGGTCTTATTATTCTCGCGAAATGGTTAATCCCCATCTATTACAAATATAACTGTACCACTACAACAGAATTGCTTGAGCGAAAATATAATGACAAAGGGATCCGCGCCATGGTCTCAGTGCTGTTTATGCTCGGTTATGCATTCATCCTGCTGCCAGTAGTGCTATACACTGGTTCATTGTTTATGAAATCAATGTTTGGTCTGTCTATTTCAGTTACAGCGTTAGCGATTATCTTTGCCATCGTTGGCGCCATATATGCGATTTTTGGCGGACTGAGAGCCATCGCAATTTCAGACAGCTTAAACGGTATCGGCTTGTTAGTGATGGGGGTGGTGGTGTCTTATCTTGCACTTAACGCCGTCAACTGGGATCTATCTGGTGTACCGATTGAAAGACTAACCTTAGTTGGTAACGACCAATCAGATATCCCTTGGCATACCTTGCTTACCGGCATGATCTTCATTCAAATATTTTACTGGGGCACCAACATGGTGATCACCCAACGTGCCCTTGCCGCTAAGTCAGTTAAAGAAGCACAAAAAGGTTTGTATGCTGCGGTAGTGATGAAGCTTATTATCCCAATTATTGTGGTACTGCCAGGGCTCGTCGCTTACAAACTCTATGGTGATGTAGGTGACGTGGCCTACGGCAGGCTGGTTGGCGATATCTTGCCAACATGGATATCTGGCGCATTTGCGGCAGTAATGGCTGGCGCAGTATTAAGCTCATTTAACTCATGCCTAAACTCTGCGGCCGCGCTATATACCTGTGACATCCACCAAAACTATATCAACCCAAATGCAAATGTGAAAAAAATAGGCACTCGGGTTGCACTGGTATTTACTTTAATTTCAGTTGCATTAGTGCCAGTATTCGCGGAATCAAAAAGTATCATCTCGTTACTACAACAGCTTAATGGCCTTTACTCTATGCCCGTTTTAGCAGCTTTCATCTGTGCACTGGCATTTAAAAACGTCAGCGCTAAAGCGATTAAGGTTGGCCTAGTATTTGGGGTATTAGTATACGCTGTATTTACCTTTGTCTGGAGCCCTTTCCACTTCATTCACATGATGGCAATTACCCTAGCGGCAACTATCTTGGTCACCTTGTTCCTCAGTCGATTTGTATTCGCAGCGCAGCAAGATATTAAGCCGCTTACAGCTAATACTTAAACTCAAAGGGGTTGCTTAAAGCAGCCCCTTTCACAGCTCATCATAAAGGAATATTGATAGATGTTTGATCGTGACGACCACCCTCACCGACGCTTCAACCCACTAACCGATCAATGGCTGCTGGTCTCGCCTCACCGAGCAAAACGTCCTTGGCAAGGACAACGCGAAGCCACCGCTGAAGTCGCAAACCTTGATTACGATCCTGAGTGTTATCTGTGTCCGGGCAATAATCGAATTAGTGGCGAAAAAAACCCAAGCTACACAGAGCCCTTTGTGTTCACTAACGACTTTGCAGCGTTAACTGCAGATACGCCGCCAGCTCAGCAAAACGATCCTCTCTTTGCGCTACAATCCGTAACGGGAACCAGTCGAGTTATCTGTTTTTCTGCCGATCATAGCCAAACCCTGCCAAAACTTTCTATTGCACAGCTTACCGCGGTATTCGTCAGACTTGGCAAAGAGGTTGCTGAACTTGGAGAACACTACCCCTGGGTACAGGTGTTTGAGAACAAGGGTGCCGCCATGGGTTGCTCAAACCCGCACCCCCATGGGCAAATATGGGCGGTGAGTGAGCTGCCTAATGAAGCCGTTACAGAGTCTCGCACCCAGCTAAACTACTTAAAAAATAATCAAGAAAACATGCTACTTGATTATGCAAATAAAGAGATCGCTAATGCAGAGCGAGTCGTCGTCAGTAATGATGATTGGCTTGTTGTAGTGCCATGGTGGGCAGCTTGGCCATTTGAAACGCTAATTTTACCGCGCTTTGCAGTAGCACACTTGGATAAGCTCACGGCAGAGCAGCAAGGCTCCTTAGCCAGTATAATGAAGTCACTGATGACGAGATACGACAATCTATTTAATACCAGCTTCCCCTACTCGATGGGATGGCATGGCGCACCATTTGATGGCAGTGAACACCCAGAATGGCAGCTGCATGGACACGTCTATCCACCACTGCTTCGCAGCGCTGATGTGAAGAAGTTTATGGTCGGTTATGAGATGTTGGCAGAAAGCCAGCGAGACCTCACGGCGGAACAAGCAGCACACCTGCTACGGGCCCAGCCTGAAGTGCATTACCAAAATCAATAGAAAAACTCAGTTACACATGGTGTAAAGTCGTGATATAAAGCTAATGAAGTGTAAGTAAATATTTTAACTCAGGGACAGAGTATTAAGCCAAATAGCTTACCCACTTTCATTGATAAGCGACTTTACGCTTAAGTAAAGTCGTAAGTTAGAAAATCAGAAAATATCATCGACGGCTACAAAGTTTAGCCACGCTCTAGTGTAAACGGTTGCAAAAAATAAACAGCTTTCGCTTAAATTACAATGGCCAACTTTCGGAATACAGCAAACCATGTCCAATCCAGTTCAACGCGCCAATAAACTCTTTGTCCAAACCTTCGGCACCCAAGCTGATGCGCTCTATTTTGCACCAGGAAGAGTCAATTTAATCGGCGAACATACTGATTATAATGATGGTTTTGTGCTGCCAGCGGCGATAAACTTTAATACTATTATTGCTATTAAACGTCGTGATGATAGCCAATTTCGTGCAGTATCTGACGCCTTTCCTGGCGAAATGAAAGAGTGGACCTTTGGCCAAGAAGGCCAAACACCACAAGCCCCTGAGTGGGCCGACTACCTTAAAGGTTTTAGCTCAGCCATGGCGACCGCAGGTCTGTCACCCAAAGGAATTGATTTAGCCATAGTCAGTAATGTGCCGCTAGGCGCAGGCCTCTCCTCTTCAGCGGCACTTGAGATTGCTTTTGGTACTGCGGTCAATGACGCCAGCCAAATTAAGTTATCACCGTTAGCGATTGCCCAACTCGCACAGCGCGGCGAAAACCAATTCGTAGGCTGCGCCTGTGGCATTATGGATCAGATGATCAGTGCCCTAGGGCAGCAAGACCATGCCCTTTTGATTGATTGTCTAGATCTCGATAGCGAAGCAGTTAGTATTCCTAATAATTTGAGCCTGATTATTATCAATTCAAATGTTCAGCGCGGCTTGGTGGAGTCTGAATACAACTTAAGACGTGTGCAATGTGAACAAGTAGCGGAGCATTTTCAGTTAGATTCTCTTCGCCATCTTGAGCTTAATGCTTTAGAAGCTGTAAAAGATGAATTGAGCGACGTTTGCTACCGACGTGCTAAACATGTCATTACAGAAAATCGTCGTACTCAGAATGCAGCCTGGGCACTGGAATCGGGCAATATCACTCAATTGAGCAGCTTGATGGCTGAGTCCCATCTATCAATGCGTGATGATTTTGAAATTACCGTCCCTGAAATTGATTACCTGGTCAATATTATCTCTGATGTTATCGGTGATAAAGGCGGCGTAAGAATGACTGGCGGCGGGTTTGGCGGCTGTGTGGTTGCACTGGTTGATCATGAACTGACCGATGCAGTGGTAGAAGCTGTAGAGCAACAGTATCAGCAAAAAACTGGCATAGAAGCTTCAATTTATTTATGCTCAGCCTCTGACGGAGCAAAAAGGATAGATAGCTAATATACCCATCCGACCTGAAAATGCAGGATTCAGTGGGAGTTTAATGGGCTTTAGTCACAGGTTCATTGCTCCATGCTGAACCTAAGCACCTACATCTGACCTCCAGGGATGAGGGAATGCCTTGAGCATGTCAGGAACATACTAGGCCATGTAGGCGAGGCATTGATTGCAGCTAATGGTCGCTCCCTTGGTAAAATCAATAACACAGAGTAAAGCCCATGCTTTTTATATAAGAAACGCCCATCAAAGAAGGGGTTGTGCAAGCCCACTTCGTTGTTGCGCCAACTTAAAAGGGAATAGCCATTTCCACGTTAATGCGCCTAGAATTGAACTAGCACAACACCTCTGAAACGAGCATGTTCAAGTGGGAAGGGTATATACACATTGGAATACGTATTCATCTCGCTAAATCAAAATGTTAACACCAGAATAGTAGACGGTAATATTTAGCTAATAACAAGGATAAACCATGGTACGTTTTCGCCCGCAAGACCCTTGGAACGATCCCCGCGGTGGTCAAATTGAACGGGTGATAATAGATAATGGCACCATAGCAATAGAAGTGCTTAGCTTAGGCGCCATTATCCGCTCGCTTTGGACACCAGATAGAGATGGTGAACGGGCCAACATCGTACTTGGGTGCGACAGTGCCAGTGACTATTTAGCGCAAGATGCCCACTTAGGCGCCATTGCAGGACGCTTTGCTAATCGAATAGCCAACGGCACATTCACCGCCGATGGAAAAAGCCATCAATTAAGCATCAACCAGGCGAGCAATTGTCTCCATGGCGGCAATGACGGCTTTAATCGCCAGCGTTGGAATTTAGGTCAATTACCAGACGGTGTACGTTTAAGCTTAGTGAGCCCCGATGGTGATATGGGGTTTCCAGGGAAATGTACTGTGCAACTTGATTATCGATTAGCGGGAAATAATCTCTATATTGAAATATTAGCAAGCACAGACAAAACCTGCCCCATCAGCCTAACCCAGCATAGTTACTTCAACCTTGATGGCAGTGATTCAAGCTTACAACACGCCCTACAAGTTGACTCAACCCAATACCTTTCGATGAATGAAGTCGGCGTACCAACCGCATTAAGCTCAACTCAGAACAGTGCACTTGATATGCGACAGCCAACGCTGATGCAGTCACTGATTGGCGCAGAAGAATTCATCCCAACGTCAGGAATTGATCACTGTTATCTCATGCCACAGAGCGACCAGCAACTGCAGCGATTTGGCCGCTTGAGTTCAGCTAAAAGTGGACGAGGTATGACCTTATACACCAATCAACCCAGCGTACAGGTTTACGGTGCCAACCATTTGCAAGGTACTATCGGTAAAGGTCAACAATCTTTGTGTCAATATCAAGCGGTCTGTCTTGAGCCCCAGCAGGTACCTGACGCACCGAATCAGCCAACATTTGCCGGAGATGCATTAGTCAAACCTGGCGCTATTTATCACCATATAAGTCGATACCAATTTGATTCTGAAGCATAAAAAACAGCGCATAAGCGCTGTTTTTTTTCTGAGAGACTCTTTACTAATCGTCTAAATCGTCATTTGACCAGCCGCGATTAAAGTCATCGTCATCAGCTGATTCAACCTCTAGCTCAGAGTCTTCTTCAGTTTCCATGATCGGTTCAGGTTCTGCTTTCGGCTTCTTAGCCAAACTTGCCGCCTTCGGGTTGTTTGCTTCAACCCAGCCCGAGTGTTTCTCCATAAATGCTTCTCGAGCCAATTCCCATGCAGCACCATAATTAGCTTCTGCGACAGCTAGCTCTTCATTGCTAAGCTCATGCAAATGAGGTTTAACTATCTCTTCAGCATATTCAATTATGACGTCGCGGGTAGTGTTATAAAAATATACTCTACCTGCCGGTGCTTCAGGAAACTGCTTATCGTAGATGATAACTGTATTACCACGTGAGCTTCTATGCTCACCGTACCAAACAGATTTTTTAGACGTGTCATACATATATGCTAATGCCCTTAAAAATCAACACATACTAATCAATATGAAGTAAACAAGATGCAAATTCACTTCGGTTTCCCCAATCATTTTAGCTTGGGTTTTCGACCATATTCTTACAGTTTTTGGGTCAATATCAATGACCAGGTTCATATAATTCATATGAATTGAGCGAATTTTTTTAAACTCAATTGCACTAATATCGAATTTAGTTCAAAGCCGTCGTTATTCAAGTTTTTATTAGACAATAAATTGTAACAACACCAAAGTTTGACAACAAATAGCAATTTATCAGAAAGTTAACCTGCTGAATAAATCTTTCAATCTAGTGCTAAGCATTAACGCATGGTGCTCGACTAACATTACAGAACGATGTCAGCTAAACAAATCGCGTTACTGCTCCTACGTAATGTCTCTGCTAGTCAGAGATAGATACTGTCGAAAGACTCTGTATTGAAAGTTAATATTTGCTACACTGCAAAACTATTCACCTACTAATAATGCCCACCAAACAATTTTGAAACTAAAGTTACTTGCCCTTTTATGTTTGAGCTTCCAGGTTCAATCTGAAACTGAACAGATAGTTATTGCATCCGATATTTGGTGTCCTTACGTCTGCACAAACAACTCTGGCTACTTTGTAGAGCTGACTCAGCATGCTTTTGCTTCAGTTGGTGTCGGCACTAAATTCGAAACACTACCGTTTCAACGAGCATTAAGATTAGCGCAAGCAGATAAAATTCATGCGGTATTAGCCGTTTCACCAGAACATATTGGCAAGGCTAATTTGCAAGATTCTGATTTGATATTAGGCCAGTATGCAAATGACTTTTATGTGCATTCTGCGAGTCATTGGCAGTACTCATCACTGGTGGATCTAACTAATAAAACTATTGCCAGCATTTTAGGCTACGACTATGGTGATAAACTAAACTCTCTCTTAGCTAAAAGCCCAACCAGCTTTCGCGCTTCCGGTGAGACACCACTAAAAACAAACTTAAATCTACTGCAAAAAGGGCGTGTTGACATCCTCATTGGCAACCGTTATGTCATTGAATATACAGCGAAGAAATTTGATTATTACGACGACATAAAATTTGCTGGTAGTGAGGGGATTTCAACTCCGCTTTTTGTCGGTTTTAGCCATAAAGATCTTGAGCAGAACTATGCGAGTAAATTTGCAGAAGGGATACAGAACATAAAAGAGTCCGGTCAATACCAAGCGATTTTAGATAAGTATCATATCGAGCCTTGGTAAAGCCAGTCATTATGAGCTCCTCAATTACACTATAATTTTAAACAAAAAAAAACCAGCACTTAGGCTGGTTTTTATCGAATTGAGCATTAGCTTTGCAGCTTAAATAAACCGTCTTCTAGAACGGGATATCGTCATCCCAACCATCATCCAAATCTGGAGTCACGTTTTGCTGTGGCTGAGGAGCTGGACGCTGCTGTGGAGCTGCTGGAGCTGCTTGTGGCTTAGGAGCATATCCACCCTGCTGTGGTGCTTGGTAGCCACCTTGTGCCGGTGCAGCTTGTTGCTGCTGTTGTGGCTGCTGGTAACCACCTTGTGCTGGAGCCGCTTGAGGCTTAGGTGCATAACCACCTTGCTGAGGTGCTGACTGCTGTGGCTTAGGCGCATAACCACCCTGTTGAGGAGCTTGCTGCTGTGGTTGCTGATAACCACCTTGAGCTGGAGCGCCTTGACCTTGACCACGGCCACCCAACATCTGCATTTGACCGCCTTGATCTACAACCACTTCAGTGCTGTAACGATCTTGTCCACTTTGGTCTTTCCACTTACGCGTTTGCAATTTACCTTCTAGGTAAACTTGAGAGCCTTTACGCAGGTATTCACCAGTGATTTCAGCAAGCTTGCCAAACATCACTACGCGGTGCCATTCAGTGCGCTCTTGTTTCTGACCACTTTGATCTTTCCAAGACTCACTTGTCGCCACGGTAATGTTGGCTACGGCATTGCCGTTCGGCATGTAACGAACCTCAGGATCTTGTCCTAAGTTACCCACCAAAATTACTTTATTGACACCACGACTGGCCATTGAAATCTCCTGCTAAATTTTAAGAATTTGTACTAATCGACAGAGCGTAACACAGCTTAGGCTACTCTCAAATCGAAAAGCTTAGCAACTTTTAAATAAGCCAGGTTTATCGCGAGTGCTGTTTTGCTGGTTAATGATCTCCGACAACCCTAACTGGCGATTTTTAAAGAGATTAGCGTACAAAATGGGAGATTCACTCGTTAGTAAGAGCTAAATTGTGAAACAGCGGATGCTCTACAATATTTCAAAAGTAATGCAGCAATGAATAGGAGACTCATTGGTGTCTACTAGATAGCAAAAAAGCCCGAATGGTAACACTCAGGCATTAAATTCATCTGCAGCAATAACATTATCAACGCTTGCAGTCTCTTTCATCTTTTGGCGTTAACGGATCTTCAAAGCAAAGATTATGAGCCTGTTTCATATGCTCGCGCTGTACTTGCTCTTTCTCTAGCTGCAGCTGTTGTTGCTTATTATAAAGCGCTAAACGTTCATCGAGTTTGCGTTCAACCTCAGCGGCATAGGCTGCTTTACATTCGAAGTCAGCAGTACCACAAACCGGAGCGGCATTAGCATCATTGATAAGAATGAAACTCAGCATTGCAGCGGGAGCCGCAACAGAGAGAAAGTTAGCCAGCTTAGACTTTCGCTTTTTAAGAAGCGGCAATTCGGGTAAAAGCACCGGCTGCTTTAAGTTAAATCGTTTGTTATAAG
This sequence comes from Shewanella piezotolerans WP3, assembly GCF_000014885.1. Classification (NCBI taxonomy): domain Bacteria; kingdom Pseudomonadati; phylum Pseudomonadota; class Gammaproteobacteria; order Alteromonadales; family Shewanellaceae; genus Shewanella; species Shewanella piezotolerans. Next base: position 4,756,441 of record NC_011566.1, read on the forward strand.
AACCAAGTTTAGCCATTGTAATTAAGCTCCTTAGAATCAGTTTCCATACAAGCTATTCTCAAGAAACACCTTGTATTAGATAGGTTACGCTCAATTCTAGATGCCTAACTCAAACTCGTTAGGCATCTTCATTGAGGGGATAGCTCAGCTTAAAACTTGTAAGTTAGGCCGATAACCGTTTTAGTTTCCCAGTCATCGTTATTTGATTTTTTCATCGGCTCAGGTTTTGGCTCACCGGTATCGGCTTGGCCAGCTTTAACATAGACATTGAAGTTGTCAGACACTTGGTAGCCGGCAACTGCGTATACTTCGCGCTTCTCATCTTTAAGACCTTCAAATCGGTCTTGAGTGAAAGAGGCTTCAATACCAGCACTTAGGCCATTGTCAAACTGATAACCAGTACCAATTTCAGCACGGTACTCTTTGACTGAAGCGTTAGCTAAAGTTGTTTCTTTAACGATTGGGTCTGGCAAAATAGGTAAAACTGCGTCATCAGCAATGCTTAACTTAATGCGGTCTCTGCGCATAGCACGGCCTTCAACATAAGCGTAAAAATTATCAAAGTTAGTTTGAACCTTGATACCGCCGCCTAGTGCCGCCATTATCAAAACCTTCACGTTTACCATCTTCTAGATTTCGCTCGCCTGAGTAGGCTGTTTCAGCTGCAAAGAACGGAATAACCGATACTGCACCAAAGTTAAAATCGTAACCTAGTTGAGTTTCAACATTGGTGTGCTTGTCTTGAGTGGTGTGCTCTAGTTCAACTTTACCAGTGAAGCCATTTAAGACCTCTGTATTTGCGCTTGCTGTACCTGCTGAAAGTGCGATTAGTGTTGCTATAACAATGGCTGACTTTTTCATAGTGTTCATCCTCATGGAGTTAGTTTTTAAGTTAATTAGCAGTGCGAATTATTTCGCCTTGTTGCTAAGTGAGGGCATTATCCTTTAGAAAATTAAATCCATTTAGTCAGGTTCCATATGAAATTCGAATACTTTAAAAAGAGTAATTGCAGCGTGAATCAGCTTTTGTTCAGGCTTCATCTGTTAAGGAAAATAATAAATGGCAATGTTATTTCTTTGGTTGTTTGGATAATCAAAACACTTTACTTAGCTAAACTAATTAAAACTCACTTTAAATAGTGACCGTTATTACTAGCCAAAACCTTTAACACTTTCCTTATTCGGACTAGCTAAGTAAGCATATGTTTTAGCCATGGAGAATTAACTTTATAAAAAACTAAAAATAACCCATGACTAGGCTAAGGTATTAAATCATAGAAATTTTTAAACATAGAATAAGATAAATTATTTGGTGATTGCGAAGCATACTAGAAGAGATTAGCCAGTCGCTCAACCTAGCTTAGGTGACTGATAGGATCTCGAAAGGTGCCCCCAGCTAGCAACGCCGTCAGCCAAAACATTGAAACTAGAGGAGGCAAAAGAGGGTAACGAAAAGATTGTCACTTAGCATTCTTAATAATGAGGTATATATAATACTGACTACTCATGATTAAAAATCATGGGGAGTTAAACGACCATTCAAGCCGTTACCCATACACAGTATATCTATTAATAATCACTGGCTAGATAGTTACTATGTAAAAAACAAATACATCAACAAAACATTAATACCACATCACAATTAGTTATAAAATTATTATCACATCTACAATTTAATTCCACCCATCTTTTATGCTTGAAGACAAACTTAAAGGTGTTAACAAGCTAATTAATAAAAAACATATCATCATCTGCCGATTATTCCTTATATAGATGAAAACTAATGTGTAGAAAAATAATAGCTAGTAAACTGCTACTGTGTAGTTCACTACTTCTCAGCACTATCACCAGTACTGCGAATGCCAATTCAACTTGGGTAGGCATAGTCGGGCTAGAGCAAGCTAGAACCGTGCAGGCAAGCTCAAAGAAAGATGTACAGCAATTAGAAACCATTGTACAAGGCATTGGAATCGACTTTGCAGGATTAAACTGGCATAACACCACCGCAGCCAAATTCAATCGCCATGGCAATATCACTGTCGCTAGAAATTGGGCTTATGGATATTGGAACGAAAATTTTGGCTTGTCACTCGACATCATTAAAGGCGATTGGCAAGGAGCAGGACCAAGCATACTTGCTACTGGCATTGCCTATAAAAACTGCAGTGGTGATTTGTGCTTTCGCATCAATCCGACTCTAGCCACACTTGATAACAAGTTGGCAGACGGTAGCAACTTCAATGACCAAGGGGCACAGCTCAACGTAAAGCTTGATTATAAAATGCGTGATCGCCTTAGCCTGTCATTTCACCCACAGTATGCATATTGGAAATCAGATACGATGGGATCCACCCTGAAGCTGGAACTAGCAGCAACTTTTGATTTGACCGAAAATAAACGTCACAAATTCATGTTAGTGAACGAACATTTTATGGTCAATAATCGCGCTTCAGGCATGCGCTCCCGTTACGTCGGTGAAAATGCACCTATTGCAGGTTACGTGCCTGGCACTGAGTCTACTATCAAGCTGCGCTATGCTTGGATTTTTTAATCGAGCTTTACTACCCAGCAGCTTCAATTCTTAACCAAGCTATAAAATCTAATGCTTAGCTTGGTTATACTGCCAACCCTATCCTTTATCTAGCTGCGTCTCTACCCGCTCTATTAATGCTCATAACTACATTTAATTTTTGTAATATTCCCTCTGCTAGTTATTAAGCCCCTGCCGTGTTGGAAACTCATCGTCTTGACTAAAACTGTCATCAGCTTCTTCTGTCAATCGCTCATTTTCCCTTCTTACCCTGCAGTCTCCACAATTTTTAAACCACCAACAACCTAAAAGGCAAGCTTAAAGGTGCTTAATCGACCTGCATTAAGGCTTTTGCAATAATTCACTCAAGCCAACGAGGCACTAACCAACACATCGAGGTAACACCATGAAAAAATCACTACTTGTCATCGCTATTGCTGCAACAGCTGCTATCGGCATCGCTCAAGCATGTACCACAGCCGTATATAATAATGGCGATGCTCGCCTAACGGTTCGCACAATGGATTGGTTTGGACATGACGACGCAGTAGTCGTAGGCACAGGTGCAGGCATGACTAACACTTACAGCGCCACTGACGGCATGCAAACTGACTCTAAGTTTGCTGCAATGAAAATTGAATCATTCAAGCCAGGTATCGTAGCCGAAGCGATGAATGAACAAGGGCTTGAAGCACGTATTCTCTATTTAGGGACGGCAGCGGGCACTAAGTTTGCTGCGGACAGGGCTGACGTTAAGAACGTCGATGCCGCTAACGTACCGAGCTGGGCTGTTGACAACTTTGATAGTGTGTCCGACGTGATAAGTGCGCTTAAGGATGTTGATGTACTGCCGACTAAAGTGTGTGACCTACCTAAGCACGAAGGCGAATGTTTATATCCTCCTGTGCATTACCAGTTTGCTGATGCACAAGGCAACACGGCAGTGGTTGAGTTCATTAATGGCGAAATGAAAGCCTACACTGAAGATGGCTCTGCCTACATGAGTAATGATCCGGAATTTAGCGTGCACTTGGTACTTGACGGTGAACAAGCTGAGGCAGGTTCAACAGTCAGAGCCTATGACCGTCGCCTGCGTGCCAAGTCAGTTGTTGAAGATATGTATGCTCGGGATGTAACCGACAACACTAAAGCAAAAGCTTCTATCAAAGCAGTAGCAGCAACGGTGTTCGCAGGCTATGACCAAATCGACCCTTATGTGAATGATGTCTTCCCAACACTATGGACTATTCACACAGATCGCGATGCAAAAGAGTGGAACCTTGACCGCTACGACACTTGGACTGTTGAACACTATAGCTTTGACATGTTTGACGCAACCCAAGCTAAACGTGTTGTTCTTGGCGCACACCCACAAGCGAAGTAAAGCTAAGACTCAGCTTAAACTCAAAGGGCACTCAAATGAGTGCCCTTTACATATTTACCGAGCTGAGACAAGCCATCATCTATAAGCATCAAAGCACAAGTTGTTGCCAGTTGCGCAACAATCAATCTCTAATTACTTGGTAACGTTATGAAATACCTAATATGTACAGTACTAATTTTTCTCTCCCTCTCTATACAAGCTGGAGAGCTGTCAAAAACTTACAGTGAGCATGTTGATCAGCAGGGAAACATCACTTTTCCAAGTGACTTTTTAATGGACGGCTTTGTCCACCTGGGCAGCAATACTGTTGCCAACCCTGAATCAGGCGAGATCTTTAATATAAACTCTAGCTACACGCAAAAGTCCGCCCTTATGTGGTATCAGAAAACTGGAAAATGGCCTGACGGAACACTCATCGTTAAGATCTTAAAGTTGGTTACCGCGAAAAAAAGCCTGATCTCGGGTCAAGTGCAACACCAAACGAGTCAAGATATTGCATTTATTATGGTAAAGGATACTCAAAATCGCTTTCAACACACCAGCAATAAAGCCATTTGGGGGGACGGCTGGGGTTGGGCGCAGTTCACTGATGCTAAACAGCCCACTGTAAATACCAATCAAAACAAAAACTATTGCCAAGGTTGCCACCTTCCTCGCAAAGAAACAGATTGGTTATATACAGATATCTACCCGCAAATGCAGCGTTAATCACGCATCTACATTGCGTCAAGATACAGTGTCTGTACTGTTAATATTAGTGAAAAGTACAGACATACTACTTGTTGAGCCCCCATTGTTAGCAGCCCCAATATTTAGCCACCGTTGCGAACAAGCTGGGTGTTAAACAGGCCGCAAATTGATTAAGCTAGCAACAATCAACTGCAATATCGAAGAGCCCAATATGCTAGTCACACCTGAACGATTAACCTATTTAGTTTTAGTCGCAGATAAAGGCTCCTTCTCTGCCGCTGGCCGAGAGATGGGCGTGAGCCCCTCTGCAGTCGCGCAAGTGATTCAAAATATGGAGATAGACCTAAATATTGTGCTATTTGACCGTGTGGCGGGCAAAGCGCCACAATTAACCGCAGTTGGTAAAGCGATGTATTTGCAAGCTTTAGAGGTCATTCCAAGACTACAGGCAATGGAGAAACGGGCACAGGCTTTTCAAGCTGGGATAGAAGATAAACTTAATATCGCTGTGTATGGCTTTACCCTATTCCCCACCTATGTCGAAAAAATTGCAGCGCTGTCCAACAGATTTCCAGAACTTATCATTAACTTAATGGATGTAGAGGATATTACAGCACTTAGCGCAGACGATGTTAATGCAGCGGATATCATCATCGCCCCAACTCAATTAAAGCAACGCCACGGCTACGATACCCAAATTATAGATCAGCTAGATTGGCTGGTCGTTGCCTCACCAAGCCACCCGCTAGCAAAACTAAAAAGCCGCTTAACCTACCAAGATTTGATAAGTCATCGGCAGGTCATTACTGCTGAAAACCTTTTTGCAGAAAAGCATTTAGTCGAATCTCTCAGGCTCAGTCCAAATTTACTGTATTGCTCACAGTTTTATCAGATAGAGTCAATGCTACTTAACGGGCTTGGTTTTGCTCTTTTTCCTAGCCACTTAGCTGAAAAACACTTTGCAGCAAATGCCTTAGTAGAGTTAAAAATGGAAGATAGTGAGCAGCAACCAGGCTGGCCAATAGAGCTTGTTTGGAGCCCGTCTCTTGGCCCTGCTGGTCGCTGGTTTGTAGAGCAATTCGTCGAGCTTTAGTGGTTAAATTAAACTTGCCTCAACAGGCTTACTTTACACTCACCGCGCGACGATGAGATAGCAGTGGAAAGATACAGATTAACGTAATCGCTAAAAAAATCACCAGTTCAGACAACACCCAGCCCTTAAGCAACACATAAGGGCCTAATGCAGCTCCTGTTGTTTGCGCCGCCACCGATAAACGAATAATGTCTCCGCTGTGATCACTTTCTGAAATAGTGCCCATAAACAAGGGTAATAAAAAATTCCAAAACAGCATAAATAGACTAACGGCAACAAAATATAACAGTTGGCTCTCGGTGGTAAACAGCAACACAATCACCACCCCTTGAGAAAATAGTCCAGCTATCGTTAACGCTTTTTTAAAGCGGCTTAAAGAGGCTAAACTCGCTAACACAGCACCAAACAAGCTAAACATAGTTCCAATCGCTAACACCTGACCTTGCTCTGTCGGCAATACCTGTAACTTATCACCCACAACACTCAACATAGACCAACAACCAGAGTGAGTTAAGATAATCATAAACACCGCCGCCAAGCCCAGTAGCTTAGTTGATAGGTCAGCTTTTGGCAGGCTATAGACCTCTGTAAAATCGGAGGGTAACGGTGAGAATTTAGGTAATAACAACAGGAATACGCTCAACCCTGCCAACAGAAAAAAGAAAGTATCAACACCAAAGTCTTGTATTAAATAGGGTAAACAAAGAAACAGAAAGCCGCTATATAGCATCTGAAAAGCAATAGCCTTACCAAAAGCAAGATCAGGATTTGCCTCATGGGACAGGGCTTCATAACATAGCACTAAAATTAACCCTGCTGCGACGCCTGATATCGCTCTTAACGCTAGAAAAAGGCTAATATCACTGCAGTATGCACTCGCAAAATGAGTACCAGCTAATACCAGCATAGCGAAGCGTTCGTTAATTTTAATTGAACGAGATTTCGCCAGGAGATAGCAGATAACCGAGGCTAATGCGAAGCCAAATAATTCAACTGTCGCCAAATAACTAAGATCATAAACTGAAGTCTCGAACTGTATTGATATCGCATTAAGATAGCTTGGTAATAATAAAAAAATGCTCGATGCAACAGCAAGTTTCATACTAGTAGACAGGTAAAGATATTTGCTTGACGCTGAGTTCACACACTGGCCTTTTTATCAGTGACAGAATCCAACCTTAGCCAATAGCTTTAAATATGTAAACAAAGTTAATCAATTGTACACAAGCAACTGCAGCCCAGTCGCTACAAGGTTTTACCTACGTTCATAATTCTCAATCATAAATAGCAATTCACTTTTCAAAGGTATTACCATTAAAAATTGCTCTCATTAGCTAAACCTTTGGGCAGCATGCAAACAATAATCCCTTATTTTCAACTAACAACAAGCAAGAGCAATTCATCGCGCAAAAATATGAGCTACATTAATTAGTAATAACGCACTTTGTTGTGGCATTAAAGTATAAATAAACAATACAAGCTCTGCTTGCTATACACACCATTCTTAGCAAACAAAAAACCAGCACAAAGCGAAACAATATTTCAACAAGTGTTCAACTGATACACTGAGGTTACTTCTGTATTTGGGGATTGTTTATATGCACTTTCAGGATTCACGTTTAAATCGCGCAATCGCAGCATCCATTTTTCTCATATCGATGCCAAACTTAAGCCAAGCACAGAGTGAAATTTTTGAGAATCAATCCGGAACTATCTCGGAGATTGGTGACGTGGTTCAAATCGCTCTTCCCGCTGGCGCATTGATTGGCAGTTTATGGATAGGAGATAATGAAGGTGCTTGGCAATTAACCAAAGGAGTTGCGGCTACAGCAGCAATTACTCATACGCTGAAATTTGGTTATGAGCGCCTCAGACCAGATGGCTCAGAGAACAACTCTTTTCCATCAGGCCATACATCTGCCGCATTCTCTGGCGCTGCATATATTCATCATAGATACGGTAATGCTTGGGGGATCCCAGCATACGCAGCGGCAACATTTGTGGGTGGCAGTCGATTATGGGCAAACAAACACTATATCGACGATGTGTTAGCTGGCGGCTCTATTGCGGTAATGAGTAGCTTGTATTTTACCGATCCTTATAACTCAACAGATCTGGTTATTGCGCCCAGCTTTGGCGATGGTCAAATAGGCTTAGCAATGAGCTATACCCCTGGTCTTGCGGGTCGTAAAGCTAGCGGTTCATCCTACGCAGGGAATGGTTGGGGACAGAAACAAACTGAGCTTATGCATCGTTACTCATTGTTAATCGGTGGATTCGACACTAACAAGAACAGCATCAATGAGCAGGGCCAAAATGGATTTGATCTAAACAACTTCAGTAAAGAATCAGAGCCTAATACCTATGCCTCAGCAATGCTAAAGTGGGGTCTCGATAAACAGCAATATCTTGCCTTTGAATTTACCCCGCTAGAAACCAGAGATACTGCGACTCTAAAAGAGGACATTATTTTTGGTGGTAAAACCTATGCCACTGGTAGCGAAATCATATCTGCATACCGTAACTGGACGCTTGCTGCCGATTATATGTTCCGCTTGCTACCGGACAGTCGCTGGAATGCAGATATAGGCGCAGGCATAGCAGTTGTCGGCCAGTCTATTCGCTTAGATGACTATAATGGCGACAACCTCGGTGAGCATGATGATCTATTCATCGTCCCCTCTTTGGCTCTAGAGGGGGGTTATCAGTTTACCGAGAGCATTTCCGCCAGCATTGGCTATAAGTATTCAGGGTTATCTGAATACCAATCAGATTCGTTATGGGGCAGTGTTGAGTACCAATTCAATGAACGATGGTCAACTTCGTTGTTCTATGGCCAGTTTGCACAAAATACTGATACTGATGAATATTACAATGATGCTGTATTCGATTATGGCGGATTCTCAGTCGATTACTCTTTCTAATAAATGGTTTGCGTTAGCCTAGAAAGCTAACGTTAGGAGCAATGTAGCTGTTGAATAATGCAATGCTGCTGTTTCATTTGGATTAATAAACTAACTCCTCATATACTTTGCCCTTCATCAAACCCATTCGAATTACATATACATACTAACTAAACACATTCACAAAACAGTTATATCATTCCCTCTATCAAGGAATACCTTGAATTAAAAACTATATCTTTATTGAGGAAATGATCATGAAAAAAATACTTATTGGATTTGCTTTAATTGCATTAACGGCTTGCTCTGCGCATCAACTTCATGGTGATGCAGCCTCCATTAGAATAGTGGATGTAGAACCACAAAACTGCAGCTTTCTTGGTGAGGTTGATGGCTCCCAAGGAAATTGGTTTACCGCAGATTTTACTAGTGACCGTGATATTCTGATAGGCGCCCGCAACGAAGTAAAGAACCAAGCCGCAGCACTAGGTGCAAATGTTATTGTACTAAAGAAAAGTGTCGATAATAGTAATGAAGGTATCGAAGCTTACGGTAATGAACGAGGAGCTGTAATTTCTAGCACTAAAGGAACTTATAGTAGCACTGTTATTGGTGAAGCTTTTAACTGTCCACAAACTTAATTAGAGCGATAAAATACGCAGCTTACTCTGCAGGCTGCGTATTTCCATAAGACAATCAATTGTAATAGCTAACATTCTACACTTTTAAATTAAAAGCACGGTGTTAGCTAGCAATCTCATAGCTGATGGGCACCGAATCACCTGAGCGTATGCAAAGCACCCCATTCTATAAGGTGGTAATTGTTACTTGGCAACCGATTAAAAATAGAAATAACTATGATGGCTGCAACTTAGCTAAGCCCCATAGCCTATTTATCCTTCCCTCTTTGGCTGCTGAGGGGAACAAATTTGCAGAGAGTATTTCAGCCAGCGTTTGCTAGCAGTATTTGACTATATCGTTTTACGCTAGCTACTGTTTCCAGTTGTCGATTTAACCGCTGTCATTAAACATAAAAGCAATACTACTATAATGAATAACAGTATTGCTTTCGTTTACTTTACTACCAACTCAAACGCTTACGAGTTTTCAGAGCCTAATACCGCTCGTGCAGCTTTCAAGTCAAAATCATCATTTACTTTTAAGTAAGCCACTTTCTCTTCGAGTACCACGATAGCTTCAGACACGCCAGTTAATGCAGACAATTCAGTCGCCATCGCTTTGGCTGCTTGCTTATCAGACACGTCAGCTTCCAATGTGTAGCTCTTCAATAATACAGGGTTCTTCATACCAAATGTCAGCAAGAACCAAATGCCCATTAAGACCAAGGCAACTGCAAAGACGCCTTCTGCGCCAACAAGTTGATACGCACCACCACCGAGTATGCCACCACAAAAGGCGCCTAAGAATTGGCTAGTGGAGTACACGCCCATTGCAGAGCCTTTATCGCCCACGGGACAGAATTTAGCAATCAAACTTGGTAAAGACGCTTCCAGATAATTAAAGCCTGTAAAGAACAACACCACTGCAAAGCTCAATACCATAAGGTTGTTGGCAAATAACGCCATTGAGCCCAAGGCCATCATCATTATGAGCAAGGCAACTTGGAACATCGCTTTAGTATTATTACGTTTAACCCCAATAATAATCAGCGGCACCATTAAGAAAAACGCGCCCATAAATGCTGGGAAATACAGCATCCAATGTTCCTCTTTGGCAAGTCCGGCGTCGACTAAATCCAAAGGCAGTGCCACAAACACAGCGGTCAGCACTAAGTGCAGAATAAAGATACCGGCATCGAGTCTAAATAATTGCGGGTCAACCAACATCCGACGCAGTTTTTCAGGAGCTGCAACCGTATCGCCTTTAGGCGCTTGTGAGATAGGATTCGGTACCAAAAGCTGTACAATCAACATCCCTAACACAGCTAAGCCTGCTGTCATAAAGAACAGACCTGATAAGCCTAAGTGCTGGGCAACGATGGGGCCGACAAGTAATGATAAGGCAAAGGAAAAGCCAATACACATACCGATAATAGCCATCACTTTGGTGCGCTGTTCATCGCGGGTTAGGTCGGCTGCGAGTGCCAGCACAGCCGCAGCAATAGCGCCCATTCCCTGCAGAGCTCGTCCAGCTACCACGCCATAAATTGTTTCTGCATTGGCAGCAACTAAGCTGCCAAGAGCAAAGATCAGTAAGCCAATTAAAATGATCGGCTTACGACCATATTTGTCAGATAAGATCCCCATCGGGATTTGTAAAATGGCTTGCGTTAAGCCATAGGCACCAATAGCTATACCGACCCATAACGGTGAAAAACCTTCTAGATGCTGCCCGTAAAGTGCGAAGACAGGCATGATCATAAACAGACCCATCATGCGCAACCCAAATACACTGGCTAAAGAAAACGCTACTTTTTTCTCAGTCTTCGAAAGTCCGTTATTGGCCATTGCCCCCGCCCTGATCAGTGAACTCTAAATAAGGCGCGCAGTTTATCACGAAGTTTTTCAATAGCCCAAAAGGAAAAGTAAAAGATGTATAGTCAAACCCTCTTTTAAGCATTAGCGGCAAACCCGCATGCATGCTTGGTTTTGCTAACTTTTGCTGTCAACAGGCTATATTTCTCCTACAATTGATAGCTTACTTTGTCTATTGCCTAAGGTAAATTTGTGAGATACTTAACCACTTTTTTCGGCTTTGAGATCTGAACGCTAGATGGAAAATATTGAAGTACGTGGCGCTCGTACCCACAATCTTAAAAACATCAACCTAACCATACCTCGCGACAAACTTATTGTTATTACCGGGCTATCAGGTTCGGGGAAATCATCTTTAGCATTCGATACCTTGTATGCAGAAGGTCAGCGACGTTATGTTGAGTCACTCTCAGCCTATGCTCGTCAGTTTTTAAGTTTGATGGAAAAGCCCGATGTTGATCACATCGAAGGCTTGAGCCCGGCAATATCTATCGAGCAGAAATCAACCTCGCATAACCCACGCTCTACCGTGGGTACTATCACCGAAATATATGATTATTTAAGACTGCTATTTGCCCGAGTGGGTGAACCACGCTGCCCTACTCATGGCGAGCCATTAGCCGCGCAAACTGTCAGCCAGATGGTCGACAAAGTTTTAGAAATGCCTGAAGGCAGTCGCCAAATGCTGCTTGCTCCCGTGGTTAATGCACGTAAAGGCGAACACGTAAAGCTACTCGAGAGCTTATCGGCGCAAGGTTATATTCGTGCTCGTATTGACGGCGAAGTGTGCGATTTAACCGATCCACCAGAGCTAGATCTACACGTTAAGCACACCATTGAAGTGGTCGTTGACCGTTTTAAAGTCCGCGATGATATTAAACAGCGCTTAGCGGAATCGTTTGAAACCGCCCTTGAACTATCAGGCGGGATAGCCAAAGTCACTAGCATGGATCCTGTTGAGGGACATGTGAAAGCGGAAGAGCATGTGTTCTCAGCGAATTTCGCCTGCCCTGTTTGTGGCTACTCGATGGCGGAACTTGAACCGCGTATTTTTTCATTCAATAACCCGGCTGGGGCTTGTCAAACCTGTGATGGTTTAGGTGTACAGCAGTATTTCGATCCCGAGAGAGTGATCACCAATACAGAGCTATCACTCGCTGGCGGCGCGATTAGAGGCTGGGATAGACGTAATTTCTATTACTTCCAAATGCTCACTTCATTAGCTGAACATTATAAGTTCGATATTGAAAAACCGTTCGAGCAGCTAACCGACGATGTTAGAGAAATTGTGCTTTACGGTTCAGGCAACCAGAGCATCGCCTTCAAATATATCAATGATCGCGGCGATGTCGTGGTTCGAAATCACCCTTTTGAAGGGATTTTGAACAATATGGATAGGCGCTATCGCGAAACAGAATCTAATGCTGTACGTGAAGAGCTCACTAAGTTCATCAATACTCAGTCCTGTAAAAGTTGTGGTGGCTCCCGTCTACGTGAAGAAGCACGTAACGTGTTTATTGAAGAGTTGAACTTACCAGTATTAACCCAGTGGTCTATTGGCGAAGCCATGGATTACTTTGAAAAGCTTGAACTGACTGGCCAACGTGCACAGATCGCCGAAAAGATCCTCAAAGAGGTACGCGACCGTTTGGGCTTCTTGGTTAATGTTGGTCTTAATTACCTCAGTTTATCACGCTCTGCCGACACTTTGTCCGGTGGTGAGGCGCAACGTATTCGTCTTGCCAGCCAAATTGGTGCAGGGCTCGTTGGGGTAATGTATGTACTCGATGAACCATCGATAGGCCTACATCAACGTGATAACGAACGTCTTCTACAAACACTGATCCACCTACGCGATCTCGGCAACACCGTTATTGTGGTTGAGCATGATGAAGATGCTATTCGTATGGCCGATCATGTCATCGATATCGGTCCAGGAGCCGGCGTGCATGGCGGACAAGTTTTAGGTGAAGGCACACTGAAAGACCTACTTGAGTGTAAAGAGTCTATCACTGGCCAGTATTTATCGGGTGAGAAACAGATCCACATTTCAACCGATCGAACCCAGTATGACCCTAACAAACTCATCGAGCTTTTTGGTGCAACAGGTAACAATCTCAAAAATGTTGACCTGCAGATCCCTGTAGGGCTGTTTACCTGTATTACCGGTGTATCCGGCTCAGGTAAGTCAACATTAATCAATGACACCTTTTATAAGATTGCTCATATCGAGTTGAATGGCGCTACCGTCGATGAACCCTCACCGTACAAAAGTATTGTCGGGATGGATCATTGCGATAAAGTGGTCGATATTGATCAAAGCCCCATTGGCCGTACGCCGCGCTCGAATCCAGCGACTTACACAGGGATTTTCACGCCAATTCGCGAACTGTTTGCGGCCACTCAAGAATCTCGTACTCGTGGTTATCAGCCCGGTCGCTTCTCATTTAACGTTAAAGGTGGACGCTGCGAAGCCTGTCAGGGGGACGGCTTGATCAAAGTAGAGATGCATTTCTTGCCCGACGTATACGTGCCATGTGATAGTTGTAAAGGTCAGCGGTACAATCGCGAAACCTTAGATGTTCGCTTTAAAGGCAAGAATATTCACGAAGTGCTGCAGATGACCGTTGAAGAAGCCAGACCTTTCTTTGATGCCATTCCAGCTGTTGCCCGCAAACTGCAAACGCTAATGGATGTTGGTTTGTCCTATATTCGTTTAGGCCAAAGTGCGACCACACTTTCTGGTGGTGAGGCCCAGCGAGTAAAGCTGGCTAAAGAGCTATCTAAACGTGATACCGGCAAAACATTATATATTCTGGATGAACCCACAACCGGCTTGCACTTTGCAGATATTCAACTGTTATTGGATGTATTACATCGCCTTAAATCCCATGGCAATACCATAGTGGTGATTGAGCATAACTTGGATGTGATAAAAACTGCGGATTGGATTATTGATCTGGGTCCAGAAGGTGGTTCAGGCGGCGGTACCATTTTAGTAGCTGGTACTCCTGAAGTTGTTGCTGAGAATACCGAATCACACACTGCACGCTTTTTAAAGCCACTTATAGCAAAGTAAGAGATCATCCAGTTCAATGACAAGTAGTAATATTTTATTAGCCTCAGGCCTAGTGGCAACACTAGGGCTACTTATAATGGTGGTAGTTGACCCATTATTTGGCCAATGTGCTTCTACTGAGGCTAGAGTCATTAGTAGCGACCAGCAAAGCAGTACTATATCTCTGCCAAATGGCTCTGTGGCACGAGTGGATGTGGGCAACTTAGCGCCGCAATCTCAAGTCACAGTCGGTGCAAAACAACGGCTTTTTTCAGGTACCCACGAGTACAAGTTAAAGTTGTCTAAAATTGATAAACCGGCGGAAAATCAACAAAGTGAGTAAGAACATCGCTATTTATAGCCATTACCTGTAGGTTTACTAACTGTTGTAATGGCTTTTTTGCAGATATATGCCCATCCCACTTGAAAATGCTCATTTCAGAGGTGTTGTGCTAGTTCAATTCTAGGCGCGTTAACCTGGAAATGGTTATGCCGCTATAACGAAGTGGGCTTGCACAACCCCTTCTTCGATGGGCGTTTCTTATATAAAAAGCATGGGCTTTACTCTGTGTTATTGATTTTACCAAGGCAGCGACCATTAGCTGCAATCAATGCCGTGACTAAAGCCCATTAAACTCCCACTGAATCTTGCATTTTCAGGTCGGATGGGTATAAAGGAGAGTTAGATGCAAAAATTAACGATTCTCTTAGCGACTATCATCACTCTAAGCCTGAATGCCTGTACCTCAACCTTCCAATGCCAAAAAAGTCCCACAAGTTTCTGGGCAGACCAAGACCAGATTAGTCGTGACATTTATAAGCTAGCCTCAACCGAATTTGCAGGTCGAAAAAGTGGCTCACAAGGAGCCGCGCTAACAAGACAATATCTAATCCAACGATTTGAACAAATTGGGCTTAAGCCTTGGCAAGGTGATTTTCAACACCCATTTAGTTTTACTAAATCCTTTAGCGAAAGAGTGGGTGTCAATATTGCTGGCGTGTTGCTAGCCACTACGCCAACGAGTAAATGGCGTGTGGTAGTCGCCCATTATGACCACCTTGGTCACAAAGGCTCTCGTATATACTATGGCGCTGATGATAACGCTTCTGGAGTGGCAGGCTTACTGCAACTTGCGCAGCACGCCGAGAAAAAAGGCAGCCCAGTAAACTTACTTTTTGTAGCAACCGATGCAGAAGAACCTGGACTATATGGTGGTTACGCACTTGCGGATAAATTGGCAAACAAACACAGTGAACCGCACGTTCCCCAGATTGAACTCGCAATCAATTTAGATATGATTGGCCGTCCAGATCGTCGCAACGCCATCTACATTGAGGGCGCAAGACGATTTGACTCTTTTGATGAAATGCAGCAATTAATGACTCAATCAAATCAATTGTGCATAAGGACTCGTCAGCCAAAATCATTCGACGGCAGTGTTATCAGTGTGGATCTATTACGAGCATCAGATCATTACGCAATGCACAAAATAGGGATCCCTTGGCTTTACTTTGGTGTCCCAACACATAGAGATTACCATCAAGCTAGTGATATCGCAGATAAAATAGATATTAGCTTTGTCGCCGCTACAGCGGAATCTGCTTACCAACTGTTGGTTATCGACAGTTTTCTTCTAAAAAACGGCCCATAAAGGCCACTTTCATTGATTTTTATTTTACTGTAAGCCGCTAACTGGCCTAGTAATTGCTATGAATATTGATAAAAATAGCATCATTAAATGGTAATACCAATTACACCCTGCTATAATAGCTGGCTTACTGATACGTTTTCGGTGCGGGAAGTCGACACGGGGTTGATTTTCTGTCTATAAACATAAGTGCTTTATTGCACTCTGCTATTCCACAAGGCTACAACCCATGTCATCCAGTGAAAAAACTTTCCGCGAACTCGGTCTTGCCGAGCCTTTGTTGCGTGCTCTTGATGAGCTCGGTTACGAAAAACCAACTCCAATCCAAGCTGCGAGTATCGATCCTCTCATGGCTGGAAAAGATATTTTAGGTCAAGCTCAAACAGGTACAGGTAAAACAGGTGCGTTTGCACTGCCTCTACTAAACAGCATTGACCCGAATACAAATTCCCCACAAATTTTAGTACTTGCACCAACACGTGAACTTGCTGTTCAGGTAGCTGAAGCATTTGGCAGCTACGCAAAATTCATGAAAGGTCTACACGTTCTACCTATTTACGGTGGACAAAGCATGCATCAACAACTGAATGCTTTGCGTCGTGGCCCTCAAATAATTGTAGGTACTCCAGGTCGAGTTATGGACCATATGCGTCGTGGCACTCTTAAATTAGAGTCACTAAAAGCAATGGTACTTGATGAAGCTGATGAGATGCTAAAAATGGGCTTCATCGATGATATCGAATGGATCCTTGAGCACACACCTAAGCAACGTCAATTGGCATTATTCTCAGCGACTATGCCTGAGCAGATTAAGCGTGTTGCTAACAAATATTTATCAGAGCCTGTACACGTTAAAATCGCTGCTACAACAACCACTGTAGAGACGATTGAACAACGCTTTGTACAAGTATCACAGCACAACAAGCTAGAAGCATTAGTTCGCGTTCTAGAAGTAGAGAAGACTGAAGGTATTATTATCTTCGTTCGTACTCGTAACAGTTGTGTTGAGCTAGCTGAAAAGCTAGAAGCACGTGGCTACGCTTCATCACCATTACATGGTGACATGAACCAACAAGCCCGTGAACGTGCTGTTGACCAACTTAAGCGTGGCAAGCTAGACATCATCATCGCGACTGATGTTGCTGCACGTGGTCTGGATGTTGAGCGTATCGGACACGTAGTTAACTACGATATTCCATATGATACTGAAGCTTATGTTCACCGTATTGGCCGTACTGGCCGTGCTGGCCGTACTGGTATGGCGATTCTTTTCGTTACACATAGAGAAATGCGTATGTTGCGCACCATCGAACGTGCAACGAAGAGCCGCATCTCACCAATGGATATTCCTAGTCCAGAAACAGTGACTGAACGTCGTCTGTCTCGTTTAGGTGAGCAAATTGGTGAAGTAATCGCTAAAGACTCTTTAGACTTCATGAAAGGCGCAGTTGCAAAACTATGTCAGGAGCTAGAAGTTGATACAGATGTACTTGCTGCAGCTTTACTTCAACAAGTTCAGAAAGATCGTCCACTACAATTACCGTCAATGAACGAACGTCAGCGCGACAACCGTGATGACCGTAACTCGCGTGACCGTAATGATCGCAATTCCCGTGACCGTGGTGACCGTCCTCGTCGTGAATCTCGCCCTACGCCAGCAAACATTGGTTCAGCAGATTCACTTAAGGATAATCCAGACGTTAAAATGTGCCGTTACATCATCGACGTAGGTCGTGATAATGGTGTTGGCGTTGGTAATATCGTTGGTGCTGTAGCAAACGAAGCAAACATCGACAGTCGTTACATTGGCCAAATCCAGTTATTTGATCAAGTCACAGCAATCGATTTGCCTGATGGTATGCCAAAAGACGTATTAGCGCACCTTAAGAAAGTACGCGTATGTGGCCGCCCATTAAACATTCGCGAAGCAGCGGGTGAGAAGTTCGAGAACACTTCAGGTGGCGATAGCCGTCCTCCACGTCGTCCTCGCAAACCTTCTGGCGACCGTCGCCCTTCAGGTGACAGAAAGCCGCACCGTAAAGGTCCAGCTAAAGACGCTGAGTAATATTAAACGCTAGCTTGTTAAAGCTTAGCGTTTTATAAAATGAAAAAGGAACCTTTCTGGTTCCTTTTTTTGTATCTCACTGTCTTAGCGGAGGGATTCGCCTGAACGTCTAATCAACTTGTTTATAAAGTTGACGCTCCTCTTGCTCCTTTAATTTCTTTATACACGCCTGACACAAACA